>NZ_JBIAVB010000002.1:0-587065 GCF_042893675.1 Streptomyces sp. NPDC001594 | reverse complement strand
TCCACCCCGAAGGGCTTCATCGTTCGACTTGCATGTGTTAAGCACGCCGCCAGCGTTCGTCCTGAGCCAGGATCAAACTCTCCATGAATGTTTACCGGTAATCCGGTGCACACGCACGAAAGAGCGGGCCAGTCACGGTCGGAATAAGACCGACTGGCCACAACGTCCTCGCTGTGTTTGGTTGCCTGCCAGTGCCCGAAGGCCCGACAGGTCTTTTTCAAAGGAACCTCATCCACCGAAGTGGACGGGGTATCAACTTCTGGCGTTGATTTTTGGCACGCTGTTGAGTTCTCAAGGAACGGACGCTTCCTTTGTACTCACCCTCGCGGGCTTTCCTCCGGGCTTTCGTTCTTGCGATTCAGACTCTATCAGAGTCTTTCTCGCTCGCTTTCCAGTTCCTTCGCTTTCGCGCTTTCCCTTTCCGGCGGTTCCGACTCTATCAGATCCTTTCGGGCCTGACTCCCAGTCAGCGGGATTCACCTTTGGGGCTGTTGGGCCCTTCCGGCGAGTGAGACAGTAGCGGATTCCCTACCCCCGAAGCCAATCGGCGGCTGCGTCCTGGAACGCGGATTCCTCATTCGCAAATACGCATGAAAACGAGACGACAGAGTGCGTCGTTCGTTCGAATGTGTAGTGCGGGATGGCTGTCCGGGGACCGACCGGAGTCGGCGCTCACGTCGGACAACTCGAAGAACCTTACGGACCTGGAACAGGCGTGTCAACCCCGGGCCGGAGCCCCTCGTGTCGGTCCGTCGAAACTCACGTCGTCCACATGCCCCACGGGCTACCCTGCCTCCCATGACCACGCATGCACCCAAGCTCAGCCTTCGCTGGTGGCCCGCCTGACGGCGGCCGACCACCACACGAGCACGCATGCGCTCACGGCCGCCGCTCCGGCGGCCGTTTCTGTTTCTCCCCTCCCGGGAGTGGCGGCCCGCCCGGCGCGGCGGTCCCGACACCACACCGCAGGACACGAGGGAGAGACAGGACATGACGAGGATCTTCAGCGGGATCACCCCGTCCGGGCACCTGACGCTGGGCAACTACCTGGGGGCCCTGCGGCAGTGGGTCGCGGCCGAGCACTCGCCGGCGGACGCGCTGTTCTGCGTCGTCGACCTGCACGCCCTGACCGTGGAGCACGATCCGGCGCGGTTGCGCCGGCTCAGCCGGCAGAACGCCACGCTGTTCCTCGCCGCCGGGCTGGACCCGCGGCGGTGCACCCTCTTCCTCCAGAGCCATGTCTCCGAGCACACCCGGCTGTCCTACCTGCTGGAGTGCACCGCCACCGACGGGGAGCTGCGGCGGATGATCCAGTACCGGGAGAAGACCGCGAAGGCGGAGGCGGCCGGTCAGGGCGTACGGCTGTCCCTGCTGACGTATCCCGTGCTGATGGCGGCCGACATCCTGGCCTACGCGGCGGACGAGGTGCCGGTGGGCGAGGACCAGCGGCAGCACGTCGAGCTGACCCGGGACCTGGCGGTGCGGTTCAACCAGCGGTACGGGCACACCTTCACCGTGCCCAGGGCGACGCTCCCGACGGTGGGGGCGCGGGTCATGGACCTGCAGGACCCGACGTCGAAGATGGGGAAGTCCAGCGCGAACACGGCCGGGATCGTCTATCTGCTGGACGAGCCGGCCGTGATCACCAGGAAGGTGATGCGGGCCGTGACGGACAGCGGCGAGGACGGCGTGGTCTACGACCGGGCCGCGCGGCCGGGGGTGGCGAACCTGCTGGACGTCCTCGCCGCCTGTACCGGCGGTGAGCCGGAGAAGCTGGCCGGGGAGTACGACCGGTACGGGCCGCTGAAGCGGGACGTCGCCGAGGCCGTGGTGGAGCTGCTGCGGCCGCTGCGGGAGCGGCACGCCGGGCTGGCGGCCGATCCGGGTGAGGTGGAGCGGGTGCTGCGGGAGGGCGCCGAGCGGGCGCGGGGCATCGCGCGGCCGGTGGTGGACCGGGCGTACGAGGCCATCGGGCTGTTGGCACCGTGAAGGGAGGGGGAGGGGCCCGCCTCGGAGTCCCTCCCCCCTTTCTCAGCTGTTGCCGGAGGCGAGTTCGCGGCTGCGGTCGCGGGCCGCTTCGAGGGCGGCGATGAGGGCCGCCCGTACGCCGTGCTTCTCCAGTTCGACGATGGCGTTGATCGTCGTACCGGCCGGGGAGGTGACGGCCTCGCGGAGCTTGACCGGGTGTTCGCCGCTGTCGCGGAGCATGACGGCGGCGCCGATGGCGGCCTGGACGATGAGGTCGTGGGCCTGGGCGCGGGGCAGGCCGAGCAGGATGCCCGCGTCGGTCATGGCCTCGACGAGGAAGTAGAAGTAGGCGGGGCCGGAGCCGGAGAGGGCGGTGGCCGCGTCCTGCTGGGACTCGGGGACGCGCAGGGTCTTGCCGACGCCGCCGAAGATCTCCTCGGCGTGGGCGAGGTGTTCGGCGGTGGCGTGGCTGCCGGCCGAGATGACGGACATGGCCTCGTCCACGAGGGCGGGGGTGTTCGTCATGACGCGCACGACGGGGGTGCCGGGGGCCAGCCGCTCCTCGAAGAAGGCGGTGGGGATGCCGGCGGCGCCGCTGATGACGAGGCGGTCGGCGGGGACGTGCGGGGCGAGTTCCTCAAGGAGCTTGCCCATGTCCTGCGGCTTGACGGTGAGGATGAGGGTGTCGGCGCGCTTGGCGGCTTCGGCGTTGGTGACGGCCTCGACGCCGTAGCGGGTGTGGAGCTCGGCGGCGCGCTCCGGGCGGCGGGCGGTGACGAGCAGCTTGGCGGCCGGCCGGCCGCCGCGGATCATCCCGCTGAGCAGGGCCTCGCCGATCTTGCCGGTACCGAGGACCGCGACTGTCTGGGTCATGCCCTATTCACCTCGCCGAACGAACGAACCTTCAGGACTCACGCCCTCATCCTCGCACCCGTCCGCGTGCGGGGGCGGGGGTGTCCGCCCCGTGGTCAGGGCGTGCGGCGGCGGAGGGTGGCGGCGCCGAGGGCGAGGACGAGCAGGGCGCAGGCGGCCACGACGACGGTGTCGCGGACGAAGTCGGCGGTCATGTCGGTGTGGGTGAGGACCTGGGTCATGCCGTCGACGGCGTAGGACATGGGCAGGACGTCGGAGAGGGCTTCGAGGGCGGGCTGCATGGTGGGGCGGGGGGCGAAGAGCCCGCACAGCAGCAGCTGCGGGAAGATCACGGCCGGCATGAACTGGACGGCCTGGAACTCGGATGCGGCGAAGGCGGAGACGAACAGTCCGAGGGCGGTGCCGAGGAGGGCGTCGAGTAGGGCGACGAGGAGCAGCAGCCAGGCGGAGCCGGTGATGTCGAGGCCGAGGACCCAGAGGGCGAGGCCGGTGGCGAGGAGGGACTGGACGACGGCGACGGCGCCGAAGGCGAGGGCGTAGCCGGCGATGAGGTCGCCCTTGCCGAGCGGCATGGCGAGGAGGCGTTCGAGGGTGCCGGAGGTGCGTTCGCGGAGGGTGGCGATGGAGGTCACGAGGAACATCGTGATGAGGGGGAAGATGCCGAGGAGGGACGCGCCGATGCTGTCGAAGGTGCGCGGGCTGCCGTCGAAGACGTAGCGGAGCAGGGTCAGCATCAGGACGGGGACCAGCAGCATCAGGGCGATGGACCGCGGGTCGTGGCGCAGCTGGCGCAGGACGCGGGCGGCGGTGGCGAGGGTGCGGGCGCCGTTCATCGCCGGGCCTCCGTTCCGGGGGTGTCGGTGTGCTCGTTCGCCTCGTCGTTCGCCTCGTCGACGAGGCGGAGGAAGCCTTCCTCGACGGTGGCGGTGTGGGTGCGGGTGCGGAGGGCTTCGGGGGTGTCCTGGGCGAGGATGCGGCCTTCGCGCATGAGGAGCAGGTCGTGGCAGCGCTCGGCCTCGTCCATGACGTGGGAGGAGACGAGGATCGTGACGCCGCGGGTGGCGGTGAGCTCGTGGAAGAGGTTCCACAGGTCGCGGCGCAGGACGGGGTCGAGGCCGACGGTGGGTTCGTCGAGGACGAGGAGTTCGGGGCGGCCGAGGAGGGCGACGGCGAGGGAGACGCGGCTGCGCTGGCCGCCGGAGAGGTTGCCGGCGAGGGCGGTGGTGCGGCTGGTGAGGTCGACGTCGGCGATGGCCCGTTCGACGGCGGCGCGGCGGCGGTCGGCGGCGGCGCGTCCGGGGTCGAGGACGGCGGCGAAGTAGTCGAGGTTCTGGCGGACGGTGAGGTCGTCGTAGACGGAGGGGGCCTGGGTGACGTAGCCGACGCGGGAGCGGAGTTCGGGGTGGCCGGCGGGGCGGCCGAGGACGTCGAGGGTGCCGGTGACGTGGGCCTGGGTGCCGACGACGGTCCGCATGAGGGTGGACTTGCCGCAGCCGGAGGGGCCGAGGAGGCCGGTGATGCGGCCGCGGGGGACGTCGAAGGCGAGGGCGTCGAGGACGGTGCGCGGGGTGCGGCCGGTGCCGCGGCGGACGGTGAGGGCGCGGGCGTGGACGGCGGGGGGCGGACCCTCCGGCGGGTTATTCATCATGTGATGAATAATGCTCCTGGGGGTGCCCGGCGTCAATCAAGCGGGCGGTTACTTCTTGCGCTTGGGGCGGCGGCGGGCGGCCGGGTTGCCCGTACGGGTGCTGCGGCGGCGGTCGTACTCGGCGGCGGCGCGCTCGTACTCGGTGCGGTGGAGCTTCTCGCCGGGGGCCTCGGTGAGGCTGCGCAGGAAGTAGGCGAGGAGGGAGCCGATGAAACCGATCGCCTTCAGCCCCTTGAGGGCGGCCTCGTCGGAGGACGGGGCGGGGCGGCGGCCGAAGGACTCCCAGGTCTTGGCGAAGGCGATGGCGGTGGCGATCGCGAAGAGCACGAGCACGGAGATGCTGAGGAAGGGGCCGACGTTGCCGATCTCCAGGCCCTCGTAGGCGAGGCGCAGGAGGTAGGCGCCGACGGCGGCGGCGACGAGCGAGCCGGCGGCGAGGGCGGCGCGGCGCAGGGCGTAGCCGCCGGTGTGGTCCACCCAGCTGGTGCCGAAGAACCGGATCGGCTCGGGCTGCGGGCCGGCCGGCGGCTCGGCCGACTCGGCCGGGGTGCTCAGGTCTCGCTGCTCTTCGCTCACGTCCGCGATTATCCCACCGGCGGGGCTGCCCGCCGGTGGTGTCTCACCTGGCAGAACGGGTGACCGTCCGGCTACGGCGTCAGCCGCAGCGGCCGGCGACGTAGCCGTCGGCGCCGGTGTGGACGTAGGCGTCGGAGACGAACTGGCCGTTGCCGATGCAGTCCCACAGGTCGGTCGTGCCGTACGGGCCCGAGACCGTCGTGCCGGGGCACTGGCAGCGGATCGTGACGCTCGCGCCCAGCGGCAGGACGCGGGAGACCGAGTAGTTGGTGCCCGGGCCGGTCCGGACGTTCACCTGGTAGCCCGGTGCCACCTGGTAGCTCTGGAAGCCCGCGTCGGCGGCCGCGAGGCTCTCGATCTGGCTGGAATCGTTCTCTACGGACATAAGGAATCTCCCCCCATGGGTGCTGCTCCGCGCAACGCGCGCAGGCTGGCAAGCCCTTGGATGTTCCCACGGGCCATCGACTAGGCTCCGTCGGGGGTGGTGAGCGGTGCAGTCGCGGCGCGCGGACTACGCCGGGTTTCCGGAATACGCCGGGCAGTACCGGCTCGAATCCGTGCTCGGCTCCGGCGGCATGGGCGTGGTCCACCTGGCCACCTCCAGCTCCGGGCTGAAACTCGCCGTCAAGGTCGTGCACGCCCAGCACGCGGTGGACCCCGAGTTCCGGGCGCGGTTCCGGCAGGAGGTCGCGGCCGCGCGGAGGGTGAGCGGTGCGTTCACCGCCCCCGTCGTGGACGCCGACCCCGACGCCGAGCGGCCCTGGATGGCCACCCTGTTCATCGACGCCCCCACGCTGTCCGAGCGGGTACGGGAGCGCGTGCTCGACCCCGCGGAGCTGACGCGGCTCGCGGCCGGGCTGGCGGAGGCGCTGCGGGACATCCACCGGGCCGGGGTGGTGCACCGGGACCTGAAGCCGAGCAACGTGCTGATGGCGCCGGACGGGGTGCGCGTCATCGACTTCGGCATCTCGCGCCCGGCCGACAGCGACCTGCGGACCGAGACCGGCAAACTGATCGGGACGCCGCCGTACATGGCGCCCGAGCAGTTCCAGCGGCCGCGCGAGGTCGGGCCGGCGGCGGACGTGTTCGCGCTGGGTGCGGTGCTGGTGCACGCCGCGACGGGGCGGGGGCCGTTCGACTCCGACAGCCACTACCTCGTGGCGTACCAGGTCGTGCACAGCGAGCCCGACCTGACCGGGCTGCCGGGCCGGCTCGTACCGATCGTGGCGCGGTGCCTGGCGAAGGACCCGGACGCGCGGCCGACCGCCGAGGCGCTGATCGCGGAGGTCCGTGCGGCCACCAGCCCTACGGCGACCGAGGACACCCAGGCCTTCATACCGCAGCCCCGCCTGCCCGCGGCCGACGAGGTCCTCACGCACCAGCGGCGCGCCGGGCTCGCCCCGGCCGCGGGACCGGCGCCGGGCACGGCACCCGCGCCCAAGGCCCGTCGGCGGCGCCGCGCGGCGCTCGCGGCCGTCGCCGGGCTGGTCCTGGCCGCCACGGCCGCGGGCGGCTCCCTGTACCTCGACGCGGACGACGACCCGGGCCGCCCGCAGGCCGTGCAGGCGGCGGAGAAGGAGCCGCCCTTCGCCCCCTGGGCCGCCCAGGTGGGCGACCGGGGTGCGGGCAACCGGGCCGCCGCCTGTTCCTGGCTGGGCGGTGGGCTGTACTGCTCGGCGCAGGGCGTGGCCGTGGCCCGGCTGGACCCCGCGAAGGGCTCCCCGCTGTGGTCCCTGCGGTCGGCGGCCGCCGCCGACCGGACGGCCGCGGACGGCGCCCCCCGGTCCGGCGGCGGGCTGCTCCTCTCGATCCCTTCCGGCAGCCGGCTGCTCCAGGCGCTCGATCCCGGTACCGGTACGGAACGCTGGAAGCGCGCCCTGCCCGACGCCACCCAGACGGTGGTCGTCGGCGACCGGGTGCTGCTGGCCGGGCCGACCGGCGAGGTGACCGTCCTCGACGCGGCCACCGGCGCCGGGCGCTGGACGAAGAAGATCGGCGGCGTGGGCTCCGTCTGGTGGACCGGTCCGGACGAGACCGGTCGGCCCGCGCTGTACGTGGCCTCGCGCGACGCCGAGGGCCGGTCGACGCAGCTGGTCTCCGTCGCCCCGGACAGCGGGGCCGAGCGCTGGCAGCTGCGCACGTCGGGCCTGCTGCGCCCGGCGGGAGCGGCGGGCGGCGGCGCGTACCTGCTGGACGACGACGCGACGGGCAGGACCCGGGCCGTCGTACGGGTGGACCTGACGACCCGCGCCCTGCGCAGGACCGCTCTGGCCACACCGCTGTTCGACGCCGAGGCGGCCGTCGGCAGCGACGGCACCGCCTACGCGTTCGGGACGGGCGGCCGGCTCGTCGCCGTCGGCCCGGACGAGGAGCGGTGGCAGCTGGAGACGGGCATGGCCTCGGCCTCCCGGCCGGTGTTCGCGGACGGGCGGGTCTACCTGAGCGCACCGGACGGCCGCCTGCTGGCCGTCGACGCCGCCGCCGGAAGGCTGCTCGGCCAGACCAAGCCCCGCATGGCCGCCGCCCAGGGCACCTTCAGCGCCACCCTCCCCGCCCCGGTCGTCGCCGACGGCCGGGTCTACGCCTCCGCCCCCGACGGGACGGTGTTCGCCCTGGACGCGCGCAGCCCCGCCGGGTGGTGAGGAGCGGGGCCGCCGGCCGGAGGCCGGCGCAGCGCTCCGACGCCCGGGAGGCGCCCCCGCGCCGAGCGGTGCGAGGGGCGCGTCGAGAAGGGGACACGCGAAACCCCGGCCCGGGGCGGTGGGTTCACCGTCCCGGGCCGGGGTTTCCCTCGTGACTAGCCCAGCTTCGAGACGTCGCGGACCGCGCCCTTGTCGGCGCTGGTGGCCATCGCCGCGTATGCGCGCAGCGCCGCCGAGACCGTGCGGACACGGGTCTTCGGGGCGTAGACGCCGCCGAGCGCCGCGTGGCGGGCGGCCAGCGTGGCCTCGTCCACCAGGAGCTCGATCGACCGGTTCGGGATGTCGATGCGGATCCGGTCGCCGTCCTCGACGACCGCGATGTCGCCGCCCGAGGCCGCCTCCGGGGAGGCGTGGCCGATGGACAGGCCCGAGGTGCCGCCGGAGAAGCGGCCGTCCGTCACCAGCGCGCAGACCTTGCCGAGGCCGCGGCCCTTGAGGAAGGAGGTCGGGTAGAGCATCTCCTGCATGCCGGGGCCGCCGCGCGGGCCCTCGTAGCGGATGACGACGACGTCACCGGGCTGGATCTGCTTCGTGAGGATCTTCTCCACGGCCTCGTCCTGCGACTCGCAGACGACCGCGGGGCCCTCGAAGGTCCAGATCGACTCGTCGACGCCGGCCGTCTTCACCACGCAGCCGTCGGCGGCGATGTTGCCGCGCAGGACGGCGAGGCCGCCGTCCTTGGAGTACGCGTGCTGCACGGAGCGGATGCAGCCGCCCTCGGCGTCGAGGTCGAGGGTCTCCCAGCGCTCGGACTGGGAGAAGGCGGTGGCGGAGCGCTTGCAGCCGGGGGCCGCGTGCCACAGCTCCATGGCCTCCTCGGACGCCGTGCCGGAACGGGCGTCCCATTTCGCGAGCCAGTCCTCCAGGCCCTGCGAGTGGACGGTGGTGACGTCCTTGTTGAGGAGCCCGCCGCGGTGCAGCTCGCCGAGGATGGCGGGGATGCCGCCGGCGCGGTGCACGTCCTCCATGTAGTACGTGCCGCCGGGGGCGACGTTCGGGGCGACCTTGGCCAGGCAGGGGACGCGGCGCGAGACGGCGTCGATGTCCTTGAGGTCGTAGTCCAGGCCCGCCTCCTGCGCGGCGGCCAGCAGGTGCAGGATCGTGTTGGTCGAGCCGCCCATGGCGATGTCCAGGGCCATGGCGTTCTCGAAGGCCTCGCGGGAGGCGATGTTGCGCGGCAGGACGGACTCGTCGCCGTCCTCGTAGTAGCGCTTGGTGATCTCCACGACCGTACGGCCGGCGTCCTCGTACAGGGCGCGGCGGGCGGTGTGCGTGGCGAGGACGGAGCCGTTGCCGGGGAGGGCCAGGCCGATGGCCTCGGCGAGGCAGTTCATCGAGTTGGCGGTGAACATGCCGGAACAGGACCCGCAGGTCGGGCAGGCGTTCTCCTCGATGCGCAGGATGTCCGCGTCCGAGACGTTCTCGTTGGAGGCGTCGACCATGGCGTCGATCAGGTCGAGCTTGCGGACGGTGCCGTCGACGAGCGTGGCCTGGCCGGCCTCCATCGGGCCGCCGGAGACGAAGACGACCGGGATGTTGAGGCGCATCGCGGCCATCAGCATGCCCGGGGTGATCTTGTCGCAGTTGGAGATGCAGATCAGCGCGTCCGCGCAGTGCGCCTCGACCATGTACTCGACGCTGTCCGCGATCAGGTCGCGGGACGGCAGGGAGTACAGCATGCCCGCGTGGCCCATGGCGATGCCGTCGTCGACGGCGATCGTGTTGAACTCGCGCGGGATGGCGCCGGCTGCGCGGATCGCGTCGGAGACGATGCGGCCGACCGGGGCCAGGTGGGTGTGGCCGGGGACGAACTCGGTGAAGGAGTTGGCGACCGCGATGATCGGCTTGCCGATGTCCTCGCTCGCTACGCCCGACGCGCGCATCAGCGCACGAGCGCCTGCCATGTTGCGGCCGTGGGTGACGGTGCGGGACCTCAGCTCGGGCATGCGGTTCACTCCCCATGAGCGCGGCCGTCCCTACGGCCGGCCGCGACTGCGAATATGGCTCGGTTACGAGGCTACGCCCACCGCCCGCGATCCGGACGCCCGGTCCGGATGCCGGGACGGCGGGGTCGCTCCTCGGTCACGCCCGCCGCGCTCAGGCCTCGGTGAGGTAGCGCTGGAGGGTCGGGGCCACCAGCGCCACGATCTCCTCCGGGTCCGCGGACGCCAGGGGCTCGATCTGCACCACGTACCGCACGAACGCGATGCCGATCAGGTGCGAGGCCGCCAGCTCGGCGCGGAAGGTCGGCTCCGGGACGTCGAGGTCGGCGGCGACCCGCTCCAGGACCCGCCGCAGGATCAGGGTCCGCAGCACCTTCGCGGCCGCCTCGTGGGTGAGCGCGGAGCGGATCACCGCGAGCAGCGGGGCGCGCGTGGCCGGGTTCTCCCACACCCCCAGGAAATAGCGGGCCAGCCGCTCCCCGATGCCGTCCGGGCCCTCACCGACGACGGCCGGGACCACCAGGGCGGGCTCCATGGTGACCTCGATGGCGGCGGCGAAGAGGTCGTCCTTGCTGCCGAAGTAGTGGTGCACCAGCGCCGGGTCCACCCCGGCCACCTTCGCGACGCCGCGGACGGAGGTCTTGTCGTACCCGCGCTCCGCGAACACCTCGCGGGCGGCGAGCCGGATCCGCTCCTGCGTGCCCGGCCCCTCCTCCGCCTCGTCCTGCCGCGGCCGCCCGGGACCGCGGCGCCGCCGTACGGGCTCGGCGCCGCTCATCGGGACCCGGCCGCCAGGTGCCGGCGGGTGAAGGCCAGCGCCTCGGCGAGATCGGCCTCACGCTCGGCGGAGGACATGGCGCGCCGCGTGTTGACCTCGATGACGACGTGCCCGTCGAAGCTGCTGCGGGCCAGGCCGGCCAGCAGCTCGGCGCAGGGCTGCGTACCGCGCCCGGGGACGAGGTGCTCGTCCTTGGCGGAGCCGTTGCCGTCGGCGAGGTGGATGTGGGCGAGGCGGTCGCCCATCCGGTCGATCATGGCGGAGGCGTCGGTGCGGGCGGTGGCGGTGTGCGAGAGGTCGACGGTGTAGTGCCGGTAGTCGTCCTTGGTCACGTCCCACTCGGGCGCGTAGGCGAGCATCTCCCTGTCCCGGTAGCGCCACGGGTACATGTTCTCGACGGCGAACCGTACGTCCGTCTCGTCGGCCATCCGCCAGATCCCGCTCACGAAGTCCCGCGCGTACTGCCGCTGCCACCGGAACGGCGGGTGCACGACGACGGTGGACGCCCCCAGCTTCTCGGCGGCGGTCTGGGCGCGCTGCAGCTTGGTCCAGGGGTCGGTGGACCACACCCGCTGGGTGATCAGCAGACAGGGCGCGTGCACGGCGAGGATCGGCACCTGGTGGTGGTCCGACAGCCGGCGCAGGGCCTCGATGTCCTGGCTGACCGGGTCCGTCCAGACCATGACCTCGACGCCGTCGTAGCCGAGGCGGGCGGCGATCTCGAAGGCGGTCGCCGTGGACTCCGGGTAGACGGAGGCGGTGGACAGGGCGACTTTCGGGGCGCTGCTGCTCGGATTACGGACCACGGAGCCAGATTACGGGCCGACCACCCACGCCCCGGCACACAAACCCACTCTCGTCATACTTTTCACATCGACGCCGACGTTCCCCGCCCCGGGGGCGCGGGAACCGGCCACACAGGGCGGAATCGAGCACTCTGCGACGATCCGCCCCCTCCCCGCGACCGCGCGCACCATCCTGGAGCCCCCTGACCAGCCGCCGGGACGGAGCGACGACGATGGCCCCCCTGATCCCCTTCGATGCCGTGGTGCACCACTTCGAGGAGTTCGAGCACACCGCCTGGCGGCTGGAGACCCAGCGGTCGTACGCCGTGGACCGCGCGGGCGAGCGGTGGAAGCGCTGGCAGGAAGGCTCGGCGTTCGGCTACGAACCCGACGTCCCCTGGCACGCACTCGTCCGCAAGGCCACCGAGGGCGGCAAGCGCTTCGAGCGCGTCCGCCTCGTCGACACCCCCGCCACCGACGGCCAGCGCTACCTGCTGGCGACGGGGGCGGGGAACGTCGAGGCGGGCGAGGACATCCGCAACCTCACCCGCGCCGACGCCGTACGACACGGCCTGCCGGACTTCGACTTCTGGCTCTTCGACTCCCGCACGGTGATGCGGTTCGAGTTCGGCCCGGAGGGCCACACCCTCGGCGTACGGCTGATCGAAACCCCCGAGGCCGTCCTGTCCGCCTGCCAGACCCGCGACCTGGCCTGGCACTTCGCGATCCCGACGGCCGAGTTGAGCGCCTCACTGCCCTCCGCCCGGTAAGCCGTCGCCCCGAAGGACCGCCGCCTGTGCCCCGATTCATCACCCTCGCCGACTTCGACGGCATGTTCTCCGGCCTCGCCCATTCGGCATGGCGCCTGGAGAGCCGTCGCCGCTACGCCTCCGACGAGGCCACCAACACCTACCGGCAGTTCGCCGCAGGCCTGCCCGTGGCATGGGACCTCACCGACCCGTGGTGCACCGAGCGGCGCGAGCAGGTGGCCCTGGGCAGGAGGTTCGAACGCGTCCGGATCCTCGACGACCCGGCGACGGAAGGACAGCGCTACCTGCTGGACAACGCCCGCCGCAACCGCGCCGCCGGCGAGGACGTCCGCACCCTGACACGTGCGCAGGCGGACAAGCTGCGGCTCCCCGACGAGGACTTCTGGATCTTCGACGCGCGGGTGGTGACCCGCCTGCACTTCGACGCCGACGACGACCTCACCCGCGTCGAACTCATCACCGACCCGGGCACCGTACTGCGCTACTGCCAGGCCCGCGAAGCGGCCTGGCAGTACGCGAGGACCACATAGCCCACCCGTACGTCACCCCTTGAGCGCGCCCACTGCCCGGGCGCGTTCTCCCAGGTCACGGACCGCGCGGATGGTGCCGTACGGGCGCAGGCGGAGGTTCATCACCTCGAAGTGCTCGTCGCCGCGCGACGACGAGAGCACCTCGTACTCGTCCAGGAACCTCCCCCACGACTCGCACGCCGCCTCCACGTGCCCGATCGACAACTGCCGCTGCGCCAGCAGCCCGTACGCGTGCAGGCGGCCCTGCCGCTCCTGCGCCGGCTGGACCCGGATCGACTCCCGCAGCGTGCGGACCGACCCGGCCACGTCCTTGGTCTCGTTCAGGACGTGCGCGACGTGGAAGAGGTATGCCGTCCGGTCGTACCCGCCCACCGACTCCCGCCGGTCGTCGGCCTGCGCCAGCGCCTCCTCCGCCTCCCGCAGCCGGGCGAAGGCCTGCCGCTTGTCCCCCACCATCGCCGCCCCGTGCGCCTGCTGCCCGCGCAGGAACGCCACCAGGCGCGGCCCGGCGACCGGGGCGGCCTCGGCCGCCGAGTCCGCGAGTTCCAGGGCCCGGCGGCCGTAGCCGAGGTTGGAGGCCTGGAGCGACATCCCGCGCAGGGTGCGGCAGTACGTGACGTGGTCCTCCGCTTCCCCGGCGAGCTTGAGCGCGGACACGTAGTAGTCCTGCCCGAGCCGGTGCTGGCGCTCGTACATGGCCATCCACCCGGTGAGGTAGACGAGGTCGGAGGCGGCCGCGAGCAGGCTCCTCTTCACGGGGGCCGCCGCCTCGGCCTTGAGCCAGGGCCCGGCCGTGTTCACCAGGAAGGCCGCCGCCATCGGCCGGGCGTGCCCGGCGCCCAGTTCGTCGAGGATGTCGGCGATCCGGTCCGTCATCGCCGCCACGGAGTCCACCTGCGCCTGCCCGACCCGGGTCGTCGCCTTCCCGGGCCTGATCGGCTCGGGGCTGTCGGCCCGCGCCAGGGTCGGGAAGAGGGGGATGGCGACGGCGGCGGAGAAGACACCCGCCGCGATCACCCGCCGCCGCGAGGGGTCCATGTCCGCCCGCCCGAGGTCGACCAGTTCCCGGACGGTGTCCCCGTCGTCCGCCGCGCCCGGCGGCGTGAGACCGGCCTCGGCGTAGCTGACCGGCCGGGCGAGCTTGCGCTCGAACGCCTCGATGATCAGAGCCCTGACCTGCGGGCGGGGCTGGTGTCCCGCCACCCACTGGGAGACGGCCGGCTGCCCGTACGTGAGGGCCAGCCCGGCCTCCGCACCGACGCGGTTCACGATCGAGGCGAACTGGCTTCTCGACCATCCGGCCTGCTCCAGCAGGCCGTTCAGACCGGTGTTGGGCGTACGTGAGCGTCGAGCCATGACAACTCCCCACACGTGCATGACTTGCATGCTTCTCCGACTCCCCCACGGTACTCGCGGAGGGGGTGCGCGCGGTTACCTCTTCACATCACGCAGTGACGGGACGGCAGTTGGCCGTGCCGTCCGCTGGACGAAAGCAGGGGAGCGACCGACCCATGACCAGCCGCACCACCGAAGGCCCTTCCCGGGGCGTACTCGGCATCGACACCTCGGACGGCCCCCAGCCGAGCCGTGACCTCCTCGAACGCGCACGGCGCGGCTGGGAGCGTTTCGTGGCCTCCCTGGACGAGGGGGCAGCGTCCGACGAGCGCTGAGCGGTACGAGTACGTAGAGCACTGGGTGGAACTGGCCTACATCCGGGGAGCCTCGGGCCGCGAGTTCACCACGGCGGCGGCCAACGTCGTACCGGCCTGACCCGGGGGCCGGGAGGCCGGGCGGGGTCGGGGGATGACCGGCTTCCGGCGGGGCGGTCTCAGGGAGGGGTTGGGGCTTTCCCGCCAGTCTCATCGTCCTTCCGGTTCGGGCCGGCCTGTCAAGGGCGCTCCTTCGTCGCGTCGCTTCGCGATGGCCTTCGGCCACCCTTGACAGCCCGTCCCGCCCCGGAAAAACGAAGACTGCCGGGAAACCCCCAAAGGAACGGGACGGTGGATTGATGGACATGCGGCGGACTCAGCGACCAGGCGGGATGGTCGGGGGTCGGCAGACATCCCATCCAGGCCGACACGGATGCCTTTCGGGACCGCCCTTCGCGCCAGATCGCTACGCGCTTCTCTGGTCTCAGCGTCCGCGCCCCGTCTGGGGCCGCTGCTGTCGCCAAAGGACGACGCAGTCGTCATCGGGGGCCGGTGGGCGCGACAAATCGCTACGCGCTCCTCTCGGCTCAGCGCCTACCAGCCGTCTGGGGCTGATCCCTGCACCAAAGGCCGACGGAATCGTCATCCGAAGCCGCCAGGCGCATCAGATCGCTACGCGCTGCCCAGATTTCGGCGTCTGCCGCCGGTTTTGGGCTGCTACCTGCACCGAATGACGAACAGGCGGCATCCGGGGCCGGTGGGCGCGGCAGATCGCTACGCACTCCTCGAATCTCGGCGTCGAACCGCCGTCTGGGGCTGGTGACGGCACCAAAGACCAATCCGCAGAGCATCCCGGCCCAAGACGGCCGCCGGACGCCGAGGAAAGGGGAGCGCGTAGCGATTTGTCGCGTCTGAGGGTGGCTGATGGTCTTTCTGTCGGCATCTGGCTACAGCAGCGGCCCCAGGCGGCTGGTAGGCGCTGAGACGGGAGGAGCGCGTAGCGATCTGGGGCGCCCACCGGCCCCGGATGACGAATCCGTCGTCCTTTGGCGACAGCAGCAAGGCCAGACGGGGCGCAGACGCTGAGACGGGAGGAGCGCGTAGCGATCTGGTGCGGAGGGCGGCCCCGCATGGCACGCATGTCGGCCCGGATGGAATGTCTGCCGACCCCCGACGACCCCGAAGATCGCTGATCCGGCCGTATGTCCATCTCTGGACCGGACCGTTCCTCTGGGGGCTTCCCGACAGTCCTTGGTCTTTTCGGGCCGGGACGGCCTGTCAAGGGTGGAGCGCAGCGACATCGCGAAGCGACGCGACCGAAGGGAGCGCCCTTGACAGGTCGGCCCGGACCGGAAGGACAGTGGGACTGACGGGAAGCCCCCAGCACATCCCTGAGACCGGGCGGCAAAGGCCCCGCCCTCCCCCGCCCCCCTCAGCCGTCCGCCACCGCCCGGCGGGATCCGGCACCCCACCACCGCCCCGCACCCCGGGAGGCGGGTGGGCAGCCACCGGCCCGCCCCCGGCCCCTCAAGGGGGAGATGGCGGGCCCGCACCGCGAGGGCTCGTACCGACGCACCCCCACCGCGAGGCCGCGTAGAACAGCCGGCGCCCCGCGCCCCTACGGCAGGTGGTCCAGGCGGCGGAGGATGACGCCCTCGCGGAGGGCCCAGGGGCAGATTTCCAGGGTGTCCACGCCGAAGAGGTCCATCGCCGCCTCCGCGACCAGGGCGCCCGCCAGGAGCTGGGCGGCGCGGCCCTCCGAGACGCCCGGGAGGGTGGAACGTTCCGCCGTCGTCATCGCCGCCAGACGCGGGACCCACTCCTCCAGGGACTTGCGCGTCAGGTCGCGCTGGACGTACAGGCCGTCGGCCTCGCGGGCCGCGCCGGCGATGCGGGCCAGCTGCTTGAAGGTCTTCGAGGTGGCCACCACGTGGTCCGGCACCCCGACGCGGTTGAACTCCCCGACCGTGCGGGCGATCTGCGCCCGCACGTGCCGCCGCAGCGCCTTCACGTCCGCCGGGTCCGGCGGGTCGCCGGGGAGCCAGGCGGAGGTGAGGCGGCCGGCCCCCAGGGGCAGGGAGACGGCGGCGTCGGGGTCCTCGTCGATGCCGAACGCGATCTCCAGCGAGCCCCCGCCGATGTCGAGGACCAGCAGCTTCCCGGCCGACCAGCCGAACCACCGCCGGACGGCGAGGAAGGTCAGCCGGGCCTCGTCCTCACCGCTCAGCACCGGCAGCTCGACCCCGGTCTCGGCCTTGACGCGGGCCAGGACCTCGTCGGCGTTGGGGGCCTCGCGCACCGCGCTGGTCGCGAACGGAAGCACGTCCTCGCAGCCCTTGTCCTCGGCCGCCTGCACGGCCTCGGCGATGACGGAGACCAGGCGCTCGACGCCCTCCGGGGTGATCGCCCCGTGCTCGTCGAGCAGCTCCGCGAGGCGCAGCTGCTCCTTGTGGGAGTGCGCGGGCAGGGGGCGCGCGCCGGGGTGCGCGTCCACCACCAGCAGGTGGACCGTGTTCGAACCCACATCCAGGACACCGAGTCTCATACGGGAAACGCTACTGGGCCGGACGCGGGGCGGTGGAGTAAGGGGCGCTTAGGCTGGTGTTTGTGCCAAATACGAAGAAGGCCAGCAAGAACCAGTCGAAGAAGAACAAGGACAGAGTGGCGGACGAGAAGGGGCTCGACTTCCCCCGGGCCTGGGTGGAGTTCCCCGATCCCGCCGACGAGGAGCAGGTCTTCCGCTGCGACCTGACGTGGCTGACCTCCCGCTGGACGTGCATTTTCGGCAGCGGCTGCCAGGGCATCCAGGCCGGCCGGGCCTCGGACGGCTGCTGCACGCTGGGCGCACACTTCTCCGACGAGGACGACGAGAAGCGGGTCGCCGAGCAGGTGGCGCGGCTGACGCCGGAGCTGTGGCAGTTCCACGACGTCGGCAGCGAGAGCGGCTGGACGCAGCTCGACGACGACGGGGAGAAGCAGACCCGCCGCTGGGACGGGGCGTGCATCTTCCTCAACCGGCCCGGTTTCCCGGCCGGGGCGGGCTGCTCGCTGCACATCCTGGCGCTGCGGAACGGGCAGGAGCCGCTGGAGACCAAGCCGGACGTGTGCTGGCAGCTGCCGATCCGGCGTACGTACGACTGGATCGACCGGCCGGACGACACGCGGGTGCTCCAGGTGTCGATCGGGGAGTACGACCGGCGCGGCTGGGGGCCGGGCGGCCACGACCTGCACTGGTGGTGCACGTCGGCGACGTCCGCGCACGGGGCCGGCGAGCCGGTGTACGTGTCGTACCGGGCGGAGCTGACGGAGCTGATGGGCGCGGAGGCGTACGCGGAGCTGGTGAAGCTGTGCGAGGCGCGGCTGGCGTCGCTGCTGCCGATGGCCCCGCACCCCGCCGATCCGGCGTAGCTCCGCTCGTCCCGGCCCGCACCCCCTCGCCGCCCTAGGGCCTGCCCGACCCTGATCCGCCGGACAGGCCCTAGGGCGCGGGGGATGCCGGGTCGGGGGAAACCGTTCCTCCTGGGCCCGCCGACGGTCCCGGGTCCGTGGGCTGGGTCGGCGTCGGGGTGGGCGTGGGGGTCGGGGTCGGGTCCGTCGGCGGGGTCGGCGTGGGGGTCGGTGTGGGCGTGGGGGTCGGCGTCGGGGTGGGGTCCGGGGCCGGCGGGGTCGGTTCGGGGGCGGGGCGGCCGCGGCCCGAGACGGAGACGACGGCCCCGCCCGGGTCGACGCCGACGCGGGCGCTCCAGGCTCCGACGGGCTGGGCCTCGGTGTCGACGGTGATCCGCAGGGTGACCGATTCTCCGGGGGCGAGGATGCCCGCCGTCTGGCTCGCGCGCAGCCAGGGCGCGTCCGACCAGAGCCGCCAGGCGACGGGGCTGCCGCCGGAGGCGTAGAGGGTGAGCAGGGTGGTGCCGCCGCGGGTGGCCGCGGAGACGGTGAGCCGGCCGGGGGCGCCGGGGCCGGTGGCGTCGGGGGCGGCGGGGGCGCCGCTGCTGATGACCTCGACGGAGACGTCGGGAGCGGCGCTGCCGGTGGCGAAGCCGGGTTCGCCGGTGGTGCGGGCGGTGTTGCCGGTGTTCTCGTAGGCGGTGAGCGGGCGGCCCTCGGCGAGCGGGGGCAGGATCTTCGAGTCGCCGGCGGAGATACGGGTGCCGTCGCCGACGGGTTCGCCGATGGTGGGGGCGCCCCGGTAGGCGGCCCACAGGGCGATGACGGGGGCGGCGACGACGGTGGCGACGACGGTGGTCGTCACGGCCCGGGCCCGGAACCGGTCGCGGCGGGCGGCGCGGTCCTTGGGGTCCATGGGAAAGCCGGTGCGGTCGAAGCGCGGGCCGGGGCGCCCGCCGCGGCGCCGGCCGGAACGCAGCATGGCCGCGCGGACGGCCCCGCGCGGGGCGGCGACGAGGGGGAGCGCGGCGTGCAGGCCGCCGGAGCCGGGCCAGGGGGCGGCGGCGCCGACGCGTTCGGCGGCGCGGCGGCAGCGCGGGCAGTCGTCGACGTGCCGGACGAGCTCGGCGCGCAGGGTGCTGGACAGCAGGACGTCGCGGTCGCCGTCCTCGCCGGTGAGGCGGGAGACGGCGGGGCAGTTCCCGGTCTCGACGACGGCGAGGGCGGCGCGGGTGCGTTCGACCTCGCAGGCGGCGGCGGACAGCAGCTCGCGGGCGGCGGCCGGGGCGGTGCCGAGGACGGCGGCGAGTTCGGTGACGCCGAGGCGGTGGCGGACGGCGAGTTCGAGGGCCTCGCGCTGTTCGGGGGTGGTGCCGGCGGCCTCGGGCCAGGCGAGGCGGGCGAGCTCGGTGCGGCGGTAGGCGTCCACGTCGAGGACCTCGCGGGAGACGTGCGGGCGGCGCGTCTGGGGCGCATGGTCGGCTTCCGTGTGCTCCGGCGTGCGCCGGGCGGAATGCGCCCCCTGGCGGGCGCGCCGCTGCTCGGCCAGCCGGCGCAGGCAGGCCCAGCGGGCGAGGGCGTACAGCCAGGCCCGCCGGTCGCCCTCGTCGGGACATCGGCCGGGGTGCCGGTCGGCGACGGCGAGGACGTCGCCGAGCACGTCGGTGGCGGCGTCGTGGTCGCACAGGACCGACAGGCAGTAGGTGAACAGGCCGTCGAGGTAGGGCTCGTAGGGGGAGGCCGGCGTCTCGTCGGGAGCGTCGGCCCGGGCCGCGTCCGCCCGCGGCTCCCCCGACTCCCCCGGCGGCGGGGGCCAGAGCGCCCCCGGGTCCGTACGGCCCGCGGGGGGCTGGGGCCGGGTCGGGCCGGTCGCGGAGGGCATGCGGACGGTCGCGGTCTCCTCGCGCGCCCCTGCGCCCCCGGGGGCCGCGGCGGTCCAGGGCTCCCCGGCCGCACCCGGCGTCCCGGGCGTCGCGGACGCACCCCGCGTCCCCGGTGTCCAGGGTGTCCCAGGCGTCGCGGACACACCCGGCGTCCCGGACACACCCGGGGTCACCGGCGTCCCGAGGGTCCCGGGCGTCGCGGACGCACCCGGTGTCCCGGACGCACCCGGCGCCGCGTACGCACCCGAGGTCACCGGCGTCCCGGGCGTCCCGGGCGTCGCGGACGCACCGGGTGTCCCGGAGGCACCCGGCGTCGCGGACACACCCGGCGTCCCGGGTGCACCCGGCGTCACCGCCGTGTCCTCCGGCGTCCCTGCGCGGGGCGTGCGCCTGTGCGCCCGGTGTGCGCCGGTGCGTGATGCGGGGTCTCCCTGGTCGCTGCTGTCCACCTGGCGAAGGTAGGCGGCAGGCCCGTGGCCCTCCGGAAGCCTTCCCCGGTTTTAGCCCTTACGGGTGAACAGATCGCCGTCCCGCTGACCGCTGCCCTGACGCCGGGGGATGCCCGGGATGCCCGCGGGCCCCCGGGGGCGTCCGCGGGCGACCGGCCCGCACCCCGTTGTCGGTGGCGCCCGATACCGTGGGCGGCATGGCTGCCCGTACCTCTCGCTCATCCGCCAAGGACCGTCCGTCCTTCCGCTGCTCCGAATGCGGCTGGACGACCGTCAAGTGGCTCGGCCGCTGCCCGGAGTGCCAGGCCTGGGGGACGGTGGAGGAGATGGGCGCGCCCGCCGTGCGGACCACGGCGGCCGGCCGCGTCACGGCCGCCGCCCTGCCGATCGCGCAGGTCGACGGCAAGACCGCCACGGCCCGCAGCACCGGCGTGGACGAGCTGGACCGCGTCCTCGGCGGCGGCCTCGTCCCCGGTGCGGTGGTGCTCCTCGCGGGCGAGCCGGGCGTCGGCAAGTCCACGCTGCTGCTCGACGTCGCGGCCAAGGCGGCCACCGGCGACCACCGCACCCTCTACGTCACCGGCGAGGAGTCGGCGAGCCAGGTGCGGCTGCGCGCCGACCGGATCAACGCCCTGAACGACCACCTCTACCTCGCCGCCGAGACCGACCTGTCCGCCGTCCTCGGCCACCTCGACGCCGTACGGCCCTCGCTCCTGGTCCTGGACTCCGTCCAGACCATCGCCTCCCCCGAGATCGACGGCGCGCCCGGAGGCATGGCCCAGGTCCGGGAGGTGGCGGGGGCGCTGATCCGCGCCTCGAAGGAGCGGGGCATGGCCACCCTCCTCGTCGGACACGTCACCAAGGACGGGGCCATCGCCGGCCCCCGCCTGCTGGAGCACCTGGTGGACGTGGTGCTGAGCTTCGAGGGCGACCGGCACGCGCGGCTGCGCCTGGTGCGCGGTGTGAAGAACCGGTACGGCGCGACGGACGAGGTCGGCTGCTTCGAGCTGCACGACGAGGGCATCACCGGGCTCACCGACCCCAGCGGGCTGTTCCTGACCCGGCGCGCCGAGGCGGTGCCGGGGACCTGTCTGACCGTGACCCTGGAGGGCAAGCGCCCGCTGGTCGCGGAGGTGCAGGCGCTGACGGTGGACTCGCAGATCCCCTCCCCGCGCCGCACCACCTCCGGGCTGGAGACCTCGCGCGTCTCGATGATGCTGGCGGTGCTGGAGCAGCGCGGCCGGATCACGGCGCTGGGCAAGCGGGACATCTACAGCGCGACGGTGGGCGGGGTGAAGCTGACGGAGCCGGCCGCCGACCTGGCGATCGCGCTGGCCCTGGCCTCCGCCGCGAGTGACGTGCCGCTGCCGAAGAACCTGGTCGCGATCGGGGAGGTCGGGCTGGCCGGTGAGGTGCGGCGGGTGACGGGCGTGCAGCGGCGTCTCGCGGAGGCGCACCGGCTCGGGTTCACGCACGCGCTGGTGCCGGCGGACCCGGGGAAGGTCCCGGCCGGGATGAAGGTCACCGAGGTCGCGGACATGGGGGACGCGCTGCGGGTCCTGCCGCGCGGCCGCTCCCGCACCCCGTCCAAGGAGCGGGCCGCGGCGGCGCCGGCGGAGTGACCCGAGGCCGCCCGAGCGAGCTGGGCCGGAACCGCCCGAGCGAAGTGGGCCGGAACCGCCCGAGCAAGGTGAGCCGGAACCGCCCGAGCAGGGGGGGCCAGAACCGCCCGAGCGAGGTGGGCCGGAACCGCCCCGGCGGGACGCGCCGGAGCCGGACCGGCGGGGTGTGGCGGACCGCTTCGGCGGAATGAGGGGCTCCGGTGCGTGGGCCGGGTAGGCAGGTCAGCGGGGCCGTACGGGCTGCCGCCGCGGCGCTGCGGGTCAACGCCCGGCGGGCGCACAGGCGGCGCCGGTAGACTTTGTGCTGGTCCGCCCGGCCCTACGCAGGCGGCGCAACCCGCGACCGGAGGAGTGCAGTGGCAGCCAAGGACGGGGCAGCAGCATCCGGGAAGTCGGGCGCGAGCTCCAAGCACGAGGCGTTGATGCGCGCCTCCCTCACCGCGGTCGCACCTGGTCAGCCGCTGCGTGACGGTCTGGAGCGGATCGTCCGCGGCAACACGGGCGGCCTCATCGTCCTCGGCATGGACAAGGCGGTCGAGGCCATGTGCACCGGCGGCTTCGTCCTGGACGTGGAGTTCACCGCGACCAGGCTGCGGGAGCTGTGCAAGCTCGACGGCGCGCTGATCCTGGACAAGGACCTGACGAAGATCCTGCGGGCCGGCGTGCAGCTGGTGCCGGACGCGTCGATCCCCACGGAGGAGACCGGCACGCGGCACCGCACGGCGGACCGGGTGTCGAAGCAGTGCGGGTTCCCCGTGGTGTCGGTGTCGCAGTCGATGCGGCTGATCGCGCTGTACGTGGACGGTGAGCGGAGGGTCCTGGAGGAGTCCGGGGCGATCCTCTCCCGCGCGAACCAGGCGCTGGCCACGCTGGAGCGGTACAAGCTGCGGCTGGACGAGGTCGCGGGCACGCTGTCGGCGCTGGAGATCGAGGACCTGGTCACGGTGCGCGACGTGACGGCGGTCGCGCAGCGGCTGGAAATGGTCCGCCGGATCGCGACCGAGATCGCCGAGTACGTGGTCGAACTGGGCACGGACGGGCGACTTCTGTCGCTCCAGCTGGACGAGCTGACGGTGGGCATCGAGCAGGAGCGGGAGCTGGTGATCCGGGACTACGTTCCGGAACCGACGGCGAAGCGTTCCCGCACGGTGGAGGAGGCGCTCCCGGCGCTGGACGCGCTGACCCATCCGGAACTGCTGGAACTGGCGATCGTGGCGAAGGCGCTGGGGTACACGGGGTCGCCGGAGACCCTGGACTCGGCGGTGTCGCCCCGCGGGTACCGGCTGCTGGCGAAGGTGCCGCGGCTGCCGGGGGCGATCATCGAGCGGCTGGTGGAGCACTTCGGGGGGCTGCAGAAGCTGCTGGCCGCCAGCGTGGACGACCTCCAGACGGTGGACGGGGTCGGCGAGGCGCGGGCCCGCAGCGTGCGCGAGGGCCTGTCCCGCCTGGCGGAGTCCTCGATCCTGGAACGCTACGTCTGACCGCCGCGCGGGCGCGACCCGCGCGGCGGTCGTTCAGTCCTGCTTCAGGACGAAGGACGTGCGGGCCACCGGCAGGCCCGGGGTGCGGGCTTCGACCACGTAGGTGTCGGGGGCCGGGGTGCCCGCCGGAGGCGACTGGCACTGGTCCGCCGCGCTCAGCTTGCGGTCCCACTCCAGCGACTGCTTCGTCTCGCCCTGGGCCGGCAGGCGGAAGTACGCGTTGGCCGGGCCCGTGGGGCAGTCGGCCGAGGACCACACCTGCTTGGCCCCGGTCGTCTGAAAGATCGTCACGACCGCCTGCTTCGGCCCGAGTCCGAACTTGCAGGTGCTGCCCGAGACGTTGCGGACGATCAGTTCGAGGCGCGGCTTCTCGTTCGTCTCGTACTCGTTCTTCACGCTCTTGACCTCCCACTGCACGGCGCTCGCCGCACAGGTGGGGAGGGGGGAGTCCGCCGGGAGGGCCGCAGGGGCGCCCGCGCCGCCGCCGGAGGAGCCGGAGGCCGCGCCGCCGCCCTGGTCGGGGTTCTTCGAGGCGGCGCCGTCCGATCCGGAGGCGGAGCCCCCGCCGCTGCCCGACTCCGCACGCCCGCCCGGGGCCTGACTGATCGCCGGGCCGGAGCCGGAGGGGCCGGGGGTGATCGTGCGGACCGGGCCGGAGCCGTTGCCGCCGCCCTTGCCGTTCGTACTCGTGCCGCCCCCACCGGAACTGACGAACCATACGGCGAGCAGCGCGGCGAGCGCCGCGACGGACGCCAGAACAGCCCTCCGCCGCCAGTAAATGGAGGAGGGAAGCGGCCCGACCGGATTGCGCAGAGATCCCACGTGCAGAACCTTACGAGAACTCGCGCCGCGATCCGTGCCCCACATGCCGCGCATACGGCGCGTTTTGCCGATGATCATCTTGAGGTATGACGCCGGACCGCCGGGATCAGGCCAGGGTCTGACGTGGCCGCGACCAGGCGTTGAGTACGGTCGGTGACCATGGACACCTCCGGCCTCTACCGCGACATCACCGACTTCGCCCACGACACGCCCCACTGGGTGCAGTCGGCCTTCGAGGCCTGGACCGAATTCGGGCTCCTCGTCTTCGGGTTGCTCTACATATCCGTCTGGTGGCGTGCGCGTGGCCGGCGCGATCCGCGGGACGTGGCGCGCGCCGTGCTCGCTCCGCTGGTGACCGCGCTGGTGTACGTCGCCTCCGAGCTGGTGAAGTCGACCGTCGACGAGGAGCGGCCCTGCCGGGCGGTGGCCCGGGCGGCCGCCTCGCTGGTGCCGTGTCCGCCGTACGGGGACTGGTCCTTCCCCAGCAACCACTCCGCCATCGCGGGCGCCGCGGCCGTCGCGCTGGCGCTGGCCGTGCCGCGCCTGGCGCTGCTGACCCTGCCGATGGCCGTGCTGATGGCCTTCTCCCGGGTGTTCGTGGGCGTGCACTACCCGCACGACGTGGGCATGGGCCTGCTGCTCGGCGCTTCGCTGGGCGCGCTGGCCGTGGCCCTGCTGACCGGGCCGATGACCCGGGTGATCGCCGCCGTACAGGGGAGCGGGATCCGGGCGGCCGTCTGGTTCACCGGTCCGGGCCCGGCGCGCCACCCGTAGAACGTGCCAGGATTGCCCCTGACATGACTGCATCCGCCGCATCCACCGCACCGTCCCCGCTGCACGAGCCCGTCATCGCGTGGTTCGACGAGCACGCCCGCGATCTGCCCTGGCGCCGCCCCGAGGCCGGCCCCTGGGGGGTCATGGTCAGCGAGTTCATGCTCCAGCAGACCCCCGTCAGCCGGGTCCTGCCGGTGTACGAGCAGTGGCTCGCGCGCTGGCCCCGCCCCGCCGACCTGGCCGCCGAGGCGCCGGGCGAGGCGGTACGGGCCTGGGGGCGCCTGGGCTACCCGCGCCGGGCCCTGCGCCTGCACGGGGCGGCCGCGGCGATAACGGAGCGCCACGGCGGTGACGTGCCGCGCGACCACGCGCAGCTGCTGGCACTGCCCGGGATCGGCGAGTACACGGCCGCCGCGGTGGCCTCCTTCGCGTACGGGCAGCGGCACGCGGTGCTCGACACCAACGTGCGCCGGGTCTTCGCCCGCGCCTCCACCGGCGTGGAGTACCCGCCGAACGCCACCACCGCCGCCGAGCGGCGCCTGGCCCGGATCCTGCTGCCCGAGGACGAGGCCACGGCGGCCCGCTGGGCGGCGGCCTCGATGGAGCTGGGCGCGCTGGTCTGCACGGCCAAGAGCCCGGACTGCGTCCGCTGCCCCGTGGCCGGGCTGTGCGCCTGGCGGCTGGCCGGGAAGCCCGCGCACGACGGGCCGCCGCGGCGCGGGCAGACGTACGCGGGCACCGACCGCCAGGTGCGCGGGCGACTGCTGGCCGTACTGCGCGAGGCGGCGGGTCCGGTGGCCCAGGCGCAGCTCGACGCGGTGTGGGACGAGCCGGTGCAGCGGGCGAGGGCGCTGGACGGGCTGGTGTCGGACGGACTGGTGGAACCGCTCGCCCACGGGATGTACCGCCTCCCCCAGGGCTAGGGCCTGTCCGGCGGCCATGGAATCCGCAGGCCCGGGCGCCGGAATCCGCAGGTCGGCCGGGCCCTCCCGGGAGGGCGCTGAAGTTGACGGCGGCGTTCCGTTTCGGGCCGGGAAACCGCAGCTCACGGGCGCTGTTACACAACCTACGGGTGTCCGTGCGCCCACCGCAGGCTGACCCGCACAGTGCCGTGACAACCCGTCCGTACCTTCGGATCCGTAAGGCAGCGGGTGACGGGGACGGCAGCGGAGGCGGTCTAGATGGCGCACGGAGATGTACTCGAGTTCGAGGAGTACGTACGCACCCGGCAGGACGCCCTGCTGCGCAGCGCCCGGCGCCTGGTCCCGGACCCCACCGACGCGCAGGACCTCCTCCAGACCGCCCTCGTGCGCACCTACGGCCGCTGGGACGGCATCGCCGACAAGTCCCTGGCCGACGCCTACCTGCGACGCGTCATGATCAACACGCGGACCGAGTGGTGGCGGGCCCGCAAGCTCGACGAGGTCCCCACCGAGCAGCTCCCGGACGCCTCCGTCGAGGACGGCTCCGACCAGCGCGCCGACCGCGCCCTGCTCATGGACATCCTCAAGGTCCTCGCGCCCAAGCAGCGCAGTGTCGTGGTGCTGCGACACTGGGAGCAGATGAGCACCGAGGAGACGGCCGCGGCGCTCGGGATGTCGGCGGGAACCGTGAAGAGCACACTGCACCGCGCACTGGCCCGGCTCCGCCAGGAGCTGGAGAGCCGGGACCTGGACATGCGTGCGCTCGAACGCGGTGACCACACCACGCGGTACGAGGGGCGGGAGCGGTGCGCGGCCTGAACGGCCAAAGCCTGAGTGGCGGAAGCTCGCTGGTACTGACGTCGGCGGGGACGGTCGTCCTCGTCGGCACAGTGCTGTTCGCGGCCGGCTGTTCCGCCGGCGGCACCGGCCTGCGTGACGGCGGCCCGGCCCGTACGGAGTCGGTGTCCCGCAACAACCAGCCGAACCAGCCCACCGCCGCGCCCAGCGGCCCCGTGGCCCTGGGCCACACCCCCGCCGCGGGGACGGGCAGCCCCCTCAAGAAGGTCGACCCCGTGGCCCTGCTGAAGGCGGACCCGAAGGTCAGCGCCGAGGTCAAGCGGGACCTCAAGCCCTGCACGGGCAAGGAGTACCCGGTCGACGTCAGCTACGGGAAGGTCACCGGGAACAGCGTCGTCGACATCGTCGTCAACGTCCTGTCCTGCGCCGACGCCCTGGGCCGGGGGTCGTACGTGTACCGGTCGGACGGCGGGAAGTACGAGAATGTCTTCGCCGACGAGCAGCCGCCCGTCTACGCCGAGATCGACCGGGGCGACCTGGTCGTCAGCAAGCCGGTCTACGGCAAGAGCGACGCGCTCTCCTACCCCTCCGGCGAGGACGTGATCACGTACCGCTGGAACGGGGAGCAGTTCGCCGAGCAGGACCGCGTCCACTCGGAATACAGCAACGTCGGAGACGGCGGGGGCCAGCCGGCCCCGGCCGTCACCCCCCCGAAGAACTGACCGCACAAGCACCAGCAGACGCACAAGACCGGAGTGAGGCTGCGCATGGCCGAGACCCACGTGCTGTTCGTGGAGGACGACGACGTCATCCGCGAGGCCACGACCCTGGCGCTGGAGCGCGACGGGTTCGTGGTCACCGCCATGCCCGACGGCCTGTCCGGACTCGAGTCCTTCCGGGCGGACCGGCCCGACATCGCCCTGCTGGACGTCATGGTGCCCGGCATGGACGGCGTGAGCCTGTGCCGGCGCATCCGTGACGAGTCCACCGTCCCGGTGATCATGCTCTCGGCGCGCGCCGACTCCATCGACGTGGTCCTGGGCCTGGAGGCGGGCGCCGACGACTACGTCACCAAGCCCTTCGACGGCTCGGTCCTCGTCGCCCGGATCCGCGCGGTCCTGCGCCGCTTCGGGCACGCGGGCGGGGCGCAGAACGGCGGCAACGGCTCGGGCGACGACGACGGCTCCGACGAGCGCGGGGTACTGTCCTTCGGCGACCTGGAAGTCGACACCGAGGGCATGGAGGTCCGCCGGGCCGGCGCCCCCGTCGCCCTGACCCCCACCGAGATGCGGCTCCTGCTGGAGTTCTCCTCCGCGCCCGGCACCGTGCTGTCCCGCGACCGGCTCCTGGAGCGGGTCTGGGACTACGACTGGGGCGGCGACACCCGCGTCGTGGACGTCCACGTCCAGCGGCTGCGCACCAAGATCGGACAGGACCGGATCGAGACGGTCCGCGGCTTCGGATACAAGCTCAAGGCATGAGAACCACAGCATGAGGCGTTTCACCCTGCGCACGGGGATCCGCTGGAAGATCACGCTCGCCATCGCCGCCGTCGGCGCCCTCACCGCGCTCGCCCTGAGCCTGGTGGTGCACAGCGCCGCCCGCGTGTCGATGCTGGAGAGCGCTCGCGACTCCGAGCTGGAACGGGTGCAGTACATCGCCCGCACCCCCGACGCCGGCCGCAAGCCCATCTGGGGTGCCAAGCTCAACGACCCCGAGCTCCCCGCCGAACTCCGCGAGAAGGCCCGCTCGGGGCGGCGCGGCACGTACATCCAGGAGACCCCCAAGCGGGCCCCCGAGGTGTGGGCGGCCGTACCGCTCGGCAACGGGCAGGTGCTGTCCATGCACCACCGGTTCCAGGAGAGCGCCAACATGGTGCGGGACCTGGACCGGGCCCTGGTGGTCGGCTCCCTCGCCGTCGTGATCGGCGGTTCGGCGCTCGGGGTCCTGATCGGCGGGCAGATCTCCAGCCGGCTGCGCAAGGCGGCGGCCGCCGCCCAGCGGGTGGCGCACGGGGATCCGGACGTACGGGTGCGGGACGCGGTGGGCGGTGTCGTACGCGACGAGACGGACGACCTCGCGCGGGCGGTGGACGCCATGGCCGACGCCCTCCAGCAGCGGCTGGAGGCCGAGCGGCGGGTCACCGCCGACATCGCGCACGAGCTGCGGACCCCGGTGACGGGGCTGCTGACGGCCGCGGAGCTGCTGCCGCCGGGCCGGCCGACGGAGCTGGTGCGCGACCGGGCGCAGGCGATGCGGGCGCTGGTGGAGGACGTCCTGGAGGTGGCCCGGCTGGACGGGGCCTCCGAGCGGGCCGAGCTGCAGGACGTGGCGCTGGGCGAGTTCGTCACCCGCCGGGTGACGGCGCTGATGCCGGAGGCCACCGTGCGGGTGGTCGCGGACGAGATCGTCAGCACCGACCCGCGCCGGCTGGAGCGGATCCTCGGCAACCTGCTGGCCAACGCCGCGCGGTACGGGCAGGCGCCGGTCCAGGTCGACATCGAGGGCCGGGTCGTCCGCGTCCGGGACCACGGACCGGGCTTCCCCGAGGCGCTGCTGCGGGAGGGCCCGAGCCGGTTCCGCACCGGTTCGACGGACCGGGCGGGGGTCGGGCACGGGCTCGGCCTGACCATCGCCGAGGGCCAGGCCCGCGTCCTGGGCGCCCGCCTCACCTTCCGCAACGTGGCGGCGCCGGGCGGCGCGGACACCGAGGGCTCGGCCGCCGGGGCGGTGGCGGTCCTCTGGCTCCCGGAACACGCCCCGACGACGACGGGCAGCTTCCCGATCGTCCAACTCCCCGGCTGACCCCTGTTCCTCACGGGGGCGGGGTCGGCGGGGCCGGCGGGGTCGGGGGTGGCCGGGGTCGGGGCCGGGGTGGGGTGCCGTCCGGGGCGGGCTTCGATGTTCGGCGCTCCGAGCCGGGCCGGAGTGGTCCGGCGGTGCATGGCGCCGAAGTCATCTCGTTTTAGCCCCGGACGACACCCCACCCCGTCCCCGCCCCCGGCCGGGTCGTCTCGATGCCGGGGGATCACGGGTTCGCGGGGATGTTCTAGCATCCGTGCCATGACTGACGGTATGGATCGCCCGCACAACCCCCAGCCCCCCGCCTCCGGCGGGTACGGCTATCCACAGCCCGGGCCGTCCAACCCCTACCAGCCGGAGCCGGCGGCCGGGCAGCAGGGGCAGGGCTTCGGGCCGCCGCCGACGGCGGATGAATCGTTCCCGCCGCCGATACCCGAGACCTTCGCCACCGCCTCCACCCCGGACTGGCAGGCGATGGCCGACGCCTCCGAGGCCCAGCGGCGCAAGCGCCGGATGCTGGTCATCGGCGGCGGCGCGCTCGCGGTGGTCCTCGTCGCGGCGGGCACGGCGTTCTTCCTGATGGGCGGCGGCGAGCCGACCGACAAGCCGGTCGCCTCCTCCTCGGGCTCCCCCAGCCCCTCCGGCTCGGCGCAGCCCCCGTCGAAGACCCCCGCCGACGACTCCCCCACCGTCCCCGGCGAGCCGAACCTGCTGCGCGACTTCAACGGCAAGATGGGCATCGCCCTGGGACCGGGCGCCTCACTGGGCGAGCTGAACCAGCGGACCGAGGTCCGCTTCAAGGGCGCGGCGGACTCGTACGCGCAGGGCGCCGAGGCGGCCGTGGACGTGTCGAAGAGCTTCACCGTCTCCACGCGCGCCTACAACGTGACCGAGGGCGGTTCGCGGATGGCGGTCAGCCAGGGCGACGGGGACTCGTACTCGTTCGAGCTGGGCTTCGAGGTCGTCGGCGGCAAGAAGGCCTGGGTGTTCCGGGTGCAGACCGGGGACAAGGGCCAGGCGGCCACGGCCCAGCAGGTCGTGGCGGACAACGTGGACACCACGAAGAAGTGGGCGCTGCTGACGGGCACCTACGACGCGGAGAAGAAGACCATCGCGCTGTGGGTCGACGACAAGCAGGCCGGTCAGGCGCAGGTCTCCGGCATCTGGGCGGGCCCCGGGCCGCTCCAGCTGGGGCGGGCCCGCCACCACGGCATCTGGAGCGCGGCGTGGGACGGGGCCCTCGACCACATCCGGGTCTTCGACCAGGCACTGGGCCAGGAGCAGATCACGGGCCTGAAGAACAACAAGCTCGGCAAGACCAAGCCGACCCACTCCTGGCTCATCTGAGCCGGGAGGATCAGACGGTGATGCCGGCCTTGCGCAGGAAGGCCACCGGGTCGATCGCGGAGCCGTAGTTCGGGGTGGTGCGGATCTCGAAGTGCAGGTGCGGACCGCTGGAGTTCCCGGTGTTGCCCGAGAGCGCGATCTTCTGGTCCAGGGTGACCTTCTGGCCGACCTTGACGAGGATCTTCGACAGGTGCGCGTACTGGGAGTACGTGTTGTCCGCGTGCTTGACCACGATGGCGTTGCCGTAGGCCGGGCCGTCGCCGCCGCCGTTGGGGCCGGCCTTGACGACGGTGCCGGCGGAGGCGGCGTGCACCGGGGTGCCGACGGGGACGGCGAAGTCCTGGCCGGAGTGCTTGTGGGCCCACATGCTGCCGCCCTTGCCGAAGGTCGCGGAGAGGGTGTAGCTCGCGACCGGCTTCTCCCACAGGCCGGCCTTCGCGGCGGCGGCCTGGGCCTGGACGGCGGACAGCACGGTGGGGGTCTCGTCGGCGAAGGCGGCGGTCGTCCCGGCCCCGAGGGCCAGCGTCGCACCGAGGGCGGTGGCGACGAGGGCGGTACGGGTACGACGGGTGCTGACGCGCTTCGCGGACATGCGGGGACCTCCGGGGCCGGGGACAAGGGCATAGGGGCAAGAAAGATCCCGGCACGGCGGCCTGAGCCGTCACTGCCGGGCTTGCCCCACCTTGGTAACCCGCGCCCCCTCCCTTCCCCAAACACCCGATTTACTACCCCGCCTCGTAGCCGAACCCCGGCCGCCGACCCCGTTGACGCCGCCCATCCAGCCCGGACGCGTGGACATTTCGGACGCCGAACCCTACGAGAAGGCCTAGTAGGTCCGATTTGTTCTGTGCGGCTTGTCACCGCCCCGGGCCCTTCGCTCCTCCCCGCCCCGCCCTTCCTCCGTTCCCAGGGACTCCGCCCCTGCCCCCTCCCGGCCACTCCGCCTCGAACTCCCCCAGCTACCGCTGGGAGGGATCTGACGCGCCTGAGGGCGCCCGAGGGTCCTTCCGTCGGCATCCGGCGACAGCAACGGCCCCAGACGGCCAAGAGCCGCCGAGACAGCAGGAGCGCGCAGCGATCTGACGCGCCCACCGGCCCCGGATGGCGAATCCGTCGTCCTTCGGCGACAGCAGCAACCCCGGACGGGGCGCAGACGCTGAGACGGGAGGAGCGCGTAGCGATCTGGTGCGGAGGGCGGCCCCGCATGGCACGCATGTCGGCCCGGATGGAATGTCTGCCGACCCCGACGACCCCGAAGATCGCTGATCCGGCCGTATGTCCATCTCTGGACCGGCCCGTTCCTCTGGGGGCTTCCCGACAGTCCTTGTCTTTCCGGGCCGGGACGGCCTGTCAAGGGTGGCCGAAGGCCATCGCGCAGCGACGCGACGAAGGAGCGCCCTTGACAGGTCGGCCCGGCCCGGAAGGACAGTGGGACTGACGGGAAGCCCCCAGCACATCCCTGAGACCGCTCGACCAAAAGGGGCCGGCCCCCGAGACCAAGGTCTCGGGGGCCGGCCCCTTCGCGCACGCACCTACCGCCTACCGGCTACGCGCCCTTCGACAGGTCCGGGCCGGAGCCCGTGGCCTCGATCGGGGGGAGGTCCGGCAGGGCCGACTTCTCCTCGCCGCGGAAGGTGAACTTCGCTTCCTCACCCTCACCCTCGACGCCGACCACCACGATGTGACCGGGGCGCAGCTCGCCGAAGAGGATCTTCTCCGACAGCAGGTCCTCGATCTCACGCTGGATGGTCCGGCGCAGCGGGCGGGCGCCCATGATCGGGTCGTAGCCGCGCTTGGCCAGGAGCATCTTCGCGTCGCCGCTGAGCTCGATGCCCATGTCGCGGTCCTTAAGCCGCTCGTCCACCTTGGCGATCATCAGGTCGACGATCTGGATGATGTCTTCCTGCGACAGCTGGTGGAACACGACCGTGTCGTCGACGCGGTTGAGGAACTCGGGCCGGAAGTGCTGCTTGAGCTCCTCGTTGACCTTGGCCTTCATCCGGTCGTACCCGGTCTTGACGTCACCCTGAGCCGCGAAGCCCAGGTTGAAGCCCTTGGAGATGTCCCGCGTACCCAGGTTGGTCGTCATGATGATGACCGTGTTCTTGAAGTCGACGACCCGGCCCTGGGAGTCGGTCAGGCGACCGTCCTCCAGGATCTGGAGCAGCGAGTTGAAGATATCCGGGTGCGCCTTCTCGACCTCGTCGAAGAGGACGACGGAGAACGGCTTCCGGCGGACCTTCTCGGTCAGCTGGCCGCCCTCTTCGTAGCCCACGTAGCCGGGGGGCGAACCGAAGAGACGCGAAACCGTGTGCTTCTCGCTGAACTCCGACATGTCGAGGGAGATCAGCGCGTCCTCGTCGCCGAAGAGGAATTCGGCGAGCGTCTTGGACAGCTCGGTCTTACCGACGCCGGACGGGCCGGCGAAGATGAACGAGCCGCCGGGGCGCTTCGGGTCCTTCAGGCCGGCCCGCGTACGGCGGATGGCCTGCGAAAGGGCCTTGATGGCGTCCTTCTGACCGATGACGCGCTTGTGGAGCTCGTCTTCCATGCGGAGCAGTCGGCTCGACTCCTCCTCGGTCAGCTTGAAGACGGGAATGCCGGTCGCGGTGGCGAGCACCTCGGCGATGAGCTCGCCGTCGACCTCGGCGACGACGTCCATGTCGCCGGCCTTCCACTCCTTCTCGCGCTTGGACTTCGCGGCGAGCAGCTGCTTCTCCGAATCACGGAGCGAAGCCGCCTTCTCGAAGTCCTGGGAGTCGATGGCCGACTCCTTGTCGCGGCGCACGGCCGCGATCTTCTCGTCGAACTCGCGCAGGTCCGGCGGCGCGGTCATCCGGCGGATGCGCATCCGGGAGCCGGCCTCGTCGATCAGGTCGATCGCCTTGTCCGGGAGGAAGCGGTCCGAGATGTACCGGTCGGCCAGCGTGGCGGCCTGCACCAGGGCCTCGTCCGTGATCGACACGCGGTGGTGGGCCTCGTACCGGTCGCGGAGACCCTTGAGGATCTCGATGGTGTGCGGCAGCGACGGCTCGGCGACCTGGATGGGCTGGAAGCGGCGCTCCAGCGCGGCGTCCTTCTCCAGGTGCTTGCGGTACTCGTCGAGCGTCGTCGCGCCGATGGTCTGGAGCTCGCCGCGCGCCAGCATCGGCTTGAGGATGCTCGCGGCGTCGATCGCGCCCTCGGCGGCGCCCGCACCGACCAGCGTGTGGAGCTCGTCGATGAACAGGATGATGTCGCCGCGGGTGCGGATCTCCTTGAGGACCTTCTTCAGGCGCTCCTCGAAGTCACCGCGGTAGCGGGAACCCGCGACCAGTGCACCCAGGTCGAGGGTGTACAGGTGCTTGTCCTTGAGGGTCTCGGGCACCTCGCCCTTGACGATGGCCTGGGCCAGCCCCTCGACGACGGCGGTCTTGCCGACGCCGGGCTCGCCGATGAGGACCGGGTTGTTCTTGGTCCGGCGGGACAGCACCTGCATGACCCGCTCGATCTCCTTCTCGCGCCCGATGACCGGGTCGAGCTTGGATTCGCGGGCAGCCTGGGTGAGGTTGCGGCCGAACTGGTCGAGGACCAGCGAGGTCGAGGGGGTGCCCTCGGCCGGGCCGCCTGCGGTGGCCGACTCCTTGCCGCCCCCGGTGTAGCCGGAGAGCAGCTGGATGACCTGCTGCCGGACCCTGTTCAGATCGGCGCCCAGCTTCACGAGGACCTGGGCGGCGACGCCCTCGCCCTCGCGGATCAGGCCGAGCAGGATGTGCTCGGTGCCGATGTAGTTGTGGCCGAGCTGGAGGGCCTCTCGGAGCGAAAGCTCCAGGACCTTCTTCGCCCGCGGCGTGAAGGGGATGTGGCCGGACGGGGCCTGCTGGCCCTGACCGATGATCTCCTCAACCTGCTGGCGAACAGCCTCGAGCGAAATCCCGAGGCTCTCCAGGGCCTTAGCGGCGACACCCTCACCCTCGTGGATCAAGCCCAGGAGGATGTGCTCGGTGCCGATGTAGTTGTGGTTGAGCATCCGGGCTTCTTCCTGAGCCAGGACGACAACCCGCCGCGCGCGGTCGGTGAACCTCTCGAACATCGTTTATCGCTCCTCAGAGCGGTCGGGCAGTTCGGGGTCGGTCCCCGCCCTGTCCTTCCGCATGCTAGTCCCGCGGGACGGGACAGCTCATTCCAACTGCCGACATCCGTCCACGGCTCACCCCCACGTCGGTGAGGAAAACCGGCTGTAAGAGCCGACTACTGCTCCAACCTGATGGTGCGAGACGATGTTCCCGCAGGCCAGGCAGATACCCGTCACACGTGTACGCCGATGGCGAACGGAAGCCGCTCAAATCAGCGTGTCGCCCCGATCCACTAGGAATGTCTTACCCGTAAGGACTGACACTCCATGCCGGTGAGCACGGTTCCCTCCGCTACGGGCGAACACGCTTGTGTCCCGAATGTGGGACTCCGCTCCGCGGATGTTTACGTTCCGCATTGAACCGGGTGCACAACGTAACCCGCCGCCGCCACTCGGAGTTCATCCGTTCATGGCCATCGTCAACGTCGTGGACGCCGTTCCCCCGCCCCGTCTCCCCTCCGGCCCGGACACCCGTACCTGGTACGAGCGCGTGCTCGGCTGGGCCGTGGTGGCCGGGCCGCCCGTGCGGCTGGTCACCGGGGTCCGGTTCGACGTGCTGGAGCTTCCGGCGGACGCGGGGGCCGGGCTGCTGCGCCGTCCCGGCCTGGCCACCGGTCCGGTGGCCCTGGAGGGGCGCAGGATGCGCTTCCTGGTCGCCCCGGGGACCGCCGAGGAGCTGGAGGGGCTGCTCGACTGGCTCGAGTGGGGCGGGGTGGCGCTGGAGCTCACCGCCCTGGGTGCGGGGGGCGGGATCACCGCCCCCGTGCCGCCCGGGCGCGAACCGGGAGGAGATCCCCGGAGGGCCGCCGTGTGGCTGCGGCCCCCCGAGCTGGGGTGCGAGGCCTCGCTGCCGGCCCTGCCGGGTCCGGGGCGGGGTACCGGGGCCGGACCCGGGGGGTCCGGCGGGCCCGATCTCGTACGCCTGGTGGCCGCGGCGGCGACGGAATGCCACCGCGCCCGCCTGTGGCGGCGTACGGATCAGCCCTTGGCGTTCTCGTAGGCCTCGCGGATCTCGGCCGGGACGCGGCCGCGGTCGTTGACGCTGAGGCCCTGGGCCTTCGCCCACGCGCGGATCTCGGCGGTGTCGGGGCTGCCCGCAGAAGCCGCGGCGCGGCCCTTGGCGCGGCCGGCGGAGGCGCGGCCGCCGGTGCGGCGGCCGCCCTTGGTGTACGGGTCGAGCAGCCCGCGGAGCTTTTCGGCGTTCGCGGTGGTGAGGTCGATCTCGTAGGTCTTGCCATCCAGAGCGAACGTCACGGTCTCGTCCGCCTCGCCACCGTCGAGGTCGTCGACAAGAAGGACCTGAACCTTCTGTGCCACCGGATTTCCTTTCATCGAAAATGCAGTACGCGGAAAGGAAACCGCTTTTGCCTGGAAAACACAAACCCCCGGGAGAGGTTCAGGAGCTCAACAAGGCGGGAAACGTACGCGATTCGGACATAGGCCACGGGCGGCTGCGGCCTGGAATACCCCTCGCGACCGATCACAGGTGCAGCAGCATCCGGCTGTTGCCCAAGGTGTTCGGCTTCACTCGTTCGAGACCGAGGAACTCGGCGACTCCCTCGTCATAGGAACGCAGGAGCTCCATGTAGACATCGGTGTCCACGGCGGTCTCGCCGATCTCGACGAACCCGTGCTTCGCGAAGAAGTCGACTTCGAAGGTCAGGCAGAATACCCGGCTCACCCCGACCCGGCGGGCGGTCTCCAACAACTTGGCGAGCACCTGGTGCCCCACTCCGGCGCCCTTCAGCTCGCGGTCGACCGCGAGCGTGCGCACTTCGGCGAGGTCTTCCCACATGACGTGGAGAGCTCCGCAGCCCACCACCTGGCCGTCGGAGTCGCGCTCCGCGACCCAGAACTCCTGGATGTCCTCGTAAAGGACGACCGGGGCTTTGTCGAGGAGGATCCGCTGCTGCACGTACTGGTCCAGCAGGCGGCGCAGTGCCGGAACATCTCCGGTGCGCGCGCGGCGGATGGTCACTGTTTTCGCGTCTGCGGTGGAAAGCTCTCCCATAGGCCGGACGCTATCGCCCCGGCTCGCTCCGGCGCGCGCCGGAGCCCCCTTCCTCCCCGGGTGCGGAGGGGGTCGCGCCCGGGCCGGCGGCGGGCGGCGCGGCCTCGGGGGCGCCGGCGGCCGGGGGCTCGGGCTCGTCGTGCTGGACGATCCGTACGGCGTCGCGGAGGGCCTCGCGCTGTTCCGGGGACATCATGCCGAAGAAGGCGACGAGGGCGGCCGCGGGGTTGTCGCTCGTCGACCAGGCTTCGTTCATGAGTGCGGCCGAGTAGGCGGCGCGGGTGGAGACCGCCGTATATCGATAGGCGCGGCCTTCCGCTTCCCGGCGGACCCAGCCCTTCTGATGGAGATTGTCCATAACGGTCATGACCGTGGTGTACGCGATGGACCGTTCCTGCTGGAGGTCTTCCAGGACTTCCCGAACGGTGACCGGGCGGTTCCACTGCCACACCCGCGTCATGACTGCGTCTTCGAGTTCTCCCAAGGGGCGAGGCACAGCAGCACGATAGTGCGGAATGGGCGGAATTGCCCGACTATTCGCGGGGCAACGCGCGGCCAATACCCGGGCGGCGGTCCTACTTCTGCGGCTGACCCGCTTCGGCGCGGGCGAGCACGGCGTCCACGGCCGCGTCTTCCTTGGCCTTGTTGGCGCCGCCCTGGCTCTTCACGATCGTCCTCACGAGGAAGATGAAGAACGTGGCCATCACGATGGGGGGCACGAGCGCGGAAACGTAGTCCATGCCCCCCAGCGTAGCTATACGGCCGCGAGCCCCGCCGCCGGGGGCGGGGCGGGCTTGCGGCGCGGCGGGAAGACCTCGCCCGGGGTGGGCACGGGCCGTCCGGGGCGCGGGGACTCCTTCGGCGAGGGGTCCTTCGGGGGCGGGTCATTCGGGGAGGGGTCCGCCGGGGACGGCCCCTCCGGCGCGGGCTCGGAGCGGGGCCGCTCGGAGCGGAGCCGCTCGGAGCGGAGCCGCTCGGGGCCCGGTCGCTCGGGGCCCGGCCGCTCGGAGCGTGGCCGCCCGGGGCCCGGGGCGACGGCGACCGGTGCGGCGGCGCCCGGGGCGGTGGCGCACGGCTCCTCGCGGCCGCCGGCCAGGGCGAGCAGGCGGGTGCGGGGCGCGGGGGCCGCGGCCGCGAGCCGGCGGCGCACGGAGCGCTCCGCGACGCCCTGGGCCCGTTCCAGCACGGCGGCGGCGACCGGGTTGGCCCGCAGGGCGCGCAGGGCGGAGAGGTCGTCGGGGTCCGGCTCGTACCCGGCGGCGAGGGCGTCCTGGAGCAGTTCCAGGTAGCCCGACAGGCTCCCGGGCAGGGCTCTGCGGTAGCGGGCGAGGTCGTCGAGCAGGAAGGCTCTGAGCCGGCCCGCCTCCCGGACCGCTTCGTCCACCGACGCCGCGAGGCGCAGGCAGTCCTGGACCTCGGCGGCCGCCAGGGGGGCCGTGGAGGACTGGAGGGCGTGGGCGAGGCTACGCCTGAGCACGAGCAGCTCGGCGGCGCTGAAGGCCATGCCGCCGCGGGATCCGTAGGGCGTGGGCATGGGGCCGAAGATACGCGCTAATCGGACAAAATCCCCTGATGGTGGGGACGTGCGGCGCGGCGCACCGGCGCGCCGCGCGCCGCGGTGATCAGCCGGTCTCCTTCACTGCCTCGACGAAATCGGCCCAGGCGGCGTGGGTGGTGGCCATCACGAGGTGCGCGGGGTCGGCCCGGTCGGCCACCCGTACGAGGGTGCCGGGGGCGGCCGCCACGTAGACGCAGGCCTCCCCCTCACCGCAGTACGACGATTTGCGCCACTCGGTCGGGGCGTTCGTCATGGTGTCTCCTCCCTTGGGGACGAGGCCGCGTTGCCTCTCCAGCGGGACGCTACCTCCGGCTGAGTCACGCTCCGGCCACTTCCCGTAAAAAAACACGGCCGATAAATATCACGCCACCGTCACGCCGCCGTCACTCGACCGGGAAGGCGTAGGCGATCTCGTAGCGGGAATCGGGGATCACCAGATCGGCGGTCTCCACCGGCCGGCCGTCCGCGTCGATGTAGGTCCGCTCGATCCGGGTGATCATCGAACCGAGGCTGATCCCGAGCAGGTTGGCCTGGTTCTGGTTGGCGCGGGCCGGGCGCGGCACCTCCACCACGGAGGTCACGGTGATGCCGATGGACCGCATCCGCGCCACCACCCCGGCGCCGCGCATCTCGCCGGCCTCGGGCAGCACGACCGGGGTCCCGGAGGTGATGGCGAGGGGCTCCCAGGACTCCGAGAGCTCGGCGGGGCTGCCGTCGGCCATGAACTCGTAGCGGGTCAGCACGCAGGGCGCGCCGGGCTCGATGGCCAGCCGGGCGGCGATCCGCTCGGGCGCGGGGACCTGGGGGTGGGTCCGGGAGTCCCAGGAGGCGGCGATGCCGTGCGCGGCGGCCTCGGAGCGGAAGGTGTTGCCGGAGCCGGGGACCCGGCGGCGGGTGCGGAGCATCCGCATGCGCCGGCGCGGGGTGCGCACGTAGGTGCCGGATCCGGCCCTGCCTTCGAGGAAGCCCTCGATGATCAGCTGCTCCATGGCCCGCTGGGTGACGCCCTGGCCGACCTCGTACTCCTCCGCGAAGCGGGCGCGGGAGGGGAGCCGGTCCCCGATCTTCCACTCGCCCGCCTCGATGCGGGCCCGGAGGGATTCGACCACCTTCAAGTACGGTGATTCACGGGGCATTCGGGCCGTCCTCTACCGTCTCGACCGTGCCGCTCGGGAGCGTGTGCGTCCGACGCCGACAAGCTAACCGATCAGCTTGAAGCTGAGGATTCGGGATGACGGTGGGTGCGGAACGCCCGTCCGCCGCGCCCCGGACGGGCGGACGGACGGGCGGAGTCCCGTGCGCTCAGTCGAAGTTGGGCGCGTTGCGCTCGTACACCAGGCGCAGGCCGATCAGGGTCAGCCACGGCTCGTGCTCGTCGATCACCGAGGTCTCGCCGAGGACGATCGGGGCCAGCCCGCCGGTGGCGATGACGCGGACGTCGTCCGGGTCGCCGTCCGGGCCCACCAGGTCCCGGGCCATGCGCTGCACGATCCCGTCGACCTGGCCCGCGAACCCGTAGACCACGCCGGACTGCATCGCCTCGACGGTGGACTTGCCGATCACGTTGCGCGGCCGGGCCAGTTCGATCTTGCGCAGCTGCGCGCCGCGCATCCCGAGCGCCTCCATCGAGATCTCGATGCCCGGGGAGATCACCCCGCCCACGTACTCGCCGCGCACGGAGATCGCGTCGAAGGTGGTCGCCGTCCCCATGTCGACGACGATCGCCGGCCCCCCGTACAGCTCGACGGCCGCGACCGCGTTGACGATGCGGTCCGCGCCCACCTCCTTGGGGTTGTCCATCAGGATGGGCACGCCCGTCTTGACGCCGGGCTCCACCAGCACCGCCGGCACGTCGCCGTAGTAGCGGCGGGTGACCTCGCGCAGCTCGTGCAGGACGGAGGGGACCGTCGCGCAGATGGCGATGCCGTGGATCCCGTCGCCCAGCTCGCTGCCGAGCATCGGGTGCATGCCCATCAGGCCCTGGAGCAGGACGGCCATCTCGTCGGCCGTGCGGCGCGGGTCGGTGGAGACCCTCCAGTGCTCGACGATCTCCTCGCCGTCGAACAGGCCCATGACGGTGTGGGTGTTGCCCACGTCGATGGTGAGCAGCACGGACTACACCGCCTCGCGCAGGTCGAGGCCGATGTCGAGGATCGGCGAGGAGTGCGTGAGCGCGCCCACCGCCAGGTAGTCCACGCCGGTCTCGGCGTAGGCGCGGGCGGTCTCCAGGGTGAGGCGGCCCGAGGACTCCAGGACGGCGCGGCCGGCCACGATCGTGACGGCCTCCTCGGTCTCCGGGACGGTGAAGTTGTCCAGCAGGATCAGGTCGGCGCCCGCGTCCACGACCTCGCGGACCTGGTGCATGGTGTCGACCTCGACCTCGACCGGGACGTCCGGGAAGGCCTCGCGGACGGCCTTGAAGGCCTGGGCGACCCCGCCGGCCGCGACCACGTGGTTGTCCTTGACCAGCGCGGCGTCCGACAGGGACATGCGGTGGTTGACGCCGCCGCCGCAGCGGACAGCGTACTTCTCCAGCGAGCGCAGGCCGGGGGTGGTCTTGCGGGTGTCGCGGACCTTGGCCTTCGTGCCCTCCAGGACGTCCGCCCAGCGGCGGGTGGCCGTGGCGATGCCGGACAGGCGGCACAGGATGTTCAGGGCGCTGCGCTCGGCCGTCAGCAGGTCGCGGGTGCGGGAGCGGACCGACAGCAGCAGCTGCCCGGCCTCGACGCGGTCGCCGTCCTCGGCGTGCCGCTCGACTTCGAAGGCCTCCGTGCACACCACGGAGAACACCGCCTCGGCGATCCGCAGACCGGCCACGACGCCGGCCTCGCGGGCCACGAAGTCGGCGATGGCCTCGGCCTCTTCGGGGACGGTGGCGACGGTGGTGACGTCGACCCCGCCGTCCAGGTCCTCGGACAGCGCCATGTGCGCGATGTCCTCGACCTCGATCGGGTCGAGGCCCGCTTCCACGAACAGCTGGACCAGCGCGGGGTCGAGGCCGCTCTCCTCGCCGTCGCCGCAGCCGCAGTCGTCGCCGCAGCCGCCTTCGTTCTGCTCGATCAGGGGGAGTTCGGGGGTGCTCACGGTCGGTGCTCCTGGCTTGAGGGGTGGGGGAACGGCTACGGGCGGGGGGCGCCGGAGGGGGCGTCCGCGTCCACGGGCGGGAAGTCCGCCGAGTCGGTGGGGGTGACGACCAGCGCGCGGCGCTCGGTGGCCGACAGCCGCACCACCAGGTGGCGGCGCCAGGCGTCGTCGCGGTCGGGGTGGTCCTCGCGCCAGTGGCAGCCGCGGGTCTCGGCGCGCCGCTGGGCGGCGGCGACCAGGACGCGGGCCACGCACAGCAGGTTGGTCGCCTCCCAGGTGTCCACGCCCGGTTCGGCGGTCTTCCCGTGGCCCTCCAGCTCGCCCAGAGCCGTCGTGTAGAGGGTCTCCAGCGCCTCGGCGGCCTCGGCCAGGGACTCGGCCGAGCGCACCACGCCCGCGCCCTGGGTCATGATCCGCTGGATCTCGTAGCGGGCGCTGGCGGGCTGGAGCGGGCCGGTGGCGGGCACGGGTATGCCCGGGCCGCTGCCCTCGGGGGCCCGGGCGGCGATGTCCTCGGCGATCCGCTCGGCGAAGACCAGGCCCTCCAGGAGGGAGTTGGAGGCCAGGCGGTTCGCGCCGTGCACCCCGGTGCAGGCGACCTCGCCGCAGGCGTACAGGCCCGGGACGGTGGTGCGGCCGTGCAGGTCGGTGCGGACGCCGCCGGAGGCGTGGTGCGCGGCGGGCGAGACCGGGATCGGCTCGGTCACCGGGTCGATGCCGTGGGCGCGGCAGGCGGCGAGGATGGTGGGGAAGCGGTTCTCCCACATCTCGGCGCCGAAGTGCCGGCCGTCCAGGTACATGTGGAGCGTGCCCTGCTCCTGCATGCGGCGGGTGATGGCCTTGGCGACGATGTCGCGCGGGGCGAGCTCGGCGAGCTCGTGCTGGCCGACCATGAAGCGGACCCCGTCGGCGTCGACGAGGTGGGCGCCCTCGCCCCGTACGGCCTCCGAGACCAGGGGCTGCTGGCCCTCGGCCTCCGGGCCGAGGAAGAGGACGGTCGGGTGGAACTGGACGAACTCCAGGTCGGAGACCTCGGCGCCGGCGCGCAGCGCGAGGGCGACGCCGTCGCCGGTGGAGACGGACGGGTTGGTCGTCGCGGAGAAGACCTGGCCCATGCCGCCGGTCGCCAGGATCACGGCGGGGGCGTGGACGGCGCCGACGCCGTCGTGCTGGCCCTCGCCCATCACGTGCAGGGTGACGCCGGCCGTGCGGCCCTCGGCGTCCTGGAGCAGGTCCAGGACCAGCGCGTTCTCGACGGTCTCGATACCGGCGGCGTGGACGGCCTCGACGAGCGCGCGGGAGATCTCGGCGCCGGTGGCGTCGCCGCCCGCGTGCACGATCCGGCGGCGGTGGTGGCCGCCCTCACGGGTCAGCTCGATCTCGCCGGTCTCGGCGGAGGTGTCGAAGACGGCACCGGCCTCGATGAGCCGGCGCACCGCGTCCGGGCCCTCGGTGACCAGGACCCGTACGGCGTTCTCGTCGCACAGTCCCGCACCGGCGACGAGGGTGTCGTCCAGGTGCTGCTCGGGGGTGTCGCCCTCGCCGAGCGCGGCCGCGACGCCGCCCTGGGCCCAGCGGGTGGAGCCGTCGTCGAGGCGGGCCTTGGTGACCACGACCGTACGGCGGCCCGCGGCGGCGCAGCGCAGCGCCGCGGTCAGGCCCGCGATGCCGGATCCGACGACCACGACGTCCGCCTCGACGGCCCAGCCGGGGGCGGGGGCGTGCAGCCGTATGCGGGTGCCTGCGGCGCCCTGGGGGGCTGGGCTGCCGGGAGTGCCTGTGGTGCTCACGCGTGTACTCCGAACTCCAATGGGATGTTGTCGATCAGCCGGGTCGTGCCGACCTTCGCCGCGACGGCCAGCACGGCCTGTCCGGTGAAGTCGGGGCCGACGTCGGTGAAGTCCGCCGGGTCCACCAGCGCCAGGTAGTCCAGGACCAGCGGCGGCTCGTGGCGGCCCGCCTCCTCCAGGACGTGCCGGGCCGCGGCCCGGACGGCGTCCGGCAGGCCGCTGCCGGCGGTGGCGGCCGCGGACACGGCGTGGGCGTCGGCGGAAGCGCGGATCTCGCCGAGGCGGGCCAGGGCGGTGGCCCGCTCGTCGCTGGCGGGCGCGGCCTCGGCGCGGGCGCGCAGCGCGGCCTGCGCCGCGAGCCGGTCGCGGCCGGCGAACAGGGCGCGGGAGAGGGCGAGGGCGACGGGGCGCTCGGCCGCGGAGAGGTAGCGGTTGCGGGAGGACAGGGCGAGCCCGTCGTCCTCGCGGACGGTGGGGACGCCGGCCACCTCGACGGGGAAGTTGAGGTCGGTCACCATGCGCCGGATCAGGGCCAGTTGCTGGGCGTCCTTCTGGCCGAAGAGGGCCAGGTCGGGGCGGGTGAGGTGGAGCAGCTTGGCGACGACGGTGAGCATGCCGTCGAAGTGGCCGGGGCGGGTGGCGCCCTCCAGGCGTTCGCCCATCGGCCCGGCCGTGATCCGCACCTGCGGGTCGCCGCCCGGGTAGACCTCCTCGACGGAGGGCGCGAACACGGCGTCGGCGCCCGCCGCTTCGGCGATCGCCAGGTCGGCGTCGAGGGTGCGCGGGTAGCGGTCGAGGTCCTCGTTCGCCCCGAACTGGAGCGGGTTGACGAAGACGGTGACCACGACCTGCCCCTCGGGGCCGGCCTGCTCGCGCGCGGTGCGCACCAGGGTGGCGTGGCCCTCGTGCAGGGCGCCCATGGTCATCACGACGGCACGGCGGCCGGTGCGCGGCAGCTTGTGCAGCTCTTCGGCGGTGTTCAGCAGCTGGAGCGGGCCGGTCATCGCTCCCCACCCTTCGGGTCGGCGGTGTCGGTGTCGCCGGGGCCGGTGTCGCCGGGGGCGTCGGCGAGCACGCCGAGCAGGTCCTCGGCGAGCTCGGGCTTGAGCAGTCCGTGCGCGAGGGCCCGGTCGGCGGTGGTGCGGGCCATGGCGAGGTACCCGGCGACGGTGCCGGGGGCGTGCTTGCGCAGCTCGGAGACGTGCGCGGCGACGGTGCCGGCGTCCCCGCGGGCGACGGGGCCGGTCAGGGCGGCGTCGCCGGAGCGCAGGGCGTTGTCCAGGGCGGCGCCGAGGAGCGGGCCGAGCATCCGGTCGGGGTGCCCGACGCCGGCGGTGCGCAGCAGCTCCATGGCCTGGGCGACCAGGGTGACCAGGTGGTTCGCGCCCAGGGCGAGGGCCGCGTGGTAGAGCGGACGGCTCTCCTCCGCGATCCACTCGGGCTCCCCGCCCATCTCGATGACCAGCGCCTCGGCGGCGAGCCGCAGCTCCTCGGGGGCGGTCACGCCGAAGGAGCAGCCGGCCAGCCGCTGCACGTCGACCTCGGTACCGGTGAAGGTCATCGCGGGGTGCAGGGCCAGCGGCAGGGCGCCCGCGCGGCGCGCCGGGTCGAGCACGGCGGTCCCGTAACGGCCGGAGGTGTGCACGAGGAGCTGCCCGGGGCGCACGGCACCGGTCTCGGCGAGCCCCTCGACCAGCCCGGGCAGGGCGTCGTCGGGGACGGTGAGGAGCACCAGCTCGGCCCGCTCCAGCACCTGCGCAGGGCTGACCAGGGGGACGCCGGGCAGCATCCGGTCGGCCCGGCGCCGGGAGGCGTCGGACACGCCGGAGACGGCGACGGGGTGGTGCCCGGCCTGCTGCAGGGCGCGGGCCAGCGCGGGCCCGACGCGGCCGGCGCCGACGACTCCGACGGAGAGCCGGGCGGGGCGCTCTTGCTGCGATGAGTTCACGCGGGGAATGCCTTCCGTTCCAGTCCGCGGGGGGTACCGGACGATACGTCGCCATGCTAGGCCCTCCGGGCGGGGGACCGCCGGTCAGCCCGTCCCCCTCGGGCCGCCCCCCGGCCCCGGCCGGAAATTCCCCCGGCCGGGCCGGACCCGTCGGCGATGATCGGGAACATGACTGATGACGCGGAGCGGACGAAGCGGGTCGTGGCGGCGTGGCGCGGAGCCGGGCGGAAGCTGACACACGGCATCCGGGAGGCGACCGTCGGGGAGCTGCTGGCGGAGCTGGCGGACGCCCCGTACGCCATGGACGCGCCCGCCGACCTCTACGGCGACGGGGTCGTCGCCGACCTGGAGCGGCGGGTCGCCGAGCTGCTCGGCACCGAGGACGCGGCCTTCTTCCCCTCGGGCACGATGGCCCAGCAGATCGCCCTGCGCTGCTGGGCGGCCCGCACCGGGAACCCGGTGGTCGCGATGCACCCGCTGGGCCACCCCGAGCGGTGGGAGGGCGGCGCGCTGTCGGCGGTGTCGGGGCTGCGCACGGTCCACCCGGTGCGGGAGCCGCGCCAGCCGACGCCGGAGGAGGTCCGGGACCACCCCGAGCCGTTCGGCACGCTGATGCTGGAGCTGCCGCTGCGGGACGCGGGCTTCCTGCTGCCCACGTGGGAGGAGCTGACGGAGCTCGTGGACGCCGCCCGGGAACGGGACGCGGTGGTCCACTTCGACGGGGCCCGGCTGTGGGAGTCCACCGTCCACTTCGGCCGCCCCCTGGCGGAGGTCGCCGGGCTGGCCGACTCGGTCTACGTGTCCTTCTACAAGTCCCTCGGCGGCCTGAGCGGGGCCTGCCTGGCGGGGGCCCGCGGCTTCGTGGAGGAGACCCGCGTCTGGCGCCACCGGTACGGGGGCCAGGTCTTCCGCCAGTTCCCCCAGGCCCTGTCGGCCCTGGCGGGGCTGGAGCGGGAGCTGCCCCGGCTCCCGGCGTACGTCGAGCAGGCCCGGATGGTCGCGGGGGCGCTGCGCGAGGGCTTCGAGGCGGCCGGGGTGCCGTGGTTCCGGATCAACCCGGAGGTACCGCACACGCACCAGTTCCAGGTGTGGCTCCCGCACGAGCCGGACCGCCTGACCGATGCGGGCGTCCGGCTGGCGGAGGAGGAGGGCACGGCGCTGTTCGGGCGGTGGGGCGCGGAGGGCCTGGCGCCGGGCCTGTCGATGACGGAGGTCACGGTGACGCGGCCGGGGCTGGAGTGGACCCCGGAGGCCGTGCGGGCGGCGGTGGCGGGGTTCTTGGGGCGGGTCTAGCTCTCCAGGGGGGCGGCAGGGGCCGGAGGGCGGGCGGTCAACGGGGATGTCGGCCAGGCACGTTGTCGCGCGGGCTCCCGTTCGACAGGCCCCGGCGGGCGGGAGAGCATGAAGGGAGGACCCCCTCCCCCCACAGGTGAGGAACGCCGATGAACCAGCGAACCCGTAGGACCCTGTGCACCACCCTGATGGCCTGCTCACTCGCCGTCGGTCCGGCCGCCGCGGCATGGTCCGCCGGCGCCCCGGCGGGGCCGTCCGGCTCGGAGTGCTTCGTCGAGGCGAAGGCGGGCGACGCGACGAAGGCGACGGTCACCGGCGGGGGGTTCCTGAAGACCAGGGGCGAGGTCTTCCTGGAACAGACCGACGGCCACGGCCACGGCGACGCCTCCGCGACCGCGACCGTGGCCGACGACGGCAGTTTCACCTCCGGTGACCTGCCGGCCGGGCAGTACGTCGCCTTCCAGCACCGTGGTCCCCGCGTGGCCTGCGTGGGCGGACAGCAGGCCCGGGACGTCGTCGACCAGAAGCTGATCCTCTCCGAGCAGGCCCGCGGTACCGACGAGGGCCGGGCCCAGGGGAGGAAGCTGGCCGCGTCCGGTGCCTGTGACGCCGAAGCCAAGCCGCCGAAGCCGAACCTCCACGGCCTCACCCCCGACGCGGAGGCCCGCAAGAAGGCCGAAGAGGCCTACAAGAACGCGTACTCGGTCGCGTTCGACGAGGCGATCGCCCGCTCCTGCCACCACTAGGCCGTGACCCCCGGGTCGCCCCGCCCCTCAGCACGGCCGGGTCCCGGGGAAGAGCAGCCGGGCCAGGGCGTGCCGCCAGGGGTGGGTGGTGGGGGCGCCCTCGACGGCGGCTTCGAACTGGGCCGCCGTGCGGAGCGAGCGCAGCACGGCCACGTCGTCACGGCCCGGGGGCGGGGGCAGGGGGGTGCCGTGCTGCGAGGCGCGGTAGGTGTCGATGAGGTACTGCTCGATCGCGGTCATGACTCCACCCTCACCCCGTCGGCCGCAGTCCGCTCGTCGATTGACGCGAGACGTCAATCGACGCCCTCCACCTGCGGCGCGACCCCCCGCACGCCCCCGGACGGCCCCGGCGCCGGCCCCGCCCCGGGGGTCCGGGCGGGGGTGCCGGACGTCAGAATGGGGTGATGAGCGTGACCATCGACATCGCCGGGCTCCCCGCGGAGCGGATCGCCTTCGCGCCCTCCCCGCTCGCCGAGCTCTGCATGACCCTGCACGCGCTCTCGCAGCCCGCCCACCACCCGGCGCTGCATTCCTGGACGAGGACCACCACGGCCTCGCTCGACCCCTGCTTGGCCGAGCGGCTCCTCGAGGCCGATTTCATGTGGCGCAGTTCCTTCTCCGACATCTTCATGGCCTTCGCCGGCATCCCCGGCGGCAGCGGCCGCCCCGGGGCGACCCTGGCCGAGGAACTGGACGTCCTCGACCGGATGGACGACGAGCGGTTCGTGCTGGCCGCGCTGGAGCACTGCTGGCTGGCGCTCTACAACGAGGGCGGCGCCCCCTCCCCGCTGACCGACCCCGCCGCCCGGGCCAAGGCGCTGGAGACGGCGGCCGCGCGCGGTCCCGGGCGGCTGGAGTTCACGCGGCGGCTGCTGGACGACACCGGGGGCGTTCGGGTCTGGCTGCGGCGGCTGCTGGAGGACTGTGACGAGGCCTTCTTCGCGGAGACCTGGCGGCGGATCGAGCCGCGCCAGACGGCCGACGCCCGGCACAAGACGGAGGTGCTGCGCCACCGGGGGCTGCCGGCGGTGCTGAAGGAGGTGTCCTCGGCGCTGAGCGTGGACGAGGCGCACACCGTGATCACCGCCGACAAGATGGTCAACGGCCAGGCCACCGCCACCGATCCGGAGGTCGGGCCCGGTCTGCTCTTCGTCCCGACGAACTTCGGCTGGCCGCACCTGCTCGTGCTGCACGCGCCCGGCTGGATGCCGGTGGTCCACTACCCGCTGGAGTCGCCGGAGCTGGCCGCGGAGCCGCCGTCGGTGGAGCAGGTGCAGCGCCGGATGGAGGCGCTGGCGCACCCCCTGCGGATGCGGCTGTGCCGCAGCCTGGCGCGGGCCCCGTACACGACCAGTGAGCTGGCCCGGGTGTACGGGATAACGGCGCCGGAGGTCTCCCGGCACCTGGCCGTGCTGAGGCGGGCGGGACTGATGCAGACCAGGCGTCAGGGGCGCTACGTGCAGCACCAGTTGGACCTGTCGGTGGTCGCGCGGATAGGCCCCGACCTCATCGAGGGGATCCTCCGCTGAACACCCCGTCCGCCGGCTCCGGCTCCGGGGTGCGGACGGTGGCCGGTTTTCGCCGTTCCCCCTCGGCGCGGACCGACCGATATCCGGATTTCACAAACCGGAAGCAGTGAAAAGTCTGGCGACGGCGGCCGATTGCTGCCTAACGTGCCCCCACCGCTCACCCCGCAGGCCGCTCCACCCGCAGTCGCTCCCGTGCCGTGAAAGGACCTTCATGCCTTCTCGCCGTATAGCCGCAGCCACCGCCGCCCTGGCGGCCGCGGCCCTCGTCTCCCCGCTGCTCCTCGCCGGCCCGGCCGGCGCGTCGAGCCCGCAGAGCGATGCCGCCCGGGGTGACGCCCTGGCCAGGAAGCTGGTCAAGGACGCGACCGGCAAGGGGGCCGAGAACCACCTGAAGGTCTTCCAGTCGATCGCCGACTACAACAACGGCACCCGCGTCGCCGGGTCGAAGGGCCACGAGCAGTCCGCCAAGTACGTCGAGGGCGTGCTCAAGGCCGCCGGGTACGAGGTCTCGCGGCACGAGTTCGACTTCGTCTACGTCGAGACGGTCGCGGAGACCCTGAAGGTCAACGGCGCGAACGGACGGGACGTGCCGCTCAAGCTGATGACGTACACCGCGAGCGGCCCGGAGGGCGGGGTCACCGCCCCGGTCGCGGTCGCCCCGGTCGACGCGGACGGCTCCAACGGCTGCGAGGCCGCCGACTTCGCCCCCGGCGCCTTCACCGGGAAGATCGCCCTGGTCAAGCGGGGCGGCTGCACCTTCGCCACGAAGCAGGCGAACGCGGCGACGGCCGGCGCGGTCGGCGCCGTCATCTACAACAACACCGCGGGCGCCCTGAACGGCACCCTCGGCGACCCGAACGCGGGCAAGGTCCCCACCGGCGGCATCAGCCAGGCCGACGGCGAGAAGCTGGCCGCGGAGGCCGCCGCCGGACCGGTGGAGGTGACCCTCGACGTCCGCCAGTTCCGCGAGAACCGCAAGACCTGGAACGTCGTCGCGGAGACGAAGGGCGGCGACGCGGACAACACGGTCTTCCTCGGCGCCCACCTGGACTCGGTCGCCGCCGGCCCCGGCATCAACGACAACGGCTCCGGCTCGGCCGGCATCCTCCAGGTCGCGCAGCGCCTCGCGAGCGAGCAGAAGAAGGTCAAGAACAAGGTCAAGTTCGCCTGGTGGTCGGCGGAGGAGTTCGGCCTGCTCGGCTCGGAGGCGTACGTGGCCTCGCTGACCCCGGAGCAAAAGAAGCAGATCAAGCTCTACCTGAACTTCGACATGATCGCCTCGCCCAACGCCGCCTACTTCGTCTACGACGGCGACGACTCCGACAAGGTCGGCTCGGGCCCCGGCCCGGAGGGGTCGGCGCAGCTGGAGAAGCAGATCACCGACTTCCTCGACGCGCAGAAGATCCCGCACGAGGGCAGTGACTTCACCGGCCGCTCGGACTACGGCCCGTTCATCGAGGCGGGCATCCCGTCCGGTGGCACGGACACCGGCGCCGAGGGCATCAAGACCGCCGCGCAGGCCGCGAAGTTCGGCGGTCAGGCGGGGGTCGCCTACGACGTGAACTACCACGGCAAGGGCGACACCATCGACAACATCGACCGCAAGGCCCTCGACATCAACGTCGACGTGATCGCGAACGCGGTGGGCCACTACGCCTACGACCTGGCTCCGCTGTCGCAGCCGGTCGTCTCGAAGCCGACCACCGGCTCGGGCAACGGCGGCGGCCTGCGCCCGGGCCACGACCACGAGGCCGCCGAGTAACAGCGGCGACGGGCAGGGCGGGGCGGCCACCGTCACGGAGGGGCCGGCGTTCGGGGGGATGCCGGCCCCTCCGCCATGCCCGGCCCGCGCCGCCGTCCCCGGCCCGCGCCGCTAGGTTCCCAGGGCCGGGACCGGGACGCCGACCGGCTGGAGCAGCCAGCCGAAGTCGCCGAGACCGCCGCGCGCGGTGAGCTCGGCCGCCTCACCCGCCGAGGCCAGCGCGCGGACGTAGCCCGCCGGATCGGTGGAGGCCAGGGCCAGCGGCGGCCGGCCGCCCGAGACGCCGAGGGCGGTGAGGGCCTCGCGCTGGGTGAGCAGCCGGGCGCCCGGGCCGGCGCAGGAGTCGAGGGCGACGTGCGCGGTGACGTCGCGGCCGCCGTCCGGGACGGGCGCGACCTCGCGGCCCTCGCGGAAGCCGGTGAGGGTGCCGTACGGGGGCCGGGCCTCCCGGGTGTGGGCGTAGTCCACGGCCACCGCCAGGCCCCGCTCCAGGGTGGCGACGGCCGCCGCCCAGGCCTCGTCGCGGGCCCGGCCGATCTCCGCCCGGCCCTCCCGCTCCCCGCCCGGCCACCACCGCTCCAGCCAGGCGCGGTCGGCCGCCTCCAGCGGGCCCCCGGGGGTCTCCGTGCCGTCGGGGGCGACCAGGACGTACCGTCCGTCCTCGGCGACGTCCAGCGGTACGTTGTCCAGCCACTCGTTCGCGAACAGCAGGCCCGTCGTCCCGGCGGGCGGCGCGTCCACCCAGCGGATCCGCGGGTCCAGCCCCTCGGGGGCGGCGGCCCGCTCGACGGCGTACGGGACCACCCGCGCGGCCGTAGCCTCCGGCAGGGCGGCGAGCACCCCGGCCAGCAGCTCGCCCCGCCCGGCGCCCACGTCCACCAGGTCGAGCCGCCGCGGACGCCCCAGCTCCGCGTCCACCGAGGCCAGCAGCCGGGCGACGGCCCCCGCGAACAGGGGGGAGGCGTGCACCGAGGTCCGGAAGTGCCCGGCGGGCCCGGGACCGCCGGGCCGCACGTAGAAACCGCCCGGCCCGTACAGCGCGGCCTCCATGGCCTCCCGCCACCGGACCGGCCCCCCGACACCACCCTGAGCGTTCATCCCGCCCAGGTTAAGGCCCCCCTCCACCTTGGGGAGTACTCCCCCGTCACACGGATCGCACCTGTGGTTGACTCCAGCACCTATCTCCTTTCCCTACGCTGGGTTACGTGCAGCGCCTCTACGACTTCATCCGCAGACACCCGACGGGCGTCGACAGCTTCTGGGCTGTCCTCTTCTTCGGGTTCTCGATGCTGAACGTCGCCGACCTCGGCGGGGCGAGCCGGACGCTGCGGCTGGCGACGGTGCCCGTCGTCGTCGCCCTGACCGCCGTCATCGCGCTGCGCCGCAAGTGGACCGGACAGATGTTCTGGCTGACGGTGGGGGCCGGCCTCTACCAGCTGGCCATCGGGTCGCAGGCACAGTTCTGCGACCTCGCCATGCTGGTGATCCTCTACACGGTCGCGGCCTCCGGCGACGTCCCGCGCTGGATGTCGCGGACGGCGCTGGCCTCCGGGCTGCTGGCCTCCCCGCTCTACTTCGCGCGGTTCGGCGTCGACAAGAACGAGAGCCATGCGCAGGAGGTCCTGTTCGTCCTGTTCATGCTGGTGCCCTTCGCCCTCGCCTGGGTGCTGGGCGACTCGCTGCGCACCCGCCGCGCCTATTACGCCCAGCTCGTGGAGCGCAACCAGCGGCTGGAGAAGGAGCGCGAGGCGCAGGCGAAGGTGGCGGTGGCCGCCGAGCGGGCCCGCATCGCCCGCGAGCTGCACGACGTCGTCGCGCACAACGTGTCGGTGATGGTGGTCCAGGCCGACGGCGCGGCCTACGTCATGGACGTGGCGCCCGAGCAGGCCAAGGAGGCCCTCCAGACCATCTCCGGGACGGGCCGGCAGGCCCTGGCGGAGATGCGCCGGCTGCTGGGCGTGCTGCGCACGGGCGAACCGCAGGAGTCCGAGGACTACGTGCCGCAGCCGGACGTGGAGCAGATCGAGGTCCTGGTCGAGCAGGTGCGGGCGGCCGGGCTGACGGTGGACTTCGAGGTGGAGGGCGCCCCGCGCAAGCTGCCCAGCGGGGTGGAACTGACCGCGTACCGGATCGTGCAGGAGGCGCTGACGAACACGCGCAAGCACGGCGGCCCGGACGCGCGGGCGAGCGTACGGCTGGTCTACTTCGACGACGGGCTGGGCCTGCTGGTCGAGGACGACGGCCGGGGCGCCGCACACGAGTTGTACGAGGACGGCGGCGCGGACGGCGCCGGGCACGGACTGATCGGCATGCGCGAACGCGTCGGTATGGTCGGAGGCACCCTGGACGCGGGCCCCCGACCCGGCGGCGGCTTCCGGATCAGTGCGCTGCTCCCGCTCAAGAAAAGGTGATTGATGTCCATCCGAGTGATGCTGGTCGACGATCAGGTGCTGCTGCGCACGGGTTTCCGGATGGTGCTCGCCGCACAGCCGGACATGGAGGTCGTCGCGGAGGCCGGGGACGGTCTGGAGGCGTTGGAGGTGCTGCGGGCCACGAAGGTGGACGTGGTGCTGATGGACGTGCGCATGCCCCGGCTGGACGGGGTGGAGGCGACGCGGCGGATCTGTGAGCCGGAGGAGCACCCGAAGGTGATCATCCTGACCACCTTCGACCTGGACGAGTACGCGTTCTCCGGGCTGAAGGCGGGGGCGAGCGGCTTCATGCTGAAGGACGTCCCGCCGGCGGAGCTGCTGGCGGCGATCCGCTCGGTGCACAGCGGGGACGCGGTGGTGGCCCCGTCGACGACGCGGCGGCTGCTGGACCGGTTCGCGCCGATGCTGCCGACGACCACGCAGGAGCCGGAGAACAAGGAGATCGAGCGGCTGACGGAGCGCGAGCGGGAGGTCATGCTGCTGGTGGCGCAGGGCCTGTCGAACGGGGAGATCGCGGGGCGGCTGGTGCTGTCGGAGGCGACCGTCAAGACGCACGTGGGCCGCATCCTGACGAAGCTGGGGCTGCGCGACCGGGTGCAGGTGGTGGTGCTGGCCTACGAGACGGGCCTGGTGCGGGCCGGCGGCGGCCCGCAGCTGTAGTCCGGAGGGCGCGGTCAGCCGCGCTGGACGTACTCACAGGTGTGGGGGACGAGGTGGTCCAGGGCGGCCTGGTCGGCCAGGAGGATGTCGAGGTCGGCGAGGCTCTCGCCGCAGTCGATCCTGTCGTGGCCGCCGTTGCGGCTGACGATCGTGTCGTTGCCGCCGCGCCCCTGGAAGGTGTTGGAGCCGGGTACGGCGTTCCAGCCGTCGGCGTCGATGAGCCGGTCGGGGCCGCTGCCGCCGATGAGCGTGTCGTCGCCCGGCCCGCCGGTCAGGTCGCTCGGGATGGACGTCTCGTTCCTGACCACGTCGTCCCGGTCGCCGAGCGAGGCCTGCAGGCGGGTGACGGCAGCGGAGTGCCCGCAGCGGATGATGTGCGGGTCGTTGTTGAACCGGGAGCAGCCGGAACCGGGGACCATCCTGCTGGTCCTGTCCTCCACTTGGAGCCAGCCGCCGGGGGTGCTGAAGGTGACGGTGTTCGTCGCCCCGGGCTGCGCGGTGAAGACCACCTGGTTGTTGTCGCGGGACACGATGGCGGGGGCGGCGCAGGCCGGGCTCGCGAGGACCGTGGTGAGGGTGAGCGCGGCCAGGGCGGGGGCGGCGAGGCGGGCCGGGCGGGAGAGGTGCATCGGGGCTGTCCTTCGGTTGCGGGGCGCGGACCGGATCGAGGGTCCGTCCCGTGCGGCCCTACCCCGGGCAGCCGTCGGATTCGTGTGCTGATCGTGGAGTTACCCCGACCGGCCTACGGCAGCGGGGGGATCGCCGTGCGCAGGTGGGTCAGCAGGGTGGAGAGGGTCTCCCACGCGGCGGGGGCGGTGCCGTCGCCCAGCGGGTAGTGCAGTCCGGGCCGGCGCTCCGGGCCCACCTGGACGGGCTTGAGCGCCAGCGGGGGCCGGCGGGCCTGCGTGAGGGTGACCTCGGTGACGCCGCGGGCACCCAGGGTGAAGGACACCGGTACGGCGGGGGCGGTGAGGCGGGGGGTCAGGCTCAGGTCCCGGCGGCCGGGGCCCAGCGAGACCAGCATGCTGACCAGCCCGTGCCCGGAGACCAGGGCCCCGGCGAGCTCCTCCAGGGCGTCGAGGGGCAGCTCCTCGTCCGGCCCGTACCCGAGGGACAGGGTGACGTCCTCCTCGACCCCGGTCGCGGTGCGGGTGACGCGGACGGTGGCCAGCGCGGGCCGCTCGGGGCGGCCGACGGCGGTGACGAGGGTGGGCTCGGGCATCCGGCCGCGGGCGAGGTCGGTGAACTGGCGCGGGGACCAGGGCAGGTTGACGGGTTCGGCGGTGCCCCAGCCGGCCGGGCCGGCGCCGGTGAGGGCCTGCCAGGCGGTCTCCAGCGCGCCGCCGAGCAGCGTGTCGGCCTCGGCGGGGTGCTCGGTGCGCAGGTGGACGGTCAGCCGCCGCTCCCCGGCGCCAGTGGCGGGCCGCCGGAAGGCGTCGGCGAGCCGGGCCTGGCCCTGTTCGTCGCGGGCGGGGGCGAAGGTGCCGTCCTGCCAGGCCAGGACGGCTCCGGAGAGGCCGTCGTAATAGCCGCAGTCGGGGTCCTGGACCACCCACCGGTTCGGGACGCCGGTCAGCACGGTGCGCAGCGGCAGGCTGAGCCGGCAGTGGGCGGGGGTGACGATGTGCAGGGCCGCGCCGAAGGCGGCCGTGGTGCGCAGGACGTCCGACAGCCAGGCGGTGAGCGGGACGACGGGCCGGTCGGCGAGGACGACGGCGGTGGACTCGGTGACCACGTCGACGGTGGGCAGGGCTCCGACGGGCGCGGGCGCCGCCGAGGCCTCGGAGCCGACGGCGACGGTGGTGACCCGGCCGGCGCCCTCGGGCCAGACGGCGCCGCCGAGGACCTCGGCGAGCCGTCCGGCGACGGCCCCGGCGAGGTCCGCCGCCTCGGGCACGGCGGTGGAGGCGCGGGTCTCGGTCCACCAGACGGGGGTGGCGGCCGGGGTGCCGAGGAGCCGCTGGGCCTCGCCGGGGACCTGGACGAGGACGGGTGCCTCCACGGAGACCAGGGGCCGGCCGCCCGCGCCGAGGAGCTGGACGACGGCGCCCTCGCCGGCGCTCGCCGCGTCCAGGTCGGCGCCGCCGGCCGCGAGGGCCACGAGGAGGGCGGCGGCGTCGGGCATCTTCGGGGTGAGGGCGATGACGTCCTTGGTCACGGTGTCAGGGCGCTTCCTGGGTCGGCGGGGGGGCGAGAGCGGTCTGGACGACCTGGTGCGGGCGGCCGCGCCGCACGAGCGTGCCCCGGCCGGGCGGCTGGGCACTGGCGTACAGCTGCGGGAACAGCTGGCCCTCGGAGCGTTCGCCGTTCATGACGAGGGCTGTGGTGCCCGATTCGCGCAGGGTGGTCAGCAGCGGTTCGTACAGGGCCCGGGAGGAGCCGGCGACGCGGCGGGCGATGACGAAGTGCAGCCCGATGTCCTGGGCGGACGGCAGGTAGGGCACGAAGGCCTGGAGCGGCTGTTGTCCGGCGGTGGTGAGGATGTCGTAGTCGTCGACGAGGACCACGATGCGCGGTCCGGCGAAGCCGGGGCCTTCGCCGGGGTCGGCGTCGGGGTCGAGGCCGTCCTCGGGGAGGCGCTTGTCGAGTTCCTTGGCGATCCCGGCCGACAGCGCGGCGGCGATCTTCGCGTTGTGGGCGTAGCCGCCGCGGTAGGGCTCGGGGACGACGCCGCGCAGTCCGCGCCGGGGGTCGTAGACGGCGAAGACCAGTTCGTCCTCGCCGTGGCGGGCGATGAGCTGGCGGGCGACGAGGGCGAGGAGGTTGGTCTTGCCGCACTCGTTGTCGCCGAGGACCAGCAGGTGCTGGTCCTGGCCGAACAGGTCGAGGAGGACGGGCGCGAGGACGTCCTGGTCCACTCCGACGGGGATGCGGTGGGGTTCCTCGTCGGCGGAGGGCAGCCGGTCGGCGGGCAGCCGGGAGGGCAGGACGCGGACGGGGGAGGCGAGTTCGCCGTGCCAGGTGGCGCCGATGGTGCCGGCGGCCTCCTCCAGGGCGGCGGCCAGGTCGGTGGTGCCGCTGCGGGAGTCGATGCGCGGCAGCGCGGTCTGCGCGAAGAGCTTGCCGTCGGTGAGGACCCGGCCGGGGGTGTCCGGGGAGATGGTCTCGGACAGTTTGCGGTCGATGGCCGAGTCGGAGGGGTCGCCCAGGCGCAGTTCGACGCGGCCGCCGAAGAGGGACTGGTTGGCGATGCGGACGTCGTTCCAGCGCAGCATGCCGGCGACGACGTGGATGCCGTAGCCGCCGCCGCGCTTGAGCAGGTCGGTGACGGCCTCGTCGAGGGCGTCGAACTCCTCGCGCAGGGCCCCGTATCCGTCGACGAGCAGGACGATGTCGGTGGAGCGGAGCTCGGGCAGCCGGCCTTGGGCGCGCAGGGACCGCAGCTGGTCGACGGAGTCGATGGAGTGCTCGCGGAACAGCTGCTCGCGCTGGGCGAGCATGGCCCGTACCTCGGCGACCGTGCGGGCGGCCCGTTCGCGGTCGGCGCGGCCGGCGATGCCGCCGACGTGCGGGAGCCCGGCGAGGGCGGCGAGGCCGCCGCCGGCCAGGTCGAGGCCGTATATGGCGACGTCCTGGGGGGTGTGGGTCAGGGCCAGGGAGAGGGCGAGGGTGCGCAGGAGGGTGGTCTTGCCGGACTGGGGGCCGCCGGTGACGGCGGTGTGTCCGCCGGCGACGGTGAGGTCGAGCTCCCAGGGGCCGCGCCACTGCCGGGCCGGGTCGTCGAGGACGCCGAGCGGTACCCGCAGGGGGGCGCGGCGCGTCTTGTCGAGGAGGCCGGCGGCGCCGGGGCCGAGCCGCAGCCCGTGCTCGGTGACGGACAGGGGTCCGGCGGCGGCGTCGAGGGGGACGGCGTCGGGGAGCGGGGGCAGCCAGATCCGGCGGACGGGCGGGGCGGCGTCGGCGAGCTGGTCGACGATGACGGAGAGCACGCTGGGCCCGGTCTCGCGGGCGGTGGCGGTGGGCTTCTCCTCGGCGGGGTCGGCGGGGCCGGTCTCGTCCTGGAGGGTGTTGAAGGTCGGGTAGGCCAGGGCGAGGGGGCCTTCTTCGGCGGTGCCGGGTCCGGCGGCCGGGCCCCGGTAGCGGCCGGAGACGTAGCCGGCCTTGAAGCGGGTGTAGGTGGAGGTGTCCACCTTGAGGTAGCCGAAGCCGGGCAGCGGGGGCAGCAGGAAGGCGTCGGTGGTGTCGAGGACGGTGCGGGACTCGTCGGCGGAGAAGGTGCGCAGGCCGAGCCGGTAGGAGAGGTAGGTGTCCAGGCCCTTGAGCTTGCCGCCCTCGATGCGCTGGCTGGAGAGCAGCAGGTGCACGCCGATGGAGCGGCCGATGCGACCGATGGACAGGAACAGGTCGATGAAGTCGGGCTTGGCGGTGAGGAGTTCGCCGAACTCGTCGATGACGACGAACAGGTGCGGCAGCGGCTCCAGTTCGGGCTTCTCGGCGCGCAGGACGGCGTAGTGGCCGATGTCGGCGACGTGCCCGGCGTCCTTGAGGACCTGCTGGCGGCGTTTGACCTCGCCGGCGAGGCTGGTGTGGACGCGTTCGACGAGCCCGGCCTGGTTCTCCAGGTTGGTGATGACGCCGGCGACGTGCGGGAGCTTCTCGAAGGGGGCGAAGGTGGCGCCGCCCTTGTAGTCGACGAGGACCATGGCGAGGTCTTCGGGGGCGTGGGTGGTGACCAGGGCGAGGACGAGGGTGCGCAGGAGTTCGCTCTTGCCGGAGCCGGTCGCGCCGACGCACAGGCCGTGGGGGCCCATGCCGAGCTGGGAGGACTCCTTGAGGTCGAGGAGGACGGGGCCGTGCCGGTCGTCGATGCCGATGGGGACGCGCAGGAAGTCGCGTTCGCCGCGGGGCGCCCACATCCGGTCGACGTCGAGCTTCGCGGGGTCGGTGATGCCGAGCAGGCCCATGAAGTCGACGGGGCCGGAGACGGGGGTGCCCTCGGCGACGGACTCGGCGGACAGCCGCAGCGGGGCGAGCATCCGGGCGAGGCCCTCGGCGGTGGCGGGGCCGAGGGCGTCGGTGAGGCCCTCGGCGGCGGGGGCCTGGGGGGTGCGCAGGTCGCGGACGGTGACGTGGCAGCCGTCGGGGCCGCCGGAGCCGGTGACGGTGATCCGTATCGCCACCTCGTCGGGTTCGTGGACCTGTTCGGCGAGGAGGTGGATGACGGTGGTGTTCATGTCGGCCAGGCCCACCGCGCTGTCGGGGCGGGGCAGTTCGACGGCGTTGTCCCCGTACTCGTCGCTGACGACGAGCAGCCGGCCGGCGAGTGCCAGCGCGCGCCTGTCGGACAGGCCGCGGCGCACCTCGGCCGCGTACGAGGCGCGGCGGCGCAGGTCGGGGGCGAGGACCCCGGCGGCGAGCTGGGGCAGGCTGGGGGCGATGCGGCGGGCGGCGACCGGCCCGTCCTGTTCCTGCTGGTCGAGGACGTGGGGCAGCCACTTGGCCCACTCCCAGTCGTCGAGCCGCTCGCCGGGCACGCCGAGGGCGATGGCCACGTCGTCGGGGGCGTGCAGGACGGCGGTGTGCGCGAGGAGGGCGCGGGCGACGCCGAGGACGCCTTCGCGGTCGCCGATGATGCTGACGTTCCCGGCCCGGTCGAGGGGGACGGTCAGCGGGAAGTCGCTGGCGCGGGCGAAGCGGGCCATGAGGGCGCCGGCCTCGTTGAGCATGAAACGGTCGGGCGGGGTGAGGACGTTCCCGGCGCCCGGCGCGAGGGCGACCTCCTGGACGGCGACGGCTCCGGTGCCCAGCCGGGGGCGCAGGAAGTCGGCGTCGGCGCGGCGGCGTTCCCACAGCCGGGCGGGGTCCCGTACGAGGTCGTAGAGGGCTTCCGGCGGGGGGTTGAGGCGGCGGGCCTCTTCGCGCAGCGCCTTCTCGCGGGCTCCGAGTTCCTCGCGCTGCTCCTCGAGGTACTCCAGGTAGCGCTCGCGCTGGGCGCGGCGGGTGCGCTGGGCCTTGCCGCGCTGGGACCAGAACAGGGCGATGGCGCCGACCAGAGCGAAGACCAGCACGAGGGCGCCGACGGCGGCGAACTGGCTGTTGCGGACGACGGTCATCATCACGACCGAGCCCATGACGCCGGCCATCGGCAGCAGGGCGGTGGCCGGGCTGCCGATCTTCCCCTCGGGGAGGTTCGGCGGGGCTTCGACGACGCGGGGTTCGGCCGGGGCGAGGGGGAGGGTGCCGCGGGCCGGGCGGTGGACGAGCTGCTGGGTCACCGGGCGCCGCCGGCCGCCGGGAGGGCCACGGCCCGCTGGAGGACCTCGGCGGCCAGCCGGACGGCGGCCTGCCGGGTGCCCTCGCCGAGGAGTTCGGTGCGGACGGAGCCGCCGGAGGCGAGGTGGCGGTCGTAGGGCAGGACGACGACGCCGGCGCCGGTCGCGGCGAACTTCTCGGTGGCCTTGGCGAGGTCGACCGCCGGGTGCGGGGACTGCACGGTGAGCACGACGACGGTGCGGGGCAGGACGGGCACGGGCAGGGTGGCCAGCCAGTCGAGGACGGCGTGGGTGGAGACGAGGCCCTCGGCGGTGGCGGGGGTGGTGAGGACGCGGGCGTGCGCGGTGTCGAGGGCGGTACGGGCGACCTCGCCGGGGAGGGTCTCGCAGTCCACGACGGTGACGCCGAAGTAGCGGCGCAGGGCGACCATGACGGTCCGGTAGGTGGCGACGTCGACCTGGGCGCCGATGCGGCCCTGGCTGCCGGGCAGCAGCCAGCCGCCGTCGGGGAGTGGGACGAGGTAGCCGGTGATGTCGGTGAGCTGCATGGAGGGGCGGACGATCTGGGCGAGGTCGCCGCAGGTCCAGCGCAGGGACTCGACGCCGAGCCGGACGGGCAGGGTGCCGAGGGCGGCGTCGGCCTCCAGGGTGAGCACCGGGTCGTGGCGGAAGTGGTTGTAGGTGCGGCTGAGGAGGGCGGTGACGGTGGTCTTGCCGGAGCCGCCGCGGATGCTGGTGACGACGATGTGCCGCCCGGTGGTGACGGGCTGCTGCACCTGGGTGGCGAGCCCGGTCTCGGCGGCGACGGCCTTGGCGGCGGAGGACCCGAGGGCTCCGCGCAGGGTGCGCAGGGTGCGCCGCATCAGGGGGTCCCCGTGCCGGGGCCGCCCGACGGGCGCGCCGGCCCCGAGGACGGGCACGGTCTCGGGCGCGGCCCGCCTCCCGGCCGGGGCGTAGCCGTACTGCGGCTGCGCGTGCACGGGCTGGGCCTGCGGGTACCCCTGCGCGCCGGCCACCCCGGCGGGGCCGCCGGGCCACCGGCCTTGGTCCGGACCGGCGTGCGGGAGCGGGCCGCCGGGGGCCTGGTCCCGGGTGTCCTGCGGGGCGGGGGCGGCGGTGGGGCCGTCCGGCCACCGGCCCTGGCCGGCGCCGGCGTTGGCGTGCGGGAGCGGGCCGCCGGGGGCCTGGTCCCGGGTGCCCTGCGGTGCCGGGGCGGCGGTGGGGCCCGTGGCCGTCAGTTCGCCGAGGACGCCGGCCTGCCAGTCGTCCTGGCGGTTCGTGTCTGACATGTCTGAGTCGCAACCCTTACGCGAAGGTGCCGAGCAGCCGCCCGTACACGCCGAACACCCCGATGAGCAGCGGGAACAGCACGATGACGCCGAAGGACTCGGCGGCGTCCCCGAAGCGCCGCAGCCGGACCCGTACGTGCTCGGGCGGCTGGACGGCCAGCACCCCGAGCGCCCCCAGCGCCAGGGCCAGGAGGACGGCCAGCGGCCCGGCCGCTCCGGCCCGCCCGGCCCACACCAGCAGCGCGGCCACGGTGACGGCGGCCCCGGCCAGCAGCAGCGCGACCACCTCGGCGACGAGCGGGAAGGCCCGCGCGCGCAGCCACAGCACGGCGGCGACCGCCGAGGCGAGGGACACCGTCCAGACGTCGGGTTCCGTCAGCGCGAGCACCCCCGCCGCACCCGCCGAGACGGCGGTGGCGAGGGTGGCCAGGGCCATGCCCCGGTGGGTGGCGCCGAGGGCGGTGGCGACCTTGTACCGGCTGACGGAGGCGCCGCGGGCCCGCTGATCGTCCAGACCGGTGAGCCCGGCCGCCGCCAGCGCGAGCCGCGGCAGCAGTCCGAGCAGGACGACGGAGACCACGGCGAGCACGGCTCCGGTACGGGCGCCCGCCTGCCCCTGGGCCAGGGCCACGCCCTCCCAGATCACGGTCAGCCCGGCCACGGCGGCGGCCCCGACGAACCCGCCCCGCCCGAGCGGCGTGAACCACCCCAGCAGCGCGAGCGCCACGGCCAGCGCGAGCGCGACGCCGGCCAGCCGGCCCAACGCGTGCCAGTGCTGCGCGTCGCCCAGGGTCCACGCCCCGAGCACCCCGACCGCACCGGCGGTCGCGAGCAGCGCGGCGGCGAGCCCGGAACCCTTCATCCGGCCCGCGACGGCCCCGACGACCCCGCACACGGCGGCGGTCGCCAGCAGCACCCCGGCGACGGTGCCGGGCGCGAACGCGGCCCGGGCGAACCAGGCGGCGACCAGCGCCCACAGCACCAGCCCGGCCCCGGCGGTGACCCGCCGCGCGGACGGCCGCCAGCGCCAGGCCCGTACGTCCAGGTCCTCGGCGGCCTCGTCGGTGACGTCGTGCACCACGGGCGCGGACGGCACGTCCTGCACCCGTACGAGCCGCAGCACGGCCCCGTCGGCGACGCCCGCGTCCTCCAGCGAGACCCCGTGCTCCAGCACGGACCCGTCCGCGGTGACCAGATGACGCAGCATCGGCTGCGTGGCCACCCGGTCGTCCAGCATCCGTATGACGTCGGGCAGCAGCCGCCCGACGGGCTCCCGGGAGGGGAGCACGAGATCCATCCGCCGCCGCTGACCGACCAGAGTCACCCGGCTGAGCGCCGTAGCGCTTCCCGCCCCCATGCTCACCACGCGTTCGAACCTATCACCGAGTTCTGACCTGTCCTGGCGTCCCGACCTTGCCGATCAGCCGGTGCGAGATGAAGGACCAGCCGACGCATCCGGCGCACAGCACGGCCGCGATGACCAGCCCCGCGACGGCCTTGCCGATGCGCTCGTCCGCGATCCGCCGGCCCCGCTGCGCACCGAACAGCACGGCGTCGCGCAGCCTGCGCCGCCGCACCGCGACGGACTCCAGCAACTGGCTGTCGTAATCCTCAGCCGCCACCCCGGCCTCCTCCCTGTCGCGGCTGAACGCTAGTACGACCCGTGACGACGAGGAAACCGGGAACTCCGGTTGCGCCCTTTCGCAAGGTCTCCACCCGGCGCACCGCCTGCGGCCATGTCCCCGATCCGCCGGGCCGCCTCCACGTGGTCGATCGCGGCCCGACCGGCCTCCTCCTCCGCCGCCGGGTCCACCGGCTCCCAGCGCAGATCGGGCCCGAGCACCTCATCGACCCGGCCGTACCTCAGCACCCGCCGCCTGAGCAACGGCCCCCGGCCGTCCTCGGCAGCGTAGTACGTGATGCGGCCCTCGCCCTCCAGTGCGTCGAGAACGGCGTCACCGAGCACGCCGACGGGGCGGCCGCCGAGGAACCCCCGCAGCGGTCCGGGCCGGTACAACAGCCCGACCAGGTCGAGGTGGACACCGGAGCAGTCGCGGGTGAACGACCCGCCGCGCTCGTAGAACAGCAGGAGCGGCTCGTACGGATCCGGCAGCCCGGCCACCGCGGCCGGGCTCCGCTCCCGCAGCGCCGCCAGCCGCACGGCCCCGGCACAGGTCCGCCGGAGCTCCTGCCCGAGGACCGCGCGCAGCAGCTCCTCCAGCTCGGCCGCCTGCGCGGAGTGGAGCTCGAACTCCGGGTCCAGGTAGGGCGTGACGTCGTAGAACGGCCACGCCTCCTCGGCCCCGCACGCCTTCGCCCACACCGCGGCCCGCCGCAGGTACTCCCACATCAGCACCCGCCGGGACTGGCGGTGCTCGAACGCGAGGTCCCACCGCATGTCCCAGTCCACGGCCCGCAGCCGCTCCAGCACTGGATGGGACGTCATCACAGGAACGCCACGCGCGCCTCGCTCAAGAAGGAAGCACCCTCACCTTCGCACTCTTGCCGTTCAGCCACGACTCCAAGTCGGCACCACCACGCCCATTACTCCTGGGCCAGTTCCGCCAGATTCCGGAACTCGTCCACGTCGACCGCTGCTTTTACCTCGGCCCGGCCCGCTACGGGATCACCGCAACTCCTGCCCACCTCGACGAGTGCCGCGGTCGGAGACAGCCCCTTTTCGTACGCCTCCTGGAGCCGGTCCAGCCAGAGCAGGCCGGCCCGGTAGCCGTCCGGGTCGACCGCCTCGCGCGGCTCGAAGCTCGCAGCGCCCTCGGCGTCCGAGGCCCACAGGTAGCCCAGTACCCCATGGGCTGCGACGACCGGGATGTACCGCACCGGTCCGGACGCCTGCCGCCCGTATCCGGCCTTGAATGTCGGGGTCTGACTGAAGATTCCGTACCGGTAGGGAATCTCGAACCGCCCCCATACGTCGGACGGGGAGCCGTCGTCGTCCTCGACGTGGTTCTCGATGCCCGATTCCGTCGGAACGCCGAGCCGAGTGGGGTCCTCGGGGTCGATCTCCACGTCCAGTACTTCGGCGATCTCCGCGAGTGCCGAGGCCAGGCGGGGCCCGTTTGCCGCGAACACCGCCTCCTGCGGACGCCCGCGCAGATCGAACGGCATCCAGGCATCGGAGAAGGCCCTGAGAGCCACGTTGAAGTACCCCTCCGACACCGCGACGGACAGCGCGAAGAGCCCTTCCACCCCCTCGGCGCCACCGGTACCGCTCTCCACGAGGCCATCGCACGACGCGTACAGCTCCACGCTCCCGATCTCGCCGGGCGCGACGCCTTCCTTGATCCGCGCCACCAGCATCTCGGTGGGCGACGTTGCCTCCATGGCGCCCACCGTCGCTGCGCGGACGGGGAATTCCGCGCGGAGCAGGATGCTCCGGCGGCCCATCTCAGGTACCTCTACGGCCACGCGACTCCCGTGCGGGGTACCGAGGTGATGCCGCTCCAGGACTTCGAGCGCGGACATGAACCGACGGACGGCCTCGCGGACCAGGTCGGTCTCATGGCCGGGCTCCCCCCACGACCACCGTGCGACGGGTGTGCTGGCGATCAAGGCCTTCCTCCTGGCATAAAGCGGGCGCCGGGCGGATACATGAGCGTTCCGTCCTCGACACGAAGTACGACGATCACACCTTGCTCGGTGTGAATCCTGGCGAGATTCTTCTCGATGCCCGAAGCCAGCATGTCCGCCACGCTGCCCTTGGTGTCGACGACGAAGACCTTGACGTCAGCACCGGACTGCGCGAGCTGCCCCATGTTCTTCCACATCTTGTCGACGACCTTCTTCGGGTTCGCGACCTCCTTGAACTGGTACCCGTAGATTTTCCCGTCAGCGTCACGGGCCATCACGTCCATGTCGGTGAGCTCGCCGGTCTTCACCCCTGGCTTGATCTCGACATCCTTCTTGATCTCGAAGCTGATGTCCCTGACACCATTGTCGTAGAGCTGATCGGCCAGTCGGAGCTGCTCAATGCCTCCCGCCATCGCGTCCTTCTGGCTGAGACTGCCCACGACCTGCTCGAAATTCGTCATGCCCTTGAACTTGCCCGACGCGATCAGATTGGCCACTTCCTGGCCTGCGGGGTCGTTCGCCAGATTGGCGAGCGCCTTCTCCAGGTCCGGCGGCTTCGGCTTCCCGGGACGCAGATTGGCCCGGATCTGCTGCTCCGTCTCGCCGCCGCGCTCGAAGGGGCGGGGCTCTTCGCGGGGCAACGAGTCGTCCGCGTGGCCACCTGTCGGCGGCTGGCCTCCGTTGCCGTCCGCACCACCGTGATCGCCCCCACCGCCGCCGGGGCCGTCGCCCTGGTGGGGGATGGTCGGGCCGTCGCCGTGGCCGCCGCCGGTGGGGGTGTCCGTGTGGTGGGTGCCGCCGCCCGTGGGGGTGGTGTCCGTGCCGCCATGGCCGCCCGTGGTGCCGCTGGGGTCGGTGTGGCTGTTGTGCGGGGTGTGGTCGGCGGTGCCGCCGGGGGTGTGGGTGGTGCCGCCCGCTATGGGGTGGTCGGCGGTGCCCGTGACGTGGTGGGTGTTGCCGCCGCCGACCGTGACTTCCTGGTGCTTGGGCGCGCCGACCGTGACGTCCTCGTGCTTGGGCACCTCCGCCAGGGGGTGGTCGGGGCCCTTGGGGACGGTGGTGAGGTCCTGCTTGGGGAGGCCCTTGTGGTCGAGGAGTTGGTGGGTGGTCTTGTCGTAGAACTGGGGGCGGCCCAGGGCGTCGTCGGGGAGGCGGACGGTGTCTTCGGGGTGGGGGAACTTGACGCCGGGCATGTCGGCCTTGGGCAGGTCCTTCCACACCACGTCGGTGATCTTCGGGAAGGCGCCGTCGACCTTGCCGAAGTTCGCGAAGAGGTCGCCGACCTTGACCTTGGCCAGGGATCCGGCTTTGCCGATGTAGGTCATGGGGTCGATGAGGCGGCCGGCTTTCCCGGCGACGCTGATGACCTTGGCGACGGTGCCGGCCTTCGCGGCGGTGCCGGCGCCGCCGGTGAAGACGGTGGTCAGCACGTTGAAGGTGACCGCGCCGGCGGCGCGGGCGGGGTTCTTGCCCCACTCGTCCCAGGCGACCAGGGCCTTGCCGGTCTCCTTCACCGCGGTGCGCGAGTCGCGGATCCAGGAGGGGAGGTCTTTGTCGGGGAGCAGCCAGAACGCGGTGCCGACGCCGGGGATGGAGGCGAGTGTCAGGCCGGTGGCGAGTTTGGCCAGGCCGGTCCAGGCCTGGCCGGCCTTGTCCCAGCCGTCGACGCCGATCAGGGTGCCAAGGCCCCGGATGGTGCCCCAGATCCCGTCGACGATCAGACCGTCCCACACGAACGACTTGACCCAGTAGCCGATCTCCCAGGCGCGGTGGGTCTCCTCCAGCTGGGAGCCCCAGGGCAGGTCCTGGGCCTTGTTGAGGTCCTCGCCCTTGTAGCCGTACATGTTCGCGCCGTGGCTGCCGTCGTCGGCGACCAGGGGGGCGGCGCAGTACAGGGCGCGGATCTTGTTCGCGCAGGTGCGTTCGGCGGCCCAGAACGCGGAGACGGCGGCGTTGACGTCGTGGATCAGATCGTTGTTCTCATCGATCTTGTCCCCGTCGTCCTTCCAGTGCGCATCGCCGCTGATCTTGCTGGAGAAGGTGGTGGCCTTCGCCTGGAGTTCCTTCAGCCGCGCCACGATCGGGCGGGCCTCGGTGATGTACTCGCCCAGGGCCTTGGCCGCGGATTCCAGCTGGTCGGCGAAGAAGTCGCTGTCGGTCTTGACCGGTTTGGTCGTCGCGAACAGCTTCTCCGCCTCCGGAGCGGAGTAGAACGCGGACAGGCCCTGGAACTCGGAGTCCACGTTCGCACCCGCGTCACGGAACGTCCCCGCCGCCGTGTCGATCGCCGTCTTGTTCTTCTCCAACGCGTCCAGGTCACCCGTGAACAACGGAATCGTGCACGGATTGATCGGTACGTGGTCGGTCATTTCTTGTCCGCCCCCGGCAGGTCGACCTTCGGCTCCTTGAGCGCCTCGCGCTGGGCGTTCTCCGCCTGCTCGATGTTGCCCTGGACGTACGCCGTCGTGGCCTTGATGGCCCCGTTCAGCGAGGCCTCCGTGCGCGCCGAGATGAAGCCCAGCCGCTGCTGGTGGGAGGCCATGAGCTCACCCAGCGCGCCGGCGATCGGGCCCATGCCGCCGCTCTCGCCGGCGCCGCCGCCGGGCGAGACGGTGCCGGCGTGCTTGGCCGCCTCCGGCAGCTCCTTCTGGAGCGACGTGCCCGCCTTCTGGAAGCCTTCCGCCGCAGTGATCGTCTTGTTGACGACGCCCTGCACACCGGACGGCTTGATGTCCCAGTCCATGACCTACCCCCGTGTCCCCGTGAACCTGCGTCCGGTGCTCCGGCCGGCGTCAGCCGATGCCGTCGACCGCCGCCTTGGCCTTCGCGAGCGTCGCCTGCGCGGTCGCGTCGTTCTGCTCCAGCGTGGTGCGGACGAGACGGATGATGTCGCGCACCTCGTTGGCCGCCTTGTTCCAGCGGACTTCCTTGCCGTGGTACTCGTCCGAGACCCCGTCGGCCGTGAACTCGGCCATCGCCGCCTTCACCGCCGCGTCACGGTCGCCGAGCACCCGCTCCAGCTGGCCGATGATCCCGCCGAGGCCGCCCTGGACCTCCACGGAGGCGGCGACGTCGTACGAGGTGCGGTCCTGGTTCTGTCCCATGTCTCCTCAATCCCCCGGGTTTCAGCGGGCGCCGAAGCGGGCGGCGTCGAAGTTGGCGGAGCCCATGTTCTGGTGGGCGTTGTCGCCCTGCTCGTGGGCACCGGTGGTGAAGGAGGTGTCCATGCCGCGCTGGCCGCCGAGGATGGCGCGCAGGGAGGCGTTCAGCTCCGCGGTGATGGCGTCCGAGCGCCGCTTGAACGAGTCGAACGCGGTCCGGCCGACCCCGTTGAACTTGCCCTCCAGCGGGTCCGCGGCCGCGATCAGCAGCTTGATCAGCGTGCCGAGGTCGTCGCTGGAGCCGCTCGTGGCCTTGCCCAGCTCGGACAGCGTGGTGCTGCCCATGTCGAACTTCATTCACCCACCCCTGACGTGTTGAGCCGTCACTTGCGTTCGTGACCTGTCTACCGAAGGGACGTTGCGAACACAAACACGGTTTCAGCTGGCCGGAACCTCTGTCCGAAAATCGACCTGCGCCCTGTTTCAGGCCATCCAGCGGTCGGGCCTCGCCGTCGCGCGGGAGGTGCGGGAGCGGTTCGCCTGGGCGTGGAGCAGAGCCCCGGCCTCCTGCGCCGCGCGGAGCCGGGCGGTGACGGTGTTGCCCGCGCCGGTGTCCACGTGCACGTCGGCCACCCCCCGGATCCGCTCCCAGGGGCCCCGCGTCAGGCGCACGCTCTGGACTTTCGCGTGCGGGACGATCTCCGTACGCCGGCACAGCAGCCCGCGCCGGGCCGCGAACAGCTCCGGCGAGACGGCCAGCCCGTACCCCTTCCACCACACCGGCACCACCCACCGCGCCCCGCGGCGCGGGGACGGCGCGAACACCAGGGCCGCGGGGTCGGCCCCCGGCAGCACCCGGGCGATCAGGGCGTGGGCGGCCTCGCGGCCGGCCACCGGGACCAGGATCCCGTTCTTGGAGCCCGCGACGTTCAGCTCCACCCGCACCCAGCCGCGCCGCCGCCACAGCAGCGGCTCCACGATCCGCACGGTCTGCACGCGCCCCGGCGGGACGGTCTCGTGCGCCCGGTCCAGCAGCCCGTGGTCCAGGCGCAGCCCGTCGGGGGACTCGGCGACCCGCCAGTCGTAGCCGGTGAGGAAGCGGGTCGCGCTGCCCTTCCAGCCCGCGCCCAGCAGCGGCAGCAGGGCGATCAGGGCCGCCCACGGGTTGGAGCTGAGCGCCCACACGAGCACCGGGCCGCCGGCCCCGGCGACGATGGCGGCCCACACGTCGAGGCTGAGCAGCAGGGAGACCACCAGGTCGCGGACCGGAACCCGCAGCAGCTCCCGCTCGGGGGCCTCGCCGAGGACGGTGGCCTCGGCGGGGGCGAAACCGGCGGCCCGGGCCAGCAGCTCGGCACGCAGGGCGACGGCGTCGCGTTCGGCGAGGAAGGCCAGCTCGTCCTTGTCCTCGGTGCCGATGACGTCGATGCGCAGGGTGGCGACCCCGGCCACGCGGGCCAGCAGCGGGCGGGTGACGTCGATGGCCTGGACCCGGTCGAGGCGGATGTGGGCGGTGCGCCGGAAGACCAGGCCGGTGCGGATGCGCAGCTCGGTGTCGGTGACGGCGTAGTGGGTGAACCACCAGCTGAGGAAGCCGTACGTGCCGAAGGCGAGGACGAGGCCGGCCAGGACGGCCACGCGCAGCCACACCGGCAGGGCCAGCGCCCACTCCTGGGCCCGTTCGCCCTGCTGGGCGACGAGGCCGACGGTGGCGCCGATCGGCACCCAGGCCCGCCGCAGCGGGGTCAGGACGTGCAGCCGCCGTTCGGCGCCCGGCGCGGACGGGGCGGGGGCGGGGGCGGGGGCGGTCACAGGCCGGCCGATCGGGCCTCGCCGAGCTCCGTCAGCCGGTCGCGCAGCCGCTCCGCCTCGTCCGGGGCCAGGCCCGGGATCTTGGCGTCGGTGGCCGCCGCGGCCGTGTGCAGCTGGACGGAGGCCAGCCCGAAGCGCCGCTCCAGCGGGCCCGAGGTCACCTCCACCAGCTGCATCCGCCCGTACGGGACGACCGTCTCCTCCCGCCACAGCACCCCCCGGCTGATCAGCAGGTCGTCGGCGCGTTCGGCGTAGCGCCAGGAGCGCCAGTTCCGCCCGAGCAGCACCCAGCCCCAGGCCAGCGGCAGCAGCCATATCGCACCGAAGGCCGCCCACCCCGCTCCGGCCAGCAGCCCCAGCGGGAGGGCGGTCGCCAGGGCGAGCACGACCGTCCACAGCACCAGCAGCAGCCGCCGGAGGGACAGGAGCCCGCCCGGCAGTCCGGCCCATGCGGGCCGCTCCGTCTCACCCGTCGTCCCCGTTTCCATGGCCCCAGCGTAGGGCTGCGACAATGCGCGCATGACGGAGACCACGGTCGGCATCGGCGGCGCGGCGGAGAGCACCGACATGGTGCTCAACATCGGACCGCAGCACCCTTCCACCCACGGCGTGCTGCGGCTGCGGCTCGTCCTGGACGGCGAGCGGATCGCCAGCGCCGAGCCCGTGGTCGGCTACATGCACCGCGGCGCGGAGAAGCTGTTCGAGGCCCGTGACTACCGGCAGATCGTCATGCTCGCCAACCGCCACGACTGGCTGTCCGCGTTCTCCAACGAACTCGGCGTCGTCATGGCCGTCGAGCGGATGCTGGGCATGGAGGTCCCCGAGCGGGCGGTGTGGATGCGCACGCTCCTCGCCGAGCTGAACCGGGTCCTCAACCACCTGATGTTCCTCGGGTCCTACCCCCTGGAGCTGGGCGGCATCACCCCGATCTTCCACGCGTTCCGGGAGCGCGAGGAGCTCCAGGCCGTGATGGAGGAGATCTCCGGCGGCCGCATGCACTACATGTTCAACCGGGTCGGCGGCCTCAAGGAGGACCTCCCGGCCGGCTGGCTGGGCCGGGCCCGGGCGGCGATCGCCGACGTCCGCACCCGGATGGACGTCTACGACAAGCTGGTCCACGGCAACGAGATCTTCCGCGGCCGCACCCGCGGCGTCGGCGTCCTGTCGGCGGAGGCGGTGCACGCGTACGGGGTCTCCGGCCCGATCGCCCGCGCCTCCGGCGTCGACTTCGACCTGCGCCGCGACGAGCCGTACCTGGCGTACGGGGAGCTCCAGGACGTCCTGAAGGTGGTCACCCGGACCGAGGGCGACTGTCTGGCCCGCTTCGAGGTGCTCCTCGACCAGACGCACAACGCCCTGGACCTGGCGGTGGCCTGCCTGGACCGGATGGCGGAGCTGCCGCCGGGGCCGATCAACCAGCGGCTGCCCAAGGTCCTGAAGGCGCCCGAGGGCAGCACGTACGCCTGGACGGAGAACCCGCTCGGCATCAACGGCTACTACCTCGTCTCCAAGGGCGAGAAGACCCCGTACCGGCTGAAGCTGCGCAGTGCCTCCTTCAACAACATCCAGGCCCTGGCGGTGCTGCTGCCGGGGCAGCTGGTCGCGGACATGGTGTCGATCCTCGGCTCCCTGTTCTTCGTGGTCGGCGACATCGACAAGTAGGCCGGGGGGCGGCCCGGACCTGACAGTCGGCGGCCGACCACCTCCGGGCGCGGGCGCCGGCGCCCTACCGTCGCCCCCATGACCACAGTCACCCGCGACGACCTGGCCGGCTACCTCCGCAGGCTCGGCGTCGCCGATCCCGGCTCCCCCTCCGTGGAGGGGCTGTACGCCCTCGCCCGCGCGCACGTCGAGCGCGTGCCGTTCGAGAACCTCGACATCCAGCTCGGGCGGCCGCCGGGCATCGACCCGGCGCTGTCCGTGCGCCGGATCGCCGCCGGGCACGGCGGGTACTGCTTCCACCTCAACGGGGCTTTCGCCGCGCTGCTGGAGGGGCTCGGGTACGAGGTGACGCGCCACCTCGGCGGCATGCACGCCGATCCGGAGGCCCGGGGGGCGGGCGGCGACCACCTCGCCCTGACCGTCCGGGTGGGGGGACGGGAGCTCTTCGTGGACGTCGGCATGGGCGACGGCCCGTACGAGCCCCTGCCGCTGCGCGGGGGCGCGTACGAGCAGGGCTTCGCGTACCGGCTCGAACCGGCGTCCGTGACCTGGGGCGAGGGTGAGGGCGAGGACGAGGGCGAGGGCTGGAGCCTGCGCCGGGACGGGGTGCCGACGCCGCGCATGAACTTCCGCGCGGCGCCGGCCGCCATGGCCGACTTCGAGCCCGCCCACCGGTGGCTGTCCACCGCCGAGGGGTCTCCGTTCCGGCAGTCGTTCGTGATGCTCCGGCGCAGCGGGCGGGGCATCGACAGGCTGCACGGCCGGATGCTGATCCACACCGCGGTGGACGGTGCGCGCACCGTCCGGGAGCTCACCGGCGCCGAGGAGTTCTACGGGGCCGTCACGGAGGTGTTCGGCCGGGCCCTGGACGACGTCACCCCGGAGGACCGCGCCGCCCTGTGGGAGCGGGTGACCCGGGCGCACGAGGCGTGGCGGGCGGCCCAGGCGGCGGCCGCGGCGGCGCCCGCCGGCTGAGGGGGCGGGCCGACGGGCCGGCGGGGTGGATGTCGGTGGGGCAGGGCAGACTGGGGGCATGTCCGCTTCCCCCCGACGGGCCTGCCCGTCCTGCGGCCGCGACTGCGCGGTGACGGCCGGCCGGATCGCCCGGCACGACCCTCCGGCGGGCCGCCGCGCAGGGCTGGTGTCCTGCCCCGGCTCCCGGGCGCGCGTCGTACTGGGCGCCTCCGCCCCGACCCTGGACGGCTTCACCCTGGGCCCGCACCCGGGCCAGCTCCCGCTGTTCTGAACGCCCCGGCCTCCTAGGCTGCCGCGGACACCGCCTGGGGCGCGCCCAGCAGGCCGAGGAGGCGGGTGGTGCCGTCGGCGCCGAAGCCCGCGTCGACCCCGCGCCGGTACAGCTCGGCGTGGGCGGCGAGGATCCCGGTGTCGACGCCGGCGTCGGCGGCCGTGTGCAGGACGTGCTCCAGGCTCGCCGCGCACATCGCGAGCCGGGCGGCGGCGCCGTCGTGGTCGTCCGCGTCGGCGAGCGGGGTGGCGCCCTCGTAGAAGGCGCGCATGCTGTCGGCCGTGTAGCCGGCGTAGGGGAGGATGTCGGCCGCCGTCAGGCCGTTGGCGCGGGCGACGGCGACGGCCTGGTACCAGCCGGTGTACGCGGTCCAGAACATGATCATGTTGAGCTGGTAGTACAGCTGCGCGTGGCCGGGGTCGGCCCCCCGGTAGTCGGTGGCGCCGAGCACGTCGAGGGCGGCGCGCTGCTCCTCGTACACCTCCTCGGGGCCGCTGACGAAGATCGAGGAACCCTCCTGGCCGATGCCGGCCGGCGGGACGTTGACCCCGCCGGTGAGGTACGAGGCCCCGCGCTCCCGGGCCCACCCGGCGGCGGCCCGCGCCTTCTCCGGTACGTCGGAGGAGAGGTTGGCCAGCACCCGGCCGCCGAGGTCGGCGTCGCCGAGCGCGGTGTACGCGGCGTCCACGTCGATGAGGCTGACGACGCTCAGCCGGCTCGCGGCGACGGCCTCGGCGGCGGTGGCGGCGCGCCGTGCGCCACGGGCCAGCAGGGCGGCGTCCTTGCCGGGGCTGCGGTTCCAGACGGTGACGGCGTAGCCGGCGTCGAGGTAGGCGGAGGCCATGGCCTGGCCCATGGGACCGAGACCGATGATCGAAACCTGGTTCATGACGGAGTTCTCCCCACGAAGTAGCTCTGGAACAGCTCTGGAACAGTTCTGGAACGAACGCTCTATCCAGCGATCGGGACGACCGTAGCACGGGACTAGAACGAGCGCTCTATCCAATCCCCGGGGTAGACTCCCCGCATGGCAGCGACAGCGGCGGACACGACGAAGCGGCGGCAGCGGAAGCAGGAGGCGGAAGAGGGCACGCGCGACCGCCTGGTCCGCACCGCCTCACGCCTGATGCAGCACGGCGGCTACGAGAGCACCCCGGTCAAGCAGCTCGTGCGCGAGGCGGAGGCCACCTTGGGCTCGCTCTACCACTTCTTCCCGGGCGGCAAGCAGGAGCTCGCCGTCGCCGCGATCGGCTACGGCGACGGGGAGTTCGCGGACATGCTGCGCGCGGCGCTGGACTCCGACCCGGACGCGGCCCGCGCGGTCGAGGCGACGGCCGGGGTACTGGCGGACGCCCTCGCGGCCTCGGACTGGCGCGACGGCTGCCCGGTCACGGCCACCGCCCTGGAGTCGGTCGGCCGGCTGCCCGAGCTCCAGGAGGCCTGCGCGCGCTCCTTCGGGCACTGGCAGGAACTGGTGGCGGCGAAGCTGCTGGCCTCCGGCATCCCGGAAGAGGACGCCCGCGACCTGGCGGTCACCGTCATCGCCACCCTGGAGGGCGCGGAGATGACCTCCCAGGTCACCCGCTCCCGCACCCCCCTGCTCCTGGCGGGCCGCCACCTCGCCCGCCTGGTGGGTTCGTACACCCCCTGACGGGGGCGGGGCCGGCTAGGGCTTGTCCGGCGGATCATGGCCGGACAGGCCCTAGGAGATGGCCGTACGGAGGCGGACCACCTCGATGGGCTCGGTCTCGTCGTGGGCCGTCAGGTCGATCACCTGGCCGGTGGCGTCCTCCGCCTTCTCCGGCTGCGGCCCGGCCTCGCCGTCCGCGGCCTCCGCCTCGTGCGCGGCCAGCGCCTCCGCCCCGACCACGTCCGCGAGGTCCTCGTGCTGCACGGACTCGATCGCGGCCCGCGCCTGCGCGGCGTTCTTCGTACCGAAGAAGTCGAAACCCCCCTCGACCCGCGAGGTCGTCCGCCGCTGGGCCGCGTAGGGGGCCACCGGCGCCGCCGGGCGCCGCGCCGGGACGGGAACGGGAACGGGGGCCTCGGAACCGGCCGCCGGGGCCAGCTCCTTCGGGGCCGTCGCCTTCGCGGCCGTCGCCTTCGGGGCCGCGGCCGCCGCCTCGGCGGCCGCCCGCGCCTCGGACTTCCGCAGCAGCGCGGCCATCGCCGCGTTGGCCCGGGCGTAGCCCACCGCGGTCGGCGCCCCGCTGCCGGTCCGCTCCTGCGACACCGCCGGGAGCTCCTTCGGGCTGCCCGCGTTCTCCAGCGCCAGCAGCCGCCGCTTCTCCAGCGCGCCGGCCCGCTCGGTCTCGGCGGTGGCGTAGCGGCGCAACAGCGCCGCGTGCTCCCCGCGCAGGCCCGCGAGTTCGACCCGCTTGGCCCGCAGCTTCGCGTCCAGCTTGGCGCGCAGCACGCGCGCTTCCTCGAGGTCGGATTCGAGCTCGGCTATCCGCTCGTCCGTCTTCCACTCGTCCTTGACCCGCTCGCGGGCCAGCTCCGCGACCCGGCGGCCGGCCGCCCGGTCCCAGGAGCGCATCAGGACGGCGCCGCCGGCGCCCGCGGCCGCCGTGAGGGCCACGAGCAGGCGCAACGCGAGGGGTTCCGCGAGCAGCCAGGCCGCACCGGCGCTGGCGACGGAAACCCCGCCGACGGCCGTCGGCGTGAGAAGTCGGTGCAGGGGCTCGGGATTGCGGTGACGTCCACGGGGCATGGCCTGAAATTTACAGGGCGTGGGCCCCGCTTGGGGTACCCGCCCGGCAATCTCTGCCGGGCGGATACCGCACAATTCGCCATCGATCCCGTAACTGCTACTTCGTCAGGAGTCCCTTGGACTCCAGGTAGGCCTTCGCGACGTCCGCCGGCTTCGCCCGCTCCGCGTCCACCTTGCGGTTGAGTTCGACGAGGTCGGCGGTGGTCAGCACCTTGGTGAGGTCGGCCAGCGCCATCGCCACCTCGGGGGAGCCGGCGCGCTTGATGTTGACCACCGGCAGGACGTTGTCGGCGTTCTGGAGCTTCTTGTCGTCCTCCAGCAGGACCAGGCCGTAGCCGTCCAGGGTGGCGTCGGTGGTCGTGGTCAGCACGAGCTGGTCCACCCCGTCCTTGACGGCCTGCTTGGCCTGCGGGGTACCGACGCCCTTGGGGTCGACACCGGAAACCTGGATTCCGTACGTCTTCTCCAACCCGGGGGCGCAGAAGGGGCGCACGGAGCATTCGTCCCCGGCCGCGATCTTCACCTTCAGCCCCGACTTCCCAAGATCGGAAAGCGTCTTGAGATTGTTCTTCTGGGCGAATTCCCGGCTCACGGCGAAGGCGTTCTGGTCGACGGCCTCGCCGGCCTCCAGGGGCTTGATGCCGAGCGGGACCGCGAGCTTGTCCAGCGCCGCCACCGTGGCCTTCGCGTCGCTGGACGCCACCGGCTTGTCCTTGGGCGCGTCCTTGCCGTTGACCTTGGCGTTCAGGAACTCGGCGAGCGTGGCCGCGTACTCCGGGACCACGTCGATCTCCCCCTTCTCCAGGGAGGGTTCGTACAGCTCGCGGTTGGCGACCGTGGTGATGGAGGTGCCGTAGCCCGCCTTCCCCAGGAGCTGGGCGTAGAGCTCGGCCAGGACGTTGGACTCGGTGAACCCGGCCGCGCCGATCACCAGCTTCCCCTTGCCGCCGCCGGACGGGGCGGCGGCGGAGGAGCCGCCGTCCTTGCTCTTCTCCAGGCTGTCGCCCCCGCAGGCGGCGAGCGAAACGGTCAGGGCCACCGCGCCCAGGGTCGCGCCGAGGATGCGCGTGGACTTGCTCATCATGCTCCTTGGAGATGTGGAGATCAGGGGGAAGCTGCGGAAAGGGGGTGGGGGCTCACCGCGGCGCCGGGCGGCCGCGGCGCAGCAGCAGCCGGTCCGCCGCCACCAGCAGCCCCTCCACCAGCAGGGCCAGCAGCGCGACCAGCAGGGCGCCCGCCACCACCTGCGGGGTGTCGTACGTGTTGAAGCCGGCGGTGATGATCCGGCCCAGGCCGCCCTGGCCGACCATCGCGGCGATCGTGGCGGTGGCGATGACCTGCACGGCGCCCGACCGCAGCCCGGTCATCACCAGCCCCCGGGCCAGCGGCAGTTCCACCCGCCAGAACAGCTGCCGGCCGGACATGCCCATGCCCCGGGCCGCCTCGACCACCGAGCGGTCCACCTCGCGCACGCCGACGTACGCGTTGGTCAGCAGCGGCGGCACGGCGAACAGCACCAGGGCGACGACGGTCGGCAGGTAGCCGGCGGTGCGCAGCGGCGAGACCATGAACAGGGCCAGCACGGCGAACACGGGCACGGCCCGGCCCACGTTGGAGAGGTTCACGGCGAGCGCCCCGCCCCGGCCGACGTGCCCGAGCCACAGCCCCACGGGCAGGGCGACGGCGCAGGCGACGCCCAGGGCGATCCCGCTGACCAGGAGGTGTTCGGCGAGCCGGTGCCAGACACCGCTCTCGCCCGACCAGTTGGCGCCGTCGGCCAGCCAGTCGACGGTCGCGCCCAGGACTCCCACCGGCTCAGACCCCCTTCGTCCGGGCCGGGCGGCCGGCCCGGGTCCAGGGCGTGAGCAGCCGCTGGAGCCCGAGCAGCAGCAGGTCGGCGGCCAGGGCGAGCAGGACGCACAGCACGGAGGCGGTGAGCACCTGCGCCTTGAAGGAGCTGCTCACGGCCGGGGCGATCAGGTTGCCCAGGCCGCCCTTGCCGACGATCGAGCCGACGGTGGTCAGCGCCACGGTGGAGACGGTCGCGATCCGCACCCCGGCGAGCAGCGCGGGCAGCGCCAGCGGCAGTTCGACCTGCCACAGCAGCCGGACCGGGCCGTAGCCCATGCCGCGCGCGGCCTCCCGCACCTCCTCCGGGACGGCTTCCAGGCCGGCCAGCACGTTGCGGACCAGGATGGTCAGCGAGTACAGCACCAGACCGGTCACCACGAGCGCCGCCGAGAGCCCGAAGAAGGGCAGCAGCAGGGAGAACATGGCGAGGGAGGGGATCGTGTAGAGCAGGGTGGTCAGACCGAGGACGGGGGCCGCCCAGCGGCGGCCGCGGCGGGCCAGCAGCGCCAGGGGGACGGCCACGGCGACGCCGATGAGCACCGAGACCGCCGTGATCCAGACGTGCTCAAGGGTGGCGTCGGTGAGTTCCGGGGCGCGGGAGGTGACGTAGTCCCAGCAGATCCAGTCGTTCGCCACCAGGCAGTTCGACACCGCCACACCGCTCACCCCATTCCCTGCTCGCACACGCGTACCCGAAGACCCGGCCAGTGCGACCATAACCCCCGGTGCCCTCTCTGGCCGGAATCATTCGCACACGTGCAACACTCCCCTTACAAAGCCTTCGCCCATCCGCGCACACCGGTGGGGGAGGATGGCGGGGTGATCCGATTCGAGCATGTGACCAAGCGGTACCCCGACGGGACGACGGCCGTCGCGGACCTGTCCTTCGAGGTCCAGGAGGGCGAGCTGGTCACGCTGGTGGGCCCGTCCGGCTGCGGCAAGACGACCACGATGAAGATGGTCAACCGGCTCATCGAGCCCACCTCGGGCCGGATCCTGCTGAACGGCGAGGACATCTCCGCCGCCGACCCGGTCGAGCTGCGCCGCCGCATCGGCTACGTCATCCAGCAGGTCGGCCTCTTCCCGCACAAGACGGTGCTGGAGAACACGGCGACCGTGCCGCAGCTGACCGGCACCCCGAAGGCGAAGGCCCGCGCCCGGGCGGCCGAGCTCCTGGAACTCGTGGGACTTGATCCGGCCGTGTTCGCGGACCGCTACCCCGAGCAGTTGTCGGGCGGGCAGCGCCAGCGCGTGGGGGTCGCCCGGGCCCTCGCGGCGGACCCGCCGGTGCTGCTGATGGACGAGCCGTTCGGCGCGGTGGACCCGGTGGTGCGCGAGCGACTGCAGAACGAGTTCCTCGCCCTGCAGCGGACCGTCCGCAAGACGATCCTGCTGGTCACGCACGACCTGGAGGAGGCCGTCCGGCTCGGCGACCGGATCGCGGTCTACGGGGAGGGCACCATCGAGCAGTTCGCCCGCCCGGCGGCCGTCCTCGGCGCGCCGGCCACCGACTACGTGGCCTCCTTCGTCGGCGCCGACCGGGGCCTCAAGCGGCTCGCGGTCACCCCGGTCGGGGAGGCCGACCTCACGGCGGTCCTGGACGGGGAGGCGCCGGCCGCCTCGGTGGCGCTGGGGGCCTCGCTGCGGGAGGCCCTGGCGGCCCTGCTCCAGCAGGACGCGGGCCGCGTCGGGGTCACGGACCCGGCCTCCGGCGCGCTGGTCGGCGTCCTGACCCCCGAGGGCGTCCACCGGGCCCTGCGCCGGGCCGAGCCGCCCGCGGCATGACTGAGCCGCCCGCGGCATGACGAAGGGCCCGACGGACGTCGGGCCCCGATGAACGCGCGGGCGGGATCCGCCCGGTACTGCTCCCGGCCTCAGGCCTGCATGCGGCTGCTCATCCACACCAGCATCGGCGGGATCTCCCGGCGCCAGGTGTTGAAGTTGTGGCCGCCGCTGTCGAGGATGATCGAGGAGACCCGGTCCGGACCCTTGACCAGCTTGATGAACTTCTTGGTGTCGTTCAGGTTGTCCTCGCCCTTCTCGCTCGTGGTCACGAGGAAGGAGGTACCGGTCGGCTTCTTGTTCTCCACGCTCCACAGCACGTCCGCGGCCTTCTTCAGCTTCTCGTCGCCGTGGAAGAGGTCACCGGTCGTCGGGTCGTCCGCCGCCTTGTAGTACGCCGACAGGCCCGCGGCGGCGCCGAAGACCTGCGGGTGGTGCGCGGCGATCTTCAGGGCGCAGTAGCCGCCCGTGGAGTTGCCGATGAAGCCCATGTTCTGCGGCTTCTTGCCGACCCGGAACGTGCCCTGGATGGCCTGCGGCAGGTCCTGCGCGAAGAAGGTCTCCGTCTGCGGGCCGCCCGGTATGTCCACGCACTCGGTGTCGCGCGGCGGCGCGATGGTCGGGCGCAGCATGACCAGGATCATCGGCTTCATCTTGCCCTGCTTGGCCTGCTTGAAGGCCGTCATGGGGTAGTTCAGCCCTTTGATCAGGTTCTCCGCCGTACCCGGGTAGCCTGTCAGGACGATGGAGGCGGGGAAGTTCTTGTCCTTGTGCTGCGGCTGGAAGTACTCCGGCGGGAGCCAGACGTAGCCGGGACTCGTTATCTTCGACTTCTGCCCGGTGATGGCGACCTTCAGTATCTGACCACCGACCTGGGGCTGGGCTCCGCCGGGGACGTCCAGCTTCTGCTTGTCGAGGACCTTGATGTCCTTGCTGCTCATCGAGTGGTCGACGACCTTGCCGATGGCCGTCTGCTGACCGAACAGGTCGGCCCAGGAACCGTAGAAGAGGAACGACTTGTTGGCGGCGAGACCGACTGCCGAGAACAGCGCCAGCTGGGTCGCGAGCAGGAGGCCGACCCGGCCGAGGACCGACCCGAAGGTGCGGCCCGAGAGCTTCGGCCAGAGCCAGACCGTCACCGCGAACAGCGCTACACCCGCGATGATGGCCAGGACCAGAACGGCATTACTGGTGAGACCCATGAGCAGTCAGTCGACTTTCTGATGGCAGGACCGGATTTTTCCGACGGAAGAGTGAACCCGCTCCTCCTGGATGTCGTCCTAGTGGACGCACCACACCCCGGAGGCTGTCGCGGCCTTCGGCCACATGATCTCTCGCGGAGCAACGGGAAGCGATGTCTAGCAGGATAGATGGCGATAAGTCGGGACAGGTTCCGAGTAAGGTCCGGCGAATCTTCCGCGGACCCAGGCCGGAGTCGGTGCCCGGTCTCGTAGGTACGGCCGTCATGATCGTCGGCCTTCTGGACATCGCGGCGGGCGTCTTCCCGCGATTCCGCCACAGCCGGTTCCACGCGGTCACCGAGGTGCTGCCCGGATCCCTGGGCCCCTTCGCCGCGGCCCTCTCCATCAGCGCGGGCGTCCTGATCCTGCTGCTCGCGCACGGGCTCAAGCGCAACAAGCGGCGGGCCTGGAGGGCCGCCGTCATCCTGCTGCCGGCCGGTGCGGTGGCCCAGTTCATCTACCGCCACTCGATCATCAGCGTGGTCATCTCGGCGGTGCTGCTCGCCCTGCTCGTACGCCACCAGGGTGAATTCAAGGCCCTGCCGGACCCGCGCAGCCGCTGGAAGGCGCTCGCAAACTTCGTGCTGATGAGCGCCGGCTCCATCGGCCTGGGCCTGGTCATCGTCAACGTCCACCCGAACAAGGTCGTCGGCCACCCCAGCCTCTACGAGCAGATCACCCACGTGGTCTACGGCCTCTTCGGCTTCGAGGGCCCGGTCGACTACGCCGGACGGGTCAGCTGGACCGTCGGCTACTCCCTCGGCGCCCTCGGCATGCTGACCGCCGTCACCACGATCTACCTCGCCTTCCGCCCCGAGCACCCGGCCGCGCAGCTCACCGCGGACGACGAGGCCAAGCTGCGCGAGCTCCTCACCAGGCACGGCGGCCGCGACTCCCTCGGCCACTTCGCGCTGCGCCGCGACAAGGCCGTCGTCTTCTCCCCCAGCGGCAAGGCCGCCGTCACCTACCGCGTCGTCTCCGGCGTGATGCTCGCCTCCGGCGACCCCGTCGGCGACGTCGAGGCCTGGCCCGGCGCCATCGAGCGGTTCATGGAGGAGGCCAAGGCCCACTCCTGGACCCCCGCCGTCGTGGGCTGCAGCGAGACCGGCGGCGAGGTCTGGACCCGCGAGACGGGCCTGGACGCCCTGGAGCTCGGCGACGAGGCCATCGTCGACGTCAAAGACTTCTCCCTCGCCGGCCGCCCCATGCGCAACGTCCGCCAGATGGTCAAGCGCATCGAGCGCAACGGCTACACCACCAAGGTCCGCCGGGTCAGCGAGCTGAACGAGTTCGAGCTGTCCCAGGTGCGCGGCGCCGCCGAGGCCTGGCGCGGTACCGACACCGAGCGCGGCTTCTCCATGGCCCTGGGCCGCATCGGCGACCCGGGCGACGGCGACTGCATCATCGCCACCGCGCACCGCGTGGAGGAGGGCGACAGCAGCCCCTTCGGCGACCTCAAGGCCATCCAGCACTTCGTGCCGTGGGGCAAGGACGGCATGTCGCTGGAGATGATGCGCCGCGACCGCGGCGCCGACCCCGGCATGAACGAGCTGCTGATCGTCGCCTCGCTCCAGCAGGCCCCCGAGCTGAACATCGAGAAGGTCTCCCTGAACTTCGCGATGTTCCGCGCGGCCCTGGCCCGCGGCGAGAAGATCGGCGCCGGCCCGGTCCTGCGCGCCTGGCGCAGCCTGCTCGTCTTCCTCTCGCGCTGGTTCCAGATCGAGTCCCTGTACAAGTTCAACGAGAAGTTCCGCCCCCGCTGGGAGCCGCGCTTCATGGTCTACCGCCACCACCGCGACCTGCCCCGCATCGGCATCGCCGTGATGCAGGCCGAGGGCTTCGTCACCCTGGCCCTCCCCCGCCTCTTCGAGAGCCGCCGGCGCCCGAAGCAGCCCCGCCCCTGCGCCCACACGCACACCGAGATCCCCGCCCAGGCGGACCGCGAGGTCCAGGCGGCGTAACCCCCCCCCGGCACCCCGAACGCCCCCGCGCCCACCAGGGCCCGGGGGCGTTCCGCCGTCCGGGATCTACCCTGGACCCCATGAACACGAACCGCGGGCCCGCACCCCGGGGCCTGGTGGCCGGGCTCCCCGACTGGGACCGCTGCGCGGTCATGGGCGTCGTCAACGTCACCCCCGACTCCTTCTCCGACGGCGGCCGCTGGTTCGACACCACCGCCGCCGTCAAGCGCGGCCTCGACCTCGTCGCCCAGGGCGCCGACCTCGTGGACGTCGGCGGCGAGTCCACCCGGCCCGGCGCCACCCGCGTCGACGCCGAGGAGGAGCTGCGCCGGGTCGTCCCCGTCGTCCGCGGCCTCGCCTCCGAAGGCGTCGCCGTCTCCGTCGACACCATGCGCGCGACCGTCGCCGAACAGGCCGTCGCCGCCGGCGCCCGCCTCGTCAACGACGTCAGCGGCGGCCTCGCCGACCCCCGCATGATCCCCGCCGTCGCCGCCGGCGACGTGCCCTTCGTCGTCATGCACTGGCGCGGGTTCAGCGACAACATGAACAGCCTCGCCGTCTACGACGACGTCCTCGGCGAGGTCACCGCCGAGCTCCGCGCCCGCATCGACGCCGTCGTCTCCGGCGGCATCGCCCCCGAGCGGATCGTCGTCGACCCGGGCCTGGGCTTCGCCAAGAACGCCGAGCACGACCTGGCGCTCGTCGCCCGCCTCCCCGAACTGCGCGCCCTCGGCTTCCCCCTCCTCGTGGCCGCCTCGCGGAAGCGTTTCCTCGGCCGGGTCCTGGCCGGCGCCGCCGACGCCGCCCCGCCGCCCGCCCGTGAACGGGACGCCGCCACGGCCGCCGTCTCGGCCATCGCCGCCCACCAGGGCGCCTGGGCCGTCCGGGTGCACGAGGTACGGGCGACCGCCGACGCGGTTCGGGTGGCCCGCGCCGTGGAAGGGGCTCTGTGACCCGCCGGACCGAACGGGCCGACCGGACGCACAGGGAAGGGGCACGGTGAGCCTTACCGACATCGAAGCCGTCGAAGAGGTCAACGCGGCCTTCTACGAGGCCATGGAGCGGGGGGACTTCGACGCGCTGTCGGCGCTCTGGCTCGAGGACGAGATCTCCTGCGTCCACCCCGGCTGGCCGGTGCTCTCCGGCCGGGGCGAGGTGCTGCGCTCGTACGCGCTGATCATGTCCCACACCGAGTACATCCAGTTCTTCCTCACCGACACCAAGGTGACCCTCATAGGCGACACCGCCCTGGTCACCTGCACCGAGAACATCCTCAGCGGGGGCCCCGCCGAGGAGGCCGGGGAACTCGGTCCGCTCGTCGGCCAGCTGGTGGTCGCCACGAATGTGTTCCGACGCACACCGGAGGGCTGGCGGCTCTGGTCCCACCACGGTTCTCCGGTGCTCACGGACTCCGATGACGAGGAGGAAGAGGCCTCCGACTGACCCCACGGGCGGGGGCGGAGGTTTATCGCAGGTAAATTCGAAGGTGGACGACGCCGACCGCACTCGGCGTAGGCCCAAGGGCCCGGGCAGTCCCGGGACCGGAAGCACCTACGAAAGCAGGAGTGATTCGCGTGGATCGTGTCGCGCTGCGCGGCCTCAAGGCTCGCGGGCACCACGGCGTCTTCCCCCGGGAACGCGAAGAAGGCCAGACCTTCATCGTCGACCTCGTGCTGCACCTGGACACCCGTCCGGCGGCCGCCGGCGACGACCTGGCCAAGACCGTGCACTACGGGGTCGTGGCCGAGGAGGTCGTCGACGTCGTCCAGGGCGAGCCCGTGGACCTGATCGAGACCCTCGCCGAGCGGATCGCCCAGCAGTGCCTCAAGCACGAGGCCGTGGCCCAGGTGGAGGTCGTCGTCCACAAGCCGGACGCGCCGATCACCGTCCCCTTCGACGACGTGACCATCACGATCACCCGGAGCCGCGTGTGAACAACGGACAGCACGCCCAGAGCGACCCCACGGTCCAGCCCGTCCCCGCGTCCGTCGTCCAGGCGGTCGACGCGGCCGACGTCACCCTCTCCAACCCCAAATGGGCCGTGATCGCGCTCGGCGCGAACCTCGGCAACCGGCTGGAGACCCTCCAGGGCGCCATCGACGCCCTCGGCGACACGCCCGGCCTCCGGGTCAAGGCCGTCTCCCCGGTCTACGAGACCGAGCCGTGGGGCGTCGAGCCGGGCTCGCAGCCCTCGTACCTCAACGCGGTCATCGCGCTGAAGACCACCCTCCCGCCGTCCTCGCTCCTGGAGCGGGCGCACGCCGTCGAGGAGGCCTTCGACCGGGTCCGCGAGGAGCGGTGGGGGCCCCGCACCATCGACGTGGACATCGTCACGTACGCGGACGTTGTCTCCGACGACCCCGTGCTCACCCTCCCGCACCCCCGGGCACACCTGCGGGCCTTCGTGCTGGCCCCCTGGAACGAGATCGACGCCGAGGCCCAGCTCCCCGGCCGCGGCTCCGTCGCCGGCCTGCTGGCCGCGATCGGCATGAGCGGGGTCGCGCCGCGCACCGACCTGGAACTCCGTCTCCCTGAATAGCCGTTAGCGTGTTCAGGTAGCCGACTGCACTGAACAGGGGACGGGCAACGTGAAACAACTGAGGCCGGCGGTCCTGGCGGGCATCTTCGTGATCGCCGGGGTGCTGTCCTGGGCGGGCGCCCGCCTGTGGAACGCCTACGGCACCCTGCCGGGCGTCCCACTGGCCGCGCCGATCGTGCTGGCGGTCATCGCGGTGGTGCTGTTCGCCACGGCCCTGTCCCTGCGCGGCCGCCTCAAGGCCCAGCGCGAGCGCCGGCCGGGGGCCAAGGGCGTGGAGCCGCTGATGGCGGCCCGCGCGGTGGTCTTCGGCCAGGCCAGCGCGCTGGTGGCGGCCCTGGTCGCCGGCATGTACGGCGGGGTCGGCGTCTTCCTCCTGACGGACTCCCTGGACGTCCCGGCCCGCCGCGACCAGACCTGGTACGCGGGCGGCTCGGTCCTGGCGGGCGCCGCGGTCATCGCGGCCGCCCTCTTCCTGGAGCACGTCCTGAAGCTCCCGGACGACGAGGACCCCGCGAAGGCCCAGGCGGCGGCCTGAGCCGCCGGAGCTCAGCCGTAGCGGGGGCCCAGCCACTCCCAGAGCGGGCGCGGCCCCGGCCCGTGGCCCTCCCAGTCGCAGAACTGGAGGTCCTCCAGCACGCCGTCGTGCGCGAACAGCGTGGCCTCCCCGTCGTAGCCGCCGTCCGCGTCCAGCAGGGGCGCGCTCGCCACCGGCCCGAGCCCCCGGGCGGCCGGGGCGGCCTGCCGTGCTCGCGGGGCCTGCGCCGCCACCCTCAGGTACACGCAGGGGCAGGAGCAGCCGCTGTCGCGCATCTCGGCGTAAGGGATCTGTGCCCGCAGCCCCCGGTGGAGGTCGGACGGGCCGTCGAGCAGCAGCTCCAGAGTGCGGCGCACGTCCTCGCCCAGCGGCTGCCAGCCGGCCTCCCCGGCCGACGGCTCCACCGGGTCAGCGCGCCATGATCAGGCTCATGGCCTCGTTGCGGGTCGCGGGGTCGCGGAGCTGGCCGCGGACCGCCGAGGTGATGGTCTTGGCGCCCGGCTTGCGGACCCCGCGCATCGTCATGCACATGTGCTCGCACTCGATGACCACGATGCAGCCGCGCGGGTCGAGGATCTCCATCAGGGAGTCGGCGATCTGCGTGGTGAGGCGCTCCTGCACCTGGGGGCGGCGGGCGAAGACGTCGACCAGCCGGGCCAGCTTCGACAGGCCGGTGATCTTGCCGTCGGTGGACGGGATGTAGCCGACGTGGGCCACGCCGTGGAACGGGACCAGGTGGTGCTCACAGCTGGACATGACCTCGATGTCCTTCACCAGGACCATCTCGTCGTGGCCGAGGTCGAAGGTCGTCGTCAGGACGTCCTCGGGCTTCTGGTACAGACCGGCGAATATCTCCCTGTACGCCCGCGCCACGCGCGCGGGGGTCTCCAGGAGGCCCTCGCGGTCCGGGTCCTCGCCGACCGCGATCAGGAGCTCGCGGACGGCCGCCTCGGCGCGCTTCTCGTCGAACTCGCCGATCGTGCCCTCGTCACCGGTCAGGGTCACTGGGTCGGTCATCTCTTCCTCGTTCCTGTGTGCGCGGGCGGCGTACAAATGTGCCGCGCCCCCCAGGCTAGAACCTGGGGGGCGCGGCATCCATTCCGGACCTGATCAGGCCTCCGGGCGCTCCTCCGGGGAGGACTCCGGGGACTTCTCCACCGACACGGCGGTCTGGGCCGAGGCCGAGGTGCCGTTGGCGGCGTTCGTCAGCTGGAGCTCCTTGGGAGAGAGCACCGGCGGACGGGTGGAGGGGGTACGGCGGGCCGAGCCGGTCCACGCCGGGCGGGCCGGGCGCTTCACGATCGTGGAGAAGATCTCGGCGATCTCCTCCTTGCCCAGCGTCTCCTTCTCCAGGAGCGCGAGGACGAGGTTGTCCAGGACGTCCCGGTTCTCGACCAGGATCTCCCAGGCCTCGTTGTGCGCGGTCTCGATGAGCTTCTTGACCTCTTCGTCGACCAGCGCCGCGACCTCCTCCGAGTAGTCCCGCGGGTGCGACATCTCGCGGCCCAGGAACGGCTCGGTGTTGTCCCCGCCGAACTTGATCGCGCCGAGGCGCTCGGTCATGCCGTACTGGGTGACCATCGCGCGGGCCGTCGCCGTGGCCTTCTCGATGTCGTTCGCGGCGCCCGTGGTCGGGTCGTGGAAGACCAGTTCCTCGGCCGCGCGGCCGCCCAGCATGTACGCGAGCTGGTCGAGCATCTCGTTGCGGGTGGTCGAGTACTTGTCCTCGTCGGGCAGGACCATGGTGTAGCCCAGGGCCCGGCCGCGGGACAGGATCGTGATCTTGTGTACCGGGTCGGAGTTCGGGGAGGCCGCCGCGACCAGGGCGTGTCCGCCCTCGTGGTACGCGGTGATCTTCTTCTCCTTGTCGGACATGATCCGGGTCCGCTTCTGCGGGCCCGCCACCACGCGGTCGATCGCCTCGTCCAGCATCGAGTTGTCGATCAGCTTCTTGTCCGAGCGGGCGGTCAGCAGAGCCGCTTCGTTCAGGACGTTGGACAGATCGGCACCCGTGAAACCGGGGGTGCGGCGGGCGACGGCCGAGAGGTCGACGTCCGGTGCGACCGGCTTGCCCTTCTGGTGGACCTTGAGGATCTCCAGACGGCCCTGCATGTCCGGGCGGTCGACCGCGATCTGCCGGTCGAAGCGGCCCGGGCGCAGCAGCGCCGGGTCGAGGATGTCGGGGCGGTTCGTGGCGGCGATCAGGATGACGCCGCCCTTCACGTCGAAGCCGTCCATCTCGACGAGCAGCTGGTTGAGGGTCTGCTCGCGCTCGTCGTGGCCGCCGCCGAGGCCCGCGCCGCGGTGCCGGCCGACGGCGTCGATCTCGTCGACGAAGACGATCGCCGGGGCGTTCGCCTTGGCCTGTTCGAACAGGTCGCGGACGCGGGAGGCGCCGACGCCGACGAACATCTCGACGAAGTCGGAACCGGAGATCGAGTAGAACGGCACGCCGGCCTCGCCCGCGACGGCGCGCGCGAGCAGGGTCTTGCCGGTTCCGGGCGGGCCGTAGAGCAGCACACCCTTGGGGATCTTGGCGCCGACGGCCTGGAACTTCGCCGGCTCCTGCAGGAACTCCTTGATCTCGTGGAGTTCCTCGACGGCCTCGTCCGAGCCCGCGACGTCGGCGAACGTCGTCTTCGGGGTGTCCTTGGTGATGAGCTTCGCCTTGGACTTGCCGAAGTTCATGACCCGGGAGCCGCCGCCCTGCATCTGGTTCATCAGGAACAGGAAGACGACGACGATGAGGACGAAGGGCAGGAGCGAGAGCAGCACGCTCAGGAACGGGCTGGTCTTGTCCGGCGTGACGGAGTAGCCGTCCGGGATCTGACCGGCTTCGTACTTGGTCTGGAGGTTCTGGGCGAGCTGGACGCCCTGGTCCCCGATGTAGTTGGCCTGGAACTTGGTGCCGCTGTTGTTGTCGAGCTTCTGGCCCTTCTTCAGCTCGATCTTGATCATCTGGCTGTCGCCGGTGGTCAGCTTGGCGCTCTCGACCTGGCCACTGTTGATCGCCTTGATGACCTCGCTGGTCTCCACCGACTTGTAGCCGCCGCCGGAGCCGACGACGTTCATCAACACGACCACGGCGAGGACGGCCAGCACGATCCACATGACCGGCCCACGGAAGTATCGCTTCACGTCCATCCATACGGGGTGCCAGGCACCCCGTCCCTCCTGCCCGTAGGTAAATGCTGCTGTGAGTAAAGACTGTTCTTCGGAATGTACCCCTGTATTGTCACCCGCCGCCCCGTGGGACGGCCGACAGACCCGCCTTCTCCTCCAACGGCGGGAATCGCCCCCGGGTTCCCCCCGGGGGCGATCGCGGTGACGACGGGGGTTCAGCCGCCGTAGACGTGCGGGGCGAGCGTCCCGACGAACGGCAGGTTGCGGTACTTCTCCGCGTAGTCGAGGCCGTAGCCGACGACGAACTCGTTGGGGATGTCGAAACCGACCCACTCGACGTCGATGGCGACCTTGGCGGCCTCGGGCTTGCGCAGCAGCGTGACGACCTTGAGGGAGGCCGGCTGGCGGGAGCCGAGGTTCGACAGCAGCCAGGACAGGGTCAGGCCGGAGTCGATGATGTCCTCGACGATCAGGACGTGCTTGTCCTTGATGTCGGTGTCCAGGTCCTTGAGGATCCGCACCACGCCAGAGGACTGGGTCCCGGCGCCGTACGAGGACACCGCCATCCAGTCCATGGTGAGCGGGGTGGACAAGGCACGCGCCAGGTCCGCCATCACCATCACGGCGCCCTTGAGCACACCGACGATGAGCAGGTCCTTGCCCGCGTACTCCGCGTCGATCTTCGCGGCCAGCTCGGCCAGCTTCGCGTCGATCTCTTCCTTGGTGATGAGCACCGACTGGAGGTCGTTGCCCATGTCCTTCTCGTCCACCCGCATCACTTTCGTTGTCGGCCGGGGGCTCCGGAGTGTGCCCCCGGAGGACTCAGCCGTGTTTCAGCACCAATCAGCCCTGCCGGATGACAAGTCTGCCACCCTGCCGCTGGGCCTCGACGCGGCCGGGCAGGTTGATGGCCCCCTGGCCCCGCCATCCCGTGATGAGCCGGTCGACTTCCTCGATGTGGCGGGCGAAGAGGGAGCCGGCGGGGGAGCCCGCCGCGACCACGGCGCGGCGCAGCACGCGGCGGCGCACGGCGGGCGGCAGGGCGTACAGCTTGGCGCACTCCAGGCGGCCGTCCGCGTCGCGCACGCCGGCCTCGGCGTCGGCGGCCCAGGCGTCGAGGGCGTCGGCGTCGTCGCGGGAGAGCTGGGCGGTGCGGGCGAGCGCCTCCACGACCCCCTTGCCGAGCGCCTTCTCCAGGGCGGGCAGTCCCTCGTGGCGCAGCCGGGAGCGGGTGTAGGCCGGGTCGATGTTGTGCGGGTCGTCCCAGACGGGGAGGGACTGGACCATGCAGGCCTTGCGGGCGGTCTGCCGGTCGACGTGGAGGAAGGGGCGGCGGTAGCGCCTGGTGCGGCCGGGGCCTCCGGAGACTTCGGCCATGCCGGACAGCGAGCGGATGCCGGAGCCGCGGGCGAGGCCCAGCAGGACGGTTTCCGCCTGGTCGTCGCGGGTGTGGCCGAGCAGCACGGCGGCGGCGCCGAGCCGGTCGGCGGCCTCGTCGAGGGCGGCGTAGCGGGCGTCCCGGGCGGCGGCCTCGGGTCCGCCGTCGCGGCCGACGCGCACGGCGACGGACTCCACCGGGTCGAGGCGGAGCGCGGTCATGCGGCTGACGACCTCCGCGGCGCGCAGGTCGGAGCCGGGCTGGAGGCCGTGGTCGATGGTGATGCCGCCGGCCCGGATGCCGAGCTTGGGGGCTTCGAAGGCGAGGGCGGAGGCGAGCGCCATGGAGTCGGCGCCGCCGGAGCAGGCGACGAGGACGAGCGGCGGGGTGGCGGCCGCGCGGCCCGTGGGGGCGGTCGGGTCGGTCAGGTCGGTGAGGACGTCGTGGAGTACGCGGCGGACCGCCAGGCGTATCGCCGCGACCGCAGGATGGGGACCCATGTCCGGTGCCCTTCGTGGAGTTCGGATGCTCGGAGGCTTCGGGGTGTGCTCGCGCGGGAGTGGTCACTCAGAGTGCGTCGATGGTGACAGAAGCGAGCCGTTCTCCGAGCATCGCACGCCCTTCAACGGCTCACGGTCCCTCGGAAGGGTGATGCTGCTTCCCCCAGTGAGACATGTTTACGCCTCCCGAGTCACCCCTCTTCGCGCCCCGCGCTCCCCTTGCGGTGCACGCGTGCCACCCAGTCCGAGGGCTTGGCGATCTCCGCTTTGGTCGGCAGCGTGTTCGGGGAGGTCCACACGCGGTTGAAGCCGTCCATCCCGACCTCGCCGACGACGGCGCGCACGAACCGCTCGCCGTCGCGGTACTGGCGGAGCTTGGCGTCGAGGCCGAGGAGCTTGCGCAGGGCGGCGTCCAGGCGGCCGGCGCCGGTGGCGCGGCGCTGCTGGAACTTCTCGCGGATCTCGGCGACGGAGGGGACCACCTCGGGGCCGACGCCGTCCATGACGAAGTCGGCGTGGCCCTCCAGCAGGGACATGACGGCGGTGAGCCGGCCGAGCACCTCGCGCTGGAGGGGGCTCTGGACGAGATCGACGAAGGAGTGGGCCTCCTCGCCGCGCTCGCCGTCGGGGCGGGCGCCGGCGAAGGACTGGACGGCTTCACGCAGCCGTTCCAGGAGGGCTCCGGGTTCCATCTCGGTGGCGCCGAGGAAGGTCTGGATCTCGCCCTCCAGGTGGGCGCGCAGCCACGGGACGGCGGTGAACTGGGTGCGGTGCGTCTCCTCGTGGAGGCAGACCCAGAGCCGGAAGTCGTGCGGGCTGACCTCCAGCTCGCGCTCCACGTGGACGATGTTGGGGGCGACCAGCAGCAGCCGGCCGCCGGTGGCGGGATCGCCGGGCAGGGCGCCGGCGACCTGCGCGAAGGTCTCGTACTGGCCGAGGACGCGGGAGGCCAGGAAGCTGAGCAGCATGCCGAGCTCGACGCCGGTGACCTTGCCGCCGACGGCGCCGAGGACGGCGCCGCCGGGGGCGCCGCCGCGGCGGTCCTGCATCTTGGCGAGGAGCGGGCCCAGCAGTTCGCGGAAGCCCTCGACGTTGGCCCGGACCCAGCCGGCCCGGTCGACGACGAGGACGGGGGTGTCGGGGAGGGGGGCGCCCTCGGGCATCATCCGGGTGAACGCGCGCACGTGCTCCTCGGAGGTCCTGGCGTGCCGGCGCAGTTCCGCCACCACGGCCCGGGCCTCGTCGCGGCTGACTTCCGGACCCGGCCGTACGAGCCGGGTCGCGGTCGCCACCGCGAGGTTCCAGTCGACCATCTCCGCACCACCGATGCTCGTCATGCGTCAACGGTACGTGGACCTGCGCCGCTGCGGATCCCCCCGGCGCGGGGCCCGGGGGTCAGGGGGTGGAGGCGACGGCGGCCGCGAGCTTGTCGAGGCCCTTCTCGGCGGCGGAGCCGTCGGGGGCGTTCGCGGTGAGGAACGCGAAGGCCAGGAGCCGCCCGGACGGGGCGACGACGGTGCCCGCGAGGGAGTTCACGCCGGTCAGGGTGCCGGTCTTGGCACGGAGCAGGCCGGCGGCGGGGGAGGTGCCGGCGTTGCGGGTGCGCAGGGTGCCGGTGAAGCCGGCGACGGGCAGTCCGGTGAGGACGGGCCGCAGCTCCGGGTGCTGGGGGTCGGCGGCCTTGGCGAGGAGGCCCGCCAGGAGGCGGGCGCTGACCTTGTCGGCCCGGTTGAGGCCGCTGCCGTCGGCGAAGCGGGTGCCGGTGAGGTCGACGCCGAGGGAGCCGAGCCGCTGGGTGACGGCCTGCTCGCCGCCCTCGAAGCTGGCGGGTTTGCCGGTGGCGAGGGCGGTCTGGCGGGCGAGGGCCTCGGCGATGTCGTTGTCGCTGTTGGTCAGCATCCGCTCGACGAGCCCGGCGAGGGGGGTGGAGAGGGTGGTGGCCAGCGGGCGGGCGTCGGCGGCGGGCTTGGCGGGGGCGGGTTCGCCGGTCACCTTGATGCCCCGGTCGCGCAGCAGGGCGGCGAAGGCGCGGGCGGTGTCCTTGGAGGGATCCTCACCGCGTTCGACGGGTCCGGCGGTGGAGTCGTCGGGGCGGGCCTCGTCGGCGGTGAGCGCGGTGACGGGCGCGAGGTTGTCGTTGCGGCCGATGGGGTGGCGGACGGGGCCCGAGTAGAGGGTGTCGTCGTAGCCGAGGGCGACGGTGTCGGTGCCGGCGGCCTTGAGGGCCTGGGCGGTGTCGGCGGCGAGGGCGACGAGGCTGCCGCCGGAGCCGGCCGGGCTCTTCTTCTTGGCGGTGAGGGAGGGGTCGCCGCCGCCGACGAGGACGACCTGGCCGGCGTCGGGGCCGGGGACCACGGTGGTGCGGATGCGGTGCTCGGGGCCGAGGGCGGCCAGCGCGGCGCTGGCGGTGGCGATCTTGACGGTGGAGGCGGGGGTCATGGGTTCGGCCGCCCCGGATTCGTACAGCACGGCGCCCGTGGCGGCGTCGATCACGGCGGCCCCGCGCACGGTCCCGAGCGCGGGGTCGGCCAGCAGCGGCCCCAGGGCCCCGGCGAGGGCGGCGGCGGAGGCGTCGGAGGTGCGCGGGGCGATGCCCTGGAGCACCCCCGGGGCGCTCGGGGCCGCCTGCGGGAGGGACCCGGCCGCGTGATCTGCGCCACCCGTCGGGCTCCAGGAGGCGGCCCTGTCCCGCTCGGCCTTACGCTGGCCGGAGTCCCAGGGGCCGGCGGCGGTCACGGCCGCGGCCGACAGGGCGAGGCCGGCGACGGCCGACCCCGCGATGAGCTGCCACGTCTTGACCAATGGCACCTCGGACCAGCCCCTTTCGCGATCACACATATGCGTGAGGGACACTTAACCACTGCGTCTTGCCGCGAGCATGGCACCCCACCCCAGGGATGGGCCGGACGCGCACGCTTTTGAATCAAAAGCCATCTCGGAGCAGTCAAGCTCCGGCAGAGGGCCGGAGCTGATCATGGAGGAGCAGGACGTGGAGTTCGACGTCACCATCGAGATCCCCAAGGGTTCGCGGAACAAGTACGAGGTGGACCACGAGACCGGCCGGATCCGTCTGGACCGTCGCCTCTTCACCTCGACCAGCTACCCGACGGACTACGGCTTCGTCGAGAACACCCTCGGCGAGGACGGCGACCCGCTGGACGCGCTGGTCATCCTGGACGAGCCCACCTTCCCGGGCTGCCTGATCAAGTGCCGCGCGATCGGCATGTTCAACATGACGGACGAGGCGGGCGGCGACGCCAAGCTGCTGTGCGTCCCGGCCTCCGACCCGCGTGTCGAGCACCTGCGCGACATCCACCACATCTCGGAGTTCGACCGCCTGGAGATCCAGCACTTCTTCGAGGTCTACAAGGACCTGGAGCCGGGCAAGTCGGTCGAGGGCGCCAACTGGGTGGGCCGCGCCGAGGCCGAGGCCGAGATCGAGGCCTCGTACAAGCGCCTTGAGGCCCAGGGCGGCCACCACTGAGCTCCGCTCGGTGAGCGCTAGAGCCTGAACAGCGGGCGGCATCCCCCACGGGGGTGCCGCCCGCTGTGGCGTTCGCGGGGGCCTCCGCGTCCTCCCGGCGGCCTGTCTCGCCACGGAGGAATCGATTCCGCATACTGATACCGCCAGGTGATCAAGGGTGGGAGGATGCGTGGCGGAGGCCGAAGGGCCCGGTCCCGAAGACCGGAAGCCGAAGTCCGACGAGGCGCGCAGCGCCTTCACCCCGCCGCCCGGGATGGAACCGGAGCTCCCCGACGCGGACCAGGCCACGTCGGAGTTCGCCCGCCCCGAGGGGCTGCCCCCGCCGCCCGCCGGACCGGAGGGCTCCGGCTTCAGCACCCCGGCCACCTACAGCGCCCAGCACGCCCCGCCCGCGCACGCCCCGGCCCCGCTGCCCGCCTTCCCCGCCTCCTCCCCCTGGCAGGACCGCATGCGCATGATGCTGCGCATGCCGGTGGACGTCCGCCCGGTCCCCGAGCCGGCACAGCGGCAGAGCGAGTCAGGCCCCGCCGTGGGCCGCGTCCTCGACCTCACCCTCCGCATCGGGGAGCTGCTGCTGGCCGGCGGCGAGGGCGCCGAGGACGTGGAGGCCGCGATGTTCGCCGTGGCCCGCTCCTACGGCCTCGACCGCGCCGAGCCGACCGTCACGTTCACCCTGCTGTCGATCACCCACCAGCCCTCCCTGGTCGGCAACCCGGTCTCCGCCAGCCGCACCGTGCGCCGGCGCGGCACCGACTACACCCGGCTCGCCGCCGTCTTCCGGCTGGTCGACGACATCAGCACGCCCGAGGTGGAGATCTCCCTGGAGGAGGCCTACCGCCGCCTCGCCGAGATCCGCCGCAACCGCCACCCCTACCCCACCTGGGTGCTCACCGCCGCCGCCGGGCTGCTCGCCGGGGCCGCCTCCACCCTGGTCGGCGGCGGGGTGACGGTGTTCTTCTGCGCCGCCCTCGGCGCCGTGCTGGGCGACCGGCTGGCCTGGTACTTCGCCGACCGCGGGCTGCCGGAGTTCTACCAGTTCGTGGTCGCGGCGATGCCCCCGGCCGCCATCGGGGTGGCCCTCAAGGTCGCCGAGATCGACGTCCGCTCCTCGGCCGTGATCACCGGCGGCCTGTTCGCCCTGCTGCCCGGACGGGCCCTGGTCGCGGCCGTACAGGACGGCCTGACCGGCTTCTACATCACCGCGTCCGCCCGGCTGCTGGAGGTGATGTACCTCTTCATCGGCATCATCATCGGCGTCCTCGTGGTGATCTACGTGGGCCTCCAGTTCGGCGCCTCCCCGAACCCGGACGAGGTGCTCCAGATCCCCCACCGGCCGCTGCTCCAGATCCTCGCCTCGATGGTGCTGGTGTTCACGTTCGCGATCCTGCTCCAACAGGAACGCTCCACCGTGTGGATCGTGACCCTCAACGGCGGCGTCGCCTGGGTCACCTTCGGCGCGCTGCGGGCCGCCGGCCTGCCGCCGGTTCCGTCCACGGCGATCGCGGCCGGGCTCGTCGGCCTGTTCGGGCAGCTGTTCTCGCGGTACCGGTTCGCCTCCGCGCTCCCGTACGTCACCGCCGCCATCGGCCCGCTGCTGCCGGGTTCGGCGACCTACTTCGGGCTGCTGTCGATCGCCGAGAACCGGCTCGACACGGGGCTGGCCTCACTCACCAACGCCGCCGCGATCGCACTCGCGATCGCCATCGGCGTGAACCTGGGCTCCGAGAGCTCACGGCTGTTCATGCGGATCCCGGGGGCCCGCAGCGCCGCCAAGCGCCGGGCGGCGGCGAAACGGACCCGCGGCTTCTGAGACCCCCGCCGGGCCGTGGCGGCCCGGCACCCCGCCCGGACACGCGTGTGCCCCGGAGACGGTCCGTCTCCGGGGCACACGGGGCCTCGGCGGGGTCAGCGCTTGGCGTGGCGGCCGCGCTGGCCGGGGGCCGGCGGCTGCTCCTCCATCGGGTGGCGGGGCTGCACCGGGGCGGAGGCGGCGGCCTTCTTGGCCTTGCGGGCCTTCAGGAACTCGAAGATCACCGGGATCACCGAGATCAGCACGATGCCGATGAAGATCGCCTCGATGTTGTTCTTGATGACGTCGAAGCGGCCGAGCTGGTAGCCGAGGACGGTGACGCCCGCGCCCCAGGCGACGCCGCCGATGACGTTGTACGTGAGGAAGACCCGGTACTTCATCGCACCGGCGCCCGCGACCATCGGCGCGAAGGTGCGGATGATGGGCACGAAGCGGGCGAGCACGATGGCCTTGGGGCCGTGCTTCTCCATGAAGTCGTGCGCCGAGTCCAGGTTCTCCCGCTTGAAGACCTTGCTGTTCGGCCGGTTGAACAGCTTCGGGCCGAAGAACTTGCCGATCAGGTAGCCCACCTGGTCACCGATGATCGCGGAGGCCGCGATCAGCGTGCACACGAGCCACAGCGGCTCCTTGATGCTCCCGCTGGCCGTGAACAGACCCGCCGTGAACAGCAGGGAGTCGCCGGGCAGGAAGGCGAAGAGACCCGATTCCGCGAAGACGATGACCAGGATGCCGATCAGGCCGAACTGCCCGATCAGGTAGTCCGGCGACAGCCACTGCGGGCCGAGGGCAAGCGTGTAGAGGGGTTCCACGTTTCCGGGCTCTCCTGGATCAGCAGGGGGACGTCTGCGGTGGGGGACGCGACGATGCAGGCGGTCTAATTATGAACGCACACCGCCCCCACCGGGTTCCAGGGACCGGAGGGGGCGGCAGGGGCGGGGTCGCGCTACGCCTTGCGCACCGCGTTGGCGGTGATCGAGTCCCGCAGGTGCTCGGCCACGCCGGCGCCCATGGCGTCGTAGAAGGCCTTGAACCGCTCGTCGGACACGTACATCTCGCCGAGGCACACGTGCATCTCGTAGCCGCACTCGTAGTACCGGTCGCAGATGTGCCGCCGGTGCTCCTCGGCCATCTCCATGGCCGCCTCGCCGTCGGCGGGCTCGCCGGCCGCCACCAGGGCCGCGTACCGGGTACCCCAGTCGGCGACCTCGTCCTGGATCCGCTGCCAGTCCTCCTTGGTGTACGAGGCCGCCCGGCGCTGCGACTCGGCGTAGGCCTCGGTGCCGCCCCAGCGGCGTTCGGCCTCCTCCGCGTACTGCTCCGGGTCCTTGTCCCCGAACACCTCGAACCTCTCCTCGGGCGTGAGGTTGATGCCCATCTTGTTCGCCTCCATGGCGTGCTCCACGGCCTTGGCCATCTGCTGGAGCCGGGCGATCCGGTCGGACAGGAGGGCGTGCTGCCGGCGCAGGTGCTCCCTCGGGTCCGAGTCCGGGTCGTCCAGCAGGACCGCGACCTCGTCGAGCGGGAAGCCGAGCTCCCGGTAGAACAGGATCCGCTGCAGCCGGTCCAGGTCGGCGTCGTCGTAACGCCGGTGGCCCGCGCCGCTGCGGCCGCTCGGGCAGAGCAGGCCGATCTCGTCGTAGTGGTGCAGGGTGCGCACCGTCACTCCGGCGAAACCGGCGACCTGGCCCACGGAGTAGCCCATCGCTTCCGCTCCCTTCGGTTGGGTACGCACCCCACTGTGGTTCCTCACGCCGCGTGAGGTGCAAGCCCGGATCCGCGGGGCCCTGGGGGAGGCGGGCTCAGCCCATCGCCTTCGTGCCGTCCAGGGTCTCGCGGATGATGTCCGCGTGGCCCGCGTGCCGGGCGAACTCGCGGACCAGGTGCAGCAGCATCCAGCGCATCGAGACCGTGGCGTCCTGGGGGAACCAGGGGGCCGGCGGCAGCGGGAACTCGTCGTCCAGGCTGGGGAGCGACTCGACGAAGCCGGTCGTCTGCTCCTTGACCGTGTCCCAGAAGGCGAGGGCGGACTCCAGGGTCTCCCCCTCGGTCAGCCGGAAGCCCTCGTGCCACTCCTCGGGGGCGCGGCGGTGCTCTCCCCCAGGCTTCTGCTGGGCCATGCGGAGCCAGTTCAGCTCGACCTCGGCCACGTGCTTGATCAGCCCGGCCAGGGACAGCTCGCTCGCGGTGGGCCGGCTCGCGGTCTGCTCCGCGGTCAGACCGGCCGCGGCCCGCCTCAGCGCCTCGCGCTGGTCCTCGACGAAGAGGAGCAGGGTGGCGCGCTCGTCTCCCGCGACTTCCTGGGTGGGGTGTGCCATGGCCGACCGCCTTTTCCGTGGTGGGGTGCGGGGTCTCCCCCGCCGACACCCACCACGCTACGAGCCCTTGCGGTCAGCTCCTGTCCTTGATGGACCCCTAGAACGGAAAAGTCGTCCGGCCGTGCTGGATGGAGATCCACTTCTGGGTGGTGAAGGCCTCCACCGTGGCCTCGCCGCCCAGCCGGCCCAGCCCCGAGGCCTTCTCCCCGCCGAAGGCGGTCAGCGGCTCGTCGCCGATGGTGGAGTCGTTGACGTGGATCATCCCGGTCTCGACGCGCTGTGCGAAGCGGACCCCGCGCTCCACGTCACGGGTGTGCACGGCGCCGCTGAGCCCGTACGGGGTGGCGTTGGCCAGGCGTACGGCCTCCTCCTCCCCGTCGAAGACGACCAGCAGGGCGACGGGGCCGAAGATCTCCTGTCCCAGCAGCGGGGAGTCCTCGGGCAGGCCGGCCAGGACGGTCGGCTCGACCAGGTTGCCGCGCGTAGAGCCCCGGACGAGGGCCGTGGCCCCGGACTCGACGGCACGGTCCACGAGGGCGGTCAGGGCGTCGGCCTGGAAGGAGTTGATCAGGGGCCCGATGTGGGTGTCGGCCTCGCGCGGGTCGCCGGTCTTCAGGGCGCGGACCCGGGCGGTGAACTTCTCGGTGAACTCCTCGGCGACGGCGGCGTCGACGAGGATCCGGTTGGCGGCCATGCAGACCTGGCCCTGGAAGACGAAGCGGCTGAAGACGGCCGCGTCCACCGCGTAGTCGACGTCGGCGTCGTCGAGGACGACCAGGGCGCTGTTGCCGCTGAGTTCCAGGACGGTCCGCTTGAAGTGGCGGGCGGCGACCGCGCCGACGTGCCGTCCGGTGCGGTCGGAGCCGGCGAAGGAGATGACCTTCGGGACGGGGTGGGTGAGGATCGCGTCGCCGATCTCGGCGATGTCCGTGACCAGGACGTTCAACAGGCCGGCGGGCAGGCCCGCGTCCTCGAAGATCTTGGCGATGATCCCGCCGCCGGAGACGGGGGCGTTCTGGTTGGGCTTGACGACGACCGCGTTGCCGAGGGCCAGCGCCGGGGCGACCGACTTGAGGGTCACCAGGAGCGGGAAGTTGAAGGGGCTGATCACGGCGACGACGCCGACGGGCAGGCGCTGGACGCGGTTCTCCTTGCCCGCGACCGTCGAGGGCAGGATGCGGCCCTCGGGCCGGACGGCCAGCCGGATCGCCTCGCGCAGGAACTCCATCGCGAGGTGGACCTCGTACTCGGCCTTGGGACGGGTCCCGCCGAGCTCGTCGATCATCGCCTCGACGATCTCCTTCTGGCGCTCCTCGGTGATCCGCAGGGCGCGCTCCAGGACGGTGCGTCTGGCGTAGGGGCTGGTGGCGGCCCAGTCGCGCTGCGCCCGCTCGGCCGCCCGGTAGGCCCGGTCGACCTGCTCGACGGTGGCCACGGTGACGGCCGCGAGCTTCTCCCCGTTGTAGGGGTTGACGTCGATGATGTCCCACGAGCCGGTGCCGGGCAGCCATTCGCCGTCTATGTACTGGTGAGCCAGGTCGGTGAATATGGACATGCCATCCCTTACTGCGAGCGCGCACCCCTGCGCTGCACCGGAGACCGATCGTTCGTCGTCAAGCTCTGATCAGACGTCATAGTACGTGCGGTTCAAGACAGTTGGAGCAGTCCGCGCAGGAGGTCACGGGTCTGTCCGGGGTCGGGGCAGTCGGCCTGGAGCCGCTCCATCGCCCGTGCGTACTGCCCCACTTCCTCTTCCTTGTCCAGGTAGAGCGCGCTGGTCAGCTGTTCCAGATAGACGATGTCCTGGAGGTCGGACTCGGGGAAGCGCAGCAGGGTGAAGGCGCCGCTCTCACCGGCGTGGCCGCCGAAGGAGAAGGGCATCACCTGGAGCTGTACGTTGGGCCGCTGACCGATTTCGATCAGGTGTTCCAACTGCCCGCGCATCACGTCGCGGTCGCCGTACGGGCGGCGCAGCGCGGCCTCGTCGAGGACGGCGTGGAAGACGGGCGCGTTCTCGGAGACGAGGACCTTCTGGCGCTCCAGGCGCAGCGCGACCCGCCGGTCGATCTCGGCGGCGGAGGCGTTCGGCATGCCGCGCTTGACGACGGCCTGGGCGTAGGCCTCGGTCTGGAGGAGGCCGTGGATGAACTGGACCTCGTAGATGCGGATGAGGGAGGCCGCACCCTCCAGCCCGATGTAGGTCTGGAACCACCCGGGGAGCACGTCCCCGTAACTGTGCCACCAGCCCGCGGCGTTGGCCTCGCGGACCAGCCCCAGGAGGGACTCCCGCTCCGCGCCGTCGGTCACCCCGTAGAGGGTCAGCAGGTCTTCCACGTCCCTGGCCTTGAAGCTCACCCTTCCCAACTCCAAGCGGCTGATCTTCGATTCGGATGCGCGGATCGAGTAGCCGGCCGCCTCACGGGTGATGCCGCGGGATTCTCGGAGTCGCCTGAGCTGTGAGCCCAGGAGGATGCGGCGCACCACAGAACCGCTGGCTTCTGCGGTCACTAGTCCTGCCCTCCCCATCGCAATGGTGTGCGCGTGGTGTGCGCGTGCCTCGTCGGGGCCCCCGTATCCCCGGTGCCGCAGTCTGCCACCAAAACGCATCGGCCCGTACTCGTTCTGTAACGGAATCCGGCGTCCCGGAAAAGAAGTCCGTAAGTATGCGTAGGAAGAAATGAGCAAGAACCGTCACGGGAGTGGACAGGTCCGGCGCGTGCACGTGCATCTGCCCTTGCATCCGGCTTCGCCATTCGGAACGATGGTGCCGCGCACCTGCGTGCTCTTCGCGCCGGCGCCGGACCCACCCCGCAGTTCTCTTTGGCCGAAGCCGACCGCTTCGTCCGCGAATCCCGGGAGTGCCTCGCATGGGGACGATTGGATCGGTCATGCTCGAGCCGTTACGGCAGGGGCTGCCCCCGGTCGATCCCACGGCCGTCTCCGGGTCCGCCTCCTGTGCCCTGCCGGCCCGCTTCGAAGCGGTGCGGGGCGCCCGCTCCTTCACCAGATCGACCTTGTCCCAGTGGGGCCTGGACGACCGCTTCGACGACGTCGCCCTGGTGGTCTCCGAACTCGTCACCAACGCGCTGCGGCACGCCCTCCCCGACGACCCGCGCCCCTGCGGCGGCGAACAGCCGGAGTCGGCGGCGGTGCGGCTGCACCTGATGCGGTGGAGCACCCGGCTGGTGTGCGCGGTGCGGGATCCGAGCGAGGACCGGCCGGGGGGCTCGTTCGCGCCCGAGCGCACGGACGAGAACTGCGACCTGGAGTCGGGGCGAGGACTGTTCCTGGTGGACTCCTACAGCGACAGCTGGGGCTGGCACCCGCTCGCGGGACGGCTCACCGGCAAGGTGGTCTGGGCGCTGTTCCTGCTCCGGGACTGACGCGCCCTCGGGGGCCGACGACACGCACGACCGGCCGGGCCCGATCCTTTCGATCGGTTCCGGCCGGTGCACGTGCATGGCCTGATTCTCCGCGCTGTGCTTTCAGCCGATCAGATGATCGAACTCGCCGTCCTTGACGCCCAGCAGCAGCGCCTCTATCTCGGCCGGCGTGTAGACGAGCGCCGGCCCGTCGGGGAACCGGGAGTTGCGCATGGCGACGTCGCCGCCGGGCAGTTTGGCGAACTCCACGCAGGATCCCTGCGAGTTGCTGTGTCTGCTCTTCTGCCAGGTCAGCTCATACAGGGTAGTGAGCTCTGCAGCTGCCGTCCCGTTGTACGCGTGGTCCACAGGAAGCCCCCGATAGTGCAGATGTCAACTCCACCGGATCATAGCTGCGTTCACCGTCGCATGCATGGGCAGATGCACGTGCACGCGCGGTGGGGCAGTGATCACCCTCAGGGGCGGAGGGCCTGCGAGACCTCCTCCAGCGAGTCCAGCAGCCGCTCCGCCGCCTGGCGTACGACGCCCGATTCCGGCACACGGTTCCCCCCGTCCAGCAGGGCCCGCACCCCGTCCCACTCCGGAACCCGGCGTTCCCGCACCGCCCGCGCCGCCTCCCCGGTCGCCTCCCGCAGCGACCCGGCCAGCTCGGCGGCGCCCGGCGCGGGCGCGTGGGCCCGGTCCGGGAGGTGGGCCTCCAGCAGCATGGCGCCCCGCCCGAAGGCGGCCACGGCCTCCCCGGCCCCCTCGGCTGCCGCCCGGGACAGGCCCCGGTGGCGCACCGGCTCGCCCTCCGCCCGCGCGAGCGCCTCCTGCCAGGCGATGCGGGCGTCCCGGGCCGCCAGCAGCGCCTCCCGCACGTCCGCGCGCCGGGCCCCGGCCGGGTCGGCGTACTGCCCGAGCACCGCGGCCGCGTACCGCCCGTCGGCGGCGAGCCAGTCGGCCAGCCGGGTGCGCAGCCGCGGGGTCTCCCAGGCCGGGTACACGGCGTAGGCGAGCATCGCGAGGACCCCGCCCACGAGGGTGAGGGCGATCCGGTCGGGGACGGTCTGGTCCCAGCGGACCCCTCCCATGCCGAGCAGGAACACGACGTACGCGGAGACGCACACCTGCGAGACGGCGTACCCGGTGCGCATCAGCGCGTACATCAGCCCGGCGCTGACCACCGCGAGCAGCCCCGACAGGTACATCCCGGGCCGGGCCAGCTGGACGACCGCGGTGGCCGCCCCCACCCCGACCAGGGTCCCGCCGAAGCGGGCGACGGCCCGGGACCAGGTCTGCGTGAAGTCGGGCCGCATCACCATCACCGACGCCATCGGCGCCCAGTACCCGTGCCCGAACGGCAGCACCTGCCCGACCAGGTACCCCGCGCACGCCGCCCCCGTCACCCGCACGGCGTGCCGCAGGACGGGCGAACCCGGCCGCAGCTCGGCCCGCACGGCCCGCAGCACCAGCGGCACCAGGGCCGGCACGGTGGGACGCAGCCGGGCCTCCCCGGGGTCGGCGGTGCGCCCGGTGCCCGGCTCGGCCGTCTCCAGCACGTCGTCCAGCAGCGCGGCGAGCCTGCGCGCGGCCCGCAGCGCCGCCCCCTCGAACACCTCCGGCAGGTCGGGGGCCTTCAGCACCTCCAGGGCCGGGCCGGGCAGCCGTACGGGGTCCCCGTGGCGGATGGCGTGCGCGGCGGCGTCGAGCACGGTCCCGGCGGCGTCCAGCAGCGCCCGCACCCGGTCCCGCCCCGGCCCCTCGGCGGGGGCCCCGACGGCCGGGTCGGCGAGGGAGGCCAGGACGGGCCGGATCCGCTCCGCCAGCCCCCGCGCCCCGTGCAGCTCGGCGGGGCGCCGGCGGGCCTGGCGGGCGGTGACGGCGGCGGCGTCCCGAGCCTTCATCAGGGGCGCGGGGTCGAAGGCGCTGACCGGGTCGTGGCGCAGCCGGCGGGCGTAGTCGGCCTCGGCGGCGAGGGCGTCGGCCAGGGCGTCGCGCTGGGCGCCCCAGCGGCGGACGGGGAAGAGCACGATCAGCAGCGCCTGCACCAACCCGCCCGCGGCGATCATCGCGGCGTGCCCGGCGGCCTGCGGCACGGAGGTCGGCAGGGTGACGGTGACCAGCATGACGGCGACGTTGCCGGAGGCGATCATCCCGGCGGTGGGACCGGCCGCCCACAGCAGCCCCGCCCCGAAGGCCCACAGGGCCAGCATCGGCAGGAACAGCCCCACGTCGGCGGAGCCGACCAGGTACCCGAGGAAGGTGGAGACGGCCAGGGTCAGCCCGGAGGCCAGGGCGAGCACCGGCCGGGGGCGCCAGCTCTGCTGGAAGGTGGCGATGGCGGCCATGAAGGCCCCGAACGCGGAACTCGCGGCCGCGCCCGGCCCCAGGAAGGCCAGCCCGGCCCCGATGACCACCGCCAGCCCGGCGGCGGCCCGCAGCGCGACGAGCGGCTCCAGCCGGCGCCGCTCGACGGTCATGGCAGCGCGCCCGGCGTCCTTCAGCGCGCGCAGCCAGCCCATGGCGCCGAGCCTAACGGCCCCGACGGTTTTCAGGATTTCTTCAGATTTGTACGGGACCCTTGCCGCGCTGTTCGATGAGCCGAATCATCGATGCGTCCCCTGTCCTCCGCCCCTCACCCGAATGTAGGTATCCCATGCTGCGCAACGGCCTGGAGCCCTGGCACCTGATCATCGTCCTGGTGGTCTGCCTGATGCTGTTCGGTTCGAAGAAGCTGCCCGACATGGCCCGCTCCCTCGGCAAGTCGGCCCGCATCCTGAAGTCGGAAGCCCGCGCCATGCGCTCGGAGAACTCCCAGGACCCCGCCTAGCTAGCGCCGGTCCGGCAGGGCGGCCCGCCTGCCGCCCACATGGGCGGCGTCGGCCGCCGCGGTCCCGTCCTCCCAGCCTGCGTGATCGGTGGCCCCGCGCAGCCGCGTGGTCGTGGTCCGCGGGAACATCTCGTCGGCCCTGGACGTCACGGCCACGTCCCGGGCCACCAGCGCCGGCAGGTTGTCCGGCGCCTCGCCGGCCGTGTGCTCGGCGGTCTCGGCGAGGCGCCGGCCGAGCCGGCTGGCGTAGGCGAGCAGGAACGATTGCCGGAAGGTCTTGGTCCGCTTGCGCCCGCCGGCCCGCTGGGCGGCCTCGGCCCGCGTCATGGCGGCCGTCCCCTGCACGAGCAGCGAGGTGTACAGCAGCTCGACGGCCTCCAGGTCGCTCTCGAAGCCGACCACGGTCGAGAACTCGAACGCGCTGTTCCACACCGCCCGGCAGCGGTTCGCGGTGGCCACCGCGTCCAGCAGCACCGCCTTGGCCTCCTCGTACGGGGGCTCCACCCCGATCCGGCAGGCCCCCGGCACCCGCACCGGCCCGCCGCCGCGCACCGCGAGCAGCGCCTCGTCCACGGTGTGCCGCGCCATCAGCTCCTGGGCCTTGGCACTGAGCGCCTCGGCCTCCTCCGGATAGGTGGTGGCCTCGGCCTTGGCGAGCAGCGCCCGGATCCGCCCGAGCATCCGCGGCTCGATGTGCGCGTGCTCCGCGAGGTCCCCCGCCGGGTCGCCGGGGACGGGCCCCACCGGCTCGATCGTCGGCAGCCGGACCAGCAGCCGGTACAGCTCCAGGACGGCGGTGGCCAGGGTGAACCGGTCGGCCCGCTCACGCCGCGCGAGCGCCTCGGCGTACGCCTCGTCCCCGGACCACCACACCTCCCCCGCGCCCCACCCGTCGGGCAGCCGCCCGTAGCGCCGCGCCTCGGCGGCGACCAGGTCCCCGAGGACCCGCTGGTGCGCCTCCCCGAGGTCCCGCCGTACGAGCCGCTCCACATCGGCGGGCCGCCACCCCCGTTCCCAGGCCCGCCGCAGGAACCCCTCCCCGCGCCGGACCAGCTCCCGCCCGACGTCCCCCCACGCCCCGGCGGCCAGCACGGAGGCCCCGCTGTCGAGCCCGGCATCGTCCTGGGCGTACAAGGCGGCGGCGAAGGCCCGGTCGACAAGGGCGGCGATCTCACTCACCCCTTCAGGGTGTCACGGCCACCTCCACCGCCCGGACGGGCCCGCCGCCCCCGACCCAGCCCACCCACCCCAGCCAAAATCCAGCCCCGCCGGCGCTTGAGGCGCTGGGGGCACCTCCCAGCGGTAGCTGGGGGAGGGTCCGGGGCGGAGCCCCGGGTTCCTCCAGCCCCGCCGGCGTTTGAGGCGGCCCCCCTGTCAGCCCCCGGTGGGACACTCGCACCCGTGAGCGACCACCCCACCCCCTGGGCCCTGACCGAAGCCCCCGACGGCCGGTGGCACGCCACCCCCGTACCCCCGACCGGCCAGGTCACGGGCCCCCTCACCTTCGCCACCCCCGCGGAGGCGATCCGCACCGCACCCCCCGCCACCCGCTGGATCTGGCGCTCCACCCCCGCCGTCTACCCCCGCCTGCTCGCCGCCGGCCTCCGCGTGGACCGCTGCTACGACATCGAGGACGCCGAACTCCTCCTCCTCGGCCACGAGGGCCGCTCCGGCGAGCCCCGCTCGGCCGCCGCCGCCTGGGCCCGCCTCACCGGCGCCCCCGTCCCCCCGGACCCCCCGCAGCGCACCGCCGCCCCCGCCACCGCCCGCACCCAGGACTCCCTCTTCGACGCCGCCGGGCTCGCCGACCCGCACCACCGCCCCACCACCCACCTCCCCCTGGACGCCCTCCTCGCGGTCCACGCCGACCAGGCCCGCCGGCACGCCGCCACCGCCCACCCCGACCGGCTCCGCCTCCTCACCGCCGCCGAGTCGGCGGCGTTCCTCATCGCCGCCGAGATGCACCACACCGGCCTGCCCTGGCGGGCCGACGTGCACCGGGCCCTGCTCACCGAGCTGCTCGGCGAGCGCTACGCCGGCGGCGGCGAACCCCGCCGCCTGGCCCAGCTGGCCGACGAGGTCTCCGCCGCGTTCGGCCGCCGGGTCCGCCCCGACCTCCCCGCCGACGTGCTCAAGGCGTTCGCCGAGGCCGGGATCAAACTCCGATCGACCCGCCGCTGGGAGCTCCAGGAGGTCGACCACCCGGCGGTCGAGCCGCTCCTCCTCTACAAGAAGCTGTACCGGATCTACACCGCCCACGGCTGGTCCTGGCTCACCGACTGGGTCCACGACGGCCGCTTCCGCCCCGAGTTCGTCCCCGCCGGCACCCTCACGGGCCGCTGGGTGACCCACGGCGGCGGGGCCCTGCAGATCCCCAAGGTGATCCGCCGGGCCGTCGTCGCCGACCCGGGCTGGCGGCTCGTCGTCGCCGACGCCGACCAGATGGAGCCGCGCGTCCTGGCCGCGATCTCCCGCGACCCCGCCTTCATGGAGGTGGCGGGCCGTCCGGAGGACCTCTACACGGCCGTCTCGCGCCAGAGCTTCTCCGGCGACCGGGAGAAGGCGAAGATCGCCGTGCTCGGCGCGGTCTACGGCCAGACCTCCGGCGACGGCCTCAAGAACCTCGCCGCCCTCCGCCGCCGCTTCCCCCGCGCGGTGGCGTACGTGGACGACGCGGCCCGGGCCGGCGAGGAGGGCCGCCTGGTGCGCACCTGGCTGGGCCGGACCTGCCCGCCCCCGGCCGGCGCCGCCGAGGACGGCGAGGCGGGCATCCCGCAGGACCGCGACGACGAGGCCGCGCCCACGGGCTGGACCCCGTCCTACGCCTCGACCGACAGCCGCGCCCGGGGCCGCTTCACCCGCAACTTCGTCGTCCAGGGCAGCGCCGCCGACTGGGCCCTGCTGATGCTCGCGGCGCTGCGCCAGGCCACCGCCGGCATGCGCGCGGAGCTGGTCTTCTTCCAGCACGACGAGGTGATCGTGCACTGCCCGGCCGAGGAGGCCGAGGCCGTCGCCGCGGCGATCCGCGCGGCGGGCGACCGCGCGGGCCGCATCGCCTTCGGCGACACCCCGGTCCGCTTCCCGTTCACCACGGCGGTCGTGGAGTGCTACGCGGACGCGAAGTAGGAACGGACCCTCACCCCAGCTCCCGGAAGTAGATGTAGTACCCCTCCCGGACGAACCCCTCCGACTCGTACAGCCCCTGCGCGACCGCGTTGTCGAACCCGGTCTCCAGCTGCACGCCCGCCACCCCGGCCTCCCGCGCCCGCTCCAGCACCTCGCGCAGCAGCGTCCGCCCGGCGCCGGTGCGGCGGCCCGACGGGGCGACGTAGAGGTCCCCGAGGACCCAGACGGGCCGCATCGCCAGCGACGAGAACGTCCGGTAGACCTGCGCGAACCCGACCGTCCCCGCGCCCTCCACCTCGGCGAGCAGCACCAGCGACTCGTCCTTGGCGATCCGCTCGGCGAGGAACTCCCGGGGCCGCCCGGGTTCCTCCACGGCCACCTCGTAGAACTCCAAGTACCCCCGGAACAGCTCGGCGGCCACATCGAGGTCCTCCTCGACGGCGACCCGAACGACAACCCCACCCTGCTCAGCCATCCGACGCTCCTCGCTCACTCGCACCTGACGGCCCATTGTGCGCGCGACCCGGAATCCGGGGCCACCAAGTTCTCCGGCCCGCGACCGGGGCCGGCTAGCGGGCGGCCTGCGCCCACTTGTCGCTCGTCGCCATCTCCTTCAGCTGCGCCATCGTCAGCGCCGGCTCCTTGCGGGTCGCGTCGCTCTCCTGGTTCCTGGAGTTGAAGGCCGAGACGATCACGCGGGTGCCGTCCGTCCGCAGCGTGTCCACGTTCCACCAGACCACGTTCCTGCCGCCCTTCTCCCCGACCGTCTGGCGGGCCACCACCTTCGTGCCGTCCGGCATCACCGTGGCGTCCGCGAAGAGGCCGTCCACGCCGCCGCCGCGCTTCCCGTACGACTGGACCTCCGCGGTGACCATCGACTTGCCCTTGCCGTCGTCGAGGACGGCGTAGGCGCTGCCGACCTCCTCCCCCTTGGCCGCGACCGGGATGCCGTACCCGGCCAGCAGGGCGTCCAGGACCGGCGCGACCGACGCCGCCGGACGCGAGGAGGAGCGCGGCGACTCCGGATGGGCCGCCGACAGGTCCGCCAGCGCGGGGTGCCACAACGGCGAGAGCGCGAAGGCCTTCAGCCGGGCCGGGTCCAGCGGAGGATCGGTCCGCGAGACGGGCTCGCCCTTCTCCGCGGCCGCGTTCCACTCCTGCACGTCCACCAGGTAGCCCTGCGGGGTCACCAGCGTGGCCCGCCACGCCTTCGTGGGCTCGCGTCGGTCGGGGTACTCGTAGCCCTGGTAGACCATGATCTTCGACCCGTCCGCCAGCGTCTCGGACGTGCAGCCGTCGTAGTCGAACTTGTTCTTGTCGGGGCAGGTGACCAGCTCGGCGGTGCTCGCCCCGTTCGGGTCCACGCGGTTGAGGCCGACCCCGACGGCCCCCTTGCCCTTGCCGTCGTCGTACACCGCGGAGGCCGTCGGGATCCCCCCGAATCCGGGCCCGGTCCCGTGTCCCTTGACCTCGGTCAGCTGTCCGTCGGGCAGCAGCTGCCTGAGCCAGGCGGCCATCTGCTCGTCGGAGACGGCACCGGTGCCCGACCCCGGCGCCCCCTTCGCGGGCGGGGTGCTCGACAGGGCCGGCGGGGCCGCGACCTCCGCCGTCCCTCCCCCGCCCGAGCCGCTCAGCAGCCCGCCCGCGAAGGCACCGGCGGTACCGATCAGCGCCAGCCCCAGCGCCGATCCGCCGATCACGGCGGCCCGGCGGCGGACCACCAGCCTCCGTCCGCGCCGCTCACCGCCTGCGACAAGGGCCTGCCGGTCAGGCGTGAAGCCGCTCCCCGCCTGCCGCAGGGCTTCACCGAGCTCATCTTCAAAGGACATACGGACCCAGACCTTCCACTCAGTAGCGAGGAGGAACGAGGAAAACGACGAAACAGGGCACCCGCACCACTTACCCGGCGGCCAACTCGGCCAGTGAGCCCCCCAGTTGCCCGCGCAGCCGGGTCAGCGCCCGCGAGGTCCGGGTACGGACCGCCGCCGAGCTGACGTCCATCGCCTCGGCGGTCTCCTCGACGCTGCGGTCCTCCCAGTACCGCAGCACCAGCACCGCCCGGTCCTTCGGCGCCAGCTGCCCCAGCGCCTGCAGCAGGGTCACCCGCAGCTCGGGGTCGGCCCCGCCCGCTTCCGGGACGCCCGACTCGGGGAACTCCCCGACCGGACGCTCCCCCGCCGACCGGCGCCGCTGGTGCGTCAGGAAGGACCGCACGAGCACCGTCTGCGCGTAGGCGGCCGGATTGTCGATGCGGGAGATCCGCCCCCACAGCAGGTACATCCGCCCCAGGGTCTCCTGCACCAGATCCTCCGCGAGGTGCACGTCACCGCTCGCCAGCAGACAGGCCGACCGGTACAACGGCCCCGACCGCCCCGCCGCGAACTCCCGGAACCCGTCCCTGCGCCCCTGCCGCATCCACTCCCCCTCGCGTCCGTCTCACCCCTTCGACGCGATGACGGCCCGGGAATGTTTCACCCGAGTTCGCGGAAGCAGGTAAGCGGGGGCCCACACGGGCAGAGGGCATGAAAAAGCCCCAGGTCACGGCGAGTGAGTCCTGGGGCTGATCCGAGCCGCCTTCGGGATTCGAACCCGAGACCTACGCATTACGAGTGCGTTGCTCTGGCCAACTGAGCTAAGGCGGCACCGCTGGGAAGACGAGAAAAATCCCCCTCGGGGGCTTCTCATCAGCAGCGTCGCCAAGTCTACAGGGTCCGGACCGATGCCCCGAACCGGGTTCCGGCGCAGGGGTCAGCAGCGCTTGTCGGCGGCGGGGGCCCGGCCGTCCAGGAGGTAGTGGTTGATCGCCGTGTCGATGCAGTCGCTGCCCCGGCCGTACGCCGTGTGGCCGTCGCCGTCGTAGGTGAGGAGCGTGCCCGAGTCGAGCTGGTCCGCCAGGGAGCGGGCCCACTTGTACGGGGTCGCCGGGTCGCGGGTCGTGCCGACCACCACGATGGGGGCCGCGCCGGGGGCCTTGAGGGGCTTCGCCGTGCCCGTGGCCTTCACCGGCCAGTACGTGCAGTTCAGCGAGGCCCAGGCCAGCCCCGCGCCGAAGACCGGCGAGGCCTTCTCGAAGGAGGGCAGGGCCTGGTCCACCGCTTCCGGGCCGCTGAAGGCGGGGGGCTGGTCGAGGCAGTTCACGGCGGCGTTCGCGAACATGAGGTTGGCGTACTTGCCGTCCCCCTCGCGTTCGTAGTAGCTGTCGGTGAGGCTCAACAGAGCGGCCCCGTCGCCGTTCATCGCGTCCGCGAGGGCCTGGCGCAGGTGCGGCCAGGCGCTCTCGTCGTACAGGGCCGCGATCACACCCGTCGTGGCCAGGGACTCGCCCAGCGGGCGGCGCGGGTCGCCGGAGGGGACGGGCTGGGCGTCGAGCTTGCGGAAGAGTTCCTTCAGGCGGCGGCCCTGCTCCTCCGGCGTGCCCTGTCCCAGCGGGCAGTCGGCCTGCTTGGCGCAGTCCTTCGCGAAGGAGCGGAAGGCCGTCTCGAAGCCCGCCGTCTGGTCGCGGTTGAGGTCGAGCGCCGGGCGTGAGGGGTCCATCGCCCCGTCCAGGACCATCCGGCCCACGCGGCCGGGGAAGAGGTCCGCGTAGGTGGCGCCGAGGAAGGTGCCGTAGGAGGCGCCGACGTAGTTCAGCTTCCCGTCGCCCAGGACCGCCCGGAGCAGGTCCATGTCGCGGGCGGCGTCCACGGTGGAGACGTGCGGCAGGATCCGCGCCGAGCGCTGCTCGCAGCCCGCCGCGAACTCCTTGAACGCCGCCACCAGCCGGGCCCGTTCCGCCTGGTCGTCCGGGGTCTGGTCCACCTGCGTGAACCGGTCCATCGCCGGGCCGTCCAGGCACTCCACGGGACTGCTGCGGGCCACCCCGCGCGGGTCGAAGGAGACCATGTCGTAGCGGGCGCGGACGGGCGCCGGGTAGCCGATGCCCGCGTACGCCTGGAGGTAGCCGATGCCGGAGCCGCCGGGGCCGCCCGGATTGACCACCAGGGAGCCGAGCTTCTTGCCCGGGCCGGTGGCGGTGCGGCGGGCCACCGCGATGTCCACGTCCTGGCCGACGCCCGGGTGCGCGTAGTCCAGCGGCGCCCTCATCGTGGAGCACTGGAAGCCCGGGACACCGCAGTCGCGCCAGCCCAGCTTCTGCGTGTAGTACGGGCGCAGCCCGGCCGGGACCGCGGACGGCTCGGCCGAGGCGGAGGCCACGCCCGGGCTGCCGGAGGTGCAGCCGGAGAGCAGCAGCCCGGCGGCTGCGAACACGGTCCCGGTGGTACGCAGCAGTCGCCTGGTGTCCATGCGGCGAGCGTACGTCCTGCCGGGGGCCCTGTCCGTCGGCCGCCGCCGGGGCGGCGGCCCGCCGACCGGGCGCGGACCGGCCGCCCGGCGACCGGAACGGATGCCCCGCGCACGGCCCGGAACCGCTCGTACGGGTGAAGGTCAGCCCGCGCGCAGGGCCATCGTCATGGCCTCCACCGCCAGCAGCGGGGCCACGTTCCGGTCGAGGGCCTGACGGCAGGCGATGATCGCCTCGATGCGCCGCAGGGTCCGCTCGGGGCCCGAGGCGCGGGCGATCCGGTCGAGATCGGGGCGTATGTCCTCGTTCGCGATGGCCAGGGCCGAGCCGAGCTGGAGGGCCAGGACGTCCCGGTAGAAGCCCGTCAGGTCGGTGAGGGCGAGGTCGAGGCTGTCGCGCTGGGTGCGGGTGCGGCGGCGCTTCTGGCGGTCCTCGAGCTCCTTCATCACCCCGGCCGTCCCGCGCGGCAGCCGCCCGCCGGCGCCCGCTCCGGCGCCGAGCGCGGCCCTCAGCTCCTCGGTCTCCTTCGTGTCGACCTCCTCGGCGACCTGCTTGGCGTCCTCCGCGGCCGCGTCGACCAGCTCCTGGGCGGCCTTGAGGCAGCCGCCGACGTCGTCCACCCGCAGGGGCAGCTTCAGCACGGCGGCGCGGCGGCTGCGGGCGGCCTCGTCGGTGGCGAGCCGGCGGGCCCGGTCGATGTGGCCCTGGGTCGCGCGGGCGGCGGCCGCGGCGGCGGCCGGCTCGACGCCGTCCCGCCGGACCAGCACCTCGGCCACCGCCGCCACGGACGGGGTGGTCAGCGTCAGGTGCCGGCAGCGGGAGCGGATGGTGGGCAGCACGTCCTCCAGGGACGGCGCGCACAGCAGCCAGACGGTGCGCGGGGCGGGCTCCTCCACGGCCTTGAGCAGGACGTTGCCCGCGCCCTCGGTGAGCCGGTCGGCGTCCTCCAGGACGATGACCTGCCAGCGGCCCACGGCGGGCGACAGCTGGGCGCGGCGGACCAGGTCGCGGGTCTCCTTCACACCGATCGACAGGAGGTCGGTGCGGACGATCTCCACGTCGGCGTGCGTCCCGGCCATGGTGGTGTGGCAGCCGTCGCAGAACCCGCAGCCCGGTTCGCCGCCGAGGGCGCGGTCCGGGCTGACGCACTGGAGGGCCGCCGCGAAGGCCCGGGCGGCGGTGGCCCGTCCGGAGCCGGGGGGGCCGGTGAACAGCCAGGCGTGGGTCATCTTGGAGCCGGGCGGCAGCGGTTCGCCCGCGGCGGCGGCCGTGACCAGGGCGTCGGCGTCGCGGGAGGCGGCGGCCAGCTGCGCGTGCACGCGCTCCTGTCCCACCAGGTCGTCCCACACGGGCATCCCGCCCACCGCCTTTCACCGTCCGTGGATGCTCCGCACCCGTCTGCTCACATTGTGGCGCCCGCCACCGACAAACCGTCCGCGGCGGGAGGGGACCGCCGGGTCAGCGGCGGCGGCGCCGGCCGCCGCGGCCGTCGTCGTCCGCGCGCTCGTCGCCGTCCCGGTCCCCGGGGCGGGGGCCCAGCAGTTCGTCCGCCAGGGTCGGCAGGTCGTCCATCGGGGTGGGCTCGGCCCAGTCGGACGGGGTCCTGCGCGGCCGGCCGTCCTCGTCGAAGACGGGGAGCTCGCGGGTCACGTCGTTGTCGGAGTCCCGGAAGATGCCCGGCGGCACCCGGTCGGCCGGGGCCTCCTGGGAGTGGGGGGCAGTCGGACGCTCCGCCGGCCGGGTCCGCCCGCCCGGGGCGGCGGCCGGGGGCGGCCCGTCGGGCCGTACGGCGGGCAGGACGGCCGTCTCGTCCGAGGGACGCGACGTGGACGCCGGGTCGATCTTGGGCACGGGAACGGTCTGCGTCACGTCGTCGGGCTGGACCACGCGCCGCACCACCGGCGTCTCGACCGTGACGGCCTCGTCCGCCGGGAGCGCGTCCTTGCGCATCCCGACCTTCGGCGCGGGCGCCTCGGCGGCCTTCGCCGCGGCCTCGGCAGCGGCTGCGGCGGCCGAGGCCTCCGCCAGCTTGCGTGCCTCCTCCGCCCGCAGCAGGGCCTCCTCGGCCCGCCGCTGCTTCTCCAGCCGGCGTTCCTCCGCCTCGGCCCGCAGCCGGGCCTCTTCCGCCTCCTGGAGCCGGATCCGCTCCCGCTCGGCGGCAAGGGCCCGCTCCTCGGCCTCCGCGCGCAGCCGTTCGGCCTCGGCCCGGGCCCGGGCCTCCGCCTCGGCCTTGCGCCGCTCCTCCTCCGCCCTGAGCCGCTCCTCCTCGGCCTTGAGGCGGGCCTCCTCCGCCTTGCGGGCGGCCTCCTCCTGGGCCAGCCGACGGGCTTCCGCGGCCTCGCGCTCCGCCTGGAGCCGCGCCGCCTCGGCCTCCTGCTCGGCCTTGATCCGGGCCTCCTCGGCGAGGCGCTCGGCCCTGAGCCGGGCCTCCTCGGCCTCCTTGGCCAGGCGGGCCTCCTCCTCGGCCTTCAGCCGGGCCTCCTCCGCCTTGCGCGCGGCCTCCTCCTCGGCCTTGCGCCGGGCCTCCTCCTCGGCCAGCCGGCGCGCCTCCAGCTGCGCGGCCACCTCGGCCTCGGACAGCGGGAGCATCCGGTCCAGGCGGTGGCGCACCACGGTGGTCACGGAGCCGGGGTCCTGGCCGGCGTCCACCACCAGGTAGCGGCCGGGGTCGGCGGCGGCGAGCGTCAGGAAGCCGGCCCGCACCCGCTGGTGGAACTCGGTCGGCTCGGACTCCAGCCGGTCGGGGGCCTCCGTGAACCGTTCCCGCGCGGTCTCCGGGGAGACGTCGAGCAGCACGGTCAGGTTCGGCACCAGGCCGTCGGTGGCCCAGCGGGAGATCCGGGCGATCTCGGTCGGGGACAGGTCGCGCCCGGCGCCCTGGTAGGCCACCGAGGAGTCGATGTAGCGGTCGGAGATGACCACCGCGCCCCGCTCCAGGGCGGGCCGGACCACCGTGTCCACGTGCTCCGCGCGGTCGGCGGCGTACAGCAGCGCCTCGGCGCGGTTGGACAGCCCGGCGGAGGAGATGTCCAGCAGGATCGAACGGAGCCGCTTGCCGACCGGGGTGGCGCCCGGCTCCCGGGTCACGACGACCTCGTGGCCCTTGCCCCGTATCCAGTCGGCCAGCGCCTCGACCTGGGTGGACTTGCCGGCGCCGTCGCCGCCCTCCAGGGCGATGAAGAAGCCGGTCGCGGACGGGGCCTGGACGGGCTCCCCGCCGCGCAGCGCCTCGCGCAGGTCGCGGCGCAGCGGTACGCCGCCGCGGTCGTCGGCCCGGGTGAGGACCACGACGGCGACGGGCAGCAGCAGCGCGCCGACCAGCATCAGGGTGTAGGCGGCGCCGCCGTGGGTGAGGGTGATCCGGCCGGCCTCCAGCCGGTGCGGGCCGATCGCGGCGGCCAACAGCGGCGCGGCCACGGCGCCGAGGGCCACGGCCACCCGGACCACGGCCTGCAGGTGCGCGGTGACCCGGGCGCGGCGGAACTCCTCGGTCTCCTGGTCGAGCAGGGTGTGGCCGGTGTTGGCGGCCACACCGGCGGCGGTGCCCGCGAGCAGCGCCAGGAACAGCACGGTCGCCGTGTCCCGGACCAGTCCGGCCAGCAGCAGCGCCACTCCTGCGACGGCGATGGCGAGGGCGAGCAGCCGGCGCCGGGACAGCCCGGGCAGTACCTTCCCGGCCTGGGTGGCGCGGATCCCGGCGGCGGTGCCTCCGACGAGGGCGAGCACCATCAGGGCGTACGAGGAGGGCCCGCCGCCCAGGTCCAAGGCGTGCAGCACGGCCACGGAGGCGGCGGCGGCGACGGCGGCGGCCACGGCGGCGCAGGCCAGCACGAGCAGCCGGATCGAGCCCGTACGCCCCTTCTCGGTCCGGTCGCCCGCGCGGGGGGCGCGCAGCCCCTCCAGCGGAGAGCGCGGCCTCGGGGTCTTCACCTCGGGCAGGGTCAGCGGGAGCAGCAGCGAGAGGGACGCGGCGAACAGGCCGGCGGCGACGTAGGAGCCCAGCGCCGACCGGTTCACGGCGAACCAGTCCACGCCCAGGCCCAGCGCCCGCCCGACCAGCGTCGCGACGAGCAGGGCGGCGGCCGCGACGGGCATCGCCGCGAAGGCCGTGCGCAGGCTGAGGCGGCGCAGGGCGTCGAGGTGGTCCGGGAGCGGTCGTACCGTCGCCCCCTCCGGCGGCGGCGCGGGCAGCAGCCCGGGCGCGGCGCTCTCCTTGGCCAGGGTCCAGACGCGCTCGGCGGCTCCCGAGACGAAGACGGTGGCCAGCAGGGCGACCGTGGCGTGCGCCGGGATCCAGTCGAGCCAGAGCGGGGCGACGACGAACAGCACGATCCGCAGCCCGTCGGCGCCGGCCATCGTCCAGCGGCGGTCCAGCCTGCCGCCGGGGGCGGTGAGCCGGGCGAGCGGGCCGAGCAGGACGGCGCCGAACAGGACGGTGGCGAGGACGCGCACCGCGAAGACGGCGGCGACGGCGAAGGCGGCGCCCCGGTAGCCGGTGCCGAAGAGGCCGCCGGCGGCGTCCGTGACGGTCGCCTGGAGGGTCAGCAGCACGAGGACCAGCAGGGCGAGGGCGTCACCGATGCCGCTCACCAGCTGGGCGCTCCACAGCCGGCGCAGCCCGGGGGTGCGCAACAGGGCGCGCACCGCTCGCTCGCGGGAGTCCGCGGCTAGGGCTTCGTCGTAGGCGGGGTTCTCGGAGGCGGTCACGACCGGTGGCTGCTCGGCTCGCGTCATCCGCCCAGCCTATCCGCTGCGCTGGGCCGTTGCCGTGGCCTGTGGACAGGGCCCCGTGTGACCCCGCACCCACCTTCCGGGACCGCTGCGCGGAGCGAGGTCCCCGCGGAACGGGCGAAGGGCGGGGCGGAGCGCCGCAGCACCCCGGCCCCGCCCGTGCGCCTACTCGTCCGCCGCAGCGTCCGCCGCAGCCGCCGCCTTCTTCGCGGCCGCCGTCGTCGTCTTCTTCGCCGCGGTCGCCTTCTTGGCCGCCGCCGTCGTCGTCTTCTTGGCCGCCGTCTTCTTCGCCGCCGTGGCCGCGGCCTTCTTGGCCGGGGCCTTCTTGGCCGGGGCCTTCTTCGCGGTGGCGGCCTTCTTCGCCGGGGCCTTCTTCGCGGTCTTCTTCGCCGGGGCCTTGGCCCGCTTCTCCGCGAGCAGCTCGTAGCCGCGCTCCGGCGTGATCGTCTCGACGTCGTCGTCCCGCCGCAGCGTCGCGTTGGTCTCGCCGTCCGTGACGTACGGGCCGAAGCGGCCGTCCTTGACGACCACCGGCTTCTCGCTGACCGGGTCCGTGCCCAGCTCCTTGAGCGGCGGCTTGGCCGCGGCCCGGCCCCGCTGCTTGGGCTGGGCGTAGATGGCGAGGGCCTCGTCCAGGGTGATGGAGAAGAGCTGGTCCTCGGTCTCCAGGGAGCGCGAGTCCGTGCCCTTCTTCAGGTACGGGCCGTAGCGGCCGTTCTGGGCCGTGATCTCCACGCCCTCCGCGTCGGCGCCGACGACGCGCGGCAGCGACATCAGCCGCAGGGCGTCGTCCAGGGTGACCGTGTCCAGGGACATGCTCTTGAACAGGGAGGCCGTCCGCGGCTTGACCGCGTTCTTGCCCGTCTTCGGGGTGCCCTCGGGCAGGATCTCCGTCACGTACGGCCCGTAGCGGCCGTCCTTGGCGACGATCTGGTTGCCGCTGACCGGGTCCGCGCCGAGCGCGAACTCGCCGCTCGGCTTCGCGAACAGCTCCTCCGCGTAGGCGGTCGTCAGCTCGTCCGGGGCCAGGTCGTCGGGGACGTCGGCCCGCTGGTGGCCCTCCGCGTCCTTCTCGCCGCGCTCCACGTACGGCCCGTAGCGGCCGACGCGCAGCACGATGCCGTCGCCGACGGGGAAGGAGGAGATCTCCCGGGCGTCGATCGCGCCCAGGTCCGTGACCAGCTCCTTGAGGCCGCCGAGGTGGTCGCCGTCGGCCGGGACGACCTCGGTGGCGTTCTCGGAGCCGAAGTAGAAGCGCTTGAGCCACGGCACGGACTGGGCCTCGCCGCGCGCGATGCGGTCGAGGTCGTCCTCCATCTTGGCGGTGAAGTCGTAGTCGACGAGCCGGCCGAAGTGGGTCTCCAGCAGGTTGACCACGGCGAAGGACAGGAAGGACGGGACGAGCGCCGTGCCCTTCTTGAAGACGTAGCCGCGGTCCAGGATCGTGCCGATGATCGACGCGTACGTCGACGGGCGGCCGATCTCCCGCTCCTCCAGCTCCTTGACCAGCGAGGCCTCGGTGTAGCGGGCCGGGGGCTTGGTCGCGTGGCCGTCGGCGGTGATCTCCTCGGCCCTCAGCGCGTCGCCCTCGGCGACCTGCGGCAGCCGGCGCTCGCGGTCGTCGAGCTCGGCGTTCGGGTCGTCGGCGCCTTCGACGTAGGCCTTCATGAAGCCGTGGAAGGTGATCGTCTTGCCGGAGGCGCTGAACTCGGCGTCCCGGCCGTCGCTCGCCCGGCCGCCGATCTTCACGGTGACGGAGTTGCCGGTGGCGTCCTTCATCTGGGAGGCGACGGTCCGCTTCCAGATCAGCTCGTACAGGCGGAACTGGTCGCCGGTCAGACCCGTCTCGGCGGGCGTGCGGAAACGATCACCCGAAGGCCGGATCGCCTCGTGCGCCTCCTGCGCGTTCTTGACCTTGCCGGCGTAGACGCGCGGCTTCTCGGGCAGGTAGTCGGCCCCGTAGAGCTGCGTGACCTGCGCCCGGGCCGCCGCCACGGCGGTGTCGGAGAGCGTGGTGGAGTCCGTACGCATGTAGGTGATGAAGCCGTTCTCGTACAGCTTCTGGGCCACCTGCATCGTCGCCTTCGCGCCGAAGCCCAGCTTGCGCGAGGCCTCCTGCTGGAGGGTCGTCGTGCGGAACGGGGCGTACGGGGAGCGGCGGTACGGCTTGGACTCGACCGAGCGGACGGCGAAGTCGGCGCCCTGGAGCGCGGCGGCGAGCGCCCGCGCGTTCGCCTCGTCGAGGTGCAGCACCTCGCCCTTGAGCTGCCCGTTCGGGCCGAAGTCGCGGCCCTGCGCGACGCGCTTGCCGTCCACCGTGTTCAGGCGGGCGACCAGCGAGGACGGGTCGGACGCGTCACCGGCGCGGCCGGTGGCGAAGGTGCCCGTCAGGTCCCAGTACTCGGCGGACCGGAAGGCGATGCGCTCGCGCTCGCGCTCGACGACGAGACGGGTGGCGACGGACTGGACGCGGCCGGCGGACAGCCGCGGCATGACCTTCTTCCACAGGACCGGCGAGACCTCGTAGCCGTAGAGGCGGTCGAGGATGCGGCGGGTTTCCTGGGCGTCGACCATGCGCTGGTTGAGCTCGCGCGGGTTGGCGACGGCGTCCCGGATGGCGTCCTTGGTGATCTCGTGGAAGACCATCCGGTGGACGGGGACCTTGGGCTTGAGGACTTCCTGGAGGTGCCACGCGATGGCTTCGCCCTCGCGGTCCTCATCGGTGGCGAGGAAGAGCTCGTCGGACTCGGCCAGCAGCTCCTTGAGCTTCCTGACCTGCGCTTTCTTGTCCGCGTTGACGACATAGATCGGCGCGAAGTCGTGCTCGACGTCCACGCCGAGACGGCGGACCTCGCCCGTGTACTTGTCGGGGACCTCGGCGGCCCCGTTGGGGAGGTCGCGGATGTGCCCGACGCTCGCCTCGACGACGTACCCAGGGCCGAGGTAGCCCTTGATCGTCTTCGCCTTGGCAGGGGACTCGACGATGACGAGTCGGCGGCCGCCCTGTGCGGTCTCGCTAGTCGGGGACAACTTGGCTCTTCTCTCCGGTCGGCACTCGGTCGCAGTACGGCGACGCTGCGGAGTGTGACGGTACAACCCGCCCCCGTGTCAAACGGCACAAGCCCGCAACGGCCACTCGAACGGTAACCCGACAAGTGCCATTTCTGCCGCCCGGATGCCGCGCCGGGCCCCTCGCGGTCACCGGGCCGAGTGGCCCGGGGGCCGTCTGGCCCCGCCCCCGCACCCGCTGCGACGTCGTGTTTCACACCCCGCTGGAGATCATCGCCGGTCCGCGCCTCAGAACCGCTGGAGGCACCACACTCCCAGGGCCAGCGAGCCCGTGCCGGCGAGCAGCGCCAGCGGGACGGCCACGGCGGGGCGCACCCCTTCGGCGACCGGCGCCCGGCGACCGGCCCGCGCCCCCGTCCAGACCAGCAGGGCCGCCCCGAACAGCAGGAACACACCCGCCGCGAAGACCGCCGGACCGCGTTCCATGCCGTTCCCCCTCCACCCGGGCCGCCCGGGGGATCCCCCCGAATCCCCCGCTGCCCGGGAGCCTGCCACCCGTGGGGATACGGCGGGCGAACCCCGGGTTACATCACGGGTTCGCCCGGGTCCGCGGCCCGGGAACGGCTGCCGGGCGCGGTGCCGGCCGGCCCGGCGGACGGCCCGGCGGACGGCCCGGCGGACGGCCTACCGGCCCGGCCCCTGGACGGGCTCCAGGAACCCCTGCTCGACCAGCATCCGGATCGCCTCCGGGGTGCGGTCCCGCAGCAGGACCGGGTCCTCCTCGACCAGCTGGGCGATCGCGTCGAGGATCCGGCCCGCGCTGAGCGAGCCGTCGCACACCCCGGCGAAACCCGCACCGACCGTGTCCACCTTGGTGGCCCGGCGCATCCCGCGGTTCTGCCGGAGCACCACGTGCTCGGGGTCCTCCGCGCCGGGGGCGCCGACCTGCTCCTGGACGACCTCCTCGGTCAGCTGGAAGTACCCGGCCAGCAGCGCGGCGTCGTCGTGTTCGCGCAGGTAGTCCTGGCGGGCGAAGTGGGCCAGGACGGTCTCGCCGAGCGGCTGCTCCACCGTGTGCGGCCACTCCTCGACCACGATCGAGGGCTCGGCCGCGTCGGTGCGGCGCAGGGTGATCCAGCCGAAGCCGACGGCCTTGGTCTTGCGGGACTCGAACTCGTCCAGCCAGTCCTCGTAGCGCGCCGCGTACTCGGCCGGGTCGCTGCGGTGGTCGCCGGCGTCGCGCAGCCACAGCTCGGCGTACTGCGTCACGTCCTGTACGTCGCGCTGCACGATCCACGCGTCGCAGCCGCGCGGCACCCAGGAGCGGACCCGGTCGTGCCAGTCCTCGCCCTCGACGTGCTGCCAGTTGCCGAGGAACTGGGCGAACCCCCCGGGGTTGAGGTGGTCCCCGGCCTGCTGGACCAGGGTCCGGCACAGGTCGTCGCCGCCCATCCCGCCGTCGCGGTACGTGAGCCGGGCGCCGGGGGAGATGACGAAGGGCGGGTTCGAGACGATCAGGTCGTACGTGGCGTCGCCGACGGGCTCGAACAGGGAGCCGGTGAGCAGCTCGGCCTCAGGCGCCCCGGAGAGCGCCAGCGTCAGCCGGGTGAATTCCAGGGCCCGCGGGTTGACGTCGGTGGCGGTGACCCGGGTGGCGTGCTGGGCGGCGTGCAGGGCCTGGATGCCGGACCCGGTGCCCAGGTCGAGGGCCGAGCCGACGGGGACGCGGACGGTGATCCCGGCCAGGGTGGTGGAGGCCCCGCCGACACCGAGGACGACGCCCTCCTCGCGGCTGCCGATGCCGCCGGCCCCGCCGACGGCGCAGCCGAGGTCGGAGACGATGAACCAGTCCTCGCCGTCGGGACCGCCGTACGGGCGCACGTCGACGGTGGCGTGCACCTCGTCCCCCTCCCGCCGCAGCCACCCGTCGGCGAGCGCAGCCTCGACGGGCAGCGCCTGCGCGGCGTGCACGTGGGGCACGGGGCACTGCAGGAGGAACAGCCGCACCAGGGTGGCGAGGGGGCCGTCGCCGTGGCTGCGCGTGGCGCGCAGGGCGGGGACCGTCTCGCTGCGGGCGAGCGCGGCGTAGGCGGGGGCGCCGAGCAGGTCGAGCAGCCCGTCGGCGGTGAAACCGGCGGCGAGGAAGGCTTCGCGGAGCTCGGCGGCGCGGTCGGGCTTGGGGAGGCTGGTGGTACTCACCCGTCCATTGTGGCCGCTGGGGCCGGTGATCCGTGCGATCCCCGGGGCACGGCGGCCGGGCCCGCCCGGGACCCCGGCCGCCACAACCGCGGAAGCGGCTACTTGGGCGCCGAGACCTGGCAGCCCTTCTGGGTGTAGATCACCTTGAGACCGGTCGAGTTGAGCTTCTCCTTGCTCGCCGTCTCGTTGGCCGCGACCTCCGTGAGACCGCCGGCGACCTGCTGGAGGCCGTCCGCGAACTTGCTCTGGTCCTTGGGGTCCAGGGCGTCGATCTTCGTCTTGAGGTCGGTGTAGCTCTTGGAGATCTCGCCGTAGCTCTTGACCACCGAGTCCTGTGCGGCCTTGCCGTCCTTGACCGGGGCCTCACCGGCCGCCGTCAGGGAGGAGGCCATGTTCTTGTAGGAGTCCGAAAGGGTCTGGAACGCGGCCGAGTCGGTCTTCTGGACCTCCTCCGGCTTGCTGCTCTGGGAGGCGACCCGCTTCAGCTCGTCGTTGGTGCCCTTGATCTTCGTGAGCTCGGGCTCCCACTTGTCGCAGACCTTCTTGGCCCACGCGTCGGCCTTCTTGTCGCCGCTGTCGTCACCGCCGCAGCCGGACAGCACGAGCATCAGTACAGCACCGCAGGACACCGCGGCCGCAAGCTTCTTGTTCACCGGATTGGTCCCTTCGAAGGCTCTCGGCCGGAAGATACACGCCCGCCTTCCGAGACGTGGAAAAGCGGACGGACGGCGCGTCAGTACGCGCCGCCCGTCCGCCGTTCGGGCGCACCCGGTGGATCAGGAGACCGTCGCCGGGTCCGCCGGCTGGGCCACGCGCTCCGCTCCCGCGCTCCCCGCCTCGTCGTCGCCGACGGCGATGCCGCGGCGCTTGGACACGTACACCGCGCCGATGATGACGAGCAGCGCGATCGCCGCGACCACGGCCCGCACGGTCGCGCTGGTGTCCGGGCCGTAGCTGAACTGCACGACGGCCGGGGCGATCAGCAGGGCCACCAGGTTCATGACCTTCAGCAGCGGGTTGATGGCGGGGCCGGCGGTGTCCTTGAAGGGGTCGCCGACGGTGTCGCCGATGACCACCGCGGCGTGGGCCTCGCTGCCCTTGCCGCCGTGGTGGCCGTCCTCGACGAGCTTCTTCGCGTTGTCCCACGCGCCGCCGGAGTTGGCCAGGAAGACCGCCATCAGGGTGCCGCAGCCGATGGCGCCGGCGAGGAAGGAGCCGAGGGCGCCGACGCCGAGGGTGAAGCCGACCGCGATCGGGGTGAGTACGGCGATCAGGCCCGGGGTGGCCAGTTCGCGCAGGGCGTCCTTGGTGCAGATGTCCACGACGCGCCCGTACTCGGGCTTCTCGGAGTAGTCCATGATCCCGGGGTGCTCGCGGAACTGGCGGCGCACCTCGTAGACGACGGCGCCCGCGGAGCGGGACACGGCGTTGATGGCCAGGCCCGAGAACAGGAACACGACGGCCGCGCCGAGGATCAGGCCGACCAGGTTGTTGGGCTGGGCGATGTCCAGGCTGAGGTTCATCTCCCCGGCCTTGGCGCCGACGGACTTGACCGCGTTGCCGATGGCGTCGTTGTACGAGCCGAAGAGCGCGGCCGCGGCCAGCACGGCGGTGGCGATGGCGATGCCCTTGGTGATGGCCTTGGTGGTGTTGCCGACGGCGTCGAGGTCGGTGAGGACCTGGGCGCCGGCGCCCTCGACGTCGCCGGACATCTCCGCGATGCCCTGGGCGTTGTCGGAGACCGGGCCGAAGGTGTCCATGGCGACGATGACGCCGACGGTGGTGAGCAGGCCGGTGCCGGCCAGGGCCACCGCGAAGAGCGCGAGCATGATGGACGTGCCGCCGAGCAGGAAGGCCCCGTAGACGGCGAGGCCGATGAGCAGCGCCGTGTAGACGGCGGACTCCAGGCCGACGGAGATGCCGGCGAGGATCACGGTGGCGGGTCCGGTCAGCGAGGTCTTGCCGATGTCCCGGACGGGGCGGCGGTTGGTCTCGGTGAAGTAGCCGGTCAGCTGCTGGATCAGGGCCGCGAGCACGATGCCGATGGCGACGGCGACCACGGCCAGGATCCGCGGGTCCCCGGAGTGGTTCAGGATCGCGGCGTCCTCGACCCCGGTGAGCTCCTTGTAGGTGGCCGGGAGGTAGGCGTAGACGGCGGCCCCGACGAGCACCAGGGAGATCACGGCGGAGATGAAGAAGCCGCGGTTGATGGCGCTCATCCCGCTGCGGTCGGCGCGGCGCGGGGCCACGGCGAAGATGCCGATCATGGCGGTGACCACACCGATGGCGGGCACGATCAGCGGGAAGGCGAGGCCCAGGTCGCCGAAGGCGGCCTTGCCGAGGATGAGGGCGGCCACGAGGGTGACGGCGTAGGACTCGAAGAGGTCGGCCGCCATCCCCGCGCAGTCGCCGACGTTGTCGCCCACATTGTCGGCGATGGTCGCGGCATTGCGCGGATCGTCCTCCGGAATGCCCTGCTCGACCTTGCCGACCAGGTCGGCGCCCACGTCGGCGGCCTTGGTGAAGATGCCGCCGCCCACGCGCATGAACATCGCGATGAGCGCGGCGCCGAGGCCGAAGCCCTCCAGCACCTTGGGGGCGTCGGCGGCGTAGACGAGCACGACGCAGGAGGCGCCGAGCAGGCCGAGGCCGACGGTGAACATGCCGACCACGCCGCCCGTGCGGAAGGCGATCTTCATGGCCTTGTGGGCGACTTCGGTCAGGTCCTTGGCGGGCTCGCCCTCGGCGGGGGTGGCCTCGCGGGCGGCCGCGGCGACGCGGACGTTGGCGCGGACCGCGAGGCGCATGCCGATGTAGCCGGTGGTGGCCGAGAAGAGGGCGCCGACGAGGAAGAAGGCGGAGCGCCCGGAGCGCTGCGTCCAGTCGTCGGCGGGGAGCAGGAAGAGCAGGAAGAAGACCACGACGGCGAAGATGCCGAGGGTGCGCAACTGGCGGCCCAGATAGGCGTTCGCGCCCTCCTGCACCGCCGCGGCGATCCTCTTCATGCTGCTGGTGCCCTCGTCGGCCGCGAGGACCTGGCGGACCAGGATCTGGGCGACGACGAGAGCGGCCAGTGCGATGCCCGCGATGGCGAACACGATGAGCCGGTTGTCATCCGTGAGTACTGCGGCCGCCAGATCATCGGTGTGATCCACGGCGTTGGGGGTGAAGAGCCCCGTCATTCGTCCTCCTTGACGTGATGAGCTCAAGATGTGGACGGATTGTAGGGAGCGCGCCCTGATCAAAACAGTGGGCGTGAAACGGAATTGGCGCGCTCTTGCTCCTCAGCAATAGATCGCGTCACTCCTTTACCCTCGAAAGAGGTAATGGGGCAAAAGCATTGACTGCTGATCAACGATCTAGAGGATTTCCCGGGAAATGGAAAAGGCCCTGCTCAGCAGGGCCTTGATAAAGATCGGAAGATAGGACGGGCGCAGCCCTACGGGAGATCGGAAACCCCGGCGACGGGCCAGCGCATCCGGATCGTTCCGCCCGATTCCCCACTGGTCACGGAGACGTCGTCGACGAGTCCGCTGATCACGGCGAGGCCCATCTCGTCCTCGCCGTCCGCGTCCGGGTCCAGGGCCGCTTCCATGCCGGGCACCGGTTCGGAGGAACCGCCAGCCGGCCCGGGCACCTCGTCGCCGACCTCGATGGAGAACACCTTCTCCTCCTCGGTCAGCACCACCCGGACGGGCGCGTCCAGTCCGTTGCTGCGGTGCAGTCCGACGGCACGCGAACAGGCCTCACCCACGGCGAGGCGGACCTCGTCGAGGACGGCTTCCTCCACCCCGGCGCGGCGCGCCACGGCGGCCGCGACCAGGCGGGCCGTGCGGACGTGCTCGGGCTGGGCGCTGAAACGCAGTTCAACAGTGGCCATGTGCGTCCCCCTCGGACTACAGGCGTGCCTTGACAGGGGCCCGGACCACCCAGGGTCCGGGTACCCCCTCCTCGGCGGCTCCTCGTATCCGGAGCCGTATGTCAGTCGATGGCCTGGACGGCGTCGTCCACCGAGGTGTGGATCGGGAACACCTTCGTCAGACCGGTGATCCGGAAGATCTTCAGGATGCGCTCCTGGTTGCAGACCAGACGCAGCGAGCCCTCGTGCGCGCGGACGCGCTTGAGGCCTCCCACGAGCACACCGAGGCCGGTGGAGTCGAGGAAGTCCACTCGCTCCATGTCGACAACCAGGTGGTAGCTGCCGTCGTTCACCAACTCCACCAACTGCTCGCGCAGCTTGGGCGCGGTATACACATCAATCTCGCCACCGACCTCTACGACCGTGCGGTCGCCGACAGTGCGAGTCGACAGGGACAGGTCCACGGATCCTCCAGCACCTTGCTATCGAGCGGCGCCCCCCAGGGGCCTCCCACCCGAAGGTAGGGGAGGGATCGGCTGCCGCGATGGCATTCAATCACTTACCGGCAGGCGCGCACGACGCCTTGAGTCCATTGTCCCGCACGCCGGTGACACACTCGGTTCCAATGGCCAACACTCACCGCCCCGGTCCGGCCACGGCACCGGCGGACCCACGACCCACCCCCGGCACCGTTCTGGACCGCCTGTCACGGGGGCCTTCCCGAGCTGCGCGCATCACCCATACGGAGCACTTGCCCCCTCGGGCGGGCCGTCATGCGGTCTGGCCGCACCGGGTCCGAACGGATGTAGTAGCCGCGATCCAGGCGGCGGGCATCGAACACCCGTGGGAACACCAGGCCGCGGCCGCCGAGCTCGCCCTGGACGGCGAGTCTGTGGTCATCGCCACAGGAACCGCCTCGGGCAAGTCGCTGGCCTACCTGGCCCCCGTGCTGTCGGCCCTGGCCGACGGAGCCGAGGCACCCAACGGGCGGGGTGCGACCGCCCTCTACCTGGCCCCGACCAAGGCTCTGGCCGCCGACCAGCGGCGCGCCGTCCGGGAACTCGCCGCCCCCCTCGGGAACGCCGTGCGACCGGCCGTGTACGACGGGGACACGCCCGTCGAGGAACGCGAGTGGATCCGCCAATACGCCAACTACGTGCTGACCAACCCCGACATGCTGCACCGGGGCATCCTGCCCTCCCATCCCCGCTGGTCCTCCTTCCTCAAGGCCCTGCGCTACGTCGTCGTCGACGAGTGCCACAGCTACCGGGGGGTCTTCGGCTCGCACGTCGCCCAGGTCCTGCGGCGGCTGCGCCGGATCTGCGCCCGCTACGGCTCGGAGCCCGTGTTCCTGCTGGCCTCCGCCACGGCGAGCGACCCGGCGGCCGCCGCCTCCCGGCTGACCGGGGTCCCGGTCACCCAGATCACCGACGACGCCTCGCCGCGCGGCGAGGTGGTCTTCGCCCTGTGGGAGCCGCCCCTGACCGAGCTCAAGGGCGAGAAGGGCGCCCCGGTGCGCCGCACCGCCACGGCGGAGACCGCCGACCTGCTGACCGACCTGGTGGTCCAGGGGGTCCGGACGGTGGCCTTCGTCCGCTCCCGGCGCGGCGCCGAGCTGATCTCCGTGATCACCCAGGAGCGGCTGGCCGCCGTCGACCGGTCCCTGCCCCGGCGGGTCGCCGCCTACCGGGGCGGCTACCTGCCCGAGGAGCGCCGCGCCCTGGAGCGGGCCCTGCACTCCGGGGAACTCCTGGGGCTGGCCGCCACCACGGCCCTGGAGCTCGGCGTGGACGTGTCCGGCCTGGACGCCGTGCTGATCACGGGGTATCCGGGCACCCGGGCCTCGCTGTGGCAGCAGGCCGGGCGCGCCGGCCGCGCGGGGCAGGGCGCCCTGGCGGTGCTGATCGCCCGCGACGACCCGCTGGACACGTATCTGGTCCACCACCCAGAGGCCCTCTTCCGGCAGCCGGTGGAGGCCACCGTGCTGGACCCCGACAATCCCTACGTCCTGGCCCCCCACCTGTGCGCGGCCGCCGCCGAGCTGCCCCTGACCGAGGCCGACCTGGACCTCTTCGGACCCGCCACGGCCGGGCTGCTGCCCCAGCTGGAGGCGGCGAAGCTACTGCGGCGGCGGACCGCGGCCTGGCACTGGACCCGCCGGGAGCGGGCCTCGGACCTGGCCGACATCCGCGGCGGCGGGGGCCGCCCGGTGCAGATCGTCGAGGCCGGGACCGGACGGCTGCTGGGCACGGTGGACGAGTCCGCCTCCCACACCGCGGTCCACGAAGGCGCCGTCCACCTCCACCAGGGCCGCACGTACCTGGTGCGGCGCCTGGACCTGGAGGAGTCCGTGGCCCTGGTCGAGGAGGCGGACCCGCCCTTCTCCACCACGGCCCGTGACACCACCTCGATCACCATCCTGGAGACCGAGACCGAGGTCCCCTGGGGCGCGGCCCGGCTCTGCTACGGCTCCGTCGAGGTCACCAACCAGGTCGTGTCCTACCTGCGCCGGAAGCTGATCACCGGCGAGGTGCTCGGCGAGGCCAAGCTGGACCTGCCGCCGCGCACCCTGCGCACCCGGGCCGTGTGGTGGACGGTCACCGAGGACCAGCTCGACGAGGCCCGGATCAACCCGGAGATCCTCGGGGGCGCCCTGCACGCCGCCGAGCACGCCTCCATCGGCCTGCTCCCGCTGTTCGCCACCTGCGACCGCTGGGACATCGGCGGGGTCTCGGTGCCGCTGCATCCGGACACCCTGCTGCCCACGGTGTTCGTGTACGACGGCCACCCGGGCGGCGCCGGTTTCGCGGAGCGGGCCTTCCATACGGCCCGGGAGTGGCTGACGGCCACCCGGGACGCCATCGCCGCCTGCGAGTGCGAGGCGGGCTGCCCCTCCTGCATCCAGTCCCCCAAGTGCGGCAACGGCAACGACCCCCTCCACAAACGCGGCGCGATCCGGCTCCTCACCCGCCTCCTGGCTCCGTCCCCCTGACCCCCCGGCCAGGGGCGGGCCCGCCCGGGCGGCGACCGCCGGGGCGAAGGGGCCGGCCCGGACCACGGCGGTGACCTCGGCCACCTCGCCCCCGAGCCGGCACCGGGCCACCACGGCCCCCTGGGCCGCGGCCACCCGCCCGGCCGCCGCGCAGGCGGCCCGCGGGCCGTGCGCCCAGCCGGCCGCCGCCGCGAGGGCCGCCAGATCGGCCGCGGCGCCCGCCCGGTGCCGGGCCACCACCGCCTGCCCGAGCAGCAGCACGCCCCCGAACACCGCCACCAGCGCGGTGGCCACCACGGTGGCCCACACCGTCGCGGAGCCCCGGTCCCGGCTCACGGCGGCGGCCCCACGCTGTCCTCGGCCAGGGCCGCCGCCCGCGCCCCGAGCCGCACCGGCAGCCCGGCCGGCCCCGGGGCGGGCGCCGCCACCCGCACCCGCCACAGGTCCCCGTCCCGCTCCACCTCCACCTCGGCCCCCGGCGGGGCCGCCTGCCGGGCCGCCGCCCGCACCGCCCCGGCGGGTTCCGACCGGGCCGCCGCCCTGGCACCCGCCCGGGCGGCGTCCACACACCGGATCTGCGCGGCCGCCGCCATCAGCGCCCACACCAGCAGGGCCGCCAGCAGCACCAGGGCCGGAATGACGAGTGCCGCCTCCGCCGTGACATAACCCCGGTCCCCGGCGACCGGCGGCCTTCCCTCAGAAGGGCGCATCGAGCGCCTTCCCGATGGTCGACTGAAGGGCCGTCGCGACCACGTCACTCGTCACCACCTTGTACAGGACCGCGGCGAACGCACAGGCCGCGATCGTGCCCATGGCGTATTCCGAAGTCGACATCCCCCGGTCGCTCCCGCGACCGCTCAGCGCCGCCCGCAGACGAAACCAGATGATCCTCATGACAACCTCCTGTGGGATTACGTTCTTGATGTGATTTCAGTGATTCCAGTGATTTCAGATGGTGATCGTGAAACTCCCGGCCGGAACACCCCGGCTCCGGAGGGCTCCGGGAATTCAGCCTGCCGCCAGCAGGCCGGAGGCCATTCCGATCACCACCGGCGCCACCCCGAGTGCCAGGAAGGCGGGGAGGAAGCACAGCCCGACCGGTGCGGTGACGAGCACCGCGGCCCGCTGCGCCCGGGCCCCCGCCCGCCGGGTGCGGTCGGCCCGCAGGGCAGCCGCCAGCCGGGACACCGGCTCCGCGGCGGGCGCCCCCGTCCGCGCGGCGCGCTCCAGGCACTCCGCCAGCCCCCGGGCCCCCGGTATGCCCGCCAACCTCCCCCACGCCGCGCCCGGTTCACCGCCCAGCCGCAGCTCCGCCCCGGCGAGCGCCAGCCGCTCGCCCACCGGACCGCCCAGCGACTCCCCCACCACCTCGGCCGCCTCCACCGGCCCCGCACCCGCCGCCAGACAGGCGGCCAGCAGATCCGCCGCGAACGGCAACTCCCGCTCCGCCGCCCGCGGGTCGAGCCCGGCGGGCGGACGCGGCCGGGCCGACCAGCACCGCACCCCGGCGGCCGCACCGCACCCGGCGAGCAGCCCCCACACCCCGCCGACCAGCACCCAGCCGGCCACCAGCGCCCCGGCGGGCGCCGCCCAGGCCACCGCCATCCCCCGCACCCGGCGGCCACCCGGCGGCCCCCGCCGTACCGGCCGGGCCGTCCGGAACACGGCCGCCAGCCTGCGCCGCGCCGCCCGCCGCCCCAGCCGCGCCCACGCCGCCGAGGCCGGCCACCACACCGCCAGCGCCAGGCACAGCACCGTCCCCAGCCCGTGGACCACCGGCCCGTCCATCACCGCTCCCCCGTCCGTACGATCCGCCGGCACCACAGCAGCCCCAGCGCCTCCAGCACCCCGCCCGCCACCAGGCAGCCCCACCCCACCGGGGAGTGCAGCAGCACCTCCAGCGGATCCGCCCCGAGCGCGGTCCCCATCAGCAGCCCCACCAGCGGCAGCAGCGCGAGCACCACCGTCGTCGACCTGGCCCCCGCCAGCTGGGCCCGCAGGGACTCCTTCCGGTCCCGCTCGGCCCGCAGGGCGCCCTCCAGCCGGTCCAGGCCCGCCGCCAGGCCGGCGCCGCCGTCCACCGAGACCCGCCAGCAGGCCGCCATCGCGGCCAGCCCCTCGGCGCCCGGCTCCCGCGCCGCCTCATGCAGCGCACGGGCCACGTCCCCGCCGAAGGCCGCAGCCGCCAGCACGGCCGCCTCCGCCGGGCCCGGACCGCCGGGACCGGCCGCCGTACGCCGTATCGCCGCCGTCAGCGCCTGCCCCGGCTGGGCACCCGCCCTCAGCTCCCCGACCACGGCCCCGCACAGCTCCACCACCCCGGCGGCCCGCGCTTCCCGCGCCCGCTCCCGCTCCCGGGCCCGCAGCCACCGGCGCAGCAGCGGCACCGCGGCGGCCCCCAGCACCAGCGGGATCACCGAGCCGCCCAGCACCGCCACCAGCAGCCCGGCCGCGACCACCGCCCCCTCCCGCCACCAGGCGGCCCGGCCCCGCACCGCCGCCACCAGCCGCCACCCGGCCGGCGGCCCGCACGGCAGGGCGGGCACCCCTCCCGCCAGCACCAGCCGGGTCCGGCGGGACGCCCCGTCACCCCCGGCCAGCCCCCAGGCGGCCGCCCCCGCGCAGAGCACCCCCGCGAACACCGGCACCGACCCCAGCACCCCGGCGCTCACCGCGCACCCCGCAGCAGCGGACCGAGCCGCTCCCAGCCCCGCTCCCGCAGGAACCCGCGGGCCCCCCAGCGCAGCGCGGGGACGGTCACCACGAGCCCGTCCGCATCCCGCTCCAGCACATGGACCTCCGCCACCCGCCGCCGCCCCGACCGGTCCCGGACGAGATGGACCACGAGGGTCAGCGCGGCAGCCAACTGGCTGTGCAGGGCGGCCCGGTCGAGCCCGGCGGCGCTACCGAGCGCCTCCAGCCGGGCGGGGACGTGCTCGGCGGCATTGGCATGGACCGTGCCGCAGCCCCCCTCGTGCCCCGTGTTCAGCGCGGCCAGCAGATCGGCCACCTCGGCTCCGCGCACCTCGCCGACCACCAGCCGGTCGGGGCGCATCCGCAGGGCCTGGCGGACCAGATCGGCGAGGGTGACCAGACCCGCGCCCTCCTGGTTCGCGGGCCGGGTCTCCAGCCGCACCACATGGGGATGGTCCGGCCGCAGTTCGGCGGAGTCCTCGGCCAGCACGATCCGTTCGGCCGGCCCGACCAGCCCGAGCAGGGCACTGAGGAGGGTGGTCTTGCCCGTGCCCGTCCCGCCGGAGACGAGGAAGGACAGCCGGGCCTCGACCATCGCCCGCAGCAGCCGCTGCCCGCCCGGCGGAAGGGTCCCCGCGGCGACCAGCTCCTCCAGCGTGAACGCCTTGGGCCGCACCACCCGCAGGGACAGGCACGCCGACCCGACGGCCACCGGCGGGAGGACGGCGTGCAGCCGGGTGCCGTCCGGCATCCGGGCGTCCACCCAGGGCCGGGCGTCGTCCAGCCGGCGCCCCGCGACGGCGGCCAGCCGCTGGGCCAGCCTGCGCACCGCCTCGGCGTCGGCGAAGGTCACCTCGGTCAGCTCCAGCCCGCCACCCCGGTCCACCCACACCCGGTCGGGGGCGGCCACCAGCACATCGGTGACCCCGGGATCCCCCAGCAGCCGCTCCAGCGGGCCCGCACCGACCAGCTCGGAGCGCAACTCGGCCGCGACGCCCAGCACTTCCGCGTCCCCGAGCAGCCGACCCTGCGCCCGCAGCGCCGCCGCCACCCGGGCCGGAGTGGGCTCCGCGCCGCTCTCGGCCAGACGCCGGCGCACGGCGTCCAGCAGGACCGCGCTCATGCCGGCACCCCCTGCACCGGGCCGAGGGCCCGCTGCCAGAAGCCGTCGCAGAACCGGGCCAACGCACCCCGCGCACCCGGCGGTTCCCCCTCGGCCACCCGCCCCGGGAGCCCCACCTCCACCGGCACCTCCCCGGCCAGCGGCGCTCCCAGCAGCCCCGCGACCGCTTCGGCGTCGAGCCCCTGCCGGCAGCGGCCCCGCACGACCACGCGGACGTCCCGGGCCACCATCCGCACCCCGGCCGCGACCCGCCCCGCCGCGGCCACCGACCGCAGCTCACCGGGGACCACCAGCAGGACGAGGTCCAACTGGGCCAGCACCTCCGCCACCGCCTCGTCCACCCGCCGGGGCAGGTCGACCACCACCACCCCGCCGCGTCGCCGGGCGGCGGCCACCACCGACCGCATCGCGGCGGGCGGCACCACCACCCGGTCCCCGCGGTCCCAGCTCAACACCCGCAGCGCGTGCAGTTCGGGGAGGGACTCCTCCAGCGCCCCGGCCCCGACCCGGCCGCGCGAGGCGGCGAAGTCCGGCCAGCGCAGCCCCTCGGCGCCCTCACCGCCGAGCAGGACGTCCATGCCGCCGCCGAGGGGATCGCCGTCGACCAGGATGGTGCGCTCCCCGGCCCGGGCGGCCCGCAGCGCCAGGGCGCAGGCGAGGGTGGACGCCCCGGCCCCGCCGCTGCCGCCGATGACGCCGACGGTGAGAGCAGGCCGTCCGGCCCCTTCGACCACGTCGGCGAGGCGGTCGACGAGCCGGTTCTCGGCGTCGGGCAGCCGCAGCACCTCCTCGGCGCCGATCTCCACGGCCCGCTGCCACACGAAGGGGTCGTCGAGGTCCCGGCCGACGAGGAACACCCCTTCCCTGCGCGGTGCCCCGCGCACCCGGCGGGCGGCGTCGTCCCCGACCAGGACCAGCGGGGCCGTCTCCCATCCGACGCCCCCGCCCGGTGCGGCGGCGTCCACGCCGCCCCCACCGCCGTCCCCCGCGGTTCCGCTTTGCTCCGGCACCGCATGGTGCACATGCGGCTCGGCGCCCGCGGCGGCGCACAGCCGCAGCAGATCGTCCAGGAGCAGCGGGTCCTCGGTGATGATCAGCGGCCGCCCGCCGCCGGGCCCGGCCCCGCCGGCGCGGGCCGCCGGCCCGCCCCCACCCGCCACGCCGGGCTCCGGCGCTCCACACGACTTCGATCCAGCCACGATCTCCGCCCCCTTCTCACTGCAAATCCACGTGCCGCGGACTTCGCGGCTGGAATCACGGTGCAGGGGCCCGGAAAAAGAAGTGGATCTTGCCGGAAAACTGTGGAGAAGAAGGTGCTTGTGAATATCTTCCCCACCCTCACGAGTGAGTTCCGGAGCGCGCCGGAACAACTACGCAGAGTTACGCGTCGGAGGGGGTGAGGGGCCGCGCCGTGCGGGCCCGCCGAAGAGGGAGGGCCGGGAGGATGTCCGTCGGAACCCGAAGGAGTGGGGCGCGAACCGCGTCCGGACATGCGACGACCCCCGCCGGGGGGGAGAGCGGGGGTCGTCCCCACGGTCCGACTCGGGGGGGGAGGAGCCAGACCGGGTTAGCACGGTCGCGAACGATCCGTGACTTCCATGGTGTACCCGAGAGCCTTCTCAGGCAAACCCACGCGCCACACCTTACGCCGAATGGTGGGCGCATATGCTCGGTGCGTGGAAAATCAGCCCTTGCCGCACTCCTCGCCTCGGACCGCCGCCTTCTTCGACCTGGACAAGACGGTCATTGCGAAGTCGAGCGCCCTGACGTTCAGCAAGTCCTTCTACCAGGGTGGCCTGATCAACCGGCGGGCCGTGCTGCGGACCGCGTACACCCAGTTCATCTTCCTGGCCGGCGGCGCCGACCACGACCAGATGGAGCGGATGCGCGAGTACCTGTCCGCCCTCTGCAAGGGGTGGAACGTCCGCCAGGTGCGGGAGATCGTCGCCGAAGCGCTGCACGACCTGATCGACCCGATCATCTACGACGAGGCCGCGTCCCTCATCGAGGCCCACCACACGGCGGGCCGTGACGTGGTGATCGTGTCCAGCTCGGGCGCCGAAGTCGTCGAGCCCATCGGCGAGATGCTCGGCGCGGACCGGGTCGTGGCCACCCGCATGGTGGTCGGCGAGGACGGCTGCTTCACCGGGGAGATCGAGTACTACGCCTACGGCCCCACGAAGGCGGAGGCGGTGCGCGAGCTCGCCGAGTCCGAGGGCTACGACCTCGCGCGGTGCTACGCGTACAGCGACTCCATCACCGATGTACCGATGCTGGAGGCGGTCGGGCATCCGCACGTGGTCAATCCCGACCGGGCGCTCAGGCGCGAGGCGGTCGCGCGGGAGTGGCCGGTGCTGGTCTTCAGCAAGCCGGTACGGCTCAAGCAGCGGCTGCCCGGCTTCTCCGTCACCGCCCGGCCCGCGCTCGTCGCCGCCGCGGCGGTCGGCGCGGCGGCGGCCACCGCCGGGCTGGTCTGGTACGCGAGCCGCCGCCGCGCGGCGGCGGCCTTCGCGCCCGCCTGATCCGTCCCGATCTGGTGCGATCCGGGGTGTCCGAATCGCCCCGGATCACCCCGGAAAGTAAAGAAGTCAGGCCAGGGGTTTCACTCCGCTCCCAAGCGAGGTACAAAGGAGTCACGGCCCGCGAGACCAAAGAACATCCGAGAGGATCATCTTTAAAACGCAGTAAGGCCCACGGACCGAAGCAGGAACGCCGAGCACCCACGCGACGTCGACCCGTCGATTACGGGCCAGCCGCACCAGGCGACGGGCAAAGTACCCGGCCTGATGGGCAACATCGAGGACGCTTGGTAACTGGGCGTGAATGCCAGCGGCGACACCAGAGCAGTACGGTGTCGCCGCAACCCTTTGTCCGGCCCCTATGCCGCGCCGCGCTGGAGCGCCTCGCAGACCGCCGTCGACTCACGCGCACCGAGCTCGACCGCGCGGCCGCAGTGCGCGATCCAGGCCGCCATCCCCTCCGCCGTGCCGGAGACGTAACCCTTGAAGGCCTCCAGGTAGGCCTCCGCCCCCTGTTCGGCGTGGCCGACCTCCGCCGGGCAGATCGCCTTCGGGTCGAGCCCGCTGTTGATCAGCACGATCCGCTCCGCGGCCCGCGCGACCAGTCCGTTGTAGGAGGCGAACGGACGCAGCGCCAGCAGTTCGCCGTGCACCACCGCGGCCGTGACCAGGGCCGGGGCCGACCCGCCCGCGATGACCAGGCGGGCCAGCCCGTCGAGCCGGCCCGCGACCTCCTCGGCGTCCGGGAGCGGCAGATCCACCAGGGGCTCCTCCACCGGCTCACCGGCCAGGCGCGGGCGGCCCACCACGTCCCCCGCCACGGCCGAACCGGACGCCACCAGGTGCAGACGGGCGAGGACCCGCATCGGCGACTGGCGCCAGATGCTCAGCAGCTGGCCCGCCTCCGCCGTCAGGCGCAGGGCCGCGCCGACCGTCAGCGCCTCCGCGTCCGCGCTGAAGTCGGTCCGGCGGCGCACCTCCTCCAGCGCCCAGTCGGCCGCCGACAGCGCCGCGCTGCCCCGGGCGGCGCGCAGCGCGGCCTCGGAGGTGATCTCCCCGCCGCGCCGGCGCATGACCCGGTGCCCGTAGACCCGGTCCACGGCCTTGCGTACGGATTCCACGGACTCTGCGACGCCCGGCAGGGCGCCCAGGGCCGCCAACGGGTCGGAAGCGCTACTCATAAGTAGGGAGCCTACGCACTGCGGCCCCATAGCACCGCCCCCTCCTTGGAGTGGTCTTCTTCACTCACCTTGACCACACCCCGCTGTCACTCCACTACCCTTGGTGAACATGAAGATCGCTTTCGTGGGAAAGGGAGGCAGTGGGAAGACGACGCTGTCCTCCCTCTTCATCCGCCACCTCGCAGCCAGTGGAGCCCCCGTCGTCGCGGTGGACGCCGACATCAACCAGCACCTCGGAGCCGCCCTCGGGCTCACCGAGGAGGAGGCGGCCGCGCTGCCCGCGCTGGGTGCGCACCTGCCCCTGATCAAGGAGTACCTGCGCGGTTCGAACCCGCGCATCGCCTCGGCCGACAGCATGATCAAGACGACGCCGCCCGGGGCGGGTTCGCGCCTGCTGCGGGTGGACGAGGACAACCCGGTCTACGAGGCCTGCGCGCGCACGCTGCCGCTCGACGGGGACGCGGTACGGCTGATGGCGACGGGTCCGTTCGCCGAGTCGGACCTGGGGGTGGCCTGCTACCACTCCAAGGTCGGAGCGGTCGAGCTCTGCCTCAACCACCTGGTCGACGGGCCGGACGAGTACGTCGTCGTCGACATGACGGCCGGCTCGGACTCCTTCGCGTCCGGCATGTTCACCCGCTTCGACATGACCTTCCTGGTGGCCGAGCCGACCCGCAAGGGCGTCTCCGTCTACCGCCAGTACAAGGAGTACGCCAGGGACTTCGGGGTCCGCCTGCGGGTCGTGGGGAACAAGGTGCAGGGGCCCGAGGACATCGAGTTCCTCCAGGACGAGGTGGGCGAGGACCTGCTGGTCACCTTCGGGCACTCCGACTGGGTGCGGGCGATGGAGCGGGGCCGCCCGGCCGCGTTCGAGCTGCTGGAGTCGGCCAACCGGCGCGCACTGCAGGACCTCCAGGAGGCGGCGGAGGACTCCTACTCCGGCCGCGACTGGGCCAGGTACACCGAGCAGATGGTCCACTTCCACCTGCGCAACGCCGAGAGCTGGGGCAACGCCAAGACCGGGGCCGACCTGGCGGAGCAGGTCGACCCCGGCTTCGTCCTGCACGAGGGCCTGGTCAGCCCTCGTCCGGCTCGCCGGCCGGCCCCGCAGCCGGCTTGACCTTCCCGGCCGGGGCGGCCGGCGCGGCCGGCGGCCCCGCGGTGAGGAACTTCGTCCAGCCCTCCTTCGGCGTCTGGCCGACCTCGAGGGTCCGCAGCCAGTCCAGGGTCTTGGGGTCCTGGGCGTCCAGCCAGTCGGCCAGTTCGCGGAAGGGCACGCAGCGGACCTCGGGCTGTCCGCACATGCTCTTGATGGACTCCTCGACGGCGCGCATGTAGGTGCCGCCGTTCCAGGACTCGAAGTGGTTGCCGATGATCAGCGGTGCGCGGTTGCCCTGGTAGGCCCGGTCGAAGGCCTGCTTGAGGCCGTCGCGCATCTGGTCGCCCCAGTACTGGTGCTGCGAGGGGTCGCCCTGGGTGGTCGTCCCGGACTGGTTGACCATGTAGTTGTAGTCCATGCTCAGCGTGTCGAAGGCCCGGCCGGGCATCGGCACCAGCTGGAGCGGGAGGTCCCAGAGCCCGTCCGTCTTCTTGGGCCAGACCTGCTTGCTGATCCCGCTGGAGTCGTAGCGGAAGCCCATGTCCTTGGCCGCCAGCATGAAGTTCTTCTGCCCTTCAAGGCAGGGGGTGCGGGCTCCGATGAGCTCTTTGTCGTAGTCGAAGGGGAGCGGGTCCATCTCCTTCAGGCCGGCGTTCGTCTTCCAGTTCTTGACGAAGGACTTGGCCTGGTTGATCTCGCTCTTCCACTCCTCGACGGACCAGGTGCCGACGCCGCCGTCGGGGCCGCAGAAGTGGCCGTTGAAGTGGGTGCCGATCTCGTTGCCCTCCAGCCAGGCCGCGCGGACCTGGGTGGCGGTGTCCTTGATGCCCTGGAGGTCGCCGAAGCCGATGTCGGAGCGGCCCGGGGAGTGCTGCGGCGCGGTGTAGAGGTCGCGCTTCTCCTCCGGCAGCATGTACACGCCGCTGAGGAAATAGGTCATCCGGGCGTTGTACTCCTTGCCGACCTCGCGGAAGTGCGAGAAGAGCTTCTGGCTGTCCTCGCCGGCCCCGTCCCACGAGAACACCACGAACTGCGGCGGCTTCTCACCGGGCTTCAGCTTCTGCGGCTTCTGGAGGTGCGGCTGCGGACCGGTGTAGGCGGTCGAGCCGTCGCCGATGGGCCGGTTGACGCTGCCGGGCGCCTCGGGGGCGGCGGCGCCCTTCCTCCCGTTCGGCGAGCCGGGAGCCCCGTGCCCGGCGGACCCCGAGCCGCTGCACCCGGCGGCACACAGGACCAGGGCCGTGGCGACCAGCCCGCCGGCGATCTTCTTCGTGGCGGCCATCATCCGCACACCTCTCCCTCGCAGTACCGATGCAGGACGTTCCCGACGCAACGTCCCACGCGGTGTGGTCTTAGGAAGGTGTGACAAGCCCGACAAAATGCTTAATCACTCTCAGGGGTGGGTTTCTAGGCTCTTTGCCCGCATTACCTCCCACCCTTCTTTACTCTCCATTACCATCCATTTACCGAGTGTTGAGAATCCCGCCGCTTCATCCCTCCCCAGAGGAGACGGGAACCCATGACAGCCACCGCCCCAGCCCCCTCCGCCCTCCGGCGGCCCTCGCGCGGCAGGAACGTCCGCAAGGACCTCCCGGCCGATCTGTCCGCGTCCGCGGCCGTCTTCCTGATCGCCCTGCCGCTCTCCCTCGGCATCGCGCTCGCCACCGGCGCCCCCCTGCAAGCCGGTCTGGTCGCCGCGGCGGCGGGCGGGATCGTCGCCGGACGGCTCGGCGGCGCGCCCCTCCAGGTGAGCGGTCCCGCCGCCGGACTCACGGTCGTGACGGCCGAGTTGATCCAGCGCTACGGCTGGCGGACCACCTGCGCCATCACCGTTCTCGCGGGCTGCTGCCAGCTCGGGCTCGCCTTCCTGCGCACCGCGCGGTCGGCGCTCATGGTGAGTCCGGCCATCGTGCACGGCATGCTCGCGGGCATCGGCGTGACCATCGCGCTGGCCCAGCTGCACATCGTGCTCGGGGGCACCCCGCAGAGCTCCGCCGTGGCCAATGTGCTCGGTCTGCCGGCCCAGTTGGCCGATCCGCATCCGGCCGCGCTGGCGGTGAGCGTGCTGACGCTGTGCGTCCTGCTCGGCTGGAACCGGCTGCCCGGCCGGGCGGGCCGTGCCCTGCGCAAGGTGCCTGCGGCCCTGGCCGCCGTCGCCTCCGCCACGGCGTTCGCGGCCCTGGCCGGGCTCACCCTGCCCCGGGTCGACCTGCCGTCCTGGAGCAGTCACGCCCTGCCCGAGCTGCCCGAGGGGCCGGCGCTCGGACTGATCGCCGCCGTCCTGACGATCACGCTGGTGGGCAGTGTGGAGTCCCTGCTGTCCTCCATCGCCACCGACAAGCTGATCGCCTCCGAGCGGGGTACGGAAGACCGCCCGCCCCGGGCCGACCTCGACCGCGAACTGCGCGGCCAGGGCGCGGCGAACATCGTCTCCGGGCTGCTGGGCGGACTGCCGATCACGGGCGTGGCCGTGCGCAGCGTGGCGAACGTCAAGGCGGGTGCCGTCAGCCGGAAATCAGCCATGTTCCACGGGCTGTGGGTGGTGCTCGCGGCCGGCCTGCTCGTCCCGGTCCTCGACCTGATCCCCCTCGCGGCGCTGGCCGCCCTGGTGATGTTCGTCGGCATCCAGATGGTCAGCATCACGCACCTGCGGACCGTCTCCCGGCACCGGGAGGTCCTGGTCTACGCGACCACGATCGCGGCCGTGGTGCTGGGCGGGGTGCTGGAGGGCGTGGCCGTCGGGATCGCGGTGGCCGTGGCCCTGGCCCTGCGGCGGCTGGCCCGCACCCGGATCACGGTGGAGGAGTCCGAGGGCGTCCACCGGATCGCGGCGCGCGGACAGTTGACCTTCCTGGCGGTCCCCCGGCTGAGCCGGGTGCTGAACCAGGTTCCGCACGGCGGGCACGCGGTGGTCGAGCTCGACGGCTCGTTCATGGACCACGCCGCCTACGAGACCCTGCACGACTGGCAGGAGTCGCACCTGGCGCACGGCGGGACGCTCGAACTGACCGGCCGGGGCGGGGCGGCGATCACGAGCGGGGTCCCGGCCGAAGCCTGGGCGACCGGTACCGGTACCGGTACCGGCAAGGAGGAGAGCACGTCGGCCGACGGCCCGCGGGGAGAGGCGGGCCGGGGGGCGCACCAGTGCTGCCGCCCCTGGACGCCCTGGCAGAACCACTGCGACCACCGAGCCGCCCGGGCCGCCCAGACTGCCCAGGCCGCCCAGGCCGCCCCGCCGGGCGCCCGGCCCGCACCGGACGGCCCGGCACGCCAGGGCGGTGCCGGCCCCGCGGGCGCCGCCGCCCGTACGGGTCCGGGCGCGGCCGGGGTCCCCGGCGCCGCGGCGGCCGCATCCCGGCGGCCCGGCGCGGGCCAACTCGCCAGCGGCATCGGCGCCTTCCAGCGGGACACCGCCCCGCACGTACGCGAGGAGCTGGCCCGGCTGGCGCGTGAGGGGCAGCGGCCCTCGCAGCTCTTCCTGACCTGCGCGGACTCCCGCCTGGTCACCAGCATGATCACCGCCAGCGGTCCGGGCGACCTGTTCACCGTGCGCAACGTGGGCAATCTCGTCCCGCTGCCCGGCGCGGAGTCCGGCGACGACTCCGTGGCGGCGGCCATCGAGTACGCGGTGGACGTGCTGCAGGTCGCCAGCATCACGGTGTGCGGGCACTCGGGCTGCGGGGCCATGCAGGCCCTGCTCGACTCCCGGCCGGGCGCTCCGGCGACCCCGCTGAGCCGCTGGCTGCGGCACGGCCTGCCCAGCCTCCAGCGGATGGGCAGCCGGCACCACGCCTGGGCGCGGATCGCTGGGCGGCTCCCGGCCGATGCCGTGGAGCAGCTCTGCCTGACCAACGTGGTGCAGCAGCTGGAGCACCTGCGGGCCCACGAGTCGGTGGCCCGGCGCCTCGCCGAGGGCACCTTGGAGCTCCACGGGATGTACTTCCATGTGGGCGAGGCCCAGGCCTATCTCCTGTCCGCAGGGGAGGACTTCTTCGACTGTCGGGTTTTCGACAGCGTCGGACAGAACGCCTGACCAGAGGCCCTCCCGAACCGATACCCTCCCGTATCCGTGCAAGCCGTCGGCCCCCTCCCGCACCTGCGGCGGGAAGGGGCTCTCGGCGCGCCGCCGCCCGGGCGCCCGACACACCGCGCGGGCGTAGGCCGGGCACGGGCCCAGTCGTGGTATAGGTCTAAACCAATTTTCGGCAACCCCTTGTCACCTGGGCGTCTGACTGATGAGCTGTCCCCGGGGACTCAGCTATGCCCGGGGACAACGGACACCCTGGGAAAGGGAGATGTCGTGAGCAACGAGAGCCTGGCCAACCTGTTGAAAGAGGAGCGGCGGTTCGCACCGCCCGCCGATCTGGCCGCCGCCGCGAACGTGAAGGAGGCCGCGTACACGCAGGCCGACGCGGACCGGCTGGGCTTCTGGGCCGAGCAGGCCCGACGGCTTTCCTGGGAGACCGAGCCCACCGAGACGCTCGACTGGAGCAACCCGCCCTTCGCGAAGTGGTTCGCCGACGGCAAGCTGAACGTCGCGTACAACTGCGTGGACCGGCACGTGGAGGCCGGCAACGGCGACCGCGTCGCCCTCCACTTCGAGGGCGAGCCCGGCGACAGCCGCTCGATCACCTACGCCCAGCTCAAGGACGAGGTCTCGCAGGCCGCGAACGCCCTCACCGAACTCGGTGTCCAGGCGGGCGACCGGGTCGCCGTCTACCTCCCGATGATCCCCGAGGCCGTCGTCGCGATGCTGGCGTGCGCCCGCGTCGGCGCCGCGCACTCGGTGGTCTTCGGCGGCTTCTCCGCCGACGCCGTCGCCTCCCGCATCCAGGACGCCGACGCCAAGCTGGTCATCACGGCCGACGGCGGCTACCGCCGCGGCAAGCCCAGCGCGCTCAAGCCCGCCATCGACGAGGCCGTCGCCAAGTGCCCGCAGGTCGAGCACGTCCTCGTCGTGCGCCGCACCGGCCAGGACACGGCCTTCACCGAGGGCCGCGACCTGTGGTGGCACGACCTGGTCGGCCGCCAGTCCACCGAGCACACCCCGCAGGCCTTCGACGCCGAGCACCCGCTCTTCATCCTCTACACCTCGGGGACCACGGGTAAGCCGAAGGGCATCCTGCACACCTCGGGCGGCTACCTCACCCAGGCCGCGTACACCCACAACGCCGTCTTCGACCTGAAGCCGGAGAGCGACGTCTACTGGTGCACCGCCGACATCGGCTGGGTCACCGGGCACTCCTACATCGTCTACGGCCCGCTGGCCAACGGCGCCACTCAGGTGATGTACGAGGGCACCCCGGACACCCCACACCAGGGCCGCTTCTGGGAGGTCGTCCAGAAGTACAAGGTCACCATCCTCTACACCGCGCCGACCGCGATCCGGACGTTCATGAAGTGGGGCGACGACATCCCCGCGAAGTTCGACCTGTCGAGCCTGCGCGTGCTCGGCTCGGTCGGCGAGCCGATCAACCCCGAGGCGTGGATCTGGTACCGCAAGCACATCGGCGGCGACCGCTGCCCGATCGTGGACACCTGGTGGCAGACCGAGACCGGCGCGATGATGATCTCCCCGCTCCCGGGCGTCACCGCGACCAAGCCGGGCTCGGCCCAGCGCGCCCTGCCGGGCATCGGCGCCACCGTCGTCGACGACGAGGGCCACGAGGTGGCGAACGGCGGGGGCGGCTACCTGGTCCTCACCGAGCCGTGGCCGTCGATGCTGCGCACCATCTGGGGCGACGACCAGCGCTTCGTCGACACCTACTGGTCCCGCTTCGAGGGCCGCTACTTCGCCGGTGACGGTGCCAAGAAGGACGACGACGGCGACATCTGGCTGCTGGGCCGCGTCGACGACGTGATGCTCGTGTCGGGCCACAACATCTCCACCACCGAGGTGGAGTCGGCGCTCGTCTCGCACCCCGCCGTCGCCGAGGCCGCCGTCGTCGGCGCGGCCGACGAGACCACCGGCCAGGCCATCGTGGCCTTCGTCATCCTGCGCGGCAGCGCCTCGGAGTCGGAGGGCCTGGTCGCGGAGCTGCGCAACCACGTGGGCGCCACCCTCGGCCCGATCGCCAAGCCGAAGCGGATCCTGCCGGTGCAGGAGCTGCCGAAGACCCGTTCCGGCAAGATCATGCGCCGTCTGCTGCGCGACGTGGCCGAGAACCGCGCGGTCGGCGACGTCACCACCCTCGCCGACTCCTCCGTGATGGACCTGATCCAGACGAAGCTGCCCAGCGCGTCCGACGAGGACTGACCTGCGACAGGACGGAACCGGCCCAGGAGGGCGTCCGGCGCACAGCGCGCCGGACGCCCTTCGTCCGTTTAAGGTGAAGATCACCCGATGCGACGGAACGGACCCTGTAAAATATGAGAAGCGTCAAGATTTGACGCTCTAAAAGTCTCCACGTCCATAGGTGCGCCGGGAAGTCTGGTCGGCAACTGCATGAGTCATGCCGTCGACCGACCGGAGGTCCCCCTGTGGCCACGCCCGCACCCCGCCGCAAGCTCCTCGGACGGCTCTCCCTCCCCGAGCGCCGCTTCGTCGCTGACGCGTTGCGCACGGAGACCGTCGGCGGCGTCCTGCTGCTGGTGGCGGCGATCGCCGCGCTCCTGTGGGCGAACATCCCCGCGCTGTCGGACAGCTTCGACACCGTCCGCTCCTTCCACATAGGCCCCGCCTCCCTCGGCCTGGACCTCTCGCTCCAGCACTGGGCGGCCGACGGCCTCCTCGCGGTCTTCTTCTTCGTCGCCGGCATCGAACTCAAACGCGAACTCGTCGCGGGCGACCTGCGCGACGCCAAGGCCGCCGCCCTCCCCGTCATCGCCGCCGTCTGCGGCATGGCCGTACCCGCCCTGGTCTACTTCCTGGTCAACACCCTCGGCGGCGGCTCGACGGCCGGCTGGGCGGTCCCCACCGCCACCGACATCGCCTTCGCCCTCGCCGTCCTCGCGGTCATCGGCACCTCGCTGCCCTCCGCGCTGCGCGCCTTCCTGCTGACCCTGGCCGTCGTCGACGACCTCTTCGCCATCCTGATCATCGCGGTGTTCTTCACCGGCAGCATCGACTTCGCGGCGCTGGGCGGGGCCTTCGCCGGTCTGGTCCTCTTCTGGTTCCTGCTGCGCGCCGGGGTCCGCGGCTGGTACGTCTACGTGCCGCTGGCCCTGGTCATCTGGGGCCTGATGTACAACAGCGGCGTCCACGCCACCATCGCCGGCGTCGCCATGGGCCTGATGCTGCGCTGCACACGCCGGGAGGGTGAACGGCACTCCCCCGGCGAGCACATCGAGCACCTGGTCCGGCCCCTGTCGGCGGGTCTGGCCGTGCCCCTCTTCGCCCTGTTCTCCGCCGGGGTGTCCCTCTCCGGCGGGGCGATCGCGCAGGTCTTCACCCGCCCGGAGACGCTCGGCGTGGTGCTCGGCCTGGTCGTCGGCAAGACGGTGGGCATCTTCGGCGGCACCTGGCTGGCCGCCCGCTTCACCCGGGCCGAGCTGAGCGAGGACCTCGCCTGGCCGGACGTGCTCGCCGTGGCCTCCCTGGCCGGCATCGGCTTCACCGTCTCCCTCCTGATCGGCGAACTCGCCTTCGCCGGGGACCCCGTCCTCACCGACGAGGTCAAGGCCGCCGTCCTGCTCGGCTCGTTGATCGCGGCGGTCGTCGCCTGCGTCATGCTCAAGCTCCGCGACCGCAAGTACCGGGCCCTGACCGAGGCGGAGGAGCGTGACGAGGACCTCGACGGGATCCCGGACATCTACGAGGAGGGCAACCCGGAGTACCACCTGAGGATGGCGCGGATCCACGAGGAGAAGGCCGCGGAGCACCGCCGCCGGGCCACCGCGCTGGCCCTGCAGAGGAATCCGGAGCCGGACGACGGCACGGGCGAAGCCACGGGCGGGTCCAGCACTCCGGCCGACCGTCCGGCATGATCTGACTGACGACGGAGGACAGCCGCCGGCAGACGACGACAGAGGGAGACAGAGATGAGCGCAACGGACCAAGGGGCTCCGGGGGCCGAGCGCACCCTCGGCCAGCTCGTCGCCGCGGCCACCGCCGAGATGTCCGCCCTGGTGCACGACGAGATCGCGCTGGCCAAGGTGGAGATCAAGCAGGACGTCAAGCGCGCGGGCATCGGCAGCGGCGCCGGGATCTCGGCGGGCGTGCTCGTGCTCTTCTCCCTCCCCGTACTGAGTTTCGCCGCGGCCTACGGCATCCACAACCTCGGTCTCGGGCTGGCCTGGTCCTTCCTCATCGTCGGCGGGGTGTTCTGGCTGCTGGCGGGGCTGGTCGGGCTGCTGGCGGTGGCCAAGTTCAAGAAGATCAAGCCGCCCGTGAAGACGATGGACTCCGTCAAGCAGACCGCCGCGGTGGTGGCAACCGTCAAGCCGCATCCGCGGCCGGTGAGTGACCAGGCCGTGGGTGTGGCACGCTCGTCCTCATGACAGCCCCCTCGCCGGACTCCAGCACTCCGCCCACCGCCGCGACGGCGGTACGGATCGACCTGCCGGACGGCAGGGCGGTGACCCACCGGGACGTCGCCGCCAACGGCGCCCGGTTCCATGTCGCGGAGCTCGGCGACGGGCCGCTGGTCCTCCTGCTGCACGGCTTCCCGCAGTTCTGGTGGACCTGGCGGCACCAGCTGACCGCACTGGCGGACGCCGGGTACCGCGCGGTCGCGATGGACCTGCGCGGAGTGGGCGGCAGCGACCGCACCCCGCGCGGCTACGACCCGGCGAACCTCGCGCTCGACATCACCGGGGTCATCCGGTCCCTCGGCGAGCCGGACGCCGCCCTCGTCGGACACGACCTGGGCGGCTACCTGGCCTGGACGGCCGCCGTGATGCGGCCCAAGCTGGTGCGCCGGCTGGCCGTCTCCTCCATGCCGCACCCGCGCCGCTGGCGCTCGGCCATGCTGGGCGACCTCGGCCAGACCCGGGCGAGCTCCCACATCTGGGGCTTCCAGCGGCCGTTCGTCCCCGAGCGGCAGCTGGTCGCCGACGACGGGGCCCTCGTGGGCGAGCTGATCCGGGAGTGGTCCGGGCCGCGGCTCCAGGAGGACGGAGCGGACGAGGAAGCGCTCGGCGTGTACCGGCGGGCGATGTGCATCCCGTCCACCGCGCACTGCTCGATCGAGCCCTACCGCTGGATGATGCGCTCGATGGCCCGGCCGGACGGGCTGCAGTTCTACCGCCGGATGAAGCGGCCCGTACGGGTGCCGACGCTGCACCTGCACGGATCGCTGGACCCGGTGATGCGCACGCGCAGCGCCGCCGGATCCGGGGAGTACGTCGAGGCCCCCTACCGCTGGCGGCTCTTCGACGGGCTCGGGCACTTCCCGCACGAGGAGGACCCGGCCGCGTTCTCCGCCGAGCTGGTGAACTGGCTCAAGGACCCGGAGCCCGACCGCCCCTGACGGACCTTTGGCCAGAACCTGACGGGTCGGTGACCGGTTCCTGACGGTCCCGCAGTTTATTCGTACGACAGGCTTACGGTCGTTCAATTGCCCGGCGCATAGGCCAATTGGCCGCCCCGGACGGGGTTACCGACCTTGGAGGCCGGGCACAGCTCGTTGTATGGGCTGGACGCACGACCACGGTGACACCGCACGCGAACGCCGCTCGGCCACGGTGCCGGGCACGCACGACAGGGGGACGGGCCGCGAAGGCCACGACCCCCGCCTCGGGATTCCGCGCATCCTGCGCCGCCGCGCCCGCTGGGTGTCGGCGCGGCTGCGCCATCCACGGGTGTAGCGGCACCGCGCCCCGCTTTCCGGGGCCGGTCCCCGGGAGGCGGGGCGCAGCCCCGGGTCAGAGGGCGCAGCCCTGGGTGTCGACCCGCCGGTCGGCGATCCTGCCGACGCGGATGTCGTCCCGGATCTCGTCCGCCGTCAGGGCGTAGCCGGTGTTCGGGTCGTCGAGCGACTTCGCGAAGACGACCCCGTACACCCGCCCCTCGGGCGTGAGCAGCGGGCCGCCGGAGTTGCCCTGGCGGACGGTCGCGTAGAGCGAGTAGACGTCGCGGCGGACGGTGCCCCGGTGGTAGATGTCCGGGCCGTTGGCGTTGATCCGGCCGCGGACGCGGGCGGCGCGGACGTCGTAGCCGCCGTTCTCCGGGAAGCCCGCGACGATCGCGTCGCTGCTGCTCGTCGCGTCCTTCTCGGTGAACTCCAGGGCCGGGGCGCGCAGCTTCGGCACGTCCAGGACGGCGATGTCGCGCTCCCAGTCGTAGAGCACCACCTTGCCGTCGTAGAGCTTGCCCTCGCCGCCGACCTGCACGGTCGGCTCGATGACCCCGCCGACGACATGGGCGTTGGTCATCACCTTGCCGGGCGCGAAGACGAAACCGGTGCCCTCCAGGACCTTGCTGCAACTGGGCGCGGTGCCGACGACCTTCACGATCGAGAGCCTGGCCTGCTGGGCGACGGCGCTGCCGGCGAGCGCCGGGTCGGGCGGCTTCACCTCGGTGATGGGCTCGTTAGAGAACGGGCTGAAGACCTGCGGGAAGCCGTTGCGGGCGAGGGTGGAGCTGAAGTCGGAGAACCAGGTGTTCGCCTGGGTGGGCAGCACGCGCGACACGCCCAGGAGCACCTTGGAGTTGCGGACCTCCTTGCCCAGGGTGGGCAGGGAGGTGCCGGCCAGGGCGGAACCGATCAGCCAGGCGACCAGCAGCATCGCGACGACGTTGACCAGCGCTCCGCCGGTCGCGTCGAGCGCGCGGGCCGGCGACCAGGTGATGTGGCGCCGGAGCCGGTTGCCCAGATGGGTGGTCAGGGCCTGGCCGATCGAGGCGCAGATGATGATGACCACGACGGCGATCACCACGACCGTGGTGGACACCTGGGTGCCGTTGTCCGTCACCCGGTCCCAGATCAGCGGGAGCAGGGACACGGCGATGAGGCCACCGCCCAGGAAGCCGGTCACCGACAGGATGCCGACGACGAAGCCCTGGCGGTAACCGACGATCGCGAACCACACGGCCGCGAGCAGCAACAGGATGTCCAGCACGTTCACGAGGGTCACCGTCTCATGCGTGCCAGTCGAGCGGGACCTGACGTGAGCGGTCCCACGGGCGTTCCCATCCGGCGAAGTGCAGGATCCGGTCGATGACCCCGGCGGTGAAACCCCAGACCAGAGCTGATTCCACGATGAAGGCGGGCCCCTGATGGCCCCTCGGATGGACCACGGTGACCCGGTGGGCGGGGTCCGTGAGATCCGCCACGGGCACCGTGAAGACCCGGGCGGTCTCCGCCGGGTCCACCGGGCCGACCGGCGAGGGCTCCCGCCACCAGCCGAGCACCGGGGTCACGACGAACTCGCTGACCGGGATGTAGAGCCGGGGCAGTACGCCGAAGAGCTGCACGCCCGCCGGGTCCAGCCCGGTCTCCTCCTCGGCCTCCCGCAGCGCGGCGCGCAGCGGGCCGGTGGTGTGCGGGTCGCCGTCCTGCGGGTCCAGGGCGCCGCCGGGGAAGGAGGGCTGGCCGGCATGCGAGCGCAGGGTGCCGGCGCGCTCCTGGAGCAGGATCTCGGGGCCGCGCGGGCCCTCCCCGAAGAGGATGAGCACGGCGGACTGGCGGCCCCGGCCGTCCTCGGGCGGCAGGAAACGGCTGAGCTGGCGGGGCCGGACCGTCCGGGCCGCCTCGACGACGGGGTCCAGCCAGCCGGGCAGGCCGGCGGTCGTCAGCTCCAGGCCGTCGGCCCGGTGCCCGGCCTCGGCCGTCGTCTCGTCCTGCGTACCGCGCGTCATGGGCAACCCCTGTCCGTGTTCTCCCCGTCCGCTGAACGCGGCCCGGGTACCGATTCGTTCCGCCGGGGGCGTGCGGCGGCCGCGCCCCACGCCCCCGGCGTCACCCGTGCCCCGCTCAGGCCTCCGTACGGGCCCCCAGGGGCGCGGCGGGCAGGCCCGGGTAGTCCGGGGGCGGGGAGAGCCGCTGGCCCGGCTGGCCGCCCTTCTCGTACTTCAGCAGCTTCTTCGCCTTCTCCGGGTCGGTCTCGCCCTCCCCGTAGGCCGGGCAGAGCGGGGCGATGGGGCAGGCGCCGCAGGCGGGCTTGCGGGCGTGGCAGATCCGGCGGCCGTGGAAGACGACGCGGTGCGAGAGCATCGTCCACTCACTCTTGGGGAAGATCCCGCAGATCTCGGCCTCGACCTTCTCCGGGTCCTCCTGCTCGGTCCACTTGAACCGGCGCACCAGCCGTCCGAAGTGGGTGTCGACGGTGATCCCGGGGACGCCGAAGGCGTTGCCGAGGACCACGTTCGCCGTCTTGCGGCCGACGCCCGGCAGCTTCACCAGGTCCTCTATGCGGCCCGGGACCTCGCCGCCGAAGTCGTCCCGCAGGGCCTGCGAGAGGCCGAGGAGGGACTTCGCCTTCGCCCGGAAGAACCCGGTCGGCCGAATGATCTCCTCCAGTTCCTCCGGGACGGCCGCCGCCATGTCCTCGGGGGTGGGGTACTTGGCGAAGAGGGCCGGGGTCGTCTGGTTCACCCGCAGGTCGGTGGTCTGCGCCGAGAGGACGGTGGCGACCAGGAGCTCGAAGGGGTTGCGGAAGTCCAGCTCCGGATGGGCGTACGGGTACACCTCGGCGAGCTCGCGGTTGATGCGGCGGGCCCGGCGGATCATGGCCAGGCGGGACTCGGGCTTGGCAGCGGGGCGCGGCCGCACGGCCCCGGCGGCCCTGGCGGCCCCGGCGGCCTGCTTCACGGTCTGCGATTTCTTGGCCGAAGCTTTGCCCTGGGGGGCAGGTCGGGGCGTTTCGGACGCCGCCGCGGGGGCCTGTTCGCCCACGGCTGAATTCTGGGCCGCCGTCACTCCCGCGGACCCCTTGGCCTGTGCTCTCACCGGCTTATTGGACACCCGGCCAGCCTAAGGCCGGACGCTGACACCCCGCCCGGACCTCAGGTAACACCACCCCGATCGGCCTCTCGCCGCACAGCACGCCCGTCCGTCCGGCATCCTTGTGATTGATCGCACTGTTTGAGCCGTCCGGCAAAATGGGGAACGGTCCCCACTGGCCGGTCGACATAGGAGAGAGACTCGTGGACGACGTTCTGCGGCGCGCCCCGCTCTTCGCGGCGCTCGATGACGAGCAGGCCGCGGAGCTCCGCGCCTCCATGGGCGAGGTGACCCTCGCACGCGGCGACGCCCTGTTCCACGAGGGCGACCCCGGAGACCGGCTGTACGTCGTGACCGAGGGCAAGGTGAAGCTGCACCGCACCTCCCCCGACGGCCGCGAGAACATGCTGGCCGTCCTCGGCCCCGGCGAGCTGATCGGCGAGCTCTCGCTCTTCGACCCGGGCCCGCGCACCGCCACCGCCACCGCCCTGACCGAGGTCAAGCTCCTCGGCCTCGGCCACAGCGACCTCCAGCCCTGGCTGAACGCCCGGCCCGAGGTCGCCACCGCACTGCTGCGCGCCGTCGCCCGGCGCCTGCGCAAGACCAACGACCAGATGTCCGACCTGGTCTTCTCCGACGTCCCGGGCCGCGTGGCCCGCGCGCTCCTCGACCTGTCGCGCCGCTTCGGCGTGCAGTCGGAGGAGGGCATCCACGTCGTCCACGACCTCACGCAGGAGGAGCTCGCCCAGCTCGTCGGCGCCTCGCGCGAGACCGTGAACAAGGCCCTCGCCGACTTCGCGGGCCGCGGCTGGCTGCGCCTGGAGGCGCGCGCCGTGATCCTGCTGGACGTGGAGCGGCTCGCCAAGCGCTCGCGCTGACGCGGCACGCAGTTCCACGGAGGGGCCCCGTCCGGGTGTCGGAGGGGCCCCTCCGTGCGTGCGCGGCGCGGGCGGGCCCCCGGCCGTAAATGCCCGCGCCCCGGGCCGTCCGCCGGGCACAGTGGGGATCATGGATCTCAGAGGGCTGGACGCCGCCGGGTACTTCGAGCGGGAGGGCTCCCTCGGGCGGGTCCAGCCCGCGTTCGCCGACCTCGTCGCCGCCGCGCGCGGCCGGCTGGTGGAGGCGTACGGGAACCGGCTCCACAGCGCCTACCTGTACGGATCCGTGCCGCGCGGCACCGCCCGCCCCGGGCGCTCCGACCTCGACCTGCTGATCGCCCTGCACCGGGAGCCCACCGACGAGGACCGGGACACCGCCGAGGTGCTGGGCCGCGGGCTCGACCAGGACTTCCCGCAGATCGACGGCGTAGGGATCCTGCTCTACGGCAAGGACCGGCTGCTGAGCGAGCAGGAACGTTACGACCTGGGCTGGTTCCTGGCCTGCCTGTGCACCCCGCTGCTCGGCGCCGACCTGGCCGAGCACCTGCCCCGCTACCGTCCCGACGGCCTGCTCGCCCGGGAGACCAACGGGGACCTGGCCGCCCTGCTGCCCCGGTGGCGGGAGCGGTTCGAGGCGGCTTCGGAACCGGCCGAGTTCCGCCGGATGAACCGGTTCTTCTCCCGGCACCTGGTACGGACCGCCTTCACGCTGGTCATGCCCGAGTGGGGCGGCTGGACCAGCGACCTCACCGAGTCCGCGCGGGTCTTCGGCCGCTACTACCCCGAGCGGGCGGCGCAGCTGCGCGAGGCGGCCGCCGTGGCCCTGGAGCCGGTCGAGGACCCGGCCGTGGCCCGCCGCTACCTGGACGACCTCGGGCCGTGGCTGGCCGCCGAGTACGAGGCCCGGCACGGCACGAAGGCTCCGCGCCCGGAAGGCTAGGAGACCTTGAGGTCGAGGGACTCGACGGCCTGCTTGGCCTCCGCGAGGCCCGCGCCGGTGATCTCGCGGTAGGCCTTGATCGCCGAGACGGTCCGGCCCTCGCGCATCAGCGCGCGTACGCGATCCAGCCCGGCCGGCTCCGGCTCCTCGATGCCCAGGTGCTCCAGCACCAGGCCGAGCCGCCGCTCCAGCCGGTCCGCCCGGTCCTGGAGGGCCCGCATGCGCAGGGTCACCGTGGAGGTGATCCACCCCGCGGCCGCGATCAGTGCCAGCAGGACGTAGAGCGTGTTCATTCGGGCCCCCCCGGGATCAGTCCGTGATCCCGAAGGTACTCGAGCTGGGCGCGGACGGACCATTCGGCGGCGGGCCACAGCGAGCGGTCCACGTCCGCGTAGACGTGGGCGACGACCGCCTCGGGGGTGACCAGGCCGTCCTCCACCGCCGTCTCGACCTGGGCGAGCCGGTGGGCGCGGTGGGCCAGGTAGTACTCCACGGCGCCCTGGGCGTCCTCCAGGACCGGTCCGTGGCCGGGCAGCACGGTGTGCACCCCGTCGTCGACGGTGAGGGAGCGCAGGCGGCGCAGGGAGTCCAGGTAGTCGCCCAGCCGGCCGTCGGGGTGGGCGACGACGGTGGTGCCGCGGCCCAGGATGGTGTCGCCGGTCAGCACGGCCCGGTCGGCCGGCAGGTGGAAGCAGAGGGAGTCCGAGGTGTGCCCGGGGGTGGGCACGACGCGCAGTTCCAGTCCGCCGGTGCGGATCACGTCCCCGGCGGCCAGGCCCTCGTCGCCCAGGCGCAGCGCCGGGTCCAGGGCCCGCACCTTGGTGCCGGTCAGCTCGGCGAAGCGGCCGGCGCCCTCGGCGTGGTCGGGGTGGCCATGGGTGAGGAGGGTGAGCGCGACGCGCTTGCCGGCCCGCTCGGCGGTGGCGACGACGGCGCGCAGGTGCGCCTCGTCGAGGGGGCCCGGGTCGATGACGACGGCGAGGTCGGAGCCGGGTTCGGAGACCAGCCAGGTGTTGGTGCCGTCCAGGGTCATGGCCGACGGGTTGGGGGCCAGGACGTTGACGGCGCGGGCGGTGGCCGGTCCGGAGACGACCGCTCCGCGGGGCTGGCCGGGCAGGGCCGCTGCGTCGGTCATGCGGGGCCACCTCCGAGGGTGACGCGCTTGGTGAACTCCTCGTGGCCCGGCCAGCTGAGCACGACCACGCCGTCCTCCAGCGCGGCCTCGGCCAGCACCGGGGTCAGGTCCTGCGCGCCGGACGCCGCGAGGGCCTCGGCGGCGGCCCCGTACGGCTCCAGGGAGCGCAGGGTGGAGATGGTGGGCGGCATCATCAGCAGCTCGCCCGCGTCGTAGCCGGCGGCGGCGTCCCGCGGGCGGATCCACACGGTCCGGTCGGCCTCGGTGGAGGCGTTGCGGGTGCGCTGGCCCTCGGGGAGGGCGGCGACGAAGAACCAGGTGTCGTAGCGGCGGGGCTCGAACTCGGGGGTGATCCAGCGGGCCCACGCCCCGAGCAGGTCGGAGCGGAGCAGCAGGCCGCGTCGGTCGAGGAACTCGGCGAAGGACAGCTCGCGGCCGACGAGGGCCTCGCGGTCGGCCTCCCAGTCGTCCCCGGTGGTGTCGCCGACCACGGTGTCGGGGGTCGTCCCGGCGAGGAGGACGCCGGCCTCCTCGAAGGTCTCGCGGACCGCGCCGCAGACGATGGCCTGGGCGGTGGCGGCGTCGGTGCCGAGGCGGGCCGCCCACGCCTCCTGGTCCGGGCCGGCCCAGCCGATGCGGTGGTCCTCGTCGCGGGGGTCGACCCCGCCGCCGGGGTAGGCGTAGGCGCCGCCGGCGAACGCCATGGAGGCGCGGCGGCGCAGCATGTGCACGGCGGGGCCGGCGGGGGTGTCGCGGAGCAGCATCACCGTGGCGGCGCGCCGGGGCTCCGCCGGGACGAGGGCGCCTTCCGCGAGGGCGCGGATGCGGGCGGGCCACTCCGGCGGGTACCACTGGCCTCCGGCGGGGGGCTGCTCGGGCGAGGGCTGTCCGTGCTGACCATTCGGCATGGCCGGATGCTACGACCATCCGGCCCGATGTTCGAGGCCCCCCTGGCGGGGGCCGCCGCCCGGGGCCGTCCCCGGGGGAGGGTGCACCGGGCGGGACCGGATCCTCCAGCCCCGCCGGCGGTGGGTCAGGCGTCCGGGGTGAGTTCCACCTGGATCTCGATCTCGACCGGGGCGTCCAGCGGGAGGACCGCCACGCCGACGGCGCTGCGGGCGTGCACGCCCTTCTCGCCGAGGACCTCGCCCAGCAGCTCGCTCGCGCCGTTGAGCACGCCCGGCTGCCCGGTGAAGTCGGGGGCCGAGGCGACGAAGCCGACGACCTTCACCACGCGGGCGACCCGGTCCAGGTCACCGGCGACGGACTTCACGGCGGCCAGCGCGTTCAGCGCGCACGTCGCCGCCAGCTCCTTGGCCTGCTCCGGCGAGACCTCCGCGCCGACCTTGCCGGTCAGCGGGAGCTTGCCCTGCACCATCGGGAGCTGCCCCGCGGTGTACACGTACGCGCCCGAGCGCACCGCCGGCTGGTACGTGGCCAGCGGCGGGACGACCTCGGGAAGTGTCAGGCCGAGCTCGGCGAGCCGGGCCTCGACGGCGCCGCTCATGCCTTCTCCCGCTTGAGGTAGGCCACGAGCTGCTCGGGGTTGTTCGGGCCGGGCACGACCTGGACGAGCTCCCAGCCGTCCTCGCCCCAGGTGTCCAGGATCTGCTTGGTGGCGTGGACCAGCAGGGGGACCGTCGCGTATTCGAACTTCTTGGTCATGGGGGCGAGCGTAACGCCTGAGCGGGAGTGGTTAGGCTCGGAGGTTGTGAGCAGGCTCCAGGTGGTCAGCGGCAAGGGCGGCACCGGCAAGACCACGGTCGCCGCCGCACTCGCGCTGGCCCTCGCGCGCGAGGGCAGGCGGACTCTACTCGTGGAGGTCGAGGGCAGGCAGGGCATCGCACAGCTATTCGGCACGGAAGCGCTCCCCTACGAGGAGCGGAAGATCGCCGTCGCCCCGGGCGGGGGCGGCGGAGAGGTGTACGCGCTCGCCATCGACGCGGAACGGGCGCTGCTGGACTACCTCCAGATGTTCTACAAGCTCGGCTCGGCCGGACGCGCCCTGAAGAAGCTGGGGGCCATCGACTTCGCGACGACCATCGCGCCCGGCCTGCGGGACGTCCTGCTGACCGGCAAGGCGTGCGAGGCGGTGCGCCGCAAGGACAAGTCCGGGCGGTTCGTCTACGACCACGTGATCATGGACGCCCCGCCGACCGGGCGGATCACCCGCTTCCTGAACGTCAACGACGAGGTGGCCGGGCTGGCCCGGTTCGGGCCGATCCACAACCAGGCGCAGGCCGTCATGAAGGTGCTCAAGTCCCCGGACACCGCCGTGCACCTGGTGACCCTGCTGGAGGAGATGCCCGTCCAGGAGACCTCCGACGGCATCGACGAACTGCGCGCGGCCGGACTTCCGTTCGGGCGGGTCATCGTCAACATGGTGCGCCCGCACCACCTGGACGAGGACACCCTGCGCACGGCCGCCGAGGGCCGCCGCCCCGAGATCGCCAGGGCCCTGTCCCGGGCGGGTCTGGGCGGGGCCCGGCGGGGCGGGCTGGCCGAGCGGCTGGTGGAGCCGCTGCTGGCACAGGCCGCCGAGCACGCGAGCCGCGTCGAGCTGGAGCGGGAGCAGCGCGCGGTGCTGGCGGGGCTGGACGTGCCGACGTACGAACTCCCCCTGCTGGGCTCGGGGATGGAGCTGGCCGGGCTGTACGAGCTGGCGACGGAGCTGCGCAAGCAGGCGGACGCGCGATGAGCGGGGACGGGAGCACCATGGGGCTGGACACGCCGCAGCAACTGGCGGTCGACGCGCTGCTGGACGACCCGAAGACCCGGATCGTCGTGTGCTGCGGCGCCGGCGGGGTCGGCAAGACCACGACGGCCGCGGCGCTGGGCGTACGGGCGGCCGAACGGGGGCGCAAGGTGGTGGTGCTGACCATCGACCCGGCCCGGCGGCTGGCGCAGTCGATGGGCATCGACTCGCTGGACAACACCCCGCGCCGGGTCGAGGGGGTGGGCGGCGACGGCGGTGAACTGCACGCCATGATGCTGGACATGAAGCGGACCTTCGACGAGATCGTCGAGGCGCACGCGGACCGCGAGCGGGCGCGGGCCATCCTGGCGAACCCCTTCTACCAGTCCCTGTCGGCCGGCTTCGCGGGCACGCAGGAGTACATGGCGATGGAGAAGCTGGGCCAGCTGCGGTCGAAGGACGACTGGGACCTGATCGTCGTGGACACCCCGCCGAGCCGGTCCGCGCTGGACTTCCTCGACGCGCCGAAGCGGCTGGGGTCGTTCCTGGACGGGAAGTTCATCCGGGTGCTGATGGCGCCGGCGAAGGTCGGCGGGCGGGCCGGGATGAAGTTCCTGAACGTCGGCATGTCGATGATGACCGGCACGCTGAGCAAGCTGATGGGGGCCTCGCTGCTGAAGGACGTGCAGACGTTCGTGGCGGCGATGGACACGATGTTCGGCGGCTTCCGCACCCGCGCCGACGCGACGTTCCGTCTGCTCCAGGCGCCGGGCACGGCTTTCCTCGTGGTCGCGGCGCCCGAACCGGACGCCCTGCGCGAGGCGGCGTACTTCGTGGAGCGGCTGGCCGCGGAGAGCATGCCGCTGGCGGGTCTGGTGCTGAACCGGGTGCACGGGAGCGACGCGCGGCAGCTGTCCGCGGAGCGGGCGCTGGCGGCCGCAGAGAATCTTGAAGAAGGCGGCATTGTCGATCAGGAGCCCGGGAAAGCTGGACTTCGTGACGCCGCCGACGACGGCTCCCCCGCCGTGGACGACAGCACCGCCGAGAGTGGCACGGAGGGCACGGACAGCCCCGGTGAAGACGACGCGATCACCGCGGGGCTGCTGCGCCTGCACGCCGAACGCATGCAGGTGATCGCGCGGGAACAGCGCACGCGCGATCGCTTCACCTCGCTGCATCCCGAGGTGGCGGTGGCCGAAGTGGCCGCCCTGCCCGGCGATGTGCACGACCTCGCCGGGCTGCGGGCCATCGGAGAGCGACTCGCGGCCGGGGTTCCGGCCGGAGCTTGACCAGGGGTACGAGTGGTGCCTGCGCGGTGTCCGGGTGGCTACCCGGCCGCCGCGTAGGTCTCGTACGCCACGTCGATCTCCGCGCCGACATCCACGGTGAGGATGCCGGTACTGCGCTCGTACTCCGTGCGAGCGGTTTCGAGCAGCCGTCGCCACGAGGTGACGGTGGGACGCCGGCGCAGCAGCGCACGCCGTTCCCGCTCGGTCATTCCGCCCCACACTCCGAACTCGACACGATTGTCGAGCGCGTCGGCCAGGCACTCGGTCCGCACCGGGCATCCGGTGCACACCGCCTTGGCCCTGTTCTGTGCCGCTCCTTGAACGAACAGTTCATCCGGATCGGTAGTGCGGCAGGCTGCCTGCGCACTCCAGTCGGTTACCCAGCCCATCCCGGTGCCGTCCTCTCCCGAATCGAGGCTCCCCCACGGCGGTAGCGGCATATTCACCGCTGCCAGTTGAGGACGTTACGGAAGGCGAGGACGCCGCAACACCCCCGACGGGCCCAATCTTGAATGGTCCGAACGGACTATGGGTAAGCGGCAGATCACCCGACGGAGTGATCCGGCGACATGCCCGGCCATTCCGGCGATTCGGGTGAAATCAGGGAAGCGCCGGTGAGCGGCCGTCAGAGCGAAGGGCGAGATTCGGACATGCGTCCACCCCATTCGGGAAGGGTGAAAATCAAGCCGAAGGGTTGATGTCGCACCACACTCCTGTGACAGTTGGGGACAGCTTAGGCCAAGGCATTCGCATGTGTCCGGCGAATGAGAACGTAGGCTGCCCTCCATGGGAAAGAAGCGCTCTGGCGCAGGGCTCACGGGGCCGCAGCAGGCCACCAGGTTCCTCGGTTTGTCGGTTCTCTCCGGAGTCGTTCTCGCCGGCATCGCGATCCCGGGCGCCGGTGCGCTGGGCCTCGCCGCCAAGGGCACCGTCGAGGGCTTCGATGAGATCCCGGCCAATCTCAAGACGCCTCCGCTGAGCCAGCGCACCACCATTCTGGACGCCGAGGGTGGCCTGATCGCCACGGTGTATTCGAGGGACCGGCAGGTGGTCCCGCTCACGGCCATCTCGCCGTACATGCAGAAGGCGATCGTCGCGATCGAGGACTCGCGTTTCTACGAGCACGGCGCCGTCGACCTCAAGGGCATCCTGCGCGCGGTCAACCGCAACGCGCAGGAGGGCGGCGCCGCGCAGGGCGCCTCCACGCTGACGCAGCAGTACGTGAAGAACGTCTTCGTCGAGGAGGCCGGCGACGACCCGGCCAAGGTCGCCGAGGCGCAGCAGAAGAGCCTGGGCCGAAAGATCCGCGAGCTGAAGTACTCGATCCAGGTCGAGGAGGAGCTCGGGAAGAAGAAGATCCTCGAGAACTACCTCAACATCACCTACTTCGGGCAGGCGGCCTACGGCATCGAGTCCGCGGCGCAGCGGTACTTCAGCAAGCCGGCCAAGGACCTGACCCTGGACGAGTCGGCCCTGCTGGCCGGCGTCGTCCAGTCGCCGAGCCGGTTCGACCCGGTGAACGACGCCCAGGAGGCGATGAAGCGCCGCAACGTCGTCCTCCAGCGGATGGCCGACGTGAAGGACATCTCGCAGGCCGAGGCGGACGAGGCGAAGAAGCTGCCGGTCACCCTGAAGGTGACCCGCCCGAAGAACGGCTGCATCACCGCCGTCAAGGGCGCCGGGTTCTTCTGCGACTACGTGCGCAACACCTTCCTGTCGGACCCGGTCTTCGGCAAGACCCGCGAGGAGCGGGCGAAGGTCTGGAACCAGGGCGGCCTGACGGTCCGCACCACCCTGGACCCGCAGTCGCAGGACGCCGCGAACAACTCGATCCGCGACCACGTCAACCAGGACGACTCGATCGCCACGGCCGTGACCATGGTCCAGCCGGGCACGGGCCGGATCCTGGCGATGGGCCAGTCCAAGCCGTACGGCTTCGGGAAGAACGAGACGCAGATCAACTACTCCGTCGACAAGCGGATGGGAGGCTCCAACTTCGGCTTCCAGGTCGGTTCCACGTTCAAGCCCTTCATCGCGGCCGCGGCCATAGAGAAGGGCATGGAGCCGACGAAGGTCTACTCGGCCCCGAACAAGATGGACTACCCGAGCCCGGTCTCCCGGTGCGAGGGCACGCCGCCGTGGCAGAACCTGCCGCTGGACGGCGGGAAGCTGCAGACCGCCCAGAACGAGACGGCGGACGAGGTCGGTCCGTACGCGCTGAAGACGGCGATGGAGAAGTCCATCAACACCTACTTCGTGCAGATGATCTCCGACATCGGGCTCTGCCCGGTGACGGAGATGACGCAGAAGCTCGGCGTGGTCCCGGCCAGCGGGGTGAAGCTGCCCGAGGAGCCGTCCATCGCCCTCGGCTCCGCCGAGATGTCCCCGCTGACGATGGCCAACGCGTACGCCGCCTTCGCCAACCGGGGCGTCTACTGCACCCCGATCGCCCTGGAGTCGATCACCGACGCCCACGGCAAGGCGCTCGCGGTGCCCAAGAGCAAGTGCGACCGGGCCATGTCCCAGGACACCGCCGACACGATCAACAACCTGCTGCGCGGTGTGGTCGACTCCGGCACCGGTGAGAAGGCGGGCCTGACCGACCGCGACAACGCGGGCAAGACCGGTACCACCGACGGCCGCTACAACGCCTGGTTCGTGGGCTACACCCCGAACATGTCCGGCGCGGTGTGGGTCGGCTCGGGCGGCGCGAAGAAGATCACGATGGAGGACATCACCATCGGCGGGCAGTACTACCCGAAGGTCTTCGGCGGCGGCCTGCCCGGCCCGATCTGGAAGGACGCGGTCTCGGGCGCCCTGTCCGGCCGCGAGGCACCGCCCTTCGCGAACGTCCACGTCCCGGAGCCCTCGGTCGGGGGCGGCGGGACCGGCGGCGGTGGCGGTGGCGGGGCCGGCGGCGGCCGGGGCAACACCCCGAACCAGCCGACGACCCCGCGCAAGCCCGGGAAGCCCGGGAAGCCGGGCGGTGACGGCAAGCCCGGCGACAGCCGGCCCGGCGGCGGCACCGGCACCCCGGCGGACCCGCCGGTCAACCCGATCCCCGGCCTCCCGACGGACCCGGGCCTGATCGGCGGCAACGAAACCCAGTAGCACGCACGCGGGAGGGCCCCGGCCGGATCATCCGGCCGGGGCCCTCTTCTACTTCTACTCCGCCTTACGAAAGCTGCTTCTTGACGGCGGCGGCGACGCGGCCGCCCTCCGCCAGACCCGCCACCTTCGGGTTCACGATCTTCATGACGGCGCCCATGGCCCGCGGCCCCTCGGCACCGCCCGCCTTGGCCTCCTCGACCGCCTGCGCCACGATCGCGGCGAGCTCGTCGTCGCTGAGCTGCTTGGGCAGGTAGGCGTCGAGGAACTCGCCCTCCGCCGTCTCGCGCGCGGCCTGCTCGTCGCGGCCGCCCTGGGCGAAGGCCTCCGCGGCCTCACGGCGCTTCTTCGCCTCCTTCGCGATCACCTTGAGGACCTCGTCGTCGGAGAGCACGCGTGCCTCCTTGCCCGCGACCTCCTCCTTGGTGATGGCGGCGAGGGTCAGGCGCAGGGTGGACGAACCGAGTTCGTCGCGCGCCTTGATGGCGGTGGTGAGGTCTTCCTGGAGCTTGGCCTTGAGCGTGGTCATGCCCTTGAGTCTGCCAGGTGCGGGGGCTGCGGCGCCCATCGGTTTTCCGCGTCTGCGACGATGGGGCCATGCGCGCGCGTTACGGAGTACCCCTGAAGGTCACCGCCGGAATCGCTGCGGTGGGGGCCGCGGGAGTGGCCTACGCCGCCGGGTTCGAGGCCCGCTCCTTCCGGCTGCGCCGGGTCACCGTTCCGGTGCTCCCCGCCGGGGCCCGCCCGCTGCGCGTCCTGCAGGTGTCGGACATCCACATGGTCGGCGGGCAGCGCAAGAAGCGCGCCTGGCTCCAGTCCCTCGCCGGCCTGCGCCCCGATTTCGTCGTCAACACCGGCGACAACCTCTCCGACACCGAGGGCGTGCCGGAGCTCCTCGACGCGCTCGGCCCGCTGATGGAGTTCCCGGGCGTGTACGTGTTCGGCTCCAACGACTACTACGGGCCGCGGCTGCGCAACCCGGGCCGCTACCTGATCGAGAAGGCCCAGGGCCGGCACGGCCTGAACGGCAACAAGCCGGTGGTCGGCGCCGTCCACAACCCGTGGGAGGGCATGCGGGACGCCTTCGACGCGGCGGGCTGGCTGAACCTGACCAACACCCGGGGGCGGCTGAAGCTGGGCGGCATGGAGCTGGCCTTCACCGGCCTGGACGACCCGCACATCAAGCGCGACCGCTACGAGCGGGTCGCGGGGGGCCCGGAGGCGGACGCGGACTTCTCGATCGCCGTGGTGCACGCCCCGTACCTGCGCGTGCTGGAGTCCTTCACCGCCGACCGCTACCCGCTGATCCTGGCCGGGCACACGCACGGCGGCCAGCTGTGCGTCCCCTTCTACGGGGCCCTGGTCACCAACTGCGACCTCGACACGAAGCGGGTGAAGGGCCTGTCGACGTACGAGACCGGGGGCGAGCGCTCCTACCTCCACGTCTCGGCGGGCTGCGGCACCAACCGCTTCACCCCGGTCCGCTTCGCCTGCCCCCCGGAAGCCACCCTCCTGACCCTCACCCCGAAGGCCTAGAACCCGGGCGGGACCCCGGCGGGCACCCCGCGAAAACCGGATTTCGTCTCCGGCGCCGGGTCCGCTAGAGTAATCGATGTCGCCAGGCGGAAACGCCGAGGGTGACGATCGGGGTGTAGCGCAGCTTGGCAGCGCGCTTCGTTCGGGACGAAGAGGTCGTGGGTTCAAATCCCGCCACCCCGACAGAGTAAGAACAGGTCGGCCACCTACCAGTACTGGTAGGTGGCCGACCTGTTTCTGTTGGCCGACTAGGTGTTCCCGCCCAGGGCCAGGCCTTCGCGGACGTGCCGCGGCCGCTCAGCGCCCGGTGGTGGTCACCCCGAAGACGTCCGGCTCCTCGTGCTCCACGCGCGGTAGGCCCATCGGGCGAGTGCCCCGACCGCCAGGGAGACGAGGATCGCGCCCCAGTCGATGACGTGGGGGAGGCCGGGGAAGAACGCGAAGAAGGCGAGGGAGGCGAGGGTCCCGACGGCGAACGCGATGACGCCGACGCGGCCTCGCTTGGCGGCCTGGTGCGGATCTTCCTGGGTGGGCTCGGTGGTCATCGGCTGCTCACTTCGTGATGTGGTGGCACTGGCTGGCCCGGCGGACCCCATTGACGCGGTCTTGTTGTCCGTGTCGGCGTACGTGAAGTCGATGCGCCAGTTGCAGAAGCCCGAGTTGAGGGCTCCGACGAACCCGCAGTCGACGCAGGCGTTCTGCTGGGTGATCGCTGGCCGCCGGCATGGAGCCGATGGCTCCGGGGTGACGCGAGCTACGAGCGGGCCTGCCATGTCCGGGGTCGGCGAGGTGCGGGTGGGGGCGGGGGGTGTTGGAATGCCCGGAGGGGGGTGGGGGTGTGAGGAGGTGTGGGTATGGGTGGTCGGGTTCGGGTCGGGGGTGTGCTGGGGCACCTGCTGCTGGCCGTCGCGACGGTCGGGCTGATCACCTGGCTGTACTACCTGGCTCCGCTCGACTACGGCTTCGGGGCCGTGGCGGTCCTGGCGCTGGCCGGGGGGCTGCTGCTGTTCGGGGGCCTGGTGCTCTGGCAGGTCGGCGCCATCGCCCGTGCGGTGCATCCGCGGTTGCGGGCCCTGGAGGCGATGGCCACCGCCGTGCCGTTGTTCCTGGTCCTGTTCGCGTCCACCTATTTCCTGCTGTCGCGTGACCGGCCGACGTCGTTCTCGGAGCCCCTGACCAGGACCGATGCCCTGTACTTCGCGGTGACGGTGTTCGCGACCGTGGGGTTCGGGGACATCGCGCCGGCCGACGGGACGGCGCGGGCGCTGACCACCGTGCAGATGGTGGCCGACCTGATCGTGGTGGGACTGGTCGCCAAGGTGCTCCTCGGCGCCGTCCAGACCGGGCTGTCCCGGCAGCCCGAAAGGAGCGGGCCATGACCGCGACGCAGGCGGGGGAGGCCGAACTGCTGCGGGGGCTGCTCAAGACGCCTCCGTACCGCAAGACGCTGGCGCTGTGCGCCCTGGTCGGGATCCCGGTGTCGCTGGTGTGCTTCTGGTTCCTGGCCGGGCTGCACGAGTTGCAGCACCTGGTGTGGGAGAGCCTGCCGCGCGGGCTGGGCTGGGACACCGCGCCGTGGTGGTGGCCGTTGCCGTTGCTGCTGGTCGCGGGGGTCGTGGTGGGCTGGGTGGCCGCCCGGCTGCCCGGGGCGGGCGGGCACGTGCCGGCGGCCGGGCTGGCGGTGGGCGGGGCCTCGACCACGGCGCTGCCCGGGGTGGTGCTCGCCGCGGTCGCCAGCCTGCCGCTGGGTGCGGTCCTGGGGCCCGAGGCCCCGCTGATCGCCCTGGGCGGCGGGCTCGCGCTGCTGCTGCGGGACCTGGCGCGTGGCCCGGGGACCCCTCAGGCCAGTGTGCTCATGGGGGTGGCCGGGGCCGCCGCCGCCATCTCGGCGATCTTCGGGAGCCCGCTGATCGCGGCGGTGCTGCTGATCGAGGTGGTGGGGGTGGGCGGGCCCCAGCTGGTCGCCGTCATGCTGCCCGCGCTGCTGTCCAGCGGGCTGGGCGCGCTGGTGTTCACCGGCTTCGGGCGGTGGACCGGGCTGAAGACCGGCGGGCTGTCCGTGAAGATCCCCGAGGCGGTGCCCCGGCTGGACGCGGCGGACGTGGGCTGGGGGCTGCTGCTGGCGGTGGCCGTGGCGGTGCTGCTGCGGCTGACGGTGGCCGCGGGTCAGGGCGTCGCCGCCTTCGTGACCCGGCAGACCGTCGCCCGTACGGCGCTGTGCGCGCTCGGCGCCGGGGTGTGTGCGGCGGTGTACGCCCTGGTCACCGACCGGTCCCCGGCGGAGGTCGCCTCCTCGGGCCAGGCCACGATGGCCTCGCTGGTCGGGAATCCGCACGCCTGGGGAGTGGGCGTGCTGGTGGCGGTGCTGCTGTGCAAGACGGCCGCGTACGCGCTGTGTCTCGGCAGCCTGCGCGGCGGTCCTATCTTCCCGGCCCTGTTCCTGGGGGCCGCGGCCGGGGTGCTCGCGGCGCCGCTGCCGGGCCTGGGCGTGGTGCCGGCCGTGGCGGCGGGGCTGGCCGCGGCCGGCGTCAGCGTGCTGGGGCTGCCGGTCAGCAGCGCGGTGATGGCGCTGCTGCTGATCGGCAGCCCGTCGATGACCCCGGTGGTGATCCTGGCGACGGTCGCCGCGCTGATCACCGCCGAACTGCTGCCGGTGGGCCGCGGACGCCGCCGACCGGCGCGGCCCGCCGCAGCTCAGCGGGCCTGATCCCGGAAACCCGTGCCGGGCACTCTGCGCAACGGGCGCACTGGGCCATCCCTCAACGCGGCAGCAGAGCGGGCGTTACGCGTCCAAGGGGTTGGCCGCGATGCGGGTGGCCGCGCCGCTCGCCACGTAGGCGGCCGCCGCGCAGGCGGGCTTGCGGGCCGCCTGGTCCTCGACGAGGGCGAGGAAGGAGGGGCCGAAGCCGAGGCGGGGGTGGGCGGCCAAGAGGGCGGTGCGGAAGTCCGGGTCGAAGTCGGGGACGCGCAGGCCCGAGACGTCCGCGCTGGTGCCCACCTGGAGGAGGTGGCTCTCGACGTCCTCGGCGGCGGTGACGTCGTCCCGCATGTGCAGCACGATCACCTCCTCCGCCCGCGCCCGGCGGGCCGGATCCCAGCCCAGGCCCGCCGTGAAGACGCGGGCCACGTGGCCGCCGGCCTCCTCGAAGGGCAGGGTGTGGCTGTCGAACGGCGCGGTCAGGCCCAGGTCGTGGAGCAGGGCGCTGACGTAGAACAGCTCGGCGTCATGGGCGAGGCCGTGCTGGCGGGCGTACTCGGCACCGAAGGCGTAGGAGCGGACGGAGTGGTTGAGCAGGGCGGCGTCCGCGTACTCCGAGGCGATCTCAAGGGCCCGGTGGGCCGCGTCGGAGTCTGGTTGGTGAAGGGTCCACGTCATGCACCGCACCTTAGAGGGGCGGGGTGAAGTCCACTTCCGACGGGCCCCGTTGCCCCGGCCACCACAGCCTGGCCGGGGCGGGCGGGTTCTCGGCGAGGACGGTGCCGCGCGCGACCACGTACCTCGGGCGGACCTGGCGGCGGACCGCCTCCCCGGGGGTGGGCGCCGGCAGGAGGACGAAGGAGGCGGGGGCGCCCTCGGCCACCCCGTACTCGTCGGGGCCCAGGCCCAGCACGCGGGCCGCCCGCTCGGTCACCATCGAGAAGGCGAGCGGGATCTCGTCGGCCCCGGTGAGCTGGGCGGCGTACAGGCCGACGAGGGCGGTCTGGAGCGGGTTGGCGGTGCCGAGCGCGTTCCAGGGGTCCATCACGTCGTCGTGGCCGAAGGCCACGTTGACCCCGGCGGCCAGCATTTCCTTGACCTGGGTGAGACCGCGCCGCTTGGGATACGCGTCGAAGCGGCCCTGGAGGTTGAGGTTGGCGAAGGGGTTGGAGACCAGGTTGATGCCCGAACGGGACAGGAGCCGCTGGAGTTTGTAGGCGTAGGCGCCGTTGTAGGAGCCCATGGCGGTGGTGTGGGAGGCGGTGGCCCGCTCGCGCAGTCCCGTGCGCAGCGCGAGGGTGGCCAGCACCTCCACGAAGCGGGACTGTTCGTCGTCGATCTCGTCGCAGTGGGCGTCCAGCCGCAGCCCGTGCTCCTCGGCCAGCGCGAAGGCCGTCCGCAGGGAGGCGATCCCGTCCTCGCGGGTGTCCTCGAAGTGCGGGATCGCGCCGACCACGTCCGCGCCGCGCGCCACGGCCTCGCGCAGCAACGCCTCGCCGTCGGGGAAGGAGACGATCCCCTCCTGCGGGAAGGCCGTGATCTGGAGGGTCATCACCTCCCGTACCCGGTCGCGGACTTCGAGCAGGGCGTCGAGGGCGGTGAGGGAGGGGTCGGTGACATCGCAGTGCGTGCGGACGTGCAGCACGCCCTGGGCCGCTTGCCAGCGCAGCACCTCCGTGGCCCGCGTGATCACGTCCTCGCGGGTGAGGGTCCGCTTGCGCTCGCTCCAGCAGGCGATGCCCTCCCAGAGGGTGCCGGAGGCGTTCGGGCGCGGCTGCCCGGCGGTCAGGGCGGTGTCCAGGTGGATGTGCGGCTCCACGAAGGGGGCGCTGAGGAGCCCGCCGTGGGCCTCGATGAGCACGCCCGTCGCAGGCGGCTCCTTCTGGTCGTCGTACGGCAGGACGCGCGCGATGCGTCCGTCCTCGGCGACCTCCACGTCGTGGAGGCCCTCCTCGTGCAGCAGCCGGGCACCCCGGACGATCATCCGCATGGCGTCAGGCTAGGGCGGCACGCTCCATGTTTCACGTGAAACACGGAGCGTGACCGAAGGCCGCGACCGGTGTCGCGGCTCAGCCGCGCTTGGCCTGGGCCTTCTGGTGCATGCCCCGCGTCTTCGCCGAGAGGGACTGGGCGTCCCTGCCCGCAGCCTTGGCCCGCGCCTCGGCCGCCGTGTTCTTCGCCATCGCCTGCTCGGAGTCCTGATGGCTGTGGTGACCGGTACGAGCCTTCTTGGTCATGATCAACACCCTCTCGGGAAGCGTTCGGTTCACGCCCTCCACGATGCGCCCGTTCGGAGCAGTCGGCACCCCGGCGGCCCGTCGGGCCAGAATGGGACGCATGACCAGCAGCGACAGCGATCTGACCCCCGCTTCCGAGATGCCAGACTGGGAGAAGAGGTTCCGGGCCCCGCGCGTGGGGCTCCCCGAATGGGCCGAGGACGCCCCGGACCGCTCGCTCTTCGTCTCGAACGCCACCGGGACCTATGAGCTCTACGCCTGGGACCGTGCCACCGGCACGCAGCGCCAGGCCACCGACCGCCCCAACGGCACCACCGACGGCACCCTCTCCCCCGACGGGGAATGGATCTGGTGGTTCTGCGACACCGACGGCGACGAGTTCGGCACCTGGGTCCGCCAGCCCTTCGCGGGCGGCCCCGACGAGCCCGCCACCCCCGGCCTGGACCCCTCCTACCCCGCCGGACTGGCCATCGGCCGCGACGGGACGGCGGTCGTGGGGCGGTCCACCGACGAGGAGGGCTCCACGATCCACGTCGTCCGCCCCGACGGCAGCGCCCCGGTCGTGATCTACCGGCACCGCGAGTCGGCGGGCGTCGGCGACCTCTCCCGCGACGGCACCCTGGTCGCGATCGAGCACACCGAGCACGGCGACGCGATGCACTCGGCGCTGCGCGTGGTCACCCTGGACGGGACCACCGTCGCGGAACTGGACGACTCGCACGGCGGCACCGAGGAGCTGGGCCTGGAGGTGCTGGGCTTCGCCCCGGTCGAGGGGGACACCCGGCTGCTGGTCGGCCACCAGCGGCGCGGCCGCTGGGAGCCGATGGTATGGGACGTGGCCACCGGCGCCCAGGAGGACCTCGCGATCGACCTCCCGGGCGATGTGAGCGCCGAGTGGTACCCGGACGGGACGGCGCTGCTGGTGGAGCACAGCTTCGAGGCGCGCGACGAGCTGTGGCGCTACGACCTGGCCGCGCGGGAGCTCGTACGGGTGGACACTCCGCCGGGGTCGCTGTCGGGCGCCACCGCGCGCCCGGACGGCACGGTGGAGTACCAGTGGTCCTCGGCGGCCGAGCCGGCCTCCGTACGGTCCACCGCGGGCGGGGTGGTGCTGGACCCGCCCGGTTTCCGGCCGCCCGGCTCGGTGCCGGTGGAGGACGTGTGGGTGGAGGGCCCGGGCGGGCGGATCCACGCGCTGGCGCAGCGGCCGCAGGGGCACGGCGAGGGCCCCTTCCCGACGGTCTTCGAGGTCCACGGGGGCCCGACCTGGCACGACTCCGACTCGTTCGCGGCGGCCCCGGCGGCCTGGCTGGACCACGGGTTCGCGGTGGTCCGGGTCAACTACCGCGGCTCGACCGGGTACGGCCGCGAGTGGACGGACGCCCTCAAGCACCGGGTCGGCCTGATCGAGCTGGAGGACATCTCGGCGGTCCGCGAGTGGGCCGTCTCCTCGGGTCTGGCGGACCCGGCGCGGCTGGTGCTGTCCGGCGGCTCCTGGGGCGGCTACCTGACCCTGCTGGGCATCGGGACGCGCCCCGACGACTGGGCGGTCGGCCTGGCCGCCGTACCGGTGGCGGACTACGTGACGGCGTACCACGACGAGATGGAGGCGCTGAAGTCCCTGGACCGCACCCTCTTCGGGGGCACGCCGGAGGAGGTGCCGGAGCGCTTCGAGGCTTCCTCGCCGCTGACGTACGTGGACGCGGTGAAGGCTCCCGTGTACATCGCGGCGGGCGTGAACGACCCGCGCTGCCCGATCCGGCAGATCGACAACTACGTCGACCGGCTCGCGGCGCGCGGGGCGGTCCACGAGGTGTACCGCTACGACGCGGGACACGGCTCGCTGGTGGTGGAGGAGCGGATCAAGCAGGTCCGGATGGAGCTGGAATTCGTCCTCAAGCACCTGCCGCAGGGGCTGCCGCGCTGACCCGGCCCCGGACCCCCGGTGCACCCCCCGTACCGTTGGTGGGGTGCACCGGTTTCTCCTGACCCCGCGCTGGTGGGGGATCAACGTCTTCGTCGCGCTCGCCATCCCGTTCTGCCTGTTCATGGGGACCTGGCAGCTCGGCCGGTTCGAGGACCGCGTCGGCAGCCACCGGGAGGCGGGCTCCGAGCGGCCCGCCGAGGAGGCGGCCGCGCCGCTGGACTCGCTGCTGCCGGTGGACACGAAGACCTCCGGGCGGCTCGCCTCCGCCTCCGGCGAGTACGGCCAGCAGCTGCTCGTCCCCGAGCGGGACCTCGACGGCAAGAACGGTTTCTACGTCCTGACCCTGCTGCGGACCGACTCCGGCAAGACCGTCCCCGTGGTCCGGGGCTGGCTGCCGGGTACGGCGGACGCGTCGAAGGCCCCGGCCCCGCCGGCGGGCCGGGTCGAGGTGACGGGGGCGCTGCAAGCCTCGGAGAACGCCGGCACGAAGGGCGTGCACGCACAGGGCGGGCTGCCGCCGGGCCAGCTCGGGGTCATCGGGTCGGCCACCCTGGTCAACCTGGTGCAGGACCCGCTGTACGACGCCTGGCTGACGGTGCAGACCCCGTCGGACGGGATGGTGCCCGTCCCGGCTCAGGCGCCGAGCAACACCGGGCTCGACCTGAAGGCCTTCCAGAACCTCGGCTACACCGGCGAGTGGTTCGTCTTCGTCGCCTTCGTGCTGTTCATGTGGTGGCGGCTCTACCGGCGCGAGCTGGAGACCCAGCGCGACGCCGAGGCCGGGCTGCTGCCCGCCGCGAGCCCGGCCGACGCGCCCGCGGCCTCCCCGAAGACGGCCTCCCCGGAGACGGCCTCCTCGAAGACGGCCTCCGCTACGGCGCCGGCTGGGGAATGAGCCCCGTCCGGTAGACCGTGCCGCCGCAGGCCTGCGGGATGGTGGTCTGGGTGACGGGGGCGCCCGTGGCGGTGGCCGGGGCGTGGGAGACCGCCACTCCGGCCGGGTCCGGGTCGGCCGGCCGTTGCGCGCCGCCCGCCGTGTCCCCGGCCGGGACGCCCGCGGTTCCGCCGGCCGGGGTGTCGGCCGCACCGCCGTCGGCCTGGCCCGCCGGGCGCTGCGCCGGGCCGTCCTGCTGCCGGGTCGTGGCCGTGGGGCCGGGGGTGCCGGCCGGGCAGGACTGTGCGGAGGGCACCCAGGCGAAGAGGACCTCGTACGCCTGCTTCGGCTGGAGCACCAAGGCCGGCGCCTCCTCGGAGGGGTCGGGCAGCCGGCTCGCCGGGTCCCCCGCCGTGTGGCCCGTGACCGTCACGCCGCGGGGCTGTGCGGGCGGCGGGCCGTGCGTCAGGGAGGAGGCCGTCACGGTGTCGGGGCCGGTGACCGTACAGCCGCGGCCGGAGACGTTGGTGACCTTGAAGCTGCCGTAGACCTTGCCGTCGGTCTCGGGGGCGCGGGCGCTGCCCGCCACGCCGAGCTGGTCGGCGGTGCATTCGGGGGCCGCTGCGGCCACTCCGGCCGGGGGCTGCGGGCCGTTGCCGAGGGCGGCCGTGGGGAGTCCACTGCCGGAGGGGCCCGCCGACACGCCTCCGGAGGGGGAGCCGCCGGGCTGCGGGGAGGGCCGCTCGCCGGTACCCGCCGTCTGCCCCCGGTCGGCGGGCCGCACCGGCTGGGGCCGCGTCCCGCCGGCGGGTCCGTCGTGGTGCGGGTCGCCGGGGAAGCCTCCCTGGGCCTCGCCGTGGCCCGCCATCGCCGAGTGACCGGCGGCCGCGCCCTCGTCCTCGTCGCCCAGGTGCAGCGCGGCCGGGATCCCGGTGCCGGCCAGGAGCACGGCCACGGCCGCGCCGACGAGGGTCTGCCGTTTGCGGGCCCGGCGGGCGGGCACCGCGTGGCGCAGCCGTTCCAGTGCCCCTTCGGAGGGCTCCAGACCCTGTACGGCCCCGGCGAACAGGCTGCGCAGCACCTGCTCGTCCCCGGCGGTCGGGGCGGCGGGGCCCGGCGGCGGGTTCGTGTGGTCGTCCCTCATGACTGCGCAGCCTCCATCGCCACCCTCAGCGCGGCAATGCCCCGCGATCCGTACGCCTTGACCGAGCCGAGCGATATGCCGAGCGTCTCGGCGACCTGGGCTTCCGTCATGTCCGCGAAGTAGCGCAGCACCAGCACCTCGCGCTGGCGTCGCTGGAGTCCGCGCATGGCCTTGATCAGGTCGTCGCGCTCGAGCTGGTCGTACGCCCCCTCCTCCGCGCTGGCCATGTCCGGCATCGGCTTCGACAGCAGCTTGAGGCCGAGGATGCGGCGGCGCAGCGCCGAGCGCGAGAGGTTCACGACGGTCTGGCGGAGATAGGCCAGGGTCTTGTCGCGGTCGCGCACCCGGTTGCGGGCGGAGTGGACGCGGATGAAGGCCTCCTGGACCACGTCCTCGCAGGAGGCGGTGTCGTCGAGGAGGAGGGCGGCCAGGCCGAGGAGCGAACGGTAGTGGGCCTGGTAGGTCTCGGTGAGGTGGTCGACGGTGGTCCCGGCCACGACCGGCGGCGCGTCGGCGGCGCCCTCGGCGGCGAGGGCGGTCTCGCGGGCGTCGGTACCGGCGGCGGGGCCGTCGGCGACCGCGGTGTCGGCGACGGCGGCCGGCTCGGCGGCGGGGCTCCCGGCCTGGTCGGCGGGGTCCCGGGGCGCGGGCACACGGCCGCCCGGGGCCGCCCCTGCGGGCGGCGCGGCGGGTGCGCCCGCCGGCGGGACGGGCATGATCACAGGAAAGCCGCCGTATGCGCCGGTGCGCCGGCGCGGCGGGAGGATCCCCGAGCGTGCCGGTACGACGGCGAAGTCCAAGAGTGCCTCTGCCACGCCCGTTGGACACGCGTGCCCCCGTGAGGGTTGTACGCGTGAGGCAGAGTATTCAGCAATTTCCCCATTGCCTTCATGCGTACCCGCTCTTCCCGATTGCCCCATTCATCCAGGCGGCAGTCGGGCCATCACCTTGATCAAGGGATCGCCACCGATCCTACAAAGCGAGTTGCGCGAATTCACCCGCGATCAGTTCCGAGATCTGAGCGGCGTTGAGCGCGGCACCTTTGCGCAGATTGTCCGCGCACACGAAGAACTCCAGGGCCCGCGCGTCGTCCAGCGAGCCCCTCAGCCGGCCCACCCAGGCCGGATCCGTCCCGGCCGCGTCGGCCGGCGTCGGCCACTCCCCCGCCGCCGGATCGTCCACGAGGACCACCCCGGGGGCCGCCTCCAGGATCTCCCGGGCGTGCGCCGCGACCACCTCCCGCTCGAAGCGGGCCCGCACGGTCAGGGAATGCCCGGTCACCACGGGAACCTGGACGCAGGTCACGGAGACCGGCAGGGTCTCCAGGCCCAGGATCCGCCGGGTCTCCGCCCGTACGGCCAGCTCGTGCGAGGACCAGCCGTCCGCGCGCAGCTCCCCGGACCACGGCACCACGTTCAGCGCGAGCGGGGCCGCGAACGGCCCGGTGTCCTCGCCCACCGCGCGGCGGACGTCCCCGGGGTGCTCGCCCAGCGGGCTCCCCGCGACCAGCGACAGCTGGCGGCGCAGTGCCTCCGCGCCGGCCCGGCCCGAACGGCTGGCGGCCTGGTACGAGGAGACGGCCAGGTCGGCCAGCCCGTACTCGGCGTGCAGCGCGCCCAGGGCGGCGATCATCGCGGCGGTCACGCAGTCCGGGCCCGCGACGATCCCGCGCGGGCGGTTGCGTACGGCGGGGGCGTTGACCTCGGGCACCACCAGCGGCACCTCGGGGTCCTCCCGGAAGGCCGGGGACTGGTCCACGACCACGGCCCCGCGCGCGGTGACGACGGGAGCCCAGCGCGCCGACACCTCGGCCGGGGTCAGGAAGAGCACGACGTCGCCCTTGCCGAGGCCCTCGAAGGCGTCCTCGGTGAGGGCGAGCACCTCGGTCTCCTGGCCGCGGACGGCCAGCACGCGGCCGGCCGAGCGCGGGGAGGCGATCAGGCGTATGCCGCCCCAGACGTCCGCCCGCTGGGACAGGATCTGGAGCAGGATCGATCCGACCGCCCCGGTCGCCCCGACCACGGCGAGCGCCGGGGCCGGGGCCGACCGGTGCGGACTCATCGTCCGGTGCCTCCGTAGACGACCGCCTCGTCGCTGTCGGAGTCGAGGCCGAAGGCCGTGTGGACGGCGATGACGGCCGCGTTGACGTCGTCCTGGCGGGTCACCACCGAGATGCGGATCTCGGAGGTGGAGATCAGCTCGATGTTGACGCCCGCGTCGGACAGCGCCTGGAAGAAGGAGGCGGTGACGCCCGGGTTGGTCTTCATGCCCGCGCCGACCAGGGAGATCTTGCCGATCTGGTCGTCGTAGCGCAGGGAGTCGAAGCCGATCTGCCCCTTGGCCTTCTCCAGGGCGTCGATGGCCTTGTGGCCCTCGGTCTTGGGGAGGGTGAAGGAGATGTCCGTCAGGCCCGTGGAGGCCGCCGACACGTTCTGGACGATCATGTCGATGTTGATCTCGGCGTCCGCGATGGCGCGGAAGATGGCCGCGGCCTCGCCCGGCTTGTCCGGAACGCCGACGACGGTGATCTTGGCTTCGGAGACGTCGTGGGCGACTCCGGAGATGATGGCGTGCTCCACCTGCTCGTCCCCTTGCGACTCGGGCTTTTCGTTGCTGACCCAGGTACCCGGCAGTCCGGAGAAGGACGAACGGACGTGGATCGGAATGTTGTAGCGGCGCGCGTACTCGACGCAGCGGTGCAGCAGCACCTTGGAGCCGGAGGCGGCGAGCTCCAGCATGTCCTCGGAGGAGATCCAGTCGATCTTCCGGGCCTTCTTCACGACGCGGGGGTCCGCGGTGAAGACGCCGTCGACGTCGGTGTAGATCTCGCAGACCTCGGCGTCCAGCGCCGCGGCCAGCGCCACGGCGGTGGTGTCCGAACCGCCGCGGCCGAGGGTGGTGATGTCCTTGGAGTCCGCGGACACGCCCTGGAAGCCGGCGACGATGGCGATGTTGCCCTCGTCCAGCGCGGTGCGGATACGGCCCGGCGTCACATCGATGATGCGCGCTTTGTTGTGGACCGAGTCGGTGATCACGCCTGCCTGGCTGCCGGTGAACGACTGGGCCTCGTGGCCCAGGTTTTTGATCGCCATGGCCAGCAGGGCCATGGAGATCCGCTCTCCGGCGGTCAGCAGCATGTCGAATTCGCGCCCCGCAGGCATCGGAGATACCTGCTCGGCGAGATCGATCAGCTCGTCCGTCGTGTCGCCCATCGCGGAAACCACGACGACCACCTGGTGGCCGTTCTTCTTGGCATCCACGATCCGCTTGGCGACGCGCTTGATGCCCTCGGCATCGGCTACGGAGGAGCCTCCGTACTTCTGCACGACAAGGCCCACGTGCGCTCCTCGCTCGGTCCGTCTCATTGCGGGTGCAGTCTAACGAGCGGTCGGGATCCGACCGCCTCGTACCACATCATGAGATGGAATTATTTACGGCCGAGACGGCCGAGCTCCTGCTCCATCACCTGTCCGGCCTGCTCCACGAGGTCCTCCTCGGTGAGGTCCTCGTCCGTGTCCAGGCCGTCGAGGGCCGCGAGCGGCTGGTTGAGGCGGACGTGCGAGATCAGCGACTGAAGGGCCCGCAGGGTGGCCGAGGCCGTCGGCCCCCAGTTGGTGAAGTACGAGAACTGCCACCACCACAGCGCCTCGGTGATCCGGCCCGCAGAGTGGTGGATGAGCCCGTGCCGCAGGTCGGCGACCACGTCGGCCAGGTCGTCGGAGATCCGGTGCGCGACCGGGGCCTTGCGCGGCTCGTACGGGTCGAAGACCTCGGAGTAGACGTCGACCGGCTCCAGCATCACGGCGAACCGCTCGCGCAGGTCGTCCACGTCCGGCTCCGGACCCAGGTCGGGCTCGTAGCGCTCCTCGGGCAGGACGTCCTGGTACGCGCCCAGCCGGCCCCCCGCCAGCAGCAGCTGCGACACCTCCAGGAGGAGGAAGGGGACGGCGCTGTCCGGGTCCTCGCCCTTGGCCACCTCGGTGACCGCGACGATGAAGGACTCGATCTGGTCCGCGATCGAGGCGGCGAAGTCGTCCGGATCCTGTCCCAGGGCGTGCAGCGTTGCGTCAGACATCGAGAAGTCGCCTTCCTTCAAAGGCCCGCCCGAGCGTGACCTCGTCCGCGTACTCCAGGTCTCCCCCGACGGGGAGCCCGCTGGCCAGGCGGGTGACCTTCAGGCCCATGGGCTTGATCATGCGGGCGAGGTAGGTGGCGGTCGCCTCGCCCTCCAGGTTCGGGTCGGTCGCGAGGATCAGCTCGGTGACCGTCCCGTCCGCGAGGCGCGCCAGCAGCTCGCGGATGCGCAGGTCGTCGGGGCCGACGCCCTCGATCGGGCTGATCGCGCCGCCCAGGACGTGGTACTTGCCCCGGAACTCGCGGGTCCGCTCGATCGCGACCACGTCCTTCGGCTCCTCGACCACGCAGATGACCGTGGTGTCGCGGCGCGGGTCGCGGCAGATGCCGCACCGCTCCTCCTGCGCCACGTTCCCGCAGACCGCGCAGAACCGGACCTTCTCCTTGACCTCGAGCAGCGCGTGCGCGAGGCGGCGGACGTCGGTGGGCTCGGCCTGCAGGACGTGGAAGGCGATCCGCTGCGCGCTCTTGGGCCCGACGCCGGGCAGCCTGCCCAGCTCGTCGATCAGGTCCTGGACCACGCCTTCGTACAACGGACTGCCTTCTTTCGGTTCTGGAGCTGTGTTCTACAGGGAACGGGGGCGGGACGGGAAGGGACGCGCTAGAAGGGAAGGCCGGGGATGCCGCTGCCGGCGCCACCCAGGCCCTGGGCCAGCGGGCCCAGCTTCTGCTGCTGGAGGGCCTGCGCGTTCTCGTTGGCCGCCTGGACCGCCGCGACGACCAGGTCGGCGAGGGTCTCGGTGTCCTCCGGGTCCACGGCCTTCGGGTCGATGACCAGGGCCCGCAGTTCGCCGGAACCCGTGACGGTGGCCTTCACGAGGCCGCCGCCGGACTGGCCCTCGACCTCGGTACGGGCCAGCTCCTCCTGGGCCGTCGCGAGGTCGCGCTGCATCTTCTGGGCCTGCTGGAGGAGCTGCTGCATGTTGGGCTGGCCGCCACCGGGAATCACGGGTACTCACTCCATCTGCGCATCGGCCTGGCTCAGGCCGTCGGGAACGCTCGGTCAGTCCGAGCCTACGTGCTCCCCGGGCGCGGCGCCCTACGCCGGGAGGACCAACTCTTTCGGGTGAGAGACGGGGCGTGCGCGTACCTGATGGCGCCCTCCTTGCGGGCGGAAAACCGGGGATTCGTTGTCCATCGCGTGTCATTCGAAGGTAGGAAGAGCATGCGCACCATTGCGCACACGCGCACCACGACACGTCAGTGCAGGCAGAGGGAGTGCCCGGGTGAGTCAGCCGGAGATGCAGCCCGAGGGGCCACCCCGGGATCCCGCAGAGGACGGCGACCTGACCGGCCGGCCGTTCCCCCTCGGCGACTGGGGCGAACCCGCCGAGCGGCTCGACGAGCTCTACCGGCGGGTGGAGGCCGACGCGCTGCGCACCGCCGAGTGGTACCTGTCGGACCGGGCCTGGAAGCGGCGGGGCGCGCGGACGCTGCGGGCGGGCGCGGCCGTGGGCGCCGTCACGGGCGCGGCGATGCCGCTGCTGGAGCTGACCGGCTCGGCCCCCGGGGCGGCCCCCTACGGCTACCTCTCGCTGCTGCTGGCCGCCGCCTGCCTGGCCTGCGACCGGTTCTTCGGGCTGACCTCGGGGTGGATGCGCGACGTGGCGACCGCGCAGGCGGTGCAGCGCAGGCTCCAGACGCTCCAGTTCGACTGGGCCTCGGAGAACGTGCGCGAGGTGCTGGGGCCGACGGAGGGCACGGCGAGCGAGGCCGCCGAGCGCTGTCTGACGGTGCTGCGGCGGTTCTCCGAGGACGTCACGGAGCTGGTGCGCTCCGAGACGGCCGACTGGATGGTGGAATTCCGGGCGGGGCCGACGCCGCTGGCCATGCAGTCCCTGGGCGCCGCCCCGGCCCGCCCGGAGCCGGGGGTCCCCCCGGCCCGTTTCCCCCTCCCGCCGGGCACCCGCCCGAACATGCCGCGCCAGCGACCCCCGGAGCAGCCCCGCTGAACGGGGCGGGCCCCCTCAGCTGAAGATGATCATCGAGCCTTGGCCCAGGCTCCGGGTGGCCGCCGCGTGCAGGCCCAGCCAGACGTGCCGCTCCCGCGCGAACGGGCTCGCGTCGTACGGCATCGGCCCCGCGGGCTCCTCCAGCGCCGTCGGGCCGCCCGGCGGGGCCGGCGCGGCGGGGGGATTCATCGGGTCTATCCCGATCGCGGGGGCGACGAAGGCCAGCTCCCGCAGCAGCCCCTGCGCCGACCCCAGCGGGCCGCCCCCGGCCAGCAGCTCCTCGTTGGCCAGGGGCGCGGGGAAGTCCACCGGGACGTAGGCCCCCGCGTGGTCGTAGTGCCACACCAGGTGCGACTGCTGCGCGGTGGCCTCGAACATCTCCAGCAGCTGCTCGTAGTCCCCGCCCAGCTCGTCCACCGGCGTCACCGGCAGCCCGCAGATCTGGAGCAGGTACGCCCGCCGCAGGAAGTGCAGGGCGTCGTAGTCGAAACCGGCCACCGGAGCCACGTCCCCGCTCAGGCCCGGCATGTAGGCGAACACGGGCACCGACGGCAGACCCGCCTCGCCCAGCGCCTTGTCGTACGCGGCGATCTCCTCCGCGAAGGGGTTGTCGGGGCTGTGGCACAGCACGTCGACAAGGGGGACCAGCCACAGGTCACAGGCCACGCGGGCTCCGATCAGTCGTTGCCGCCGATCCGGTCAGCGTAATGCGCCGGACACGCTCCGCGAAGGGGTGCGCAGAACCCGGCGTGACGGGCCGGCGGCCGGCCCGCGCCTCAGAGGGTCGCGGCCCAGTCCAGCCCGTGCTGGTTGTAGGCGCGCACGATCCGGCGGACCTCGTCGGCGTCGGCCAGCGTCACCGCGTCGACCAGCTCGCCGTGCCCGTCCCACAGGGCGGTCCCCAGCTCCGCCCCCTGGAGGTGCGGCACGGAGAAGACCCAGCACTGCACGCGGATCCGGTGCAGGAACTCGGTGATGTACGTGTTGCCGACCAGCCCGCTGAGCTCCCGCCAGAACCGCAGGTCGTAGCCGATCAGCACTTCGAGCGAACCGCTGCGCGCGGCCCGCCGCGCCTCCTCCGCGCGGCGGCGCACGGACACCAGCCGCTCGGCGGAGCCGGGAGCGGTCCCGCATTCCACGAGCCGGCGGAAGATCCCGTCGAGTATGAGCATCCGGGCCTCGATCATGCCCCGGTAGTCGTCCACGCTGTAGACGCGGACCCGGAAGCCCCGGTGCTGCACCGATTCCAGCAGGCCCTGCGCGGAGAGGTCGACCAACGCCTCGCGGACCGGGGTCGCGGAGACCTCGTACTGCTCGGCGATCTGCTTGACCGTGAACTCGGTGCCCGGGGGCAGCCGGCCCGCGAGCACCTCGTCGCGCAGCGCGTCCGCGATCTGCTGTCGCAGGGTGCTGCGGGTGACACCGCCGCTGCCTGGCATAGGGGTCCGTCTCCTCGGTAGAACTTCGGACACCTTAGGCCAGGCAGCGCGGCCGAAACCGATCGGTTCCCCGCCGTTATGCGGATATACCGACCGGCATGCGGACGATCAGGACCCCGTGGTGTGGCGGTCGGCGACGCCGAGGGCCTCGTCCAGGAGGGCCAGGCCCTCCTTGGCCTCGGCGTCCGTGACGTTGCACGGGGGGACGACGTGCGTCCGGTTCATGTTGACGAACGGCCACAGTCCGGACGCCTTGCAGGCCGCCGCGAACTCGGCCATGGGCGCGTTGTCGGCGCCGGCGGCGTTGTACGGGACGAGCGGCTCGCGCGTCTCCTTGTCCCGGACGAGCTCCACCGCCCAGAAGGTGCCGAGCCCGCGGACCTCGCCGACGGACGGGTGGCGCTCGGCGATCTCGGCGAGCCCGGGGCCGATGATCTCGGCGCCGACGCGGGCGGCGTTCTCGACGATGCCCTCCTGCGCCATCGTGTTGATCGTGGCGACGGCGGCGGCGCAGGCCAGGGGGTGACCGGAGTAGGTCAGTCCGCCCGGGTAGGGGCGGGTGGCGAAGGTCTCGGCGATCGCGCCGGAGATGGCAACGCCGCCCAGCGGCACGTATCCGCTGTTCACGCCCTTGGCGAAGGTGATCAGGTCCGGGGTGACGTCCCAGTGCTCGGCGGCGAACCACTTGCCGGTGCGGCCGAAGCCGGACATGACCTCGTCCAGGATGAACACGATCCCGTAGCGGTCGCAGAGCTCGCGCACGCCGGCCAGGTAGCCGGGCGGCGGGGTCATGATGCCGGCGGTGCCGGGCACCGACTCCAGGATGATCGCGGCGACGGACTGCGGGCCCTCGAACGCGAGGGTGTCGGCGAGGTGGGCGAGGGCGCGCTCGCACTCCTCGGCCTCGGTGGTCGCGTGGAACGGCGAGCGGTAGAGGAAGGGGCCCCAGAAGTGCACGACACCGGCGGAGGCGGTGTCGGAGGGCCAGCGGCGCGGGTCGCCGGTGAGGTTGATCGCGGCGGCGGTGGCGCCGTGGTACGAGCGGTAGGTGGACAGCACCTTCTGCCGGCCGGTGTGCAGCCGGGCCATGCGGACGGCGTTCTCCACGGCCTCGGCGCCGCCGTTGGTGAAGAAGATCTTGTCGAGGTCGCCGGGGGTGCGCTCGGCGATCAGCCGGGCCGCCTCGGAGCGGACGTCCACGGCGAAGCCGGGCGCCAGCGTGCAGAGCTTCGCGGCCTGCTCCTGGACGGCCGCCACCACCTTGGGGTGCTGGTGGCCGATGTTGGTGTTGACCAGCTGCGAGGCGAAGTCGAGGTAGCGGTTCCCGTCGTAGTCCCAGAAGTAGGAGCCCTCGGCCCCGGCGACGGCCAGCGGGTCGATCAGGGCCTGGGCGGACCACGAGTGGAAGACGTGAGCGCGGTCGGCGGCCTTGACGGTCGCGCCGGTGACATGAGGGGTCATGGCGTCACGCTAGAAGTGCGCAGGTGGGGAGGGATATCGGCGGACTGTATGGGGGTGGGGGGCCGCCCTCGGCAGTCTGTCTGCCCGGGGAGGCATTGACAGCATGCTGTCAACGGTGGAGCGTGGTGGGGTAGCTCCACACTCCGCCCGCCCGTGCCCCCGGAGGCGTCCCGTGAGCAGCACCCCGAACACCCGGAGCGGTGCGACCACCGCGGCTCACCCGCCCGTGCACCTCGCGGTGTACGACACCTACGCGGACTGGGAGACCGGCCACACCACCGCCCACCTCACGCAGCGCGGCCACCGCATCCGTACCGTCGGCCCGGCGGCCGGGGTGCCGGTCACCACCATGGGCGGCCTGAGCGTCCTGCCCGACCTGTCCCTGGCCGGCCTGCGCCCCGAGGACTCCTCCCTGCTGATCCTGACGGGCGCGCGACTGTGGGACACCGGCGACGAGCTGGCCCCCTTCGCGGCCAAGGCCCGCGAGTTCCTGGCGGCCGGGGTGCCCGTCGCGGCGATCTGCGGGGCCACCGCCGGGCTCGCCCGGGAGGGCCTGCTGGACGACCTCCCGCACACCAGCGGGGCCGCCGCCTACCTCGCCGCGCAGCCGGGGTACGGGGGCGCCGCCCGGTACGTGGAGGCCGACGCGGTCACCGCGGGCGACCTGATCACGGCGGGGCCGACGGAACCGGTGGCCTTCGCCCGGGAGGTGTTCGCCCGGCTGGGGGTGTACGAGCCGGGGGTGCTGGACGCCTGGTACCGGTTGTTCCACGACTCCGACGCCAGTGCCTTCCCGGTCCTGATGGCGGCGGCGGAGGCCGGCGGTGCCTGAGCCGCTGCCGCGGGTTCCGGTGGCGGGGGACCTGCCGGGGCGGGAGGGGTCAGCGGTGCGGGAGGGGCTGTCGGTGCGGGGGCGGCAGGAGTTGCTCAGCCGGACCGCGCTCGGCGTCTTCCGGCTGAACGGCCAGTTCCTCGCCGTCTCCGAGGAACTGGCCCGGCCGGCCGGGCTGACGGCTGCGTGGTGGCAGGTGCTGGGCGCGGTGCTGACGCGGCCGCTGCCCGTCGCGGAGATCGCCCGCACGATGGGGATCACCCGGCAGAGCGTGCAGCGCGTGGCGGACCGGCTGGCCGCCCAGGGGCTCGCCGAGTACCTGCCGAACCCCGCGCACCGCCGGGCGAAACTGCTCCGGCCGACGGAGGAGGGCCGCGCGGCGATCGCCCGCATCGGCCCGGGCCACGCGGAGCTGGCGGCCCGGCTGACGGACCTCCTGGGCGAGGCGGCCTTCGCGGAGACGGCGGCGGCACTGGAACGGCTGTCGGAGGCACTGACCGCGCTGGCGTCGGAAACCGGCGTCTGAGCGGGGCGGGACCCGGGGTCTGAACGGGCCGGGACCCCGGGTCTGAGCGCGCCGGGACCCCGGGTCTGAACGGGCCGGGACCCCGGGTCTGAGCGGGCCGGGACCCGGCCCCCCTCCCCCGCGCCCTCGGCCGGGGCTACGCTCGCCCAGACCGGCACCCCAGGGGGAAGGGACTCGCCCCGGCGATGGAACAGCTGCACCCGTCCGACCCGCACCACATCGGCCCGTACCGCATCCTGTCGCGGCTCGGCGCCGGAGGCATGGGCCAGGTCTACCTCGCCCGCTCCGACCGCGGCCGCACCGTGGCGGTCAAGCTCGTCCACCCCGGCCTCGCCGCCCGCGAGGAGTTCCGCGCCCGCTTCCGCCAGGAGGTCGCCGCCGCCCGGCGCGTCGGCGGCACGTGGACCGCGCCGGTCCTGGACGCCGACACCGAGGCGCCGGTCCCATGGTTCGCCACCGGTTACGTCGCCGGGCCGAGCCTGCGGCAGGCCGTCGCCCACGACTTCGGCCCCCTGCCCGCCCGCACGGTACGGATCCTGGCCGCCGGGCTCGCGCACGCCCTCCAGGAGATCCACCGCGCCGGGCTCATCCACCGCGACCTGAAGCCGTCCAACGTCCTGCTCACGCTCGACGGACCCCGCGTCATCGACTTCGGCATCGCCCGCCCGCTGGAGGACCCCGCCGGCGGAATGACCCGCACCGGGGAACTCGTCGGCTCGCCCGGGTTCATGGCGCCGGAACAGGTGCGCGGCGAAACGGTCACCCCGGCCTGCGACGTGTTCTGCCTCGGCGCCGTCCTGGCGTACGCGGCCACCGGACGGCTGCCCTTCGGCGACGCGGAACGGCCCGGCGGGACCGCGGGGCTGCTGCTGCGCATCGTCGAAGCGGAACCCGAACTGGAGGGTGTGCCGGCCGAACTGCGGGAGCTCGTCGCACGGTGCCTGCACAAGGATCCCGCCGCGCGCCCCGCCCCGGCGGACGTCCTGGCACGGATCGGCGCGGGCGACACGGTGGCGGACGGGCGTGGCGGGGAACCGTGGCTCCCGGGGGCGCTGGTGGCGCAGCTCGGGCGGCACGCCGTCCAGCTCCTCGACCGCGAGGACACCGGCCCGAACCGCGCTCCCGCGCCGGACGGCGTCCAGGGGCCGGACGGCGTGCCCGTTCCCGGGCCGTACGGCACCGCCGGTCCGTACGGCGGCCCCGGTCCGTACGGCGGCCCCGGTCCGTACGGCGGTCCTGGCCCGGGGGCGGCGCCTGCCGCGGTGCCCGCCACGCTGGCGGCTCCCGCGCGCTCCTTCTACGGGCCGCCGCCCGGGCCTCAGCAGCCGCCGCCCGGCTACCCGCCGCCCCCGTCCGCCGCACCGGCGCCCCGTTCGCGCACCGCGTCGACGGCCTTCCTGGTCGCCACCGCCCTGGTGGTGGCGACGGCGGCGGGTGGCACCGTGTACGCCCTCATGAACGGGGACCGGGCGCCGCGGTCCCCCGACGGGACCCGGCCCCCGGCCTCGTCCCCCGCTTCCGGCTCCTCGTCCGGGTCCGGGTCCGCGTCCGGGTCCGCGTCCGGAAGCGGAACCCCGGCGGGGCCGCCTGGAACGCTGCCCTCCGGCTATGCCGGCAGCTGGCGCACCACCTCCGGCGCCGCCGCCTGGCACCTGGTCCTCACCCCGGGCGCGGTGGGCGACTCCGTCATGACCCTGAGCGTCGACGCCCCCGGCTACTCCTGTTCCTGGCGGGCCACCCTGCGCAGCGCCCCCGACCCGGTCGAGCTCAGCTCGTCCACGGTGGTGTCGGGCGCCCCGCCCACCTGCACCCCGGGCGGCTGGAGCCGGCTGCGGCTGCTGCCCGACGGGAGCCTGCGCCGCGAGCTGGACGGGTCGGCCAGCGCCCCTCTCACGTATGAGCGGGACTAGGTCGACGGGGGCGGCGCGCGTCATGCGGTGAGCCGGTCCAGCTCCTCCGTGATGGCGGTGCGCAGCGCGTCGTGGCGGGGTGCGAGGGCGTGGCGGTCGCCGCGCCAGTACTCCTCGTCGCGGTAGAGCCAGACCGGCATGCGCACCAGGTCGGCGGGCTCCCAGTCGTAGCGGGGCCAGATGTGGGGGTGCAGGTAGGGGTCGGTGTTGCCCAGGATCTCTATGTTGACGCGACGGAAGGCCGGGTCGAGGCGGGCGCAGGCGCGCTCGACGGCCTCGGCGAACCGTTCCAGGTCGGTGAGGTAGGCGGCGCGGCGGTCCGGCGGGAGGTCGGAGAGCCGGGTCACGGCGGGGTCGTCGGTCAGCAGGACGGAGTAGCCGGGCAGGAACTGCCGGTCGCCGATCGCCGCGAACCCGGCTTCGAGGCGGCGCAGGACCGTGGGGTTGCGCCCCCGGTGCGCGCTGCCGATGCGGTCGTGTCGCCAGTCGCTTTGGATGTCGGTCATTCCCGGACCCTAGCCGCGGCGTTGGCTCTCAGGTACGGCGCGTCATACCTGAGAGCTACGTCGAAGGCGGCTCCGCAGTGTGATGCCGATCAGGGGTCCGGATTCCTAACTTCATTACCGGAGCGGGCGAGTGCCCGATCGGAGCGAAGCACGGGGGGCACCGCCATGGACAGCCGGCTGAACAGCGTGAACGGCGACGAGAGCGGCGACGGCGGCAACGGTAACGGCGACAGCGGCCGCGACGGCCGGTTCGGTGGCCGCCGGGGCCGGCTGCGGCGCACGCTGTTGGCGGGGCTGGTCGCCGCGGCCGTGGTGGTCCCGGTGTCCGCCGCCGCTTCCCCCCAGGTACCGGCGCCGGCGCCGGCCGTGTTCGCCGAGTCCGCCACCGCGCAGGAGCGATATGCCGCCAACCTCGCCAATCTCGCCGCATCGGCCCGGACGGCCGAGCGGGCGGGGCGGGGCGAGCGGGCGGCGAAGCTGCGGGAGATGGCCTCGGCGGGGGCGGGGGACGCCAGGTTCCTCACCTTCGACGGGCGGGGCAGGGGCCGGGCCATAGAGGTGTTCGGCGATCTCGGCACCGCCGACCGGATAGCGGTGCTGGTGCCCGGCTCCGACACCACCCTGGACACCTACCGGCGCTTCCGCGACGGCGCGCTCAGCCTCCAGCGGCGGCTGACGGAGGAACACCCGCGCTCCGCGGTGGTCGCCTGGCTCGGCTACGACACCCCGGGCACGGTCAGCACCACCGTGCTGACCGCCGACCGCGCCGACGAGGCCGCCGCCGAACTGGGCCCGTTCCTGACCCGGTTGACGGGTCTCGCTCCGGCCGGCGCCCGCCTGTCGCTGCTGTGCCACTCATACGGCTCGGTGGTCTGCGCCCGCACGGAGACCGGCCCCGGGGTGAGCGACCTCGCCCTGTTCGGCAGCCCGGGCACGGGCGCCGCTTCCGCCGCCGGCCTGCCGACCCGGGCCCGGGTGTGGGCCGGGCGGGGCAGCGGGGACTGGATCGCGAACGTCCCGCATGTCCGGCTCGGCGGAGTCGGGTTCGGCACCGATCCCGTGGACCCCGCCTTCGGCGCCCGGGTCTTCGCCGCGGGCACCGCCGGACACAGCGACTACCTCAAGCCCGGCACCGCGTCCCTCGACAGCCTGGCCCGCATCGTCCTCGGCTCGGAGGTGGTCCCCCATGTCTGAGGTACGCGACCGGTGGGGCGCCCTCGCGGAGCGGGTGGACCGTGCGACCCCGGCCGGGCGGGACCGGGCCGTGGACGCCCTGCGGGCCTTCGCGATCCTCGGGGTGGTGCTCGGGCACTGGCTGGTCACCGCCCTGACCACGAGTGACGGCGCCCTGCAGGGTACGAGCCCGCTGGTGCGCATGCCCTGGCTGGCCCCGGTGTCCTGGGTGTTCCAGACCCTGGCCGTGTTCTTCCTGGTCGGCGGCCATGTCGCGGCGCGCGGGTACGGGTCGGCGCGGGCGCGCGGGGTCGCGTACGGGGCCTGGGTGCGGCAGCGGCTGGGGCGGCTGTTCCGTCCCGTGGCCGCGGTGGTCGCCCTGTGGGTGGTCGTCGCGGGCGGGCTGCTGCTGGGCGGGGCCGGAGGGGAGACCGTGCGGACGCTACTCACGCTGGTGTGGTCGCCCCTGTGGTTCCTGCTGGTGTTCGCCGCACTGACCGCCGCGACTCCGCTGGTGGCCCGGCTCAGCCCGGTGTGGCCACTGGCCGTGGTGGCGGGGGTCGACGTGTGGCGGTTCTGGCTCGGCGGGCCGCAGTGGGCCGGCTGGGTCAACGTGGCCGCGGGCTGGCTCGTCCCCTACACCCTGGGGGCCGCCTGGGCCCGGGGGGCGTTCGCCCGGAGGCGCCCGGCCCTGCTCCTGCTGGGCGGTGGGGCGGCCGCCACCGCCGTGCTGGTCGTCTGGGGCGGGTACCCGGCGTCGATGGTGGGGGTGCCCGGGGCGGCCATATCGAACCTGAACCCGCCGACGCTGGCCGCCGTCGCCTTCGGTCTGGCCCAGTGCGGGCTGGCCCTCCTGGTGCGCGAGCCGCTGGCGCGGGCCGTGCGCCGGCCCCGGACCTGGGCGAAGGTGGCGCTGCTGAACCTGTCGGCGATGACCGTGTTCCTGTGGCACCAGACCTCGATGATGGCCGTCACCGCGCTCGGGCTGCTGGTCTCCACCGATCTGCCCGGGCTGCACACGGTGCCCTCCTCGGCGGGCTGGATCGCCGCCCGGCTGCTGTGGCTGCCGGTGTTCGCCGGGGTCCTGGCCGTCTGCTGGGCCGCGTTCCGGGTCCACGAACGGCCCCGGGGGCGGGCGGCCGCCCCTGCCCGCGGTGAGCGGCGTCCGGCTGCGGCCCCGGGGGGCTCCCGTGCCTAGGGTGGGCGGCGTGAACGAACAGAGCGTGCCCCCGCCACCGGTGACCTCCCCCGAGCGGGAGGACGGCTCCGTGCGCGGTGTGGCCCGGCAGTTGTTCACCCTCCGGCGGGATCCGCTGCCGCCCATGAAGCGGCCCCGGTGGCTGGCCCGGCTGCCGCACGGGCTCGTCCTGTACGCGGCGGTCCTCTTCGGGTTCCTGACGTCCGTACAGCTCCAGGACCACTACGGCGTGCACGATCCGCGCATCGTCGCCCTGTCCCTGCTGACGGGGTTCTCGATCGTGGCGGCGCTGTTCCGGCCGGTCGCCGCCTGGTGGCTCGGGCTGGTGACGGCCGGGTTCATCGCCTCCACGATCCACGGCACCGTCGGTCAGGGCCAGAGCTGGCCCTGGACGCCGATCGGGCCCTTCGCCTTCGCCCCGCTGGTCCTGCTCGTGGCCCTGCGTGTCCCGCCGAAGGTCACGGCCGCGGTGATCGGCGTCTCCGTCGCCGCCACCGGCGTGGCCGAGGCGGTGTTCCGGCCCGAGCACGGCCGCAGCAGCGCGATCGGCGCGCTCCTGGTCTTCGGCTTCGCCGGGCTGCTCGGGTACGCCCTGCGGGCCACCCGGCTCGCCCGCAGCCAGCTCGTCGCGCAGGAGAGCCTGACCGAGGAGGAGCGGGCCCGGCGGACCCTGCTGGAGGAGCGCAGCCGCATCGCCCGCGAACTGCACGACGTGGTCGCCCACCACATGTCGGTGATCTCCATCCAGGCGCAGGTGGCCCCGCACCTGGTGGAGAACCCCTCCGAGGAGCTCAAGGAGAACCTGGCCGGCATCCGCGAGAACGCCCTGGAGGCCCTGACGGAGCTGCGCCGGGTGCTGGGCGTGCTGCGGTCCGAGCAGGCCGGGGACGCGGCCGGCCCGCACCATCCGCAGCCCACCCTGGCCGAACTGGACGGGCTCGTGGACAACGTGCGCGGCGCCGGGCTGGAGGTCACCCGGGAGGTGGCGGGGATCCGGCGGCCGCTGACCCCGGGGGTGGAGCTGACCGCGTACCGGATCGTGCAGGAGGCGCTCAGCAACTGCCTGCGGCACGCCCCCGGTTCCCGGGTGGAGGTGGGCCTCGCCTACGGGCCGCGCGACCTGCACCTGTGCGTGGCGAACTCGGCCCCGACCCGGCCCGTCCCGCCCTCGCCGGGCACCGGGCACGGGCTGCTCGGGATGCGGGAGCGGGCGGGCATGCTGGGGGGCGAACTGGCCGCCGGGCCACGCCCCGACGGCGGGTACGAGGTCACCGCCGTCCTCCCCCTGGACCCGCCCGGCCGGTCCGCCCACGAAACGAAGAAGGACGCATGAGCACTCCGATCAGGGTGATGATCGCCGACGACCAGATGATGGTCCGGCAGGGCTTCACCGTCCTGCTGAACGCCCAGCCCGACATCGAGGTGGTCGGGCAGGCCGTCGACGGGTCGGAGGCGGTGGCGAAGGCGGCCGAACTCGGGCCGGACGTGGTCCTGATGGACATCCGCATGCCAGGGATGGGCGGCATCGAGGCCACCTCGGTCATCACCGCCGTCCCGGACTGCGCGGTGAAGGTGCTGGTGCTGACCACCTTCGACCTGGACGAGTACGTGTACGAGGCGCTGCGCGCCGGCGCCTCCGGGTTCCTGCTGAAGGACGCCTCGGCCGATCAGCTGGCCGAGGCGGTACGGGTGGTGGCGGCCGGGGAGGCCCTGCTGTCGCCGAACATCACCAAGCGGCTGATCACCGAGTTCTCCCGGCTGGGCGCCCCGCGCGCGCCGTCGAAGGCGCGGCTGCGGGACCTGACGGAGCGGGAGACGGAGGTGCTGTCCCTGATCGCCCAGGGGCTGTCCAACGCGGAGATCGCCGGGCATCTGGTGCTGGCCGAGCAGACGGTGAAGACGCATGTGAGCCGGATCCTGGTGAAGCTGGGCCTGCGGGACCGTACGCAGGCGGCGGTGTACGCCTACGAGACGCGGCTGGTGACACCGGCTTAGGGTGCGGGGATGGGCTTTGATCCGTGGGACGCCGCTTTCGTCGCCGATCCGTACCCCGCCTACCAGGAGTTGCGGGAGCGGGGGCGGGCCGAGTGGTCGCAGGCGACCGGGCAGTGGCTGGTGTCGCACCACGCCGATGTGAGCGCGCTGCTGCGGGACCGCAGGCTGGGGCGGACATACCTGCACCGGTTCAGCCACGAGGAGTTCGGGCGGCAGGCCCCGCCGCCGGAGCACGAGCCCTTCCACGTGCTCAACGGCAACGGGATGCTGGATCTGGAGGATCCCGCGCACGGGCGGGTGCGCCGACTGGTGTCGAAGGCGTTCACCCCGCGCACCGTGGAGCGGCTCGCGCCCGCCGTGGACCGGCTGGCGCGGGAGCTGGTGGCCGGGCTGCTGGCCGAGGGCGGCGGGGACCTGCTGACGGCCGTCGCCGAGCCGCTGCCGGTGGCGGTGATCGCGGAGCTGCTGGGGATCCCGGAGGCGGACCGGGGGCTGCTGCGGCCCTGGTCGGCGGCGATCTGCGGGATGTTCGAGCTCCGGCCGGACGAAGGGACGGCGCGGCGGGCGGTGACGGCCAGTGTGGAGTTCAGCGCCTATCTGCGGGAGCTGATCGCCGAGCGGCGGCGGCGGCCCGGCACGGATTTGATCTCCGCGCTGATCGCCGCCCACGATGAGGGGGGCCGGCTCAGCGAGCAGGAGATGATCTCCACCTGCGTCCTCCTGCTGAACGCCGGGCACGAGGCGACGGTCAACACCACGGTCAACGGCTGGTGGGCCCTCTTCCGCCATCCCGCACAGCTCGCCGGGCTGCGCGCGCTCCCCGGATCGGCCGATCCCGAAAAGTTGTCCACAGCTGTGGACGAACTCATGCGCTACGACACCCCCCTCCAGATGTTCGAGCGCTGGGTGCTCGACGACATCGAGGTGGGGGACACCCTGATCCCGCGCGGCGCCGAGGTCGCGCTGCTCTTCGGGTCCGCCAACCGGGACTCCGCGCGCTTCGCGGACCCGGACGCGCTCGACCTCGGACGGGCCGACAACCCGCACCTGACCTTCGGCGCCGGCATCCACTACTGCCTGGGCGCCCCGCTGGCCCGCCTGGAGCTGGTCTCCTCCTTCGGCGCGCTGCTGGACGAGAAGGTCCCGCCGATGCGGCTCGTCCGGGAGCCGCAGTGGCAGGAGGGCTACGTCATCCGCGGGCTGCGGGAGCTGCTCGTCGAGTTCTAGGCCGTGGCCGCCCCGCCCCGCTCAGGGGCGGGGCAGGGTCAGGGACCAGGCCGAGGGGTGGCGGGTCCAGGTGCGGCGGCGGGTCGGGGCGCCGGGCCGGTCGTGGTCGGCCCGGTAGTGGAACGCCGCGGCGGGCCCCGTCACGGACACCGTCACCGAGTCCCCGTGCCCCGTCAGCGGCGCACCGCCCCTAACCCGGACCACCACCCGGGCCGGGCCGCCGTCCTCCCGGGGCCGTACGGCGACGTCCTCCACCGGGCGGTCCTCGTCCACCAGCACCACCCCGTCCACCTCCACCCGCAGCCGCTGCACCGGCCGCGCCGCCGCCCCCGGCGCCACCGCCGGAGCCGGCAGCAGGGTCCGCAGCAGCGACCGGTACCCCCCGGCCCGCCGCGCGGCCGGCGGCGACGGAGCGGTGATCCACAGCCCGCCCAGCACCACCCCGCCGCAGTCGTCCACCAGCAGGTCCCGCGGCCGCGTCACCCCGTCCAGCGCGGCCCGCGCCGCGAACACCGCCGACAGCGGCACCCCCAGCGATCGCGCCAGCGCGAGCGACCCCACCGGCCCCACGGGGACGAGGGAGACGGCGGCGTCCCCGGGTCCCGGCTCGCCGTGCAGCAGCCCCACGGCCCGCACCAGCGCCCGGTCGTCGCCGACCACCACCGGCCGCCGATGACCACGGCGGGCGAGCGCCCGCGCAAATTCCTCCTGCGAATCCGGGAGGCAGATTTTCGCCGCAGCTCCCGCTGACAACACATCCTTCGCGATTCGCACGGACTCGCCGTCAAGACGGCGGGCGACCGGGTCGACGAGCACGAGCAGACCGCCTACCGGCGCGCCCGCATGGCTCATGGTGGGCTCTGGAGCCGACACCTCGGTCCTTCCTCGGGTAGCATCTTTGTGCAAGAGGCCCTTGCGCTATTGCGCCAGGGCCTTCGTCTATTCCGGGGCACCGGTCCGACGGCTCAGCCTGCGGTGTACATCGTCGTACGCCCCCTGACCTTGGACATGCCCCATCCGGAAGAGGTGTACGCCTGTGCCCGCTCTTGTGCTGCTCGGAGCTCAGTGGGGTGACGAGGGCAAGGGAAAGGCCACCGACCTGCTCGGTGGTTCCGTTGACTATGTGGTGCGCTACCAGGGTGGCAACAACGCCGGCCACACGGTGGTCGTCGGCGACCAGAAGTACGCGCTGCACCTCCTCCCCTCCGGCATCCTCTCCCCCGGATGCACGCCGGTCATCGGCAACGGTGTCGTCGTCGACCCGGCCGTCCTGCTCTCCGAGCTGCGCGGCCTGAACGAGCGCGGCATCGACACCTCCAAGCTGCTCATCAGCGGCAACGCGCACCTCATCACGCCGTACAACGTCACCCTCGACAAGGTCGGCGAGCGCTTCCTCGGCAAGCGCAAGATCGGTACGACCGGCCGCGGCATCGGCCCGACCTACGCGGACAAGATCAACCGCGTCGGCATCCGCGTCCAGGACCTGTACGACGAGTCGATCCTCACCCAGAAGGTCGAGGCTGCGCTGGAGAACAAGAACCAGCTGCTCGCCAAGCTCTACAACCGCCGCGCGATCGAGGTCGGCGCGATCGTGGAGGAGATGCTCCAGTACGCGGAGCAGATCAAGCCCTACGTCGCCGACACCACCCTGATCCTCAACAACGCGCTGGACGAGGACAAGGTCGTGCTCTTCGAGGGCGGCCAGGGCACCCTGCTCGACGTCGACCACGGCACGTACCCCTTCGTCACCTCCTCGAACCCGACCGCCGGCGGCGCCTGCACCGGCACCGGCGTGGGCCCGACGAAGATCAGCCGCGTCATCGGCATCCTCAAGGCCTACACCACCCGTGTCGGCGCCGGCCCGTTCCCGACCGAGCTGTTCGACGAGGACGGCGAGGCGCTGCGCCGCATCGGCGGCGAGCGCGGCGTGACCACCGGCCGCGACCGCCGCTGCGGCTGGTTCGACGCCCCGATCGCCCGCTACGCCACCCGCGTGAACGGCCTGACGGACTTCTTCCTCACCAAGCTCGACGTGCTGACCGGCTGGGAGGAGATCCCGGTCTGCGTCGCGTACGAGATCGACGGCAAGCGCGTCGAGGAGCTGCCCTACTCGCAGACCGACTTCCACCACGCGAAGCCGATCTACGAAACCCTGCCGGGCTGGTCCGAGGACATCACCAAGGCCAAGACCTTCGCGGACCTGCCGAAGAACGCGCAGAACTACGTGAAGGCGCTGGAGGAGATGTCGGGCGCCCCGATCTCCGCCATCGGCGTCGGCCCCGGCCGCACCGAGACGATCGAGATCAACTCGTTCCTGTAAGCCGTACGGCAGTACGACGGAGGGGCGGGGCACGCATCGTGCCCCGCCCCTCCGTCGTGTACCACGGCCCCTCCCCGCTCAGAAGACCTCGGCGACGAGCCGCTTCTGGGCCTCCCCGAACAGCTCCCCCACCCGCATCATGTCGAGCCGGGCGTCCCCGCAGGTCACGGACGCGGTGAAGGTGGTGGTGCCGTCGGGCGAGCTGAACATCAGCGCGCCCCAGCCCCACATGCCGCCGTTGTGGGTGTAGACGGTGCGGCCGTCCTCCGTCTCCTGCACGAACAGCCCGAGGCCGTAGCCCAGCTTGGGGTGCGGGGTGCGCATCTCCTCCAGCAGCCCGGCGGGCAGGATCCGGCCGCCCATCAGGGCGGAGAAGAAGACGTGCAGGTCGCGGGTGGTCGAGATCATGTCACCGGCGGCGGAGATCCAGGAGGGGTTCGAGCGGGTGACGTCGAGGGTCTTCCACTCCTCCCCGTCCTGGTAGGCGTACGTGGCACGGGCGTGCGGCTCGGGGATCTCCGGCGAGCCTTCCGGCAGCACCGTGCCGGTCAGGCCCAGCGGGGTGAGGATCCGGCGCCGCATCTCCTCGGCGAAGGGGCGGCCGGTGGCCTTCTCTACCAGCAGGCGGAGCAGGACGTAGTTGGTGTTGGAGTAGCTCCAGTCGGTCCCCGGCTCGAACCGCGCGGGCCTGGACAGGGCCAGCCGGACCAGCTCCTCGGGCCGGTAGGTGCGCAGGATGTTGTCCACCCATTCCTGGCCCTCCCAGGCGATGCCGGGGGCGGTCGTCCCGTCGTCGTAGTACTCGCCGGTGAAGTTGAACAGCCCGCTGGTGTGCTGGAGCAGCATCCGGAGGGTGATCCGCGGGTCCAGCCCGTACTCGGGGAGGTGGTCGGCGACCGCGCCGTCGAGCTCCAGCCGGCCGTCGGCCACCAGGAGGAGGACGAGGGTCGCGGTGAAGACCTTGGTGTTGCTCCCGATCCGGAAGTGCCCGTCGGTGGGCGGCGCGGCGCTCCCGCCCGGCTCGGCCGGCCCGGCACTGCCGACCCACTCGCCGTGCGGGTCGTTCACCCTCAGCTGCACCCCGGCCCAGCCGGAGTCGACGATGTCCTGGAGGGCCTGCTGGAGCTCGGGGCGGAGGTGGCGGTCGTCGGTCATGGTGGTTCGCTCCTTGAGTGCGGATGCGGGGCGGGGGCGGTACGAGTGCGGGGCCGGTCAGTTGCTGCGGGCGGTGATGTCGCCGTAGGCGGTGGTGGCGCGGATGGTGAGGGCGGCGGCGGAGCCGTCGGTGTTGTTGAGGGCGTTGTGGATGCGGCCGTAGCCGGTGCCGGCGTCGAGGGTGGCGGAGACTCCGCGGGCGGCTCCGACGGTGATGGCTCCGTGCTGGGTGGTGAGGGTGACGGCCCCCTTGGCGGCCTCGGCGACGGTGATGTCGCCCTTCTGCGTGCTGATCTCGGCGGGCCCGTTCAGCCGGCCGAGCACGATGTCGCCGGCCTGGACGGTCAGCCGCGCGGAGGTGGCCTCGTCGACCTCGACCTCGGCCTGCGCGCCCTCGAGGACGACCTCCCCGAGCGGTCCGGCGGTGTGGAAGCCGGCGGCGGCGACGGTCGCGGTGACGTGGGAGCCGGCGGGCAGCTGCACGGTCACGTCCACGCGGCCGGAGTTGCCCATGATCCGGCTGCTCGCGGGAGCGGCGGCGATCCGCAGGACCCCGTCGCGGAACTCGACGGTGGTCTCCTCGGCAGCCTTCACGTCCCGTCCCTTGGAGGCATCGGCCGGACGGACCTCGACGGTGGCGTCGGAGCGGTCGGCGGCGACGAGCCGGATGTGCCCGGCGGGGATGTCGAGGACGGTCGAGACGGCGGTGGCGGTGGCGAAGGTCTGCATCGTGGGCTCCTGTGCTCGTCGTTGTTTCTGACAAGAGAAACGCTAAGTTGCGTTCGCGGGTGCGGCAACAGTCGTGTTGCACAGAATCCCTATTCCAGCAGATCAATGCAGTGAAATCGTTGCATCGGTTCCAGATCTAATGCAACGAAACCCAGCCATTCATTGCAATGAACTGCAACTAAACGCTATGCTGGCCGCCTCACCGCGCACCACCGAGGAGGACGCAATGCCGGGAGGCAGACTCACCCAGTCCGAACGCCAGCAGATCGCGCTGGGACTGGCCGACGGGCTCGCCTACGCCGAGATCGCCCGACGGCTCGACCGTCCGACCTCCACCGTCACCCGGGAGGTCATGCGCAACGGCGGCCCCGCCTCCTACCGCGCCGACCTGGCCCACCGCGCCACCGAACACCGCGCCCACCGCCGCAAGCAGGCCGCGCCCCGGGGCCCCGAAGCCCCGCCGCTGGCCCACGGACGCGACCCCGAGGCGGTGGCCGCGTACGAGGAGACGTTCACGACGGTCCTGATCGCGACGGGGACGCCCAAGATGATGGCCCGGGTGATGACCTGCCTGTACACGAGCGACTCGGGCAGCCTCACCGCGGCGGAACTCGTCCAGCGGCTCCAGGTCAGCCCGGCGTCCATCTCCAAGGCGATCGCCTTCCTGGAGACGCAGGGCCTCGTCCGCCGGGAACGCGACGAGCGGCGGCGGGAACGGTACGTCTGCGACAACGACGTCTGGTACCAGTCGATGATCGCCAGCGCCAAGGGCACCGCCCAGCTCGCGGAGACCGCCCGTGAGGGCGTGGGCGTCCTCGGCCCCCAGACCCCGGCGGGCGTCCGCCTGGAGAACATCGCCCGGTTCGTCGACTTCGTCTCCGAGAGCATCGCCCGGGCGGCGGAACAGGCCCGCGAGATCCTCCACACGAAGCCGGAGGCCGGCTCGGAGCCGGAGGATCCGGACGAGACGGCCTGAGGCTCCCCTCCCGGGGCTGTCACACCGGGCTCCGCCCAGACGTCAGTGAGGTGAGGCCGACGCACACGGCGCCGGCCACCACCCGAGGAGACGGCAGCCATGACGGACACCCCGACCACCGCGACCCCCTCGATCTCCCGCATGCCGAACCCGGGCGAGTTCGTGCCGGAACTGGCCGACATCAGCGGCGCCCTCTTCCGCGCCACGGGCAACCGCTCGGTGCCCCGCAGCACCATCAGCCTGGTGCACCTGCGTGCGGGGCAGATCGTCAACAACACCTACCTGACCATCCTGAACACGGGCTTCCTGCGGAAGGCGGGGGTATCCGAGGAGCAGATCACCGCCGTCGCCTCATGGCAGGACGCCCTCTGCTTCAGCCCGGCGGAACGCGCCGCCCTCGCCCTGGTCGAGGCCACCCTCCAGCCGGCGGCACCGGGCGGGGAGCGGGTCTCGGACGAGCTGTACGCGGAGGCGGCGAAGCACTACGACGAGAAGGCGCTGGCCACCCTGACCATCGCGATCGGCCAGATCAACTTCTTCATCGCCCTCGCCGTCATCGGCAAGCCGCACCCGGTCGAAACGCTGGCCGCCCGGCAGTGGGCCTGAGGGGCGGGGTAGGGGAGGGCGGAGTCCCGGCGGGGCGGTCTCAGAGTGGGGTTGGGGCTTTCCCGTCAGTCTCCGACAGATCGCTACGCGCTCCCCCCGTCTCAGCGTCTACCAGCCGCCTGGGCTCGCTGCCATCATCAGCGGCCGACGGGATCGTCATCCGGAGCCGGTGGGCGCGACAGATGGCTACGCGCTTCTCGAATTTCGGCGGGTGACAGCCGTCTTGGGTTGATACCCGCACGACAGGGCGAGCGAATCGGCGTCCGAAGGCCGGAGTTGGCCTTTTCGGGTGGTTTGCGGCCTGTCGGGTCGGGTTTCCGCTTGGCGTGTCCACGCCGCTGGCTTTGCTGTGTCCCGAAGATCTCGCATCGAAGGGAATCAACGACGTGAAGCGCATCGCACGCAGGATCGCAGTCTTCGGCTCGGCAGCAATGACCCTGTTGGCCACTGCCGTTCTCCCGTCCCCCCACGCGCTGGCCCAGGATCGCCTCTCCCCCGCGGAGATCGGCATCCGGTTCAACCCTGACGGCGATCCCGGTCAATGCGGTGGCAGAACCGGAGACCAGTGGGCGGCGGAGACCCACTGGACCGATCTGATCCGCTTCGACACGGACGGACGCCGGGGCGGTTGCCAGCTCGCCTTCGGCATCTTCGATCCGGAGGGCTTCATGCAGAACGCGGGCATGACGTACGAGTGGAGGGCCACGCCGTTCTCGGACCCCAACCAGTGCGGCAACCAGGGCGAACACCGCGTGCCGGTCCGGTCGGACGTCCGGACCTTCGGCCCTGGCATCCGCATCGACACCGACGACCGCATGGGCGGCTGCGAGCTCACCTTCGCCCTGCAGGAGAGTGGAGTCACCGTCGTCCAGCTCGACTTCCAGTACTACGCCGACGGAAACGCCGGCCAGTGCCGGAACGCCTTGCCTCCGGGCTCGACCCGTACCGTGATGGCCGATCGGGGCCCGGAGACCATCGGCATCGACACCGACAGCCGCCCGGGGGGCTGCACCCTTCGCCTCCGGCTGCGGATCGGCCCCGAGGCCTGACGGGCCGCCGAGCTGCTCGGCGTCCGTTGCGGGTAAGAGGACGATCAACCCGGGACGGGCGGCAGACGCCGAGACGAGAGAAGCGCGTAGCGATCCGGTGCGCCTGAGGTCGCCCGATGGTCTCTGCGACGACGTCTGGCGACAGCAGCGAGCCCAGACGGCTGGCAGGCGCTGAGACAGGAGGAGCGCGTAGCGATCTGGGGCGGGGTGGCCGCGCCCCCGGGCCGGGGGAATGGGCCTGGGGCTCGGATGCCCGATCTGCCGGCCCACGGCCGGGCCGTCTGGTCTGCTGATTCCGCCGTATGTCCGACTCTGGACCGGACCGTTCCTCTGGGGGCTTCCCGACAGTCCTTGTCGTTTCGGTCCGGGACGGCCTGTCCAGGGTGGAGCGCAGCGACATCGCGAAGCGACGCGATGAAGGAGCGCCCTTGACAGGGCGGCCCGGACCGGAAGGACAGTGGGACTGGCGGGAAGCCCCCAGCACTTCTCTGAGGCCGCCCGAGGGGGTCAGGCCAGGTCGTCCCGGCCGAGCCATGCAGGGCGCTCCGGGATGTCGACCTCCCGTGGCGGGGCCGGGGGTTGTGGGGGCTTCGGGGGTTTGGGCGAGCGGGGGCTCGGGGGCTGCCACCGCTCCACGGGCTTCGGTTCCCGCGTGGGGGGCCGTGGGGGTGGCGGAGGGGCGCTGTCCTCGAGCAGCTCGGCGAGCTTGAACCGGTAGTGCCACGCGCGTGCGAAGCGGCCCTCGACGAGCAGCATGAAACCGTCGCCGTCGCCGTAGAGCCGTCGCCGTGTCACCTTGGTGAAGAGCGCGGGGTCGAACCCGTCCGCCCGTGCGCGGAGGGCGGCCAGGGCGTCTTGCCTGGTCCCGTCCACGTGCCCCAGGACCGTGAGCGACCAGGTCGAACCGTGCCGCCCGTGGATGTTCTGCTCCATGAGGAGCGCCCAGGTCGGCACTACCCCTGCCCGGCCGCCCAGTCGGCGAAGTCGGCCCAGGCCGTGGGTGCCAGGGTGAGGGTGGGGCCGAGGTTCTTGGAGTCCCGGACGTGCACGGCGTGCGGGCACCCCGCCACCTCCACGCAGTTGCCGCCGCCGTCGTCGCTGTAGCTCGACCTGCGCCAGTCGTAGGCCACTTCGACGCAGTTGCCGCCACCGCCGTCGCTGTAGCTCGACTTGAACCACCGCAGGGTGCTGGTGTTCATTTCCGTTCTCCCGCCAACTGCTTGATGAGCCCCAGGGATTCGTCAGGGCTGAGCGCCTGTGCGCGGATCTTCGCATACCGCTGGATCAGCCGAGAGACCTTGGCCCGGTTGCTGATCAGGATGCTCTCGTCCTCGATCTCCATGTAGACGACGTGCTCGTGGTCCTTCGTCTCCACCAGTTTCATCGGCCCACGGTCCCCGGCATAAGTCCCCTTGAGGCCCCGGTCGAGGGGCAGCACCTGGACCGTCACGTTGTGGCGCTGGGCGTCGTCCGCCAGCGCGTGCAGCTGCTCGCGCAGGACGTCCCAGCTGCCGAAGGGACGGCGCAGCACCGATTCCTCCACGATCAGCTCGATCATCGCGGTCGGAACACGGTCGAACAGCGCCCTGCGGGCGAGCCGCGCGTCCACCAGTTCCTGCACCTTGGCCGGGGAGACCTGCGGATAGCTGCCGGAGATCAGCGCCCGCGCGTACGCCTCGGTCTGGAACAGGCCGTCCACGACCGTCGTCTCGTACGACGAGATCATGTGCGCCGACGCCTCCATCTGCGAGAACCCCCGGAACCGCACCGGGTACTTCTCCATCAGCACGTACTTGCGCCCCGCCTCGAAGATGCCCCGATTGTCGCCGATGGCGCCCTCCAGGCGCTCCAGCATCTTGTCGCTGACCGGCTGGGCGCCCGTCTCCATGGCGCTGATCGCCGAGCCCGTGTAGTTCGTCAGCCGGCCCACGGCCTCCTGGGTCAGGCCCTTCTCCAGCCGCAGGATGCGGGCGATGTCGGCCATCAGCTGGGTGGCCGGGCGCTCCTCCTCCTGGTCCTGCTCCCCGTCCTTGCTGCCTTCCGCCTTCGGCATGCCGAACACCCCCGAACTCAAATGAACTCAAACGGTCTCAAGCGCAGCGCAGTGCGATCCCATGACTCACGGGCCTTCAAGTCCGGGCTCTGGAAAACGGTAGACCTGAGCCATCACGCTTGTTCCATGAACACTGAAAGTGACACCCCGGCTACTCTCGAAGCGCCCGCCCCCACCTGGCTCCCGCCCGCCGGTATCGCGTTCCGCAAGGCCGGGGTGCAGTTTGACGCGCTACGTGTGGACGGTGACATGGGACGGGATCTCGCCGATCTCCTCGTCACGCTCACGGGCGGTGACCCCGGCCCCATCGTCGTGCAGGCCAACGGACGCCGGCCCGTCTACTTCCTGATCCCGGTCGGCAGCGCCCAGTACCGCATGTGGCCGCCCGGGTTCCGCCGCCTCACGGCCGGGCCGCGCCGGACCACGTACATCCCCGTCCCGGCCCTCGACGGGGCCTGGCCGCTGGCCTGGCGGTGTCCGCCCAAGGCCGAGGACCGGTTCGTGCACGCGCTGCTCCTGCACCGCGCGGCCGGGCTCTACCAGGCCAGCTGCGAGATCTCCTCCGCCACCACCGCGCAGGCGTCCGCCGCCGGGTCGATCAGCGGGAAGTGACCGACCCCCTCGACCAGGGTCAGCCCCACGATCTCGCCCGCCTTCGCCGCCGCGGCCGCGTACGACTCCGCCACCGCCGGCGGGACCACGATGTCCTCCCTGCCCTGGACCACCGTCGTCGCGATGCCCGTCGGCAGCAGCGAGGCGGGGTCAGCCGACGGGCGGCGGGCGTCCCAGTGGGCCGGGCCGCCCAGCAGCTGGGCGCATGCCCCGCCGCACACGCCGAGCTGCTCCGCGACCTCGAAGTCCGCGATGGGGGCCAGCGCCACCACGCCGCGCAGTTCCGGCGGGGAAGGCAGCCGCCAGGGGGAGCCGGACGGCAGGACGTGCCGGGCGGCGGCCCACAGCGCGAGGTGCCCGCCCGCCGAGTGGCCGGTGACGACCGTCCTGCGGGGGTCGGCCGCCGGGAGGGCGGACGCGAGCAGCCCCGGCAGGGCGTCCATGGCGGCGGCGACGTCGTCGAAGGTCTCCGGCCAGCGGCCCGCGACCGGACCCTCGGAACCCTGGTGCGGCAGGGAACTGCCGCGCCGGTACTCGACGTTGGCGACGGCGAAACCGCGCCGGGCGAGGAAGTCGGCGAACGGGGTGATGTGCTGACGGTCGTACGGGGCGCGCCAGGCGCCCCCGTGCAGCACCACGACGAGCGGGGCCGTACCCGCACCCGCACCCGCACCCACGGAGTCCCCGCGCGGGGCGTAGAAGTCGACGACCTGGTCGGGGTGGTCCCCGTACGCGGCGCTCGCGTCCGGTGCGACCGGGGGGTGGGCGAAGGCCGCGGCGGCCTCGGCGGCGTCCCGTTCGACTGCGGGGTCCGTCATCGGCTCGACCTCTCGGTAACGCGTACGCGTGTGACAGCAACGCGTGTGACAGCGGGGACAGATGTTCCGGTGTTTCCGGCAGAGCGGGACCGTATCAGGCTGCCACGTGCCCCTGGCCTCCGGGACGAGTCCACACAGAGGCGGGCGGAGCCACAGCCCCGCCCGCCTCGTGGTGTGACGTTTCGCTACCGCGTCACCCGAAAATGTGACCCAGTGTGCGCGCCGCGCGCTCGGCGTCGGCGAAACCGACGTAGAGCGGGGTGAAGCCGAAGCGCAGGACGTCGGGGGCGCGGAAGTCGCCCACCACGCCCCGGGAGACGAGCTCCGCCATCACCTCGCGGGCGCCCTCCGTACGCAGGGAGACCTGGCTGCCGCGCTCGGCGTGGTCCTCCGGGGTGACCACCTCGACCGCGCCCCGCGGGACGTACGCGGCCACGCAGTCGAGGAAGAAGTCGGTCAGCGCGAGGGACTTGGCGCGGACGGCCTCGACGTCCACGTCCTCCCAGGCGTCCAGGGCCGACTCCAGGGCCAGCATGGACAGGATGTCCGGGGTCCCGACACGGGCCCGGGCCGCGCCCTGGGCGGGCGTGTAGTCCGGGCTCATCGCGAAGGGCTCGGCGTGGCTGTTCCAGCCGGGGAGCGGGGAGTCGAAGGCACCCTGGTGGCGCTGGGCCACGTACAGGTACGCCGGGGAACCGGGGCCCCCGTTGAGGTACTTGTACGTGCAGCCGACGGCGAGGTCGACGGCGTGCGCGTCGAGGCCGACGGGGAGGGCGCCTGCGCTGTGGCAGAGGTCCCAGACGATCAGCGCGCCCGCGGCGTGGGCGGCCGCCGTGAGGCCGGGCAGGTCATGGAGCCGGCCGGTGCGGTAGTCGACGTGGTTGAGGAGGACCACCGCCGTGTCGGAACCGAACGCGTCCGCCGCTTCGGAGGGCTCGACCGGGACGAGGTCCAGGCCGGTCATCCGGGCGGCGGAGGCGGCGATGTAGCCGTCGGTGGGGAAGGTGGTGGCGTCGACCAGCATCCTGGTGCGGCCGGGCGCGGCCAGGCGGGCGGCGCCGACCAGGGCCTTGAAGAGGTTGACGCTGGTGGAGTCGCCGACCGTGACCTGGCCGGGGGCGGCGCCGACGAGCGGGGCGATGCGGTCGCCGATCCGCTCGGGGGCGGTCCACCAGCCGCTCTCGTCCCAGGAGCGGATGAGCAGCTCGCCCCACTGGCGGCCGACCACGTCGGCCACCGCGCCGGGGACGCCCGCCGGGAGGGCGCCGAGGGAGTTGCCGTCGAGGTAGACCAGCCCGTCGGGGAGGGTGAAGCGCCCGCGGTGCTTGCCGAGCGGGTCCTCGGCGTCGAGCCGGGCGGCGCGGGCCTGGAGGTCCTGGGGGTCCTGGAGGTCCTGGAGGTCCTGGAGGTCCTGGGGGATCGCGTCAGACATGGCTGCGGGCCGTCCAGAGCTCGGGGAAGACGTTCTTGGAGGCGCGCTTCTCCAGCCAGGTCACCCCGGCGGAGCCGCCCGTGCCGGTCTTGGCGCCCATCGCGCGGCGGGTGGCGACCAGGTGGTCGTTGCGCCAGCGCCAGACCAGTTCGGCCACGTCGGTGAGGATCTCGCCGAGGCGGTGCAGGTCGGCGTGGGCGCCGGAGGGGTCGGCGTAGAGCCCGGTCCAGACGGCTTCGACCGCGGCGGAGGGCTCGTAGCGCTGGGTGAGGTCGCGGTCAAGGACCGACTGCGGGACGGGCAGGCCGCGGCGGGCGAGCAGGCGCAGGGTCTCGTCGTAGAGGCCGGGCTCGTGGAGGGCCTTCTCCAGCTCGGCGTGGACGCGCGGGGCGCCGCGGTGCGGGACCAGCATGGACGCGGACTTCTCACCGAGGAGGAACTCCATCCGGCGGTACATCGCGGACTGGAATCCGGAACCCTCGCCGAGTGCGCCGCGGTAGGCGTTGAACTGCGCGGGGGTGAGCTGGGCCAGCGGCCGCCAGGAGTGGTTGAGCGCCTCCAGCTCCCTGAGGGATCGTTTCAGCGCGTCCGTCGCCACCGGGATGTCGTCCTCGCGCAGGGCGCGGGCGGCGGTCTCCCACTCGTGGACGATGACGGTGAACCACAGCTCCATGACCTGGGTGGTGACCAGGAAGACCATCTCGCCGGGATCGTCCGAGCGCAGGTGCTGGAGGTGGGTGAGGACGTCCGCCTGGACGTAGTCCTCGTACGGGGTGGTGCCGGCGAAGTCGAGGTTCGGGGTGTCCGAACCGGCTCCGGAGGCATCAAGGGCGTGCGACATCTCTGTCTCCTCGACACGTGCTTCCGGGTAGCGGTCCGCTCCTTCCGATGGGTGAGTGGAGCCCCGGTCCCCTGCATCGCATCATAAACAGGAGATCCGGGGCCCCTCTAGGGCACTCGGCCCGGCCGTTACGCGAGCGTGTCCGCGGCGGTCGGGGAGGAGTCGCGCAGGAAGGTCGAGCAGCGCTCGTACTCGTCCTTCTCGTCGATGGCGCCGGCGGCGCGGGCCAGGGCGTGCAGGGCGCGCAGGAAGCCGCGGTTCGGCTCGTGCTCCCACGGCACCGGGCCGTGGCCCTTCCAGCCGGCCCGGCGCAGGGCGTCCAGGCCGCGGTGGTAGCCGGTGCGGGCGTACGCGTAGGACTCGACGGTCCGGCCGGCGGCGAAGGCCTCGTCGGCGAGGGCGGCCCAGGCGAGGGAGGAGGTCGGGTGGGCGGCGGCCACCTCGGCGGGGGCGGTGCCGGCGGCGAGGGCCTCGCGGGGCGCGGGCTCGTCGGGCAGGTGGGTGGGGGCGGGGCCCCCGAGCAGGTTCTGGTGAATCGACATGCGTTCAGTGTGTCCGATGGGGCTGTCCGACGCGGCCGGGTGGCAGGGCGCTCGCCCCGGTGAGGTGCCTCGGCGGGGCGGGCCGGGCGGGCTCGGCCGTCCGGGTGGCTGCGGGGGCCGGGGGGTAAGCCGGGGGGCGAGCCGGGCGGTCCGCCGCCGGACGGCCCTCGGCCCGTAGGCCGTCCGCCGCCGGGTGGGCCTGGGCCTGGCGGCCGTCCGCCGCCGGGTGGCGGGGGGCCGGGGGGACCGTGGGCGGGCGGGTGGCGGCCAGTTCGCGGCGCAGGACCGGGACGATCCGCTCGCCCAGGATGTCGATCTGTTCGAGCGCGGTCTCCAACGGGATGCCGGCGTGGTCCACGGTGAACAGCTGGCGCTGGTAGTGCCCGTAGACCTCCCGGAAGCCGAGGATCTTCTCGATGGCCTCGTCGGGGCTGCCCACGGTCAGCGGGGTGCGGGCCGCGGCCTCCTCCAGGGACCAGTGCAGGGCGCGGGCCGGGGAGCGGTCGAAGTAGGGGCGGAACCCGCTCAGCGCGTCCTGCGAGCGGGCCCGTACGAACAGCTGTCCGCCGAGCCCGACGATGGCCTGTTCGGGGGCGCCGTGGCCGTGCTCGGCGTACCGGGTGCGGTAGAGCTCGACCAGCCGGGCGTAGTGCCCGACGGGGGCGAGGAGGTGGTCGGCGAAGAACCCGTCGCCGTAGTGGGCGGCCCGCTCGGCGGTCTCCGGGGAGCGCACCGAGGCGTGCCAGACGAAGGGCGGTACGCCGTCCAGCGGGCGGGGCGTGGAGGTGAAGCCGTCCAGCCGGGCGCGGGAGCGGCCCCGCCAGTCGACGTCGGTCTCCCGCCAGAGGCGGTGCAGCAGGGCGTAGTTCTCCCCGGCGAGGGCGCCTGCCTCGCGCAGGTCCTGGCCGAACCAGGGGTAGACGTCGGGGGTGTCCCCGCGGCCGGCGATCAGGTCGAGGCGGCCGCCCGCCAGGTGCTGGAGCAGCGCGTACTCCTCGGCGACGCGCACCGGGTCGTTGGTGGTGATCAGGGTGCTGGCGGTGGAGAGGATCAGCCGCCGGGTGCGGGCGGCCAGGTACGCGAGCAGCGTGGCCGGCGCGGAGCACACGTAGGGCGGGCTGTGGTGCTCGCCGGTGGCGAAGACGTCGAGGCCGGCCTCCTCCGCGCGGACGGCGAGGGCGGTCATGGCCCGGATGCGCTCGTGTTCGGTCGGCATGCGGCCGGCCCGGGGGTCGGGCGCGAGCTCACCGACCGAGAAGATGCCGAACTGCACGCCGCTGCCCCGCTTTCCCACGCCTCCCGTGCCGCCGTCGAGGGTCCCGACCGTGCCCGGTCTGCGGTGATCCGGCCAGTTCCGGGCCGACAGTCCGTCAAGTCGAGGAGGTGGTGGGGACCCCACCACCTCCGGGGCGATCGCGGTGACCGGCACACCTCCCCCAACGGGGGGTGCTCGTCGGACGGTAGAGGGGCAGTGGACGCACGCCGAGGGGGGCATGTCGTGGAAGCGGTCATGGGCAGCAGCAGCACCAGCACGGGGATGGGCACGGGGAACGGCACCGGGAACGGGAACGGGCGGCCGGATCCGGCCCGGGAGGTGGCCGACGACCTGTGTGCCGCCGTCCTGTCCTCCCTGCGCCGCAAGGACCAGCGGGAGAAGGGCCGCCAGTACGTACAGGGGCTGCTCGCCCTTCCGGGGCGCAAGTCGATGCGCGGGATCGCGGGGCAGGTCGGCGGCGGGGCGGCCGAGCAGAGCATGCACCACTTCATCTCCGGCTCCACCTGGGACTGGCAGCCGATCCGGGCCAACCTCTCCCGTTTCCTGGAGGCCGCGAGCCCGCTGACGGCGTGGGTGGCGCAGCCGATGGCCATCCCGAAGGGCGGGGAGCACTCGGTGGGCGTGGCCAACCGGTTCGACCCGCACCAGGGGCAGATGTTCCGGGGGCAGCAGGCGTTCGGCACCTGGTTCGCCTCGGCCGCGCTGGCCACTCCGGTGGGCTGGGAGATGTTCCTCCCGGAGGCCGAGCAGACCGATCAGCCGGGGGAGCACGCCGCCCGGGCCGCGTACGAGGAGGCCGCGGCGGCCGCCGTGATCTCCACGGTGCGGCGCAGCGGGAGCCCGGTGCGGCCGGTGGTGCTGGACATCCGGCAGATCGGGACGCGCTCCACGATGAACCGGTTCGCGGAGGCGGGGCTGCCCGTCATCGCCCGGATCAGCCCGTCCACCCCGCTGCTCGTCACCGATCCGGCGCTGCCCGGGCACGGGGCGGGGGCCCGCTGCGCGCGGGACGTCCTGCAGGCGGTGAAGGGGCTGAGCACCCCGGTGGAGTGGACCGACCCCGATCCGGCGGCCGGTCCGGGCCGGCACCGCAGCACCCTCGCGGTCGCGGTGCGGGTGATGATGCCCGACCCCTCGCCGGCCCGCCGCCGTCATCTGCTGCTGGTCGGGGAGTGGGCGGATCCGCGGCGCGCCCCGTCGCAGCTGTGGGTGACGGACCTGGTGCGGCTGCCGGTGGGCCCGCTGCTGCGGCTGACGAAGCAGGGCCGGCGGGTGGCGTTCGCCGCCGAGCACAGCGGTCAGGAGGCGGGGCTGCGCGACTTCGCGGGGCGGGCGCTGCCGGGCTGGCACCGGCACGTGACGCTGGCCTCGGTGGCGCACGCCGCCCGGGCGCTGACGGCGACGGAGGGCTACGCGCTCTCGTACGGGGCCGCGTAGGGGGCGGCGCCCGAGCGGTCGGCGGCGGTGCGGCGGTCGTGCAGGACGGCACGGGTCTTGCGCAGCCGCAGCGCCATCTGGACCTCCAGTGCCCGGCCGGGCTTCTGCCAGTCGGGGCCGAGGAGTTCGGCGATGCGCTCCAGGCGCCGGGAGACGGTGTTGGGGTGGACGTGCAGGGCCTCGGCGGCGTGGGTGGGGCTGGCGCCGGAGGCGAAGTACGCCTCCAGGGTGCGGGTCAGCTCGGCCGGGCGGCCGGAGTCGTACTCCAGGACGGGGCCGATGGTGCGGGTGATGTACGCCTCCACGTCGTGGTCGGCGGACAGCAGCAGGCCGAGGAAGCCCAGTTCCTGGAGGGAGGCGGTGCCGCCGACCCCGTCGAGGGCGGTCAGCGCGTCGAGGCAGCGCACCGCCTCCGCGTAGGTGCGGGCCACGTCGCCGGGGCCCTTGGTGGGTCCGGCGGCGCCGGTGGACACGGCGTGGCCGAGCAGGGGCGACAGCTCTCCGGAGGCGCGGTGGGCGGCGGCGGAGGCATCGGTGCCGGGCAGCACGAGGACGAGGCAGCCCCGGCGGACGCCCTTGAGGCCGCCCATCCGGTAGGCGTACGAGGAGGCCCAGGCCACGGCCTTGCCGAGTTCGCCGCCCTCGGGCCGGGCGACGACCACCACGTGCGGGCGGTCGAGGTCGATGCCGAGTCGGCGGGTGCGTTCCAGCAGGTGCAGGTCGACGGTGTGGGGCCGGTCGAGGAGGTCGGCGAGGAGTTCGTCGTGGACGGGGCCCTCGGCGGCGGCGGTGCCGCGCTGGATGAGCATCAGGGAGGCCACGGACTGGGCGGCCAGCTGGAGCAGCCGGACGTCCTCGTCGGCGAGCGGGGCGGAGGGGCTGAGCAGCAGGACCCCGAGGTCCTCGGCTCCGGCCAGGACGGGGGCCAGCCACAGGCAGCCGGGCAGCCGGACGGGGCGCCGCAGGGTCAGGGCCTGCAGGGCCCCCTTGGTGACGGCCTCCTCGTCCAGGTCCGGGAGTTCACCGGTGGCGGTCAGCGGCCGTCCGCCCGGGTCGCGTACCTGGAGGACGCCGTCCAGCGCGTCGGCGGTGGCCCGGGCGAGGGTGGGCAGGCCGGCGCCGTCCAGGACGAGTCCGGCGAGGCGGGCGTGGCACTCCCACAGGTGGCGGACGCGGGTGAGGGCGGTGTGGGTGCGGGAGCCGAAGGCCTCCAGCTCGGTGACCTGGTCGCGGGTCTGCTCCAGCAGGCGGGCCTTCTCGATGGCGACGGCGGCCAGGTCGGCGAGGGAGAGCATGATGCCGATCTCGTCCGGGCTGAACTGCCGTACGGCGCGGTCGGAGCCGTAGAGGGCGCCGAGGGTGGAGTCCCCGCGGCGCAGCGGCACGGCGATGATCGCGTGGAGGCCCTCGGCCTCGACGACGGCGTCGATGCCGGGGGCGTGCGCGATGGTGGGGTCGGCGAGGTAGTCGGGGGTCCACACCGGGGAGCGGCGGGCCTGGGCGATGCTGCCGAGGCCCCGGCCGGTGCCGAGTTCGAGGCCGACGTTGAAGGCGGTGGTCTCGCCCTCGGAGGTCCGCACGTACGCCGTGCCGTCGGGGCGGCTCAGGGACAGCCAGGCCATGTCGAAGCCGAGCAGACGCCGGGCGCGGCGGGTGATCAGCCGCAGCAGGCCGTCGATGTCGTACGGGGAGGTCAGGTCGTGCGCGGTGTCGACGAGGGCGGTGAGGGCGGCTTCGCGCTGGCGGCTGCGGCTGGCGCGGGCCTGGACCGAGCGGGCCAGTTCCAGGGCCCGGCTGAGCCCGTCGAGGGCGGCGGCGTCGGCTCCGGCCGCGCGGGCGTCGGTGAGGAGCTCCTCGTACCGGCCCGGCGGGGCGTCCGCCGCGAGCAGCTCCAGTACGGCCAGTGCGCCCGCGTCGTCCCCGCGCATCCTGCCGACCCCCTCCGACCAGCTGTTTTACCCGCGTCCCGCCCCGAACCTAGGTTCCGGGCGGCGAAGGGTCAAGCACGGGTCACAGGGTGGCCGGCCGTCAGCGGCGTACCGCGCCGGCCAGGGTGAGGCCGGGGCCGGGGAGGGCGGCGCGCAGGGCGGCGACGCGGGTCTCGGCCCGGCGCAGGGCGGCGGGGTAGGTGCCGTCGGGGTGGCGGCCCTCGGCGCCGCGCAGGCCCGCGAGTTCCAGGAGCAGTTCGCGGTGGCGGCCGAGGGCGAGTTCGGCTTCGACCCACTGGCCGAGTACGGACAGCCGGTCGGCGTCGAGGGAGGCGGTGCGGCCGCGCAGCCAGCTCCCTGCGTCGATGCCGTCGAGGGCCGGGCCGGTCCACAGGTCGAGGGCGCGGCGCAGCCGGGCGGCGGCCTGGGCGAAGTCCCCGCGGCCCATGGCCCGGTAGCCGGCGCCGGCCTCGCGTTCGAACTCGCGGACGTCGCAGCGGCCGCCGCCGGTGTCGAGGAGGTATCCGCCGGGACGGGCGGCGAGGACGGTCTCGGGGGTACGGACCGAGCCGGCCCCCAATGCTTCCGCGAACCGTTCGCGCAGCCGGCGCACGGCGGTGTACAGGGCGGCGCGGGAGTGCTCGGGCGAGGTGTGGCGGGCCAGCTCCTCGGCGAGCACGGAGACCGGGACGACCCGGTCGGGGCTTGCCGCGAGGGCCGCCAGGACGTGCCGGGACTCCGGTGTGGGGGCGGTGATGGGCACGCCGTTCTCCGTGACCCGTGGTGCGCCGAGTACCTCAATGTCCACAGTGTTCTCCCTGGGCAGGCGAGCAGAAAAAATAATACCCGGGGGGATCTTTTTGGGAAGGGGTGGGGCGCGTGGGGCGGTTCAGGCGGCCGGGTCCTGCGGGTCGGCGAACTCCCCGGTGGGAACCACCCCGTTGACGCAGCCGGTCCGGCAGGAGTGCGTGCCCAGCGGCCCGTGGAGGGCCCGGGACCCCCGCCCGGGGGCGGTGTCCAGCCGGATGGCCACCGCCGGGACCACCACGTTCGGCATGACGTGCGTGTAGAGCTCGGCGACCTGGGCGTCCAGGTCGAGGCCGAGGGTGTGGGACATGGTGTTCAGGCCCGCGTACGCGCCGACGATCAGCCGGGCGGGCACGACCGGTTCCACTCCGGGCAGCAGCTCGCCCCGGTCCCGGGCCTCGGTCAGCAGGCCGGCGCACAGCTCGATCCAGGTCTCGTAGGGGGTCGCCCGGTCGAGGTGGGGGCCCGTCTGGTCCAGCGTGAGCCGGGCGCTCGCCCGGATCAGCACCTCGTGCCGCATCCGGTGCGAGAAGACCATGCCGATGTCGACGAACTCCTGCGCCTTGTACGGCTGGGGCAGCGCCTGCGGCTGCCCGTCGTTCTGGGCGTCGATGACGGCCTGGGCCAGGCCTTCCTTCGACTCGAAGTGGAAGTAGAGGGCGCCCTTGGTGACCTTGGCGATGTTGACGATGTCCGAGAGCTTGGCCGCGTCGTAGCCGTGCTCCTCGAACACCACGGCCGCCGCCTGCAGGATGGCGTGGCGGGTGCGCACCGCCCGGTCCTGCTTCACCTGGGGTCTCTCGGTCCTCATATGGGGCGTCGCCTCTCCTGTCCCGCCGGCATCACATTCCCACGGGTACGTTTTCGGTATTCCACACCATCGCGCGGGCGGACGTCCACCGGCGATGTCACCTCACGCACACGAAAGAGGGGTCCGCCCGTCCGGTTCCGGACGGACGGACCCCTCGGGGAAGTCCGTGGCGCGCTGGGCGCCGGGGACTACTTCAGCTTGGTGCCCGTGGAGCGCAGGTCGCCGCAGGCCTGGACGACGCGCTTGGCCATGCTCGCCTCGGCCAGCTTGCCCCAGGTGCGCGGGTCGTAGGTGTTCTTCTTGCCGACCTCGCCGTCGACCTTCAGGACACCGTCGTAGTTGCGGAACATGTGGTCCGCGACCGGGCGGGTGAAGGCGTACTGGGTGTCGGTGTCGAGGTTCATCTTCACGACGCCGTTCTCCAGCGCGGTGGCGATCTCCTGCTCGGTGGAGCCGGAGCCGCCGTGGAAGACGAAGTCGAACGGGCTGCTCTTGCCGTACTTCTCGCCGACGCCCTGCTGGAGGTCCTTGAGCAGCTCGGGACGGAGCACGACGTTGCCCGGCTTGTAGACGCCGTGCACGTTGCCGAAGGAGGCGGCCAGCAGGTAGCGGCCCTTCTCGCCCAGGCCCAGGGCCTCGGCGGTGCGGATGGCGTCCTCGACGGTGGTGTACAGCTCGTCGTTGATCTCGTGGCTGACGCCGTCCTCCTCGCCGCCGGTCGGGGTGATCTCGACCTCAAGGATGATCTTCGCGGCGGCGGCCTTGGCGAGCAGCTCCTGGCCGATGGCCAGGTTGTCGGCCAGGGTCTCGGCGGAGCCGTCCCACATGTGCGACTGGAACAGCGGGTTCAGGCCCTTGGCCACGCGCTCGGCGGAGATGTCGAGCAGCGGGCGGACGTAGCCGTCCAGCTTGTCCTTGGGGCAGTGGTCGGTGTGCAGCGCGACCGTGATGTCGTACTTGGCGGCCACGACGTGCGCGAACTCGGCCAGGGCGACCGCGCCGGTGACCATGTCCTTGTTGTACTGGCCGCCCAGGAACTCGGCGCCGCCCGTGGAGATCTGGATGATGCCGTCGCTCTCGGCCTCCGCGAAGCCGCGCAGCGCAGCGTGCAGGGTCTGGGTCGAGGTCACGTTGATCGCCGGGTAGGCGAACTTGCCTGCCTTCGCCCGGTCGAGCATCTCGTTGTAGACCTCGGGGGTTGCGATGGGCATCTGTCCGCTCCTTGGATGTGCGGGGAGTGTGCTTATTGCGGGCCCTGACCTGGGGGCGACGTCAGACGTCGCGCCTATCTTTCCAGACTCGGCGCGACACTCCACCCCGCGTGACGGCCCTCGTACGGCGAGAAGGGTGGGGTGTTTCACGTGAAACACCCCACCCTTCCGAAAAGGTGCAGGTCAGGAGCGGAGTACGGGCTTCCGAGGACCTTCGTCACCCGTTGCGCCGAGCCCGCTCCAAGGCCCCGTCACCACCCCTTCGCGACCACACTCCGAGACGGCCGGGGCCGCGGAGGGCCGCCGGGAGGGGCCGCCGGGGAGGCTCAGGCCAGGCCCAGGTCGCCGAGCTGGTAGCCGGTGAGGTAGGGCAGGCCCGCTCCGGCGATGGCCTCGGCCGCGCCGCGGTCCACGATGGTGGCGACGGCGACGACCTCGCCGCCGGCCTCGCGGACCGCCTCGACGGCGGTCAGCGGGGAGCCGCCGGTGGTGGAGGTGTCCTCGACGACCAGGCAGCGCTTGCCCTTGACGTCGGTGCCCTCGATGCGGCGCTGCATGCCGTGCGCCTTCTGCGCCTTGCGGACCACGAAGGCGTCCAGGCGCTGCCCGCGCGCGGCGGAGGCGTGCAGCATCGACGTGGCGACCGGGTCGGCGCCCAGGGTCAGGCCGCCGACGCAGTCGAAGTCCAGCTCCGCGGTCAGGTCGAGCATGACCTGACCGACCAGCGGGGCGGCCTCACCGTCGAGGGTGATGCGGCGGAGGTCGATGTAGTAGTCGGCCTCCTTGCCGGAGGAGAGGGTCACCTTGCCGTGCACGACGGCCTTGTCCTTGATCTGCTGCAGAAGCGCATCGCGTACGTCACTCATGACGTCGAGCTTAAGGGGGCGCTAGCCGAGGCGGCGCCAGGTCCAGGTCGTGGAGACCTCCAGCGGGTCCACCGGGGTGACCAGGCGCGGGAGGGTGTTCAGTCCGTTCGGCGGGCCCGACTGCGGCTCCACGCAGACGGCCTCGGGCTGCTCGTCGTACACGACCACCCATTCGGCCGGGCTGGTGACCTTCAGCTCCAGCTCCCCGGGCCAGGTGAGGGTGGCGTCGACCCCGTAGGGCATCCCGAAGCAGTCGTCCCATGGGCCCGGGGCGGGGTCGATCCGGCGGCCGGTCGGCAGGTGGTCCGCGCCGCGCTCCTCCTGCCAGGCCGGCTCGAAGGCGAGCTGCGCCTCGGCGCCCCCGTCGGTCAGCGTGCGGTTGAACCAGGGGTGCCAGCCGGCCTGGGCCGGGAAGGAGTCCTGGTACGTCTCCACCCCCATGGTGATCTTGAGGGAGTCCCCGCTCAGCTCGAAGACCTGCGTCACCCGGCCGGCGTGGGGCCAGGGATCGGCGAGGTCGAAGTAGAAGGAGGCCCCGGTGTCGCTCACGGAAGCGCTCCGCCAGGGCAGGTCGCGGCCGAGTCCGTGGATGGCGTGCGGGGGGTGGTTGACGGGCAGCTGGTGGACGGTGCCGCCGTCGCGGAACCGTCCGTTCGCGGTGCGGCCGCACCAGGGGACCATCGGGAAGGCGCCGTAGCGCGGGCCCTGGCGCAGCAGCTCGGTGCCGTCGACGCGCAGGCTGCCGATGCGGCAGCCGTTCTCCTGGTCGATGGTGATGTCGGCGCCGCCGGCGCTCAGTTGCGTACTCATACGGCCGACCCTACGGCGATCGGGGTCGGCTGCCGCTCAACGGAGGCTCGGCGGCGGCTCGGCGCCGTTCGGCGGCCGTTCAGCGGCGGCGGCGCAGGGCCCGTCCGACGACCACCGCCGAGGCCAGGGCCAGGGCCGCGGCCGGGGCGATCCAGCGCAGGACGGGGGTGCTCCCGCCGGAGGAGGGGGCCGGGACGGGGGCGTAACGGCCGCGCGGGGGTGCGTGGTCGACCTCCTCCGCGCTGCGGCCGATCATCGTGCGGCGGGCGTGGGCGGCCTCGGCCGGGGGGTTCGTGGGCGCGGTGGGATCGTCGGCGGCGCCGTCCCCGAGCCCGGGGGCCTGCGGGAGTTCGCCGAGCCCGGGCAGGTCGGCGAAGTCGGGGAGGTCGGGGAGGTCGGGGAAGTCCGCGCCCGGGAACGGGTCGAGGGAGGACGGCGGCACCTCCGTGTCGAACACGGACGCCGCGCCGGGCCCCGGCTCCCCCTCCGCCCCGGGCTCCCGGGATCCGGCTTCCTCGGCCAGGTTGGCGCAGAGCCGGTCGAGCAGCTTCCGGACGGCGGCGGTCAGGGCCTCGGGGTCCAGGGCGGCGGTACGCCCCTCGGCGCCGCCCTCCCCGGTGAACTCCAGCCGGGTCCCGCCGTCGTGGGAGGTCAGCCGCAGCACGGCCGACAGCTTGACGCTGCCGTGGCCGCGCACCTCGGCGCCCTCGCACTCGGCGATGAAGTGCTCCGGGTCCCGCTCGGCGAGCGCCAGCGTCCCCCGGTAGGTGACGCTGCTGGAGCCGACGCGCAGCCTGAGCCGCCCGGTCACGGTCCCGGCGGCCGCCTCCGCGTCGGCGTCCTGCTGGAGTCCGGGCACGCAGCGCGCCACCCGGGCGGGGTCGCGCAGCACGGCGCGCAGATCGTCTGCCGGTACCGGTACGAACACCTGATGCTCCATGCGGCCGAGCCTACCGACGCGAGCCGCCCCTGCACACGGACGCGGCGGCACGGGCTGCCCAGGCGGACACCCCTAGGGCCTGTCCGGCGGATCACGGCCCGGGCCGCGGCGCCCGGCACGGCGCCGCGGCCTGTCCGACCCTGATCCGCCGGACAGGCCCTAGGAGTAGCGCGGGTGCGGGAGGGTGGACGGGGGCAGGCCGGTGAGGCGGGCGCGGGCCGCGTCGCGGGCGGCGTCCTGCAGGCCCCGGGTGGACACCGCTCGCAGGGCGGGCGTGTCGCGGTCCACCCGCAGCTCGGGGGGCCCCTCCCGGGCGGCGAGGACGAAGCCCCAGTCCTGCGGCGGGGCGTCGGCGGCCCCGAGGGTGCGGTCGGGCCCGGCGGCGAAGCCGGAGAGGCGGCCGCCCGCGCTGTAGGGGGTGGTGCGCAGGCCGGCGGCGCGCAGCGTGGACTCGACGGTCCAGTACGTACGGGGCCTGGTGCCCAGCGGGCCGGCGTGGACGGCGATGCGGCCGCCCCGGTTCAGGGCCCGCGCGGCCAGCCCGTAGAACTCCTGCGAGTACAGCTTGGTGCTCGGGGTGATGCCGGGGTCGGGGAGGTCGGAGACGATCACGTCGAAGCGGGCGCGGGCGGCGGGTCCGCGCAGCCAGCGGAAGGCGTCCTGGGAGACCACGCCCAGCCGCGGGTCCTCGTAGGCGCGGCCGTTGAGGGCTGAGAGCATCGGGTCGGTCCGGGCGAGCTCGACCACCCCGGGGTCGAGCTCGACGACGGTGACGGAGACGACGTCCGGGTAGCGCAGGACCTCGCGGGCGGCGAGCCCGTCGCCGCCGCCGAGGACCAGGACCCGGGCGTGCGGGCCGGTCATCGCGGGGTGGACCAGGGCCTCGTGGTAGCGGTACTCGTCGTAGCCGCTGACCCGCAGCCGCCCGTCGAGGTAGAGGTCGAGGGAGCGCGGGGAGCCGGTGGAGGGGCCGGTCAGCACCAGTTCCTGCACCCCGGTCTGCACGGCCACCCGCACCTCCGCGCCGTAGACCGCGGTGCGCGCGACGCGCTCGAAGTCGTCGGCGAGCAGGGTCGCGCAGGCGAGCCCGGCCAGGACCGCCGCGTTGACGGCGAAGAGCAGCCAGCGGCAGCGTCGGCTGAGGTCGCGGCGGAACAGCCACAGGACGAGCCCGCCGCCGACGACGGCGTTGACGGTGCCGGTGAGCATCGCCCCGGTGAGCTGGCCGAGGACGGGCAGCAGCAGGAAGGGGAAGGCGAGCCCGCCGACCAGGGCGCCCACGTAGTCGGCGGCGAACAGGTCGGCGACGGCCCCGCCGGCGTCCTGTCGGCGGATGCGCTGGATGAGGACCATCAGCAGCGGGATCTCGGCGCCGATGAGCACCCCGATGGCGAAGGAGAACGCGACGAGCGCGGGCCGGGACTCGCCCAGCCAGGCGAAGCTCGCATAGAGGGCCATGGCGGAGAACCCGCCGAGCAGCGCGAGCCCGGCCTCGATGGCGGCGAAGCCGAAGGCGGGGCGGGTGCGGAGCCGTTTGGCGAGGAGGGAGCCGACGCCCATCGCGAAGACCATGACGGACAGCACGACGGACGCCTGGGTGACGGAGTCCCCGATGAGGTACGAGCCGAGGGCGAGCAGCTCCAGCTCGTACACCAGTCCGCAGGCGGCGCAGACGAACACCGTGGCCAGGACGAGGAGTCGGCCGGTCCGGGGCTGTACGGGCAGGGCGGCCGGAACGGTCTGCACGCCCCGCGGCTCCGCCGCCGGGAGCACCCCGCGGGGGGCGGAACGGTCGATCATGCAGCGAACCGTACGTCACCACCCACGGACACCCTGTCACCCACATGGGTGCAAGTACCGTGTCGATCCCGCCAGTTGGCGTAACACGTACGCAACCCGGCCGTACGGGACGGCCGGCCCGACGCCCTAGACCGGCGCCCTAGACCGGCGCCCCCATTCGGACGCCCACCCGGGTCCGGGTGGCCACCAGCTGCCCCTCCTGCGGGTACGCGTGCCAGGTCCGCCAGCGCACCTGTCCCTCGTGCCGCTGGGCGAGCATGGCGGTGAAGGCGTGCGGGTCACCCGGGAAGGTGCCCGCCAGTCCGTTCGGGTGATCCGCGACCAGCGCGAGGAGTTCCTGGGCCCGTCCCGCGAAGGAGCCGCGCGAGAGGGTCTCCACGCGCGCCGCGAACTCGTACTCCCAGTCCCCCACCCGCTTCGCCACGCCCAGCGGCAGCGGCGTACGGCTGCCGGGCATGCAGGCGACCGTCTCCGAACAGAGCACCTCGCCCTCCTCCAGGAGCACCTGATGGGAGGCCCCGAGCAGGCGCAACTCCACCTTCGCGTCCTGGAGCTGGAGGTTCAGTACGGCCAGGGCGGGCAGCCGGTCCCGTCCCAGGGCCCAGGCGAGATCGGCGGCACGCGTGTCGGTGTAGGTGGTCTGGAGGGTCGTGAGCATGAGTCGGCTCCGCAAACGCGCGAGGGAGAGGGGCCGGACCCCGCCAGCGGTAGGCAACGGGTGGGGGGACACCGGCACGGGTCCACTGGGGGTCCAGGGAGGTCCTCCGAGGACTGGTCTACTCAACCGAGGGAATCATGAAAGGCACGGCACTCACAGCGCATTTACCCAACTTGACGGGGTTTACATCCCCCCGGGGGCTACCCGGTTCACGTGTTCAACCGCAGGCCGTCCGTACGCCTTCGTACACACCCGAACAAGAAGACGCCCGAAGGAAGTTGTCCCCGCCGGGCGTCCTGTCCACGCGGCGGCCTCCGCCCCGCTCCAGTGTCAGCTCCCCCCGCATCCCCCGCCACCGCAGGAGGAACCGCAGGACGACCCGCAGGAGGACGACGAACCGCACGAGGACGAGGAGCCGCAGGAGGAGGAAGACCCCCCGCCGCCCGCCCACCAGCTGCCGCCGGAGCTCCCGCCGCCGCCGGACCCGCCCCCGCCGGAGAGCTTCCTCGCGACCCAGACGACCACCGCGGCGATCGCCCCCACGACCAGTACGACGACGACCATGGCCATCACCCCCTTCCTGACACCCCGGTCCCCCGGGGAACGGGATCCCCGCGTCCCGCGTGGAGGGGGGATGCCCGCGGCCCGAACCCGCCAAAGCACACTTGAGCAACTCCAGAGGTTCCCCGCAGGATGGCGCCCATGAGCGCACCCGCGGACAGCGACCGCCCCTTCCTCAACCGCCGCCTGGCGGCCTTCGGCACCACGATCTTCGCGGAGATGTCGGCCCTGGCCGCCCGCACCGGGTCGATCAACCTGGGCCAGGGCTTCCCCGACACCGACGGCCCCGCCGAGATCGCCGAGGCGGCCGTCCGGGCCATCCGCGACGGCCGGGGCAACCAGTATCCGCCCGGCCCGGGCGTCCCCGAGCTCCGCGAGGCGATCGCCGCCCACCAGCAGCGCTTCTACGGACTCGGCTACGACCCCGACACGGAGGTCCTGGTCACGGCGGGCGCCACCGAGGCCATCGCCGCCGCCCTCCTCGCCCTCCTCGAACCGGGCGACGAGGTCATCGCCCTGGAGCCCTTCTACGACTCCTACGCCGCCTGCATCGCCATGGCCGGCGCCGTCCGCGTCCCGCTGACCCTGCGCGCCCCCGACTTCCGCCCCGACCTCGACGCCCTGCGCGACGCCGTCACCCCCCGCACCCGCCTGCTCCTGCTCAACACCCCCCACAACCCGACCGGCACCGTCCTGACCCCGGAGGAACTCGCCGCCATCGCCGAGCTGGCCATCGAGCGCGACCTGCTCGTCGTCACCGACGAGGTCTACGAGCACCTGGTCTTCGAGGGCGGCCACACCCCGCTGGCCTCCCTGCCCGGGATGCGCGAGCGCACCGTCACCATCTCCTCCGCCGGCAAGACCTTCTCCTTCACCGGCTGGAAGGTCGGCTGGATCACCGCCCCGCCCGCGCTGGTCTCGGCCGTCCGCTCGGCGAAGCAGTTCCTCACCTACGTCTCCTCCGGCCCCTTCCAGTACGCAGTCGCCGAGGCCCTCGCCCTCCCCGACGCCTACTACGACGCCTTCCGCGCCGACCTCGCCGCCAAGCGCGACCTGCTCACCGAGGGCCTCACCGCCGCCGGCCTGCGGGTCTTCCGCCCGCAGGGGACGTACTTCATCACCACCGACATCTCCCCCCTCGGGGAGAAGGACGGTCTCGCCTTCTGCCGCGCCCTGCCCGGGCGCTGCGGGGTCGTCGCCATCCCCAACCAGGTCTTCTACGACGACCAGGAGGCCGGTGCCACCCAGGTCCGCTGGGCCTTCTGCAAGAAGACGGAGGTCCTGCGCGAAGCGGTGGACCGGCTGAGGGCGCTCTAGGCCGGCCGTGGGCGTCTCGACGCAGCGGACCGCGCCCGCCCCCGCGCGGACCTTCCCGGGACCGGACCCCGCCCGCCCGGCCGGGCTCGCGCTCGCCGTGTTCGCCGGGGTGCGCGGCGCCGGGGCGCTGGTGGTCTCCCTGGGGGCCTGGTGGGCCGGGCGCGACCCGGTCAAGGTGCTGGGGGGCTCCTGGGACTCCTTCTGGTACCTGTCCATCGCCGCCGACGGCTACGGCCGCACCCAGATGTGGCCCGCCTCCGACTCCATCCAGAGCGACGCCGCCTTCTTCCCGCTGTACCCGGCCCTGGTGCACCTCTTCGGCGGCGGCCCCGTCGCCGGGCTCGCGGTGGCGTGGACGGCCGCCGCGGTGGCCGCCGTGGGCGTGTACCGGGTCGGGGAGCGGGTGCTCGGGGCGCGGGCCGGGGTGCTGCTCGTCGCGCTGTGGGCCTCGCTGCCGCACGCGGTGGTGCTGGACCTCGGCTACACCGAGCCGCTGCTGTGCGCGCTGGCCGCCTGGGCCCTGTACGCGATGCTGTGCGGGCGCTGGGTGGGGGCGGCCTCCCTGGCGGTGCTCGCGGGGCTGACCCGGCCGACCGGGATCGCCGTGGCCGCCGCCGTGAGCCTGCCGGCCCTGCGGGAGCTGCTGCGGGGCAACCGGGCGCCCGAGGTGTGGGCGGCCGGGCTGCTGGCGCCCGCGGGCTGGGCCGCGTACGTGCTGGCCGTCGGGGCGCGCCGGCACGAGCTGCTCGGCTACTTCACCGTGCAGCGGCAGTGGGGCTCGCGCTTCGACTTCGGCGCGGGCACGGTCTCCGTCGTGGACAAGGTCCTGACCGGCGGGAACGTGACGGTGCCGGTGGCCGTCACGGTGGCCACGCTGGCCGTCGCGGGGCTGTGCGCCGTGCTCCTGCTGCTGGACCGGGCGCCGCTGCCGCTGCTGGTGTACACGGCGGTCCTGCTGGTGATCACCATCGGCGGGGCGGGGTTCTTCGAGTCGAAGCCGCGGTTCCTGCTGCCCGCGTTCCCCCTGCTGCTGCCGCTGGCCGCCGCGACGGCGAAAGCCCGGCCGCGCACGGCGGTCGCGGTGACCGCCGGCATGGCCGGGCTGTCGTTCGGCTACGGGGCGTACCTCCTGCTCGTCGCGAAGGTGCCCCTGTAGCGGGCCGGGGGGCGGGGACGCCTACGCGTCGTCCCCGTCCTCGGAGCCGGAGTCGCCCTCGGCGGAGTCGATCTCCTTCTCCAGGCCGAGCTGCTCCACGAGCCACTTGTCGAACTCGATCGACGCGCGGACCCAGCTGACCGTGGAGGACACGAAGTGCTCCAGGCTGACGCCGGTGCCGATCAGCATCTGCGCCTCGCCGATCAGCCGGACCGAGCCGTCGTCGTGGGTGTGGCTGTAGACCTTGGGCCACAGGGTGCGGCGGTTCCAGTCGTCGATCGACTCGAGCAGCTGCGGCTTGTCGTCGAGGGCGTGGGGGCGGTCGTAGAAGGTCCGGACGGAGAAGACCTGCTGCTCGCCCTCACCGCGGAACATGAAGTACGTGCGGAAGTCCTCCCAGGGCGCCGCGAGGTCGCCCTCGTCGTCGAGGACGTACTTCAGCTCCATCTGCTCCAGGAGCTGCTTGACCAGGTCCTGGTCGGGGACGACGGGGCCCGCCGGTCCTGTCGCCTGCGGTTCGGGCTGCCCCCCGAAGTTCGGAATCGAGGCCGGGTCGATGCTCACCGTGTACTTCCCTTCGTGCGGATACAGCCATCCTCCACCATCGCGCCCACCCCGTGTCCACCCCCGCACCACCGATCCGCTCCGGGCGGACACGGGGGCGCGGCGGTCCTTACCGGTGCGGGGCTACAGGGCCCGGCCGACCAGCAGGTCGTCGCCGGCCACGTCGACCCGTACGGTGTCCCCGTCCCTGACCTCGCCGGACAGGATCTCCTTGGCCAGCCGGTCCCCGACGGCCGTCTGGATCAGGCGGCGCAGCGGGCGGGCGCCGTACGCGGGGTCGTTGCCCTTGTCGGCCAGCCAGGCCAGGGCCTCGGGCGTGACGTCCAGGGCGAGGCGGCGGTCGGCGAGGCGCTTGGCGAGGCGGGCGATCTGCAGCTCGGCGATGTGCGCCAGCTCGTCCCGGGTGAGGGCCGAGAAGACCACGAGGTCGTCGAGGCGGTTGAGGAACTCCGGCTTGAAGCTCGCCCGGACCACCTCCAGGACCCGCGCCTTCTTGTCCTCGGGCGAAATCACCGGGTCCACCAGGAACTGGCTGCCCAGGTTGGAGGTGAGGATCAGGATGGTGTTGCGGAAGTCGACCGTGCGGCCCTGGCCGTCGGTGAGGCGGCCGTCGTCGAGGACCTGGAGCAGGATGTCGAAGACCTCGGGGTGGGCCTTCTCCACCTCGTCCAGCAGGACGACGGAGTACGGGCGGCGCCGGACGGCCTCGGTGAGCTGGCCGCCCTCCTCGTAGCCCACGTATCCGGGCGGGGCGCCGACGAGCCGGGCCACGCTGTGCTTCTCGGAGTACTCCGACATGTCGATGCGGACCATGGCCCGCTCGTCGTCGAAGAGGAAGTCCGCGAGGGCCTTGGCCAGCTCGGTCTTGCCGACGCCGGTGGGGCCCAGGAAGAGGAAGGAGCCGGTCGGCCGGTCCGGGTCGGCGATGCCGGCGCGGGTGCGGCGCACGGCGTCGGCGACGGCCCGCACCGCCTCGGTCTGGCCGATCAGGCGGCGGCCCAGCTCGTCCTCCATGCGCAGGAGCTTCTGGGTCTCGCCCTCCAGGAGCCGGCCGGCCGGGATGCCCGTCCAGGCGCCGACCACGTCCGCGATGTCGTCGGGACCGACCTCGTCCTTGACCATGCTGTCCTTCGACGGGCCGGCCTGGGCCTCCTCCTCGGTGGCCTCGGCCAGCTCGCGCTCCAGGGAGGGGATCTCCCCGTAGAGCAGCTTGGAGGCGGAGTCGAAGTCGCCGTCGCGCTGGGCGCGCTCGGCCTGCCCGCGCAGGTCGTCCAGGCGCTCCTTGAGCTCGCCGACCCGGTTGAGGGACTGCTTCTCCTTCTCCCAGCGGGCGGTGAGCCCGCGCAGCTCCTCCTCCTTGTCGGCGAGGTCCTTGCGGAGCTTGTCCAGGCGCTCGATCGAGGCCGGGTCGGACTCGTTCTTCAGCGCCAGCTCCTCCATGCGCAGCCGGTCGACGGAGCGCTGGAGCTCGTCGATCTCCAGCGGGGACGAGTCGATCTCCATGCGCAGCCGGGAGGCGGCCTCGTCGACGAGGTCGATGGCCTTGTCGGGCAGGAAGCGGGAGGTGATGTAGCGGTCGGAGAGGGTGGCGGCGGCGACGAGGGCGCTGTCGTTGATGACGACCTTGTGGTGGGCCTCGTAGCGGCCCTTGAGGCCGCGCAGGATCGCGATGGTGTCCTCGACGGTGGGCTCGGCGACCAGCACCTGCTGGAATCGGCGCTCCAGCGCCGGGTCCTTCTCGATGCGCTCGCGGTACTCGTCGAGGGTGGTGGCGCCGACCATGCGCAGCTCGCCGCGGGCCAGCATGGGCTTGAGCATGTTGCCCGCGTCCATGGCGGAGTCCCCGCCGGCGCCGGCGCCGACGACGGTGTGCAGCTCGTCGATGAAGGTGATGATCTGGCCGTCGCTCGACTTGATCTCGGCGAGGACGGTCTTGAGGCGCTCCTCGAACTCGCCCCGGTACTTCGCGCCGGCGACCATGGCGCCGAGGTCGAGGGAGACGAGCCGCTTGTTCTTCAGGGACTCGGGTACGTCGCCCTTGACGATGCGCTGGGCGAGGCCCTCGACGACGGCGGTCTTGCCGACGCCGGGCTCGCCGATGAGCACCGGGTTGTTCTTGGTGCGGCGCGAGAGGACCTGCACGACGCGCCGGATCTCGTGGTCGCGGCCGATGACGGGGTCGAGCTTGCCCTCGCGGGCGGCCGCCGTGAAGTCGGTGCCGAACTTCTCCAGGGCCTTGTACTGGCCCTCGGGGTCGGGGGTGGTCACCCGCCGTCCTCCTCGTGCGTTCTCGAAGGCGTCCAGCAGCTTCTTCGCGCTCGCGCCCTGGGCGGAAAGGACCTCACCGGCCGCGCCGCCCTTGGCGGCGATCGCGATGAGGAGGTGTTCGGTGGAGAGGTAGTCGTCGCCGAGGGCCTTCGCCTGGGCGTCGGCCTCGGCGAGCACCGCGAGCAGGTCCCGGCTGGGCTGCGGGGGCGCGACCGTGGAGCCGGTGACGCTGGGCAGGGCGGCGAGCAGCCGTTCCGCGCCGGCGCGGACGGCGGCCTGGTCGGCCTCGGTCGCGGCGAGCAGGTCGGTGATGTTCTCGTTGTCCTCGCCGGCGAGCAGGGCCAGCAGCAGGTGCGCGGGGGTCAGGTCGGCGTGGCCGTCCTTGACGGCCCTGCTGGTGGCCGCGTTCAGGGCGTCGCGGCTCTTGTTGGTCAGCTCGGCGTCCACTCTCGGTTTCTCCTCTCCGGCGGGACTCTCACAACTCTGACTGGTTCAGCGTCTGCAAAGTTGAGTCTATTCCACTCAAGGCCGGATTGGGCCCGGACATATGCTTCGGGCCATGTCTGTTTCGAAGCCGGTCCACGACGTACTCAACCCGACGCCCGACTACCTCGCCTTCTGGCGGGAGCGGCACGTGTGCACCCTGACCACCCCGCGGCCCGACGGCACCCCGCACGTGGTCCCGGTGGGGGTGACGTACGACCCGGAGGCCGGGCTCGCGCGGGTGATCAGCAACAAGCACAGCAAGAAGGTGCGCAACGTCCTGGAGGCACCCGGCGGAGCGGCACGGGTGGCGGTCTGCCAGATGCAGGGCCGGCGCTGGGCGACGCTGGAGGGGCGCGCGGTGGTCCGCGCCGACGAGGCCTCGGTCGCGGAGGCGGTGGCGCGCTACGCGGAGCGGTACGGGCGGACCCCCTCGCCCAACCCCGACCGGGTGGTCCTGGAGATCACACTGGACCGGGCCATGGGGCGCGCCTGAGGAAGACGGCCGGATTCGAGCGGTCCTCGAGCGGGCCCCGAGCGTTTCTCAGCGGATCCTCACCCGGATGTCCTGTTCGGGCACTGGACGCGGACAACACAACGGCGCCATCGTGGTCAGGTCCACGATGGCGCCGTTGTGTGGGGGAAGCACCTGGAGCGATCTGCAACGACGGGGGAATCGCCTCAGGCACTGCGGGGGGTGGCGGTGGTGATATCGGGTTCGAAGAGCTGGTGATCACGCTGATCGAGGTTGACGAAGACCATGCCGTACCGCACTTCGCAGCGGACGGGCTGCGGTGCGCCCCGGGGGCGGCGCAGGCAGCGGTAGGCACGGACGTCCTCGTCCTCCTCGCGCACGATGACGATCGGCTGGCCGAACAGGGTGACCATCAGCGAGTCGCCGGCATAGGGGATCGCCGTGGCGAGATCGATGAACTGCCAGCCGGAGCGGTACGCCGAAGCCATCTCGCGCCGGAAGTCGCGGTCGTCGGGGGTCATCAGGCGGCCGACTTGGGGGTGAAGTTCCAGCCGCTGTCCGGCTCGCCGTTCGTCGTGGCGACCGAGCCACCGTCCTTCGGCGCGGTGTTCCAACCGCTGTCGCCGGAGGCCAGGTTGTTCCAGCCGCTGTCGCTCTCACTCGCCGGTGCGGCGTTCCAACCGCTGTCGGCCCGAGCGCTCCCCGCATCGCCATGGACGGCGCTGACTGCCCCAAAGACCGCAACAGCGGAGAAAACAACGGCAAGCGCCGAGCGAAGCATTCTCTTGTACATGGTCGGCTTCGTCCTCACTTGATGGAATCCTCTCCCCCGCACGTCAGACCATGGCTCATTCAGGCACGTTACGGCCACAGGGACGATGCATCATGTTCTTGCATGTTCAGGACCCTGGGGGGTGGAGATTTGCCCATAACAGACACAAACCCGACACATCCCCACCCCGTCACATCGATGTGCGACGAAGGTGCACGACTCTACGCAGCGGCGCTCAGCACGGGCCGCGTGCCTCGGAGCGAAGTGGCAAACGCCCCCTGCCTGCTCGAATTCGCACTCCTGCGACCCGATCCGGATGACGCGAACCAGCTCCGCGCAGTTCCACCCTCGGTGGCACTCGCACAGCGGCTGCAGCCGCTGGAGCGCGAGATCCAGGAGCGGCGGCGCAACGCCATCGACCTCACCGATGCATTCGAGCCGTTCTTGACCATCAGCGCACAGAACCCCGCCAACACCCACGCCATCACGGTGCTGGAGGGGTTCGACCAGATCAACGCCGCCCTCGACCTGGCCACGGCCGAGTGCCACACGGAGATGCTGACGGTCCAGCCGGGCGGCGCGCGGCCGTCCTCCGCCCTCAGCGAGGCCCTGGAGCGCGACGCCCCGCTGATCGACCGCGGCGTCAGCATCCGCACGCTCTACCAGCACACGGCCCGGCACAGCCAGGGCACGCTCGCCTACGTGGACCGGATCTCCGCGGGCAAGGTGGAGATCCGCACCCTCGAAGAGCTCATCGAGCGGCTCATAGTGTTCGACCGGACCGTCGCCTTCATCCCCGCCAGCGACGACCGGCGCGTGGCGCTGGAGCTGCGCCACCCCGGACTGGTGGCCTACCTCATCAAGGTGTTCGAGCAGCTGTGGCGCAGGGCCGTGCCGCTGACCGACGAGGTCACCTACACCCACAGCCCCGACGGCATCTCCGGCGTACAGCGCTCCATCGCCCAGCTCCTCATCGAGGGGCACGTGGACGAGGCCATCGCCCGCCGGCTGGGCATGAACGTACGCACCTGCCGCGCGCACATCGCCAAGCTGGCCACCGCCCTCGGCAGCGGCAGCAGGGCCCAGCTGGGCTACCTCATCGCCCAGTCCGGCATCCTGCACAGCGGGAGCGACGGGGAGGCGGCCACGGGCTGCCAGGGGCCCGCTGAGGGGCTCGCCGCGCCCCGCTGAGGAAATCCCCCGTGGGATATGCCGAAGGCCCCGCCGGGCCCCCGCGAGGGGGCCGGACGGGGCCTTCGGACGTACGGCCGGGCCCCGCCGGGCCCCCGCGAGGGGGCCGGACGGGGCCTTCGGACGTACGGCCGGCCGGTGCGTCAGTCCATCGGGCGCTTGGGGCGCCAGACGACCAGGGCGCTGCCCGGCTGCGGCGACTGGTACGGGACCAGGTCGCGGCGGTACGAGGCGTGCACCGCGGCCTCGCGGGCCTGGAGGGCGGCGGCCGCCCCGTCCACCGCGGCGGACAGCTCGGCGACGCGCTGCTGGAGCGCGGCCACCTGGTTCTCCAGTTCGATGATCCGCTTGATGCCCGCCAGGTTGATGCCCTCGTCCTGGGACAGCTGCTGCACGGTGCGCAGCAGCTCGATGTCCCGGGCCGAGTAGCGCCGGCCGCGCCCGGCCGTGCGGTCCGGGGAGACCAGGCCGAGGCGGTCGTACTGGCGGAGGGTCTGCGGGTGCAGTCCCGAGAGCTGGGCGGCCACCGAGATCACGTAGACCGGGGTCTCGTCGGTCAACTGGTACGCCCCGTCACCGAAACGGGTCTGTCGCCGGCGGCCTTCCATGTCAAGCTCCCTTCGCGGACTCGAACAGCAGAGCGCGCGGGTCCTCGGACCCGGTGGCGTCCCGGTACATCTCCAGGGCCTCGCGGGCCTTGTCGGACAGTTCCGCCGGTACCGCGACCTCGACCGTGACGAGCAGGTCGCCGCGGGTGCCGTCCTTGCGGACCGCACCCTTGCCGCGGGCCCGCATCGTACGGCCCGTCGGGGTGCCCGGGGGCAGCTTCAGCGTGACCGGCGGGCCGCCCAGGGTCGGGACCTTGATCTCGGCGCCCAGGGCCGCCTCCGTGAACGTGACGGGCACGGTCACCGTGAGGTTGTCGCCCTTGCGGCCGAACACCGGGTGCGTCCCGACGTGCACGACGACGTAGAGGTCGCCCGCCGGGCCGCCGCGCTCGCCCGGGGCGCCCTTGCCGCGCAGCCGGATCCGCTGGCCGTCGGAGACGCCCGCCGGGATCCGGACCTGCATGGTCCGGGAGGACTTGGCGCGCCCGCTGCCCTTGCAGACCTCGCAGGGGTTCTCCGCGATCAGCCCGCGGCCCTTGCAGTCCGCGCAGGGGTCGGTCAGCGAGAAGCCGCCGCCGCTGCCGCGGGAGACCTGTCCGGTGCCGACGCAGGTCGGGCACACCCGGGGGGTGCCGTTCTTGTCGCCGGTGCCCGAGCATGCCTTGCAGGGGGACTGCGAGGACATCCGCAGCGGGACCGTCGCCCCGTCCACGGCCTCCGTGAAGGAGAGCGTGACCTCGGACTCGATGTCCTGGCCGCGGCGCGGCTGGGTGCGGGTGCCCGCACCGGCGCCGGCGCCGCGGTTGAACAGGCCGCCGAAGACGTCGCCCAGGCCACCGCCGAAGCCGCCCTGGCCGCCGCCGCCCTGGGCGCCCCCGAAGAGGTCGCCCAGGTCGAAGTTGAACGAGCCGCCCCCGCCCGGACCGGGGCGGAAGCCCCCGTTGCCGAACAGGGCGCGGGCCTCGTCGTACTCCTTGCGCTTCTTGGCGTCGCCGAGGATGTCGTTCGCCTCGGAGATCTCCTTGAAGCGCTCCTCGGCCGAGGCGTCGCCCTTGTTGGCGTCCGGGTGGAACTCGCGGGCGAGCTTCCGGTACGCCTTCTTGATCTCGGCCTCGGTGGCGTCCTTCGGGACACCGAGGACCTTGTAGTAGTCCTTCTCGACGAAGTCCTTCGTGCTCATCCCCGGTGACCCTCCTCCCGGATTCCTACATGGTGTGCGTCAGCCCTTGTCGGGGGCATCCGTGTCCTTGTCGGACGGCGTGTCGCCGTCGGCGGACTCGGACTTCCCCGCGGGGGCCGCGCCCGGCTGGGGCTCGGCCACCGCGACCCGCGCGGGGCGGATCGTGCGCTCGCCGATCCGGTACCCCGGCTGCAGGATCGCCACGCAGGTCGTCTCGGTGACGTCCGGCGCGTACGAGTGCATCAGGGCCTCGTGGATCGTCGGGTCGAAGGGCTCGCCCTCCTTGCCGAACTGCTGCAGCCCCATCTTGGCGGCGGCCGTCTCCAGCGACTCGGCGACGGACTTGAAACCGCCCACCACCTCGCCGTGCTCCCGGGCCCGGCCGATGTCGTCCAGGGTCGGGAGGAGCTCCGACAGCAGGTTCGCGACCGCGATCTCCTTGACGGCGACCCGGTCCCGCTCCACGCGGCGGCGGTAGTTCTGGTACTCGGCCTGGAGCCTCTGGAGGTCCGCGGTGCGCTCGCTGAGCGCGGTACGGGCCTGGTCCAGCTGCGCCAGGAGGGCAACATCCTGAGCTGCGTCCCCGGCCGGGGCCGCCTCCTTCTCCTCGGAGGAGTCGGCGGCCTTCGGCTCGGCGTCGTCCGCGCCGGTGGGGACTTCGGGCTTCTCGTCGAAGCCCGGGGTCTCCTCCGACATCAGGCCTGGCCGCCCTTCGGCTTGTCCTCGTCGACGATCTCGGCGTCGACCACGTCGTCATCGGCCTTGGCCTGGCCCGCGTCACCGGCACCGCCGGCGGCCTGGGCGGCCTGCGCGTCGGCGTAGATGGCCTGGCCCAGCTTCTGGCTGACCGCGGCGAGCTTCTCGGTGGCGGTGCGGATCTCGGCGGTGTCGTCGCCCTTGAGCTTGTCCTTCAGCTCGGTGACGGCCGTCTCGACCTCGGTCTTGACCTCGGCCGGGACCTTCTCCGCGTTGTCCGCGAGGAACTTCTCCGTCTGGTAGACGAGCTGCTCGCCCTGGTTGCGGGACTCGGCGGCCTCGCGGCGGCGGTGGTCCTCCTCCGCGTACTGCTCGGCCTCCTGGCGCATGCGGTCGACCTCGTCCTTGCCGAGCGAAGAGCCGCCGGTGACGGTCATCTTCTGCTCCTTGCCCGTGCCGAGGTCCTTGGCCGTGACGTGCATGATGCCGTTGGCGTCGATGTCGAAGGAGACCTCGATCTGCGGGACGCCGCGCGGGGCCGGCGGCAGGCCCGTCAGCTCGAACATGCCGAGCTTCTTGTTGTACGCCGCGATCTCGCGCTCGCCCTGGTAGACCTGGATCTGCACGGACGGCTGGTTGTCCTCGGCCGTCGTGAAGATCTCCGACCGCTTGGTCGGGATGGTCGTGTTGCGCTCGATGAGCTTGGTCATGATGCCGCCCTTGGTCTCGATGCCGAGGGACAGCGGGGTCACGTCGAGGAGCAGGACGTCCTTGACCTCACCCTTGAGGACACCGGCCTGGAGGGTGGCGCCGATGGCGACGACCTCGTCCGGGTTGACGCCCTTGTTGGCGTCCTGACCGCCGGTGAGCTCCTTGACGAGCTCGGCGACGGCCGGCATGCGGGTGGAGCCGCCGACCAGGACCACGTGGTCGATCTCGGACAGGCTGATGCCGGCGTCCTTGATGACGTTGTGGAACGGGGTCTTGCAGCGGTCGAGCAGGTCCGCGGTGAGCTGCTGGAACTGCGAGCGCGTGAGCTTCTCGTCCAGGTGCAGCGGGCCCTCGGCGGAGGCCGTGATGTACGGCAGGTTGATGGTCGTCTCGGTGGACGACGACAGCTCGATCTTCGCCTTCTCGGCGGCCTCGCGCAGACGCTGGAGCGCCATCTTGTCCTTGGACAGGTCGACGCCGTGGCCGTTGGCGAACTGCTTCACCAGGTAGTCGACGACGCGCTGGTCCCAGTCGTCGCCACCGAGGTGGTTGTCACCGTTGGTGGCCTTGACCTCGACGACACCGTCACCGATCTCGAGGAGGGACACATCGAAGGTGCCGCCGCCGAGGTCGAAGACGAGAATGGTCTGGTCGTCCTTGTCGAGACCGTAGGCCAGGGCGGCGGCCGTCGGCTCGTTGACGATGCGCAGGACGTTGAGGCCCGCGATCTCGCCGGCCTCCTTCGTCGCCTGGCGCTCGGAGTCGTTGAAGTAGGCCGGGACGGTGATGACCGCGTCCGTGACCTTCTCGCCCAGGTACGCCTCGGCGTCGCGCTTCAGCTTCTGCAGGATGAAGGCGCTCATCTGCTGCGGGTTGAAGTCCTTGCCATCCAGGTTGATCTTCCAGTCAGTGCCCATGTGGCGCTTGACGGAGCGGATGGTCCGGTCAACGTTCGTGACCGCCTGGCGCTTGGCCACCTCGCCGACGAGGACCTCGCCGTTCTTGGCGAAGGCGACGACGGACGGCGTGGTCCTGGCACCCTCGGCGTTGGTGATGACGGTGGGCTCGCCGCCTTCGAGAACGCTGACGACGGAGTTAGTGGTGCCCAGGTCGATGCCGACCGCACGTGCCATTTCGATTCCTCCAGCTGACTTGAGTGGAACAGACTCAAGGATGCCCGAACGCTGCGCCGGCGTCAACAGAGGTGAGCCGGGTTGGCTCAACCTTTAGGTGTTGCTTAGGCTCAGGGTGGCTTGACCGGGGTCGGGGGCGGAGCCCCAGACCCCGGCGCGGCACCCGAACGGGTTCCCAGGACGGCCGGAGCCGCGCGGCGCGCCCGCCGGGCGGACGGGGTTCCGGCAGCGTGCCCGGCATGCACCTGCACCTCACCCCACCCGCCCGGCCGGACTGGCTACGGGTGCCCAGCCTCCGGATCCGGCTGCGATGGCCGGCCAGGCCCCCGGCCAAGCGGGTCTGCGACCTGATCGGCGCGGTCCCCCTGGCCCTCCTCTGCGCGGCCCCCCTCCTCCTGGCGGCCGCCGCCCTGTACGGGGCCACCCGCGCCGACGTCCTCGTACGGGAGCCCGCGCTCGGCCTGGGCGGCCGCCCCTTCCGCACCTGGCGGCTGCGCACCGAGGGGGCCGGCCGCCCCGGGACCTGGGTACGGCGGTGCGCCCTGGACGGGCTGCCCCAGCTGCTGAACGTGCTGCGGGGCGAGATGTCGCTGGTCGGGCCGCGCCCCGAGCCCCGTACGGACCACCCCGAACGCCTGCTCGTACGCCCCGGAATGACCGGATTGTGGCAGGTCAGCGCCCGCTCCGACCTCCCCTGGGAGGAGATGCCCCTGCTGGACCGGCACTATGTGGAGAGCCACTGGCTGGGGATGGACCTCGCGATCCTCGCGAAGACCCCTCGGGTCGCCTACGAACGGAGGCGCGCCTGAGCGACACAGATCACCGCCCACTCACCTACAGTGCGGCGCGGGAAATGGGTAACCTCAAGCCTTGACTCAATAAGTTACCGCTTAGTAAGTCCCCGCCCGAGGAGCCCCTCCATGCAACTCGCCGCGATCATCGTGTCGCTGGTCCTGACCGTGGTCGGCGTCGCGCTGATCGCCCGAGCCGTGGCGCAGATCTACCGCTTCGTGAAGATCGGCCAACCCGTCCCCGCGGGCAGCCGCACCGACGATCCGGCCGCCCGGAGCGTCACCCTGGCCAAGGAGTTCGTCGGCCACACCCGTATGAACCGCTGGGGCGTCGTCGGCGTCGCGCACTGGTTCGTCGCGGTCGGCTTCCTCACCCTCGGCCTGACGATCGTCACCGCCTACGGCCAGCTGTTCAAGGCCGACTGGGTGCTGCCGGTGCTGGGCGGCTTCCTGCCGTACGAGCTCTACACCGAGTTCATCGCGCTGGGGACGACGCTCGGCATCGTCGTCCTGATCGCGATCCGGCTGCTGAACCTGCCCTCGAGGGCCGGTCGCAAGTCGCGCTTCGCCGGCTCGAAGGCATGGCAGGCGTACTTCGTCGAGTACGTCATCCTCGTCATCGGCATCTGCATCATGTCCCTGCGCGGTCTCGAAGGCGCCATCCACCACGTGGAGGGCTACGAGGCGTCGTACTGGGCCTCGTACCCGCTGGTGCTGGCCTTCAAGGGGCTGAGCCTGGGCACGCTCCAGAACCTCGTGTACTTCTTCGCGATGGTCAAGCTCGGCGTGACCATGACGTGGGCGATCACCATCAGCCTCAACACCAACATGGGTGTGGCCTGGCACCGCTTCCTCGCGTTCCCGAACATCTGGTTCAAGCGCAACGCGGACGGCGCGACCGCGCTCGGCGCCCTGCAGCCGATGACCAGCGGCGGCAAGGAGATCGACTTCGAGGACCCGGGCGAGGACGACGTCTTCGGCGTCTCCCAGGTCGAGCAGTTCTCCTGGAAGGGCATCCTCGACTTCTCCACCTGCACCGAGTGCGGCCGCTGCCAGTCGCAGTGCCCCGCCTGGAACACCGGCAAGCCCCTCTCCCCCAAGCTCCTGATCATGTCGCTGCGCGACCACGCGCACGCCAAGGCCCCGTACCTGCTCGCGGGCGGCGGCAAGACCATGGAGGGCGAGGAGAAGGCCACCGCCGAGCAGCTCGCCGACGTCCCCGCCGCCGCGCTCGCCGAGGCCGAGCGCCCGCTCATCGGCACCGTCGAGGAGAACGGCGTCATCGACCCCGACGTGCTGTGGTCCTGCACCACCTGCGGCGCGTGCGTGGAGCAGTGCCCCGTCGACATCGAGCACATCGACCACATCGTCGACATGCGCCGCTACCAGGTCATGATCGAGTCCGCGTTCCCGTCCGAGGCGGGCACGATGCTCAAGAACCTGGAGAAGAAGGGCAACCCCTGGGGCCTCGCCAAGAAGCAGCGGGTCGAGTGGACCAAGGAGGTCGACTTCGAGGTCCCGATCATCGGCAAGGACGCCGAGGACCTCACCGAGTTCGACTACCTGTACTGGGTCGGCTGCGCGGGCGCCCTGGAGGACCGCGCGAAGAAGACGACGAAGGCCTTCGCCGAGCTGCTGAACATCGCGGGCGTGAAGTTCGCGATCATGGGCGGCGAGGAGAAGTGCACCGGTGACTCCCCGCGCCGCCTGGGCAACGAGCCGCTGTTCCAGCAGCTGGGCCAGGAGAACGTCGCGATGCTGAACATGGCGTTCGGCGAGGACGACGAGGACGCGTCGACGAAGAAGCCGAAGTCGGCGAAGCGGATCGTCTCGACCTGCCCGCACTGCTTCAACACCATCGCCAACGAGTACCCGCAGCTGGGCGGCGAGTACGAGGTCATCCACCACACCCAGCTGCTCCAGCACCTCATCGACGAGGGCCGGCTGACGCCGGTCACCCCGGTCGAGGGCCTGATCACGTACCACGACCCCTGCTACCTGGGCCGACACAACAAGGTCTACACGCCGCCGCGCGAGATCATGTCCGCCGTCCCGGGCCTGCGCCAGCAGGAGATGCACCGCCACAAGGAACGCGGCTTCTGCTGCGGCGCCGGCGGTGCGCGGATGTGGATGGAGGAGCGGATCGGCAAGCGCATCAACAACGAGCGCGTGGACGAGGCCCTGTCCCTCAACCCGGACATCGTCTCCACCGCCTGCCCGTTCTGCCTGGTCATGCTGACCGACTCGGTCAACGGCAAGAAGAACGACGGCCAGGCCAAGGAATCCGTCCAGGTCGTCGACGTCGCCCAGCTCCTGCTGGAATCGGTGAAGGCCCCGGAACCGACGGAGGAGGAACTGGCCGCAGCGGCCGCAGCCGCCGAGGCGGAAGCGAAGGCCGCCGCCGAGGCGGAAGCCAAGGCCAAGGCCGACGCCGAAGCGAAGGCCGCCGCCGAAGCGGAAGCCAAGGCCACGGCTGAGGCGGAAGCGAAGGCCAAGGCTGAGGCTGAGGCCAAGGCCACGGCTGAGGCGGAAGCGAAGGCCAAGGCTGAGGCTGAGGCCAAGGCGAAGGCAGACGCCGAAGCGAAGGCCGAGGCGGAAGCCAAGCCCGAGGCCGAGGCGGAAACCGAAGCAAAGGCCCCGGCCGAGACCGAGGCCGACGCGGCGGACGCGGCCGGCACGGCTGCGGACGCCAAGGCCACGGAAGCGGAGGTCAAGGCCGAGGTCGCCGAGGACGCCGCGAAGCCCGAGGTGTCGGACGTCACGGCGGAAGGCGAGGCGGAGGCGCCGGCCGAGGCCGACTCGGGTGCGGACGCCAAGGCCGCTGCCGAGGCGGCGGACGCGAAGGCCGACGGCGCCAAGTAGGCACCGCCGGTAGCCCGGTAGCACCGGAACGACGACGGCCGGTCCCCTCCCAGGGGGCCGGCCGTCGTCGTTCGCCCAGCAGCGGGGTACTGCGGGTACCCACCCGGACTCCCCCTAGGGGATGTCACAGCTCAGCCGCAAAGGCCCCGTTTCCACCGCCCCGGCCCCGGCCGCCCGCGCGAGCAGGTACTTTCGATCACGTGGCTGGATTCAGGATCGGACGGGGCCGGGACGACAACCGCCCCCCGCAACAACCCCCGCACGCACCGCGGCAGCAGCAGCCGTACGGTCAGCAGCAGGCGCCCCAGGCGCAGCCGCAGGCACCGTACGGCCATCAGCCGTACCCGCCCGCCGGCGGTCCGCCGCCACAGCAGCACTGGCCGCAGCCGGGCGGGAGCACCGGCGGCCACGGGGAGCCCGAGTACTTCGACCCGTACGGCGGCGGTGCCCACGGCGGCCACCACCAGCAGCCGCCGCACCACGCCGCCCCGCACGAGCCCTCGTACGCGGACGACCCGGGCCACACCCAGGCCTTCTCCGTCGGCGAGGACCCGTACGGCCAGGCCACGGCCTACCACGCGGGCGCCGCGGCCCCCGCCCCCTCCGGGCCGCGCCTGCACTGGAAGGACCTGCTGCGCGGCATCGTGCTGCGGCCCGGGCCGACGTTCCTGCAGATGCGTGACTACGCCGTCTGGGGCCCCGCGCTCACGGTCACCTTCATCTACGGCATGCTCGCGGTCTTCGGCTTCGACAAGGCCCGCGAGGACGTGATCAAGGCGACCCTCACCCAGGTGGTCCCGATCGTCCTGAGCACGGGCGTGGCCTTCGTCATCTGCGGCCTCATCCTGGGCGCCGTCACCCACACGCTGGCGCGCCAGCTGGGCGGCGACGGGGCGTGGCAGCCGACCGTGGGCCTGTCGATGCTGGTCATGTCCATCACGGACGCGCCGCGCCTGCTGGTGGCGGTGTTCCTCAGCGGCGACAACATGGTCGTCCAGGTCCTGGGGTGGGTGACCTGGCTGGCGGCCGGCGCGCTGTTCACCTCGATGGTCAGCAAGTCCCACGACCTGCCCTGGCAGAAGGCGCTGGGCGCGTCCGCGATCCAGCTGGTCGCCCTGCTGTCGATGATCAAGCTCGGCACCCTCTGACGACACGCGGAAGGGCCCGCCGCGCACCAGCGCGGCGGGCCCTTCCCGTTGCCCTCGACCACCTCAGGCGTCGAGGATCTGCCCCTCGCGCTTGACCACCGGCGGCTCCGTGGACCACGGGAACTCGATCCAGTCGTCGGTCTTCTTCCACACGTACTCGCACTTCACCAGCGAGTGCGACTTCTCGTAGATCACCGCGGAGCGCACCTCGGCGACGTGGCCCAGGCAGAAGTCGTGGACGAGCTTGAGCGTCTTCCCGGTGTCGGCCACGTCATCGGCGATGAGGACCTTCTTGTCGGTGAAGTCGATCGCCTCGGGCACCGGCGCCAGCATGACCGGCATCTCCAGCGTGGTGCCCACGCCGGTGTAGAACTCGACGTTCACGAGGTGGATGTTCTTGCAGTCCAGCGCGTAGGCCAGACCGCCCGCGACGAACACCCCGCCCCGGGCGATGCTGAGGATGATGTCCGGCTCGTAGCCGTCGGCGGCGATGGTCTGCGCCAGCTCGCGGATGGCGCTGCCGAACGCCTCGTAGGTCAGGGTCTCGCGTACGTCGCTCATGCCTCGTGCCTCACCTGGGTGCGGTGGAAGTTCTGGAAGGAGCGCGAGGCGGTCGGCCCGCGCTGCCCCTGGTACCTGGAGCCGTACCGTTCGCTGCCGTACGGGAACTCCGCGGGCGAGCTGAGGCGGAACATGCACAGCTGCCCGATCTTCATCCCCGGCCAGAGCTTGATCGGCAGGGTGGCCAGGTTGGACAGCTCCAGGGTCACGTGGCCCGAGAACCCGGGGTCGATGAACCCGGCCGTCGAATGCGTCACCAGACCCAGGCGGCCCAGGCTGGACTTCCCCTCCAGTCTGGAGGCGATGTCCTCGGGCAGCGAGATGACCTCGTACGTCGAGGCGAGGACGAACTCACCCGGGTGCAGGATGAAGGCCTCGTCCCCCTCGGGCTCGACCATGCGGGTCAGGTCGGGCTGCTCGACGGCGGGGTCGATGTGCGCGTAGCGGTGGTTCTCGAAGACCCGGAAGAACCGGTCGAGCCGTACGTCGATGCTGGAGGGCTGCACCATCGACTCGTCGAAGGGGTCGATGCGAACCCGTCCGCTGTCGATCTCGGCCCGGATGTCTTTGTCGGAGAGAAGCACGTCCCGAGGATACGCAGAGCGCGCGGGCCGCCCCCAATCGAGAGCGGGCCCGCGCGCCCCGGAAGCCGTGCGTGACGGCCCTACCGCTTGATGCCGCCCACGGGCACCGCGTGCCTCAGCCGCGCGCACCGCGGACACCGCAGCAGCCGCCCCGGTCCGATCCGGCCGGCACCGAGGTGCTGCAGCGGGAAGGAGGCGGTGCTGAAAACGTGCCCTTCGGCACAACGGACGACTGTGCGCTCCATCGAGTCCCTTTCCCCAACGAGCCGTACTGCGATGAATCGCCACATTAGGGGATGAACGAGACCCACTCCAGCCGCCGCTCCGCACCCCCAAGGTACGCCCCAACTCCCGCCCGCATGACGCCTGGTACCCCACCCGGAAGACGGCGACCCCGCGGGCGGATTCACCGGGGGTCGATCATGGGGTACAGTGTGCAACGGTAGGGAGCCAGGCAGCTGGCCCTCCACGCGGATGTAGTTTAATGGTAGAACATGAGCTTCCCAAGCTTATAGCGCGGGTTCGATTCCCGTCATCCGCTCTTGGACGAAGGCCCTGGTCAGAGACCTGGGCCTTCTTCGTTGTCCAGACCGCCGACGGCCGCCGTCCGGTCAGTCGCCTTTCACGCTGAGGCCGACGGGCGGGGGGCGGATCGCGTACTCCTCGGCGCTGGAAGGATGCCCGGCCTTTCGGCGCTGCCCATGGGGGAGGGGCGTCCTCCGTCCGCCTCGCTTCGCAGTCGACATGATGCGGGCTGTCGCTGTGCGTGTCAGCGTGATCCGAGAGGAATCCGCACCCCGTCATCAAGAGGAGTCGCCGTCATGGACGGTAGGCAGGACAAGCGTCAGGAACCAGGCAAGGGCCACGAGGCGCAGGAGCACCATCGCTCCGGAGACCCCGCGCGGCCCCGGCCGGGTAAGTCGTCCCGCGAGAAGGGACAGAAGCCCGGCCCGGAGGAGACCTCGCGCCGCCGTGAGGACGACCTGCTGCGCGAAGAGGACCTGCACGACGAGGGGCTCTGACCAGCGCACGACTCGCCCACACGCCCGGCGCCCGGCCGACGTGAACGCAAGCCCCACCGAACAGGTGCTCCGGGTCCTGTACGCAGCCGTCGAGGGAAACCGCCTCCTCGGCGTCACCGGAGCGCAGCTGCGGCGCGACCTCCACGTGCCGGAACGGGATCTGGCCGCCGCCTGCACCTACCTGGCGGACGCAGGGCTGATCACCGTTGACTGGGATACGCCGTTGGGGCGAAGCCTCCGGCCGGCGGGATTCCGGGCCGGGCCCGACAGGGGAGACCCAACATCGTGGCAAACCGTGGAGCAGGAAACGTCATTCCGTACGAGGTACAGGGCAGCGGTCCGGAGCAGGTCATCGCACTCCACCACTGGCTCAGCGACAGGTCGAGTTTCGGTCATCTGCGGCCGCACCTGGACGGAGGCGCGTTCAGCTACGCGTTCGTGGACTGCCGTGGGTACGGCGAGGCGATGGACACCCCCGGCACATACACGATGGAGGAGGTCGCGGCGGACGTCCTCGCCGTGGCCGACGACCTCGGCTGGGACACCTTCTCGGTCATCGGTCACTCCATGGGCGGCAAGGCGGCCCAGCAGTTGTTGCTGGACGCCCCCTCACGGATCCGCTCGATCATCGGCATCTCGCCCGTGCCCGCGTCCGGGTTCCCGCTCGAAGGGGAGATGTGGGAGCTGTTCAGCGGGGCCGTGGAGGATTCCGGCAACCGCAGGACGATCTTCGATGCCCTCACCGGCAGTCGGCACGACGACGCGTGGCTGGACGCCAGGGTGAACGGCTCGGAACACTCCTCGCAGGCGGCCCTGCGCGCGTACCTCGAATCCTGGACGCGCGGCCCCGACATCCACGAGCTGGTCAAGGGAAACGCGACGCCAGTGCTTGTAGTGGCCGGTGCGAGCGACCCGGCGATGGGCCCCGACACCATGCGATCCACGTGGCTGCAGTGGTATCCGAACGCCGAGCTCGAGGTCCTCGACGACGCCGGTCACTTCGCCCCCGACGAAAGTCCGCAGGCCCTGGCGACGGCGGTCGAGAGGTTCCTCGGCCGCTAGACGGCCGGCCGAGCGCGACGGGCCAGTTGCCGTTCACCGTTCGCACCAGGTCGGTAGGCGAGGCCGTAGTGGCGGAAGACGGCTTCCTCGTCCTCGAAGGGCAGGACACCGTCCATGCCGATAGAGGGGCTCCGTTTCACCAGTTTCCTGTCGTGGGCGACGCGCACGTACCCCGGCCCCACCGTCGCCCCGGTTCGCCGGTGCTGGTGTCGACGTAGACGGATTCCAGTTCGCCGATCTTGTGACCGCCGGGGTCCATCACGGCCTGGTTGGGCCACTCGCGGATGTCCGCCGTCTGGATCATGCCTTTCCTCCCTCTTCGGTCGCCGGTGGGGGAAGCGCGGCGACGAGGAGCTCGGTGGCCTCGGTGATGTTGTCGGCGTGGACCGCGCGGGCCATGGCCGAGCGGGCGGCATCGGGCTCCGTGTCCGGCGGCACCACCATCAGCGCGAAGTGGTCCTTGTCGCCGCGGGTGATCAGGACGGTGTCGTCTCCGACGGGGAAGGAGTCGAGGTGGACGACCCGGTCGTCGATGACCAGCCGGGTCGGAATCTCGTTCCACGCGGTGGCGTCCAGGCCGACCCGGGTGATGGGTCCGAGGTGTTCGGTCAGGGCTGCCACCAGCGCGGGAACCTCCCGCTCCACATCGCGGGTGCGCGGCCACCATGCCCCGTCGAGGACGCCCTGCCGGGAGTGCGTCGTCTCCAGCCGGAGCAGAGCCGTACCGGGGCGCACCGCCTGGTGGATCTCGTCCGGCAGGAGCAAGGGGGGCGGGATGTCGGAGTCGGCCATGGTGGATCCGCTCGTCTGTGGATGTGGCGCCGCGGCCCGCCACGGCCGCCCCTGAGGGGCGACAGGCCGCCGGCGGGGCGACTGTGCCGTCATCTCACGGTAACGCCGGCTCCCGCAGGTCCGCCCGTCACCGCACACTCATTCGTTCGAACCGGAAGCCCCTCCCCGTATCAGGTCGGAAATGGACTGATCAGACGTACGCTGGAAGTACCGGAAGTACTTCGAGCACCAGCTTCCACGCAGGTGTCATTTCCGGGGAACACGAAAAACCGGGCTGCCGACGGGCAATCCGGGGGCAGGTTCGCCATGACCACCACGCTCCACAGGACAGGGAACCGCGCCCTCACCCCAGGACTTCCGGCGCGCTTGTCGCTCACCCCGAAGACCACGCTCGCCGGTCGGCTCGATGGCGCCTGGTGGCCCCGTTCACGCGACCTGGCAGCCGAGCTGCCGGCGTTGGCCGACGCCCTCGAAGAACGCTGGGGCCGCATCACCCGCGTCCTGGTGAATCCAGGCCACTGGCCCGTCGTCCCGCACAAGGTCGCCGTCACCGGCCACGCCCTGCACGTGGGCTGGTTCACCGAGCAGGACCCGGACAAGATCATCTTGCTGTCCTACACGACCGGCCGCTGCGACCTGCTCGTGATTCCGCCCGACACGGAACACACCTCCGCGGGCCGGCTGATGAGTGCCGCCGCACTCCCCGGCAGCGTCCTCACAGCGGGCGCGCTCATGTCCGACGAAGCCACGACCGGCCGCCGTATGCGCGCGGCGCGGAGCAGCGAAGACGCCTGGGAGAACGACGGCGGGGCCGCCCCGGCGCCGCAGCCGCACCCAGCGGCGCCCCCAGTCGTCGGCGCGCGGATGATCCCCCTGCCCGGGAACATGCGGGTGACGACATGGAGATCGTGATCACGCTGTTGGCAGGCGCACTTCTGATCGCGCTCGGCACACGCTTGATCCACCGGCTCAACGCCCAGCACGACGCACGCATAGCGGCCCGCCACTTCAGCGACCCCTACACCTCCCTCAGCCGTCCCCCCGGCCACAGCCACCCCAGGACACCCGAACGGATGGCCGATCGCCGGCCTACGGGCACCTGGCCCTGACCTGCCTGACCTCAGACCCCACCGAGAACGCACCACTGCCGCAGGGGGCACACGCCGCCGCCGGTGCTTCGCCGGGACGGAGCAGCGCAGCTACCCCGCGCCGGGCGGCGGCACACGGCTCCACCTCACCGTCGACACCGAGACCGCCGCCGGACCCGCTCGCACCTGGCTCACCACCTACGAACGACAACACACGACGACAGGATCACGCGGCCATGGCGACACTCCACGAGCGGCAGCGGTACCGCCGACAGATCCTCCAGGCCCTCTACACGGCGGCCGAAGGCAACCGCCTGCTCGGCGTCACCGGAGCCGCGCTCAGCCACGACCTGCGCATCCCGGAGCAGGACCTCGCCGCCGCCTGCTCCTACCTCGCGGGCGAGGGACTGGTCACCGTCGACTGGGAGCCGGGAAACACACCTGCGATGGTCTCGCTCACCCACCAGGGCATCCGCCTCATGGAAGCGGAGGAGGGGGAAGAGGGCGACTGAACCGGGTTCGCTCTCCGGACCTGGCGGGCTCGAACGTGCCCGGAGAGGGAGGCCCGGCCACCTGCAACCGGTGTTCCCGCACGGTGGCCGGGTGGCGTGACCTGCCGCCGAGAAGCATCCTGGAGGCCACATCTCTCTTTGGTGCGGGCCGCTCCGGACCCGGTCGCCGCGCGGTCGCGGCACCCGCCCCGTACCCCGGGTGAGGTCATCGCCGCTCGGTTGGAGGCAACGGGATGACCGTCGGACGGCTCGGGCGACCCGATCGCTCGGAGAGCTTCGGGGAGGGACTCCTGGGAACGATCCTGGACCGGGCGCACGAGCTGCCGCCCGACCGGGTCGGGCTGGTCGTCGCCCAGACGGTGGGCCGGTTGGGGGGCAGGAATCCGCAGATCCTGCTCCAGGACTACGGGCAACAGAGGCTGGTCCCCCTGTCCGCCGAAGGGCTGACGGGCGGCGAGCCGCTGTCCATCGACGGCACGGAGGCCGGCCGGTGTTTCCTCACGTCCCGCCCGGTCGAGCTGGCGCTGGCCGACGGGGTACGCGTCCACCTACCGCTGCTCGACGGCGGCGACCAGGCCGGCGTCCTGGCCGTCACCCTGGACACGGTCGACGAGGACGACCGCCGCATCCTGCGCAGGATCGCGGGGCTGGTCGCCGACCTGCTGCAGACGAAGAACGGCCACACCGACCTTTTCTTCCGCACCCGCCGCAGCGAGCCGATGAGCGTCGCCGCGGAGATCCAGTGGGCGCTCCTGCCTCCGCTGACCACGACCATGCCGCGCGTCGCCGTCGCCGGAGTCCTCGAACCCGCCTACGACATCGCCGGCGACAGCTTCGACTACGCCCTGAACGGCGACACCTTCCACCTCGCCGTGATCGACGCCATGGGCCACGGCCTGAACGCGGCCACCATGGCCACCGTCGCCATCGGCGCCTACAGGCACGCCCGCCGCATCAGTGTCGAGCTGTCCGAGATCTACCTCTTCATGGACCGGGCGGTGGCCGAGCAGTTCGCCCCCGACCACTTCGTCACCGCCCAGATGATGCGCCTGGACACGACCACCGGCCGTCTGCAGTGGGTCAACGCCGGACACCCCGCCCCCGTCCTGATCCGCGAGCACCGTGTCATGGGCCGCCTGGACAGCCCCACCACCCTCCCCGTCGGCTTCGGAGGAGCACAGCCACAGATCAGCAGTGTGATGCTCGAACCGGGGGACCGCGTCCTCTACTTCACCGACGGCCTGATCGAGGAGCACGAGAGCGGGCAGGAACAGTTCGGCGAGGACCAGCTCATCGACTGGGTGAACCAGCTGGAGAAGGCGGACCGAGGAGTCCGCGCTGTGGCACGGGACCTGTCCCACACGCTCAAGCGGGCACGCGGCGAAGCCACCTCGGACGATGCCACTCTCGTCCTGGTCGAGTGGCGTGGCTGATCTGCCGTCGTGCCACAACGTGCCAGTAGGGGCGGTCAGCAGCGGACAACAAGGGAGCCGAGGAGGCAGCGAAGAAGCGGTGCCAGGCTAACGTTTCCGCAGGTCAGAGCCCATTCGAAGGCTAAGTGCCGGGTGATTCCCAAGCTTGTAGCGCGGGTTCGATTCCCGTCATCCGCTCCACAGCCAAGCCCCAGGTCAGCGACCTGGGGCTTGTTCGTTTGCCCCGGTGAGGTCCGCCGCAAGGATTCGATATCTGCGTCCGCCATCACAGAATTTACCGGGCACCGCACACAGCATTTTTATGCTGTCGCACACGCCGCGAAATTCACCGGGCGAAACCCTCCGTAGCATGCTACTGTCGATCCAGTTGCAGTTTTGGTACCCAAAATTTCGAACGTATTCGACCGGCCTCGCGCCGCGCCGAAAACGCTTCATTTTCCGGTTGTATTCCGGCAGGGCATCATCGCGGCGACACGGCACCCGCACGGTGCGGACGCCGGCGTAATGCCCCAAAGGAGAAAAACATGGCTGCTGGTACCGTGAAGTGGTTCAACGCGGAAAAGGGCTTCGGCTTCATCGCGCAGGACGGTGGCGGGGCTGACGTGTTCGCCCACTACTCCAACATCTCCGCGCAGGGCTTCCGCGAGCTCCAGGAAGGCCAGAAGGTCACCTTCGACATCGCGCAGGGCCAGAAGGGCCCGACGGCTGAGAACATCGTTCTCGCCTGACGCGTACCCGCGTTTCGCAGCTGGGGCCCGCATCCTTCGGGGTGCGGGCCCCAGCTGCACGCGTTTCACGGGTAATACACCCGTACGGGCACATGACGTGCAGCCCGCCGCCCACCCGGCCCCCAGGTCAGCCGGATCGTAAGATCTCCGGCCTTGTCGTGCCGCCGTCGCGGCTCGGGTTCCGCTGGAATACGACGGGCAGTACAGCCTCCGCATTTCATTCGGCCGTTCTCGTGATTCCCTGCCCTGGTCTCGATCGCGGGAATTCCCTGACACGTGCCGCGCCAGGGAAGGTTCTGATGAACCGCACACGTACGAACGACCGCTCCCACCGCACTCCCCGCCGTCCGGGCACCTCGACACCGAGCCGTTCCGGCGCCCCCCGCCACGACGCGGGCCCCGGCCGCCGGCCCGGCGGGCTGAAAGGCGAGTTCGCCCTGCCGGAGACCCGCACCCCGGCACTGCCCGCCGCCGGCGCCTTCGCCGACCTCGACATGCCGGCGGGGCTGTTGGCCGCCCTCGGCGTGCAGGGCGTGACCGTTCCCTTCCCCATCCAGGCGGCCACGCTGCCCAACACCCTCGCGGGCCGTGACGTACTCGGCCGTGGCCGCACCGGCTCCGGAAAGACCCTGGCCTTCGGCCTCGCCCTGCTGGCCCGTACCGCCGGTCAGCGCGCCGAACCGCGCCGCCCGCTCGCCCTCGTCCTCGTCCCCACCCGCGAGCTGGCCCAGCAGGTGACCGACTCCCTCGCCCCGTACGCCCGCGCCGTGCACCTGCGCATGACCGCGGTCTTCGGCGGCACGCCCCTCCGCAGGCAGGTCGGCGTGCTGCGCGGAGGCGCGGAGGTCGTCGTGGCCACACCCGGACGGCTCCAGGACCTCGTCGACCGGGGCGCCTGCCTGCTCGACCAGGTCGCCATCACCGTCCTCGACGAAGCCGACCAGATGGCCGACATGGGGTTCATGCCCCAGGTCACCGCACTTCTGGACCAGGTGCGGCCCGGGGGGCAGCGGATGCTGTTCTCCGCCACCCTCGACCGCAACGTCGACCGGTTGGTCCACCGCTACCTGGCCGACCCGGTCGTGCACTCGGTGGACCCCTCCGCCGGTGCGGTGACGACGATGGAGCACCACGTGCTGCACGTCCACGCCGCCGACAAGCACCGGACGACGACGGAGATCGCGGCGCGCGAGGGCCGGGTGATCATGTTCCTGGACACCAAGCACGCCGTCGACCGCCTCACCGAGGACCTGCTGAACAGCGGGGTGCGCGCCGCCGCCCTGCACGGCGGGAAGTCGCAGCCGCAGCGCACCCGGACGCTCGCACAGTTCAAGACCGGCCATGTGACGGTGCTGGTCGCGACGAACGTGGCAGCGCGCGGCATCCACGTCGACGACCTCGACCTCGTCGTGAACGTCGACCCTCCGACGGACCCCAAGGACTACCTCCACCGGGGCGGCCGTACCGCCCGCGCCGGGGAGTCCGGCAGCGTCGTCACCCTGGTCACCCCCGGCCAGCGGCGCGACATGACCCGCCTGATGGCGGCGACGGGCATCACCCCGCTGACCACCTGGGTCCGCTCCGGCGAGGAAGCCCTGAACCGCATCACCGGAGCCCAGGCACCCACCGGCGTGCCCGTCGTCCTCACGCCGCCGGCCGGCGAGCGTACGAGGCGGGACGTGTCCGCGCGGACCCGGCGCGGACGCGGCTCCGACCGGGCGGCGTGAGAGCCGCATGATCAGAAAACTGGCACATCTCAGCAGGAGGCACCTTGTGACGCTGGTCCGGATGCAGCCCCGCGCGTGCGACGACGACCCCACCCCCTCGCACCAGACGGTGGACCAGGCCATGGAAGCGACCGGCCCGCAGGTCGGTGACGACATGACGGTCGAAGTGGCCCTGGCCGTGATGGCCGGCGCCCGCACCGACCGGCTGCTCGTCAGCGATGAGCACGGCCTGTGCACCGGGCTGGTCAGCCACGCCCGGCTCGCCGCCCTCCGCGGCAGCGCTGCCTGGACCGACGCGGCACGGCTGCGCGACGTCCTGGGCGTCCCCGGGCCGTTCCCCTCGCCCATGACCACGATGGCCGACGCGGAACGGGCCATGCTCCAGGGCAGGCTCGACGCGCTTCCCGTCGTCGACGAGGAAGGCAGCGCCGTGGGCATCCTCGCCCTCACGCGCTGAACCGCCGCACCTCGCCCAGCCCCGCTCCCCCTCCCCCTTCCTCCTCCTTCCTCCTGTGAGGCCCTCATGCGCTGTGTCATCGCCCGATTCCCGTTCGACCTCACCAAGAGCGGCGTCCTCGCCTCGATGAAGGACGTCAGGCCCGAGCCGGTCACCGACGCGTCGGTGACCATCGGCCGCCGCACCTACCCCGCGAAGCAGGTCGGCCGGGTCGTCACCGGCCAGGACCCGCGCGACTTCAGCGCCAGTGAGGTGGTGCGGGCCATGACCCGGCTCGGGTTCACCTGCCGTACGGCTCTTTCGGCCACCGGGCCCACGGGGCCGCAGAGCCCGATCGAGCGGGCTTCCGCACTGCTCGGTGCCCAGTCCGGCACCTGACCGACAGCGCGCTCCCGTCGAGAGAGGCCCGGCTACCGTCGCCAGACACAAAAACCTATCGTGTCGGAGGTAGATTTTTCGCGGCCTCGGGGCTATGGTTTCTCTCGTAACCCCGACAGTCCGCAGGGCCTGGCAGAGGCGAACTGCCAGGAGCAGTACCAGCAGTTGCAGTACGCAGGACGGTGCGGTGGTGGAGCTTCGAAGCCAGGATGGACGCAGGACGGCGACGGGGCTGATCACCGCACCGGGTGGCTCGCAGGATCAGGAGCCGCCGCAGTGAAGTCAGCACACCAGAGGGAAGAACGGAGGAACCGAGCGCCATCAGGATCGCCCGGGTCGAAGGATCGAGCCCGGGTACCGCAGGACATCGATAGTGAGGTGGTCTCCGGTCAAGCAACCGCGATCCCCGCACTCCCGGCGCCATCTGGGCCGGGTCGGCGGAAACACAGGGTCGGCGCATTATCAGGGCCGACAGATGGTGTAGTAGTTCCTTCGGGGCCCTGGTGCCGTACGGCGCCAGGGCCCCTCAACGCGTTTCACGGGAGAGGTGCAGATGACAGCACACGAATCGTTCGACGATCGTCTCGACGACGACGACTATCCGGCCTACACCATGGGCCGGGCCGCCGCCATGCTCGGCACCACCCAGGGCTTCCTGCGCGCGATCGGCGAGGCCCGCCTGATCACCCCGCTCCGCTCCGAGGGCGGCCACCGCCGCTACTCCCGGTACCAGCTGCGCATCGCCGCCCGGGCCCGGGAGCTCGTCGACCAGGGCACTCCCATCGAAGCCGCCTGCCGCATCATCATCCTCGAGGACCAGCTCGAGGAGGCCCAGCGCATCAACGCCGAATACCGCCGCGCGGCCGAAGACTCCGTCCAGCCGCCCGCGATCTGACGGCCGCCGCCCGTGCCACCACGTGCCGGCGCCGAGTTCTTCCCCGACGGCCCGGACAGCCCCGTCGTCACCCGCATGGGAGACCTACGGCCGCAGCCGGGTGCCCGTGGTCTTCAGTACCGCCGTGAGGTCCGTGAAGTAGACCCGCCACGAGCAGGTGCGGCCGTTGCCGGTCGGGGCGCCGGAGCAGGGGGTCGTCTGCCGGCCGTCGTAGGCCGTGATCATGCCGTGTGCCAGGACGGGGCCCGTGGCCGTGGTGGCAGAGTAGACCGGTCCGCCGCTGTCACCGTTGCCGGCTGACGCGATGTGGCCGACCTGTTCGGCCTCGATCTGGCCGGGAACGTCCGTCCCCGCGATGGACAGCACCACGCCGGTCCGGGTGACGCGCAGGCCGCAGTGGGTCCCGGAGACGGCGCCCGAGGTGCACAGGTACTGGCCGACCTCGGGGGTGCGTGCCCCGGTGACCGGCCGGGCCCTGTCGTCGATGCCGTCGAGGGTCTCCGTCACGGCGCCGTGCCACACCCGGTCGGAGCTGTCCGCGTCGATGACGAGGGCGTCGGCCTCGGGGTGGCGGGCCACCGCGTTGCCGAGGAAGTCGCCGTCCCCGTTGAACCAGGGGCTGCCGACGGGGCCGCAGTGACCGGCGGTGAGCAGCTGCCGCTTCCCGGTCGCCTCGCTGACCACGCCGAAGCCGGTCGTGCAGGTTTCGGCCTGGGTGATGATCAGAGCCCCGCCGGACACGGGTGACCTGTCGTTCGCCCGGCCCGGCGGGCGGGGCGCGGGGTCGGTGGTCCCGGTCGCCGGACCGGCGGCCGCCGACGCCTTGGGGGCCTCGCCGGTCCCGCCGGGCCGCGGGGAGGGCGGGCGGCCCACCTCGATGCGGACGGAAGGCCGCCGCAGGTGGCGCACCTCGCTCCGGACCGGCTCCGGGACGGGGCCGCGCCAATACAGGTGGAGGGTGGCGCGCTCCGGGTCGACGGCGATGCCGGCGAACCCGGGCAGGGAAGCCGCACCCGCCTGCCGCAGCCGGTGGGCGGCATCCAGCAGGGGTTCCTGGCGCCGCATCAGCGCGACCGCCGCGGCCTCCGAGGCCGGGCCGGCGTACGGGCCGTCCGGCGTGAGGGGCGCGGCGGACGCGGGGGCCGTCGCTCCGGCCAGCAGGCCGAAGGCCAGGGCTCCGGCGCACAGGGATCCGAACAGGGACGTGGACTTCACAGGGCTCCTCAGGGGCATGGGGTGCGGCTCAGCCGCGTACGTGGGACCAGGCGCGCACGCCGGCCCAGGCCGTGAGAGCGGTGGTGCCGAGCAGCAGGCCGCCGCCCAGGAGGGAGCCCGCCAGCAGGCCCGGCGCACCGCTTTCGGCGTAGCGCACGCCGTAGGTCAGGACGGGGAACAGCACCACGCAGGCCGCGAGCGGGCCGCGCAGGTACCAGACGGCCACCTGGAGCACGGCGGTGTTCCCCATGGCCGTGTCGGCGCCGACCAGGAGTTCGTGGGGCAGCGTCCCGCGGCAGGCGGAGACCAGCGCCGCGCCCACGAGGGCGGGGAAGCAGCACAGCAGCAGCACCGCGGGCAGTACGGGCCGGGCGAGTGCGGCGATCAGCGCGCAGGCGGCGCCGCCGGCCGGCAGGAGCACCATGAGCGGCAGCACCGCGTGGCGCAGGATGATCCCTGGGAACGGCCAGGGCAGCGCCCGGGAGCGGTTCACGTCGTCACCGTCCAACCGTGCCGCCTCCAGGAGCCCGACGGCGGCGCCGTACCCGGCGGCCAGGGCCGTCAGCACGGTCGCCACCCGGTCCAGGCCCTCGGCGGCGGGGGCGAGCGTCACCGCCGTGTACGCGCCCGCCAGCCATACGGCCGCCCATCCCGCACGGGCCGGCCTGTCGAGCCAGCCGACCGCGGTGCGCCAGGGAACGATCAGGGCGGGGCGGCGCGGCGGGGGCAGCGCGGACCGGCGGGAGGGGCGCCCGGCCGCCTCGGCCTGGCGGGCTGCCAGGCGGGCCAGCCGGAAGTCCACGCTGAGCACCGCCGCGGAGACCGAGGTCGCCGAGCGGATCCGCCGGAACAGGACGTCCACGGGCAGGGCCGCGACCGCCCGGTCGGCCCGGCCGACCACCCAGGCGGCGCAGGCCGCGAGCAGTGCCGCGGCCGCGGGCCAGCCCGCGGGCGGGCTGCCGGACGCGGCGGCCAGACACTGGGTCACCCAGCCCCACGGGCCCGACCACAGGAGGACCGCCTGCAGCCAGGACGGGGCGTCCAGCACCGCGCAGAGCAGCGCCGAGGCGGCCAGAGCGGTCAGTGCGGCGGCCGCCCGGCGCGCGTGCGCGATGGCGTCGCGGCACACGATCAGCCCGGCGGTCCCGACGGTGAGCGCGCCGAACGCGGCCGCGGCCGCCGCGGCGAGGGCGATGCCCGCCGTGGGCCTGCCCAGGATCACCAGGTTCAGGAAGTACCCCGCCACCGCGGTCAGCAACCCGGCCACCGTCGCGTGCAGCAGGACGGCTCGGCGGAGCCTGGGCCGCAGCAGCCGCCCCCGGTCGACGGGGGCGGGCAGCAGCCAGGCCACGGTGGCCGGGTCCAGGAGGACGGGGCCCCGCCACCGGGCGTCGCCCACGACGACGCGGAGCCAGGCCAGGGCGAGCGCCGTCCCCGCGCAGGGGAGGGCGTCGCGCGCGTACGAGGCCCAGGGCTCCATCGGGCGGCCCGCGGCCCCGTAGGCGATCGCTCCGAAGGGGACGAGGTACACGGCCGTGAGGAGCAGGGCGACGTAGAGGTGGAAAGCCGTGTCCCCGCGCTTGCGCAGGCGGTGCGCCCGGCGGGCGTCGTGGAGCAGGGCGAACGCCTCGTCGGTCGCGTCCCGCCACCCGGTCCGGCCGGCCGCCGGTGCGGCCTGCGCCGTGGGGGCCGGGGGCACTCGGGTCATCGGGCGGTCCCGCGCAGGACGCTCCCGGGCGGCCCCTCGTCGACGAGACGGCCGTCCGCGAGGACGAGCACCCGGTCGGCGGCGCCCTCGGCCAGTTCCGTGTGGTGGGTGGCGAACACGACCGCGACGCCACGGAGCCGTTCCCGGCGGATGTGGTCCATGAGCCGGGTGCGCGCCTCGGGGTCCAGCCGCTGTTCGGGCTCGTCGAGGACGAGCAGATCGCGGGGGCGTACCAGCGAGGCGGCGAGGAGGAGCTGCTGGGCCTGCCCGGAGGAGAGGGCGGACGGCCTCAGGTCCGCCTGCGGGGTGAGGCGGGTGTGTTCCAGTGCGTGGTCCACGAGGGCGGCGGCCCCGGTGCCCGCCCCGTGGGCCACGGCCACCAGCTGCAGGTGCTGGCGGGCCGTGAGGTCCGGGTAGAACGAGGGGCCGTCGGCGACCACGGCGATACGGGCCCGGACCCGCGGGTCGTCCTCGTGCAGCGGGCTCCCGTCGAAGGTGACGGTGCCCTCGCTGGGCCGGTCGCGGCCGATGGCGATCCGCAGCAGGGTCGACTTCCCGGACCCGTTCGGCCCCATCAGGGCGACGCACTCGCCGGGCCGCAGCGTGAGGTCGAGGGGGTGCAGCACCGTGCGCTCGCCGTACGTCTTGCGTACGCCCGCGAGCTGGAGCAGGGGGGCTCCCGTCATGTGCGCTTCCGGCCCCGTACGAGGCACCACGCTCCGCCGCCGATGAGCAGGAAGGTCACCGCGCGCATCCCCAGGGTGGCGATGAAGCGGATGTCCTGCGACATGTCGTCGGCGTAGACCTGCGTCAGGCGGATCAGGACGACGCCGAGGACGACGAGGACCACACCGCCGGTGATCCAGGCGGCCCTGGAGGCAGCGGAGTTGGCCGTGGGCTGGTCGTGGTGCTCGGAGGGCATGGTGGATTCGCCTTCGTGTGGGGGGATCACTGACGGGGAGCTGATCACTTCGCATCCGCCGACGGCTCGTCCAGGTATCCGGCGGCCTGAAGGCGGAACAACTCGGCGTAGGTGCCCTCCCGTTCCATCAACTCTACGTGGGTGCCCTCTTCGAGCACCCGGCCGCGCTCCATCACCACGATGTGATCGGCCACGCGGACGGTGGAGAAGCGGTGGGCGATGAGCAGCGTGGTCGCCTGGCCCGAGATCTCCCGGAGCTTCTCGAAGATCTCGGCCTCCGCCGCCGCGTCGATGGCGGCGGTGGGCTCGTCGAGCACCACCACGGGTGCGTTGCGCAGGAAGGCCCGGGCCAGGGCGACCTTCTGCCACTGGCCGCCGGAGAGCTGGCGCCCGCCTTCGAACAGGCGCCCGAGCTGGGTGTCCAGGCCCTGCGGCAGCCGGTCGATGAAGCCGGTCGCGTCGGCCTGCGCGGCGGCACGGCGGATGCCCTCCTCGTCCTGGAGGTCCGTCACCTTGGCGTAGCCGATGTTGGCGCGGGCGGACTCCTCGTACTGGACGAAGTCCTGGAAGATGACCCCGATGTTGGAGCGCAGCTCGTCGAGGTCGTACTCCTCCAGCGGGTGACCGTCGATGAGGATCGTTCCGCTGTCCGGCTCGTACAGCCGGGAGAGCAGCTTCACGATGGTCGTCTTCCCGGCGCCGTTCTGGCCGACCAGCGCCACGCAGCGGCCGGCGGCGAGGGTGAGGTCGAAGCGGTCCAGGACCGGAGCGGTGCCACCGGGGTAGGTGAAGGTGACCCCGCGGAACTCGATGCCCTTGCCGAGCCGTGCGGGGAAGGGCCTGGTTCCGGAGGTGAGGGCGCGCTCGGGGATGTCCAGGAACGAGAAGAGGTTGCCCAGGAACAGGTTGTGCTCGTACAGCTCGCCGAAGCCGGCGAAGAGCGCGTGGGCGGAGCCCTGCACCACGGTGACGGCGGCCATGTAGCCCGCGAGCTGCCCGATGGTGCCGCTGTCGATCGTGCTGCTGATCGCGAAGAGGACGGCACCGCTGGTCGCGGCGACACTGAGCAGTCCCAGCAGGGCGTTGGCCGTGGACTGCCGGCGCGCCACGGACCGGTCGACCTGGTAGAACCGTCCGATCAGGTCGCGGTAGCGGTCGAGGAAGAAGCCCCCGAGGCCGAAGAGCCGGGTCTCCTTGTAGGTGCGGTCGTTGGTGACCAGGTACTGGAGGTAGTTGGTGCGGCGGCGGTCGGCGGACCGCTCGTTCTCCACCTGCCAGGTGACCCGGCTGAAGAACATGGTGGCGCCGACCGAGGGCAGGGGTGCGCACAGCACGGCCACGCCCACCCAGGGGTCCCACGACAGCAGGACCACGGCGACCGACACCAGGGTGACCCCGCTGGACATCACCGAGATCAGCTGGGTGAAGAGCTGGTAGGGGCGGTAGGCCGCCTCCCGGTTGGCGAGCTGCAGGCTGTCGTACGTGCCCGAGTCCTCGAAGTGCTCCAGCCGCAGGCGTACGGCCTTCTCCATGATCCGGGTGTTGATCCCGTTGGCCATGCGGTACTGCAGCAGCGCTTCGAGGTAGTTCTGGGCCGTGGAGCACAGGTGGCCGAGGAGGGCGACGACGGTCAGCAGGATGCCCGCGGCCACGGCCGCGCGTCCGGCGGCGGCGTCACCGGCGACCGCGTCGGCCACCTTCTGCACCGCCTGGGTGGTCAGCTGCACGGAGGCGGCCGGCACCAGGGCGCTCAGTACGGTGGTGGCGACGACGCCCGTCATATGGGTGGGGCTCACCTGCCACAGCAGGCGCAGCGTCCGGGCCCAGTGCCGCCCGGACGGCACCGCGTCCTCGCCGGCAGCGGTCATCGCCCGTCTCCCCGGCCCGCGGTGGTCGCGGCGGGACGCCGGCGTATCGCCTCGGCGGCCAGGATCCACAGGTCGTGGCAGAGCCGCTCGCGGTCCTGCCCCAGTCCCAGGAACCGGTTGGCGTGCATGTGCGCCAGACTTGCCAACATCTGCCGTTCGTCCCCCACGAGCTGGCCCGCGGATGCCAACGCGCGTACCTGGTCACTCACTTCGGCCAGCACCCCTTGCTGCCGGGAAACTATACCTTCTACATATTCTCGGCTGATTCGTGCGGTCTCGTCCGGGTATGCGTCCCAGGGGACGAGCAGATCGCACAACTGCCGCTGGACCCGCCGGAAGTGCTTGCGAGCCGCCTCGGGGATCCGCCGGCCGGAGGGCGGGGGCAGCAGCTCCAGGGGGTCGAGCCCCCAGTCCCGGTAGAGGGCGTGCATGCCCAGGACGCACAGGACCTCGTCGTCCACCCGCAGGCCACCCTGGCGCCGGGCCGCCACCAGTTCGGCGCAGACCTCGCTGTTGGCCTGGAACAGGCGCTCCATGGCGTCGATCGCCCCGGGGCCGCCGTAGCGCTCCACCTCGCGGTCGTAGGCGACGACGGCCACGTCGTGGGCGAGGCCGCCGGCGATCAGGCCGTTCGCCCAGTCCAGACAGGCGGCGAGCACGGGCGCCGCCAGCTCCGGCCGGGCCGCACGGAAGCGGATGCGCAGGTGGGGCATCGGATCGGCGTACCGCAGGAAGAACCAGCGGTCGACGACGCCCTGGGAGGCCAGGCTCCCGGCGAGCTCCCGCAGGGGTCCGGCGACCACGTCGTCCTGCCCTCCCACCGGGCAGTAGAGCTTCAGGTAGCTCCACTCCCCGCCCGGCGGGAACGTACGCGGGTGCGCCGGGGCGGTGACGTCGGTGAGCGGCGCCGCGTCCGGGCCGGGCTCCGGGCGGGCGGCCCGGGCCGGGACGGCGGAACGGCGGCACCGCTGCGGATCGGTGGCCAGCAGGGGGACGACGACCTCGCTCAGGTACTGCCCGCCCTCCGGGTCCCGCAGCCAGGTCCCGGGGAAGCCGGCCAGTGCCTCCTGGATGACCACGTGCTGCCGGTCCGCGCCGGCCAGTCCGGCCACCTCCTCGTACAGCTCGTCCACGGACAGGGGGTGCTCCAGGTCCAGCGCCAGCCAGTTGTCCATGAACACCAGCGACACGTACCGCGGCACGCTCCACCGCTCGCGCCAGCGCTGGACGGCCGCGTAGAACTCGTCCCGGCCGGGCAGCGCGCCCTTGCCGGAGGGCAGCCCCAGGCGCTCGGGTGTGAGCGACCACTGCGCGGGGTGCAGCACGGCGCGCCCGCGGGTCACCCGGGGCAGGAAGGGGGACATGCGCAGCGGCCCCCAGTCGAAGCCGGCGAGGGGCGCGTAGCCGTCGTCGGAGAGCTCCAGGAGGAGCCTGCACGCGTTCGGCGCCTGGAAGGCGCTGAGCATGTGCCCCTGGGAGACCACCAGTTCCTTGCCCAGCCGGGCCGAGCGCAGGAAGAAGCGGTTCGCGGTGGCGCCCACCAGGATGTCGCTGAGCGGGATCTGCCGGTCCGGGGGGAGGGTGGGGGCCGTGTTGACGCAGATCTCGTAGCCGCGCAGTCCGGGGTGGAGCGCCACGTTCGCCGACCGGCCGTGCGGATGCAGGTAGTTGAGGTCGACGAAGACCACGTCGGGGCAGAGCTCCTCCTCGGCCCGCGCGTACTGCCGCAGGCGCTCGAGCGACCCTTCGTCGAACAGGTCGAAGAAGCGGCCGAAGGTGCGCCCGCCCTCGGCCATCCCCGCGGGCGCCAGCACCAGCTGCCAGTCGTCGCCGGCCAGCGCCTCGGGCGACTCGGCCGCTACCTGCGCGTACAGGTCGATCGCCGGACGTACGCGGGGCTGCGCCTCGCCCGCCTGCCACACCGACAGCTGCCCGAGCCGCTCGTCGGTGACCTCCAGCTCGTACGCGCCCGTCCGCAGCGCCTCCGTGAGGAGCGCGGCCAGGCGCATCTCCTTGCCGACGGCGCGGTCCTCGCCGACCGGCGGCAGCGGGAACGCCCGCACGGGGTTGGTGTACGAGTTGGGCGCGTCGAGCCCGGCCTCGGGGCTGAGCAGCTGGAGCAGCGGGATCTCGGAGTCGACGCCGAACCGCTCCAGGAAGGCGGAGTGGTACTCCGCGATGTGCTGGGGGCGGGGCGGGAAACTCCCCATGCGCAGCAGGGCCTCGGCCGTGTCCGCCGCCGTGGCGCCGATCTCCCGCGGCAGCCCGGTGCCGGTGACGGCGAGGGCGGTGTCGAGCTGGTAGGTGTCCCTGGCGTAGTCCGGCGCCATCGACTTCTGGTGCGCGGTGAGTTCGCGGAGCAGGGACACCGGTGCCGTGCCGCGCGCGGAGTCGACCCGGCCGGCCAGTTCGCGGAAGGTGCGGAGCCCGTCCAGGACCTCCCGGGTGCCGTCCAGCCCGGTCAGCCGGCCGGCGAGCTCCCGCTCGGGGTGCGGCTCCACGAGCGAGGGCCGCAGGTCGCTGGTGAGGGCGTGCAGGTCCCACAGCTGGGCGAGGAACGCCCCGGCCTTGTCGCGGGTCGCTCCCGCGACGGTGGCCGCGATCTCGTCGAGGATGTCCCCGTAGGTGGCTTCCGGGAGGCCTGCGAGGCGCATCGCCAGCTCCGCCGGCTCGGTGAGACGGAACCCGGCGAGCCGGTTGTCCTCCTCGCCGTAGACGTCGGCGCCGGGCAGCACCCCGCGGCCGCCCGCGCGGTAGAGGGCGGAGTTGACGCGGACGCCCAGCCGCGGTCGGACGGCGGGATCGTTCTCCAGCTGCTTGAGGAGGCCCAGGAGCCAGCCCAGGTCGGCCCGGGTGCGGGTCCTGGCGACGGGATCGGCCTCCATCCCGAGGACGGCCGCGTCGGTGAACAGGCCCGTGGCCACGCCGGAGAACAGCCCGTACGGAGTGGCCCTGGTCGACATGCGGGTCACGTACCGGAACAGCGTGGAGTACGTGCGCCGGGTCCGCTTGTCCTCCTGCGGAGCCTCACCGAGCCGGTCGAGGCCGGCGGTGACGGAACCGCTGGCGATGTGCAGGGCCTGGGCCACCCGTGGACGGCGCACCATCTCCCGCAGCAGACCCCGGCCGTGCCGACGCATGCGGTCGAGCCGGTCCGGGTCCCCGTGGCCGCTCGCCGGGTCGTGCGGCCCGGGACCGGCGGTGATCGCCAGGAAGTCCTGTACGGGCAGCACGGGGGCGCGCAGCAGGAAGAAGTCGGCGGCCCGGTAGAGGGGGCCGCCGTCGGAGGCGGAGGGGCGGGGTGCTGCCTGCAAGTGAATGAACTCCTCGATGACCCGTCGGTGTCCTGGCGGCGTACGTGCGCTCACGCGATCAGCAGCGCACGCGTCCACCGGGGTTCGACGGGGGTGGAGACCGCCCACAGGGCGAGGGCCACACCATCCGCACCGGTCAGGATGCCGGGGCTGTCCAGGAGGACACCCGGCTGTTCCAGGTCCTGGACGCCGAGCGGCAGGTCGGGATCGCAGTGCGTCAGGAGGTGCTCGGTCAGCTGGACGAGGGACGTCCTGGCCTTCGGGCTCGCGGTGCGGCGCGCGAACTCGGCGCACATGACCACCAGGCCGGCCGCTCCGTGGCACACGGTGGCGGAGGGGAAGCCGTCGCTCGCGTCGAACCGGCGCAGCACCGCCTCGAAGGCGTCGACCGCGACGGCGCGCAGGGACTCGTCGCCGAGCGCTTCGGCGGCGTTCAGCAGGGCGCAGGCGATGCCGGGGGAGCCGTAGCACCAGGTGGCGCGGGCGGGCTTCAGTCCGGTGGGCTGCTCGGCGCCGGCGGGGTCCAGCGGGATGCCCGTGGGCCAGTTGCGGCCCCACGGGTCCTCGAAGGAGACCGAGACCACGTAGTCGGCGATCCGCCGTACGGTCTCGGCGAGTCGCGGTGTGCGGTCGCCGCCGGACAGGGCGAGGGCGAGGGCGGAGAGGATGCCCGGCACGCCGTGGGCCAGTCCGAGGTTCACATAGCCGTGCGGGAACGATTCGCGGTAGCTGTCGAGCGGGTAGTGCCGCGGGGGCACGTACCAGCTCGGGCGGCCTTCTACGGTGCGGGAGCCGGACAGGGCGGTCAGCTCCCGGGTCAGCGACTGCGCCGCCCCCTGTACGGCAGCGCCTCCCGCTCCCCGTCTGCTGGGCGTGGTGGCGAGATGGGCCAGCACGCCGGACAGGCCGGCCACCGCGTCGTACGTGTCGAAGCCGACGCCGTCCGACGCCGTCGTGTGCCCGGGCGGCAGGTCGGCGATCTGGGCGGCCAGCTGGGCGTCGATCCCGGCGAGGGCCGGCGCGTAGCGGGGATCGTCGGCGGCGAAGTCGGCGAGGGCCAGCGCGAGGCCGGCGGTGCCGCCGGCCATCCCGGGGGTGCCGATGGGTTCGTCATGGGTGGAGCGCACCACGGCCGCGAGGCGCTCGTGGGCGAGGCCCGACCAGTATCCGGCCTCATCGGGAACGGCACGGGCCGCATACCGGAAGGTAAGAGCGCTCCCCGCTTCCCCGGCGAGCAGGGATACGCCACCCCACATGAAGGGGTTGGCGGCGTTCTGCTCGCAGGAATTCAGCGACCGGCGCACCAGTTCCGGGTCGGCCAGGCGGCGGACGATGATTTCCGCGAATTCCCGGGAGCGCGCCGCGAGGGCGTCCGGAACGAGGGGCAGCACACTTGTGGACACGGCCAGGGCGTTCTTTCAGGAGGGGGAGGAAAGGGCGGGTGTGCCGCCGCGGGCGGCGGCACACCCGGGGGGCCGCGTCGGCGGCCCCGCGCCGACTAGCAGCTGATCGGCGTCATGGTCACGCAGGAGGCACAGGTGCAGCTGTGGCAGGTGACCTTGGTGACGACCTTCGCCGTGGTGCGGACGACGACGGTCCACGAGGCGGGCTCGGCGCCCGTCTGCTGCGGGGTGGCGACGCGGACGTCCAGGTTGAACGGGTCGTTCGCAGACATGGGATTCTCCCTCGGAAAACACTCACTGGAATAACGGAAACGAGTACGGGCACATACGTGCGTACTCATGTCGCCGAAACGAATCGGGATCGCCGCGTGCCGTGCGGCGGCACCCGGCGGAATCCGGTTCGCTGGACGATTCCTCAAGCATTTCCGGATCAGGCCGCGGCCGGTAGTGGACCTTGGTACACACCGGCGGATCCGAGCGGGTGGCACAGCATGTCGTGATAGCGGAGGGCGACGATCGCGCTCTCCGTCCGGGACCCCAGCCCGAGCTTCGCCATGATGCGCGTCAGATGCGCCTTGGCCGTCCGTTCGGTGATGTGCAGGCTCCGGGCGATGGCCCGGTTGGTGTCGCAGAGGGCCAGCCGGCTCAGCACCTCCCGCTCCCTCGGCGTGAGTTCGGACAGCTCCTGCATGAAGTCCTCGGTGATGGCGGGCACTCCGCCCAGACATCGACACTCCTGGCCGAACAGCACCGGGTCGGGCCCGGCCCCTTCCGCTCCGCAGTGTCGCCCGTCCCCCGTGACGTGCCTCAACTTGGCTCTCCCTGTGCGATGAACCCCGTGGGAAGCACCCGGCCGGCGGCGGGCTGAGCCCGCGATGCACCGGTCCACCGGACGCTTCCTGCCGCTCACGCGCTCTGCCCGAAGACGCCGGCTGGTCAGGCCGTTGCCACGGAGGCGTCTGTGAGAGCGGCATAATGATCACGTCAATGATGGCCCGGTGCCCGGCCGCCGGGTTCCGACCGCAGGATGACATCGGTTCTACGACTTGAGGTCGGTCGCCGACGGGGAGACGGAAGTCATGGTCCGCGTGCTGGTGGTCGACGACGAGGAACTGGTACGGGCCGCGCTGCGGGCCGTCCTCGGCTCCGCCCCGGACATAGAGGCGGCGGCCTGCGACGGCCCCGAAGCCGTCGCACTCGCCCGTCGCACGGCACCCGACGTCGTCCTGCTGGACGTCAACATGCCCGGGGAGGACGGCTTCTCCGTCCTGCGCGAGCTGCGCGCACTGCCCGAGCCGCCCCCGGTCGCCATGCTGACGCTCATGGGTTCCGACGAGTACCTGGACGCCGCCCTGCGGTTCGGAGCCTGCGGATACCTCCTCAAGGACACCGAGCCGCACCTGCTCATCGACTGCGTGCACATCCTCGCCAGGGGCGGTGTCGTCTACGTGCCGCCGCAAAGCCGGGCCGTGATGGGCGTCCGCGTCAGCGACCCGCTGCCCGCGCCGGTGCCCGCGCCGGCCCCCGCCGGCCTGCGGGACCTGCTCACCCGCCGGGAACAGGAGGTACTGGCCCTTCTCTCGGCAGGACTGACCAACACGGAGATGGCCGAGCACCTGGGTGTGGGCATGACCACGGTCAAGACGCACATCGGCTCCCTCAAGAGGAAGCTGGGCGCCCCCAGCCGGGTCGCGCTCGCCGCCATCGCCCACCGGGAGGGCCTGATGGAGCCCCTCTCCGCCCCAGCGCGACGGAAGACCGTCAGCCCACCGGAAGCAGCGCGCTGACGAGGAAGCCGCAGTCGCTCGTGGGACGTGCCTCCAGGGTGCCGCCCACGTCGTGCGCCCGCTCCTTCAGCCCCACCAGCCCGTGTCCGCCACCGCTGCCGCACGGAGGCACCTCACCCGGCGCGGAGGGACCGTTGCGCACCTCTATCCGCAGGGTCCGGCCGTCGCCCTCCAGGGCGAGCACGACGTGCACCCGCGCGGCCGGTGCGTACCGGCGCGCGTTCGTCAGCGCTTCCTGCACGGTCCGGTAGGCGGCCCGCTCGACACCGGTGGACAGGCGGGTGTCCTCGGGGATCTCGTTGCGGTACGCGACGTCGAGTCCCGACTGGCCGATCATCCGGGACACGTCCTCCAGGCGCGGCCTCGGTCCGGGGCGGGCCCGGCCGCCGTCGGTTCCGCGCAGCACCCCGACCATGTGCCGCAGTTCGTCCAGGGTGCGCGCCGACAGTTCCCGGATCGTCCGGGCGCGCTCCTGCGCCTGCGGGTCGTCCGTGGTGAGCTCCAGGGCTCCCGCCTGCATGCTGATCAGGCCGACCTGGTGGGCGACCACGTCGTGCATCTCCCGGGCGAGCCGGGCCCGCTCCCCGGCCGCCACCTGTTCGGCGAGCAGCTGGCGCTCAGCGGCCCGGCTGCTCTGCAACGCCGCCAGGCCGGCGACCAGCTCGGCGCGGGTCCGGGCGAGCAGCCCGAGCGCCAGCGGGACGGCCACCGCGCCACAGGTGTCGATCACCGCGAGCGCGGTCTCCCGCGGTGAGTGCGCGGCGAGTTCGGCGACCGGGTACGGAACGAAGTGCGCGACGGCGAACAGCACCCCGGCCACCGCCAGCCGCCAGTGGCCCCTGCGCGTGGAGGCCACGGTGTACAGCGCGATCAGCGGGGCGAACCAGACGTAGCCGAGGTACAGACCGGGCAGCGTGGCCAGGAACACCACCGTGGGCCGGCGCCGGCGCGCCGCCAACACCACGGCCGCCACGAGCCCCGCGGCCATCCCCGGCCCCACGTCCCTCCCGTGCACCAGCAGGGCGTCCACCAGGCCGAGCAGCACCGGCGTGATCAGACAGGCCCATCGCACCCGGGCAGAACTTGCTTTCAAGGCTGGCAGCACCTCATGTCCGCGGCTTTGCCGTCTCGGGAAATGCGTCAGATGCCGGACGGATCCAGCAGATTGGAAGGCCTACATGGTACTTCGCCCTCAGATTCCACGGGCGCGTCGGTCGACGGAGGCGGTACGGGCCAGTGACACGCGAGCCGGGCGGTCACGGGCGCCAGGCCGTCGGGTCGGCCGGGGTCTGCTCGCCCGTCGTCAGGTTCTTGACCTCGTGGTTCCCGCCCTCCTCGAAGGGCGGGAACCACACGAACGGGATGCCCTTGCGGGAGGCATAGCGGAGCTGCTTGGCCAGCTTGTCGGCCTGGTGGTAGAGCTCGACGTTCATCCCCCGCGCGCGCAGGCTCGCCGCCGTGGCCCCGGCCGCGCGGCGCAGGTCGTCGCGCGGGACGGCCACGAGGACCTGGCTGGGGCACTTGGGGCCGGCTGCGAGGAGGCCCTCCGCCAGGAGCTTGGCGAAGATGCGGGTCAGGCCGATCGACATGCCGACCCCGGGCAGGCTGCGCCGGATGAAGGAGCCGGTCAGGCTCTCGTAGCGGCCGCCCGAGCAGATGCTCCCGTAGTCCGGCCAGTCGGTGAACTTCCCCTCGTAGACGGTCCCCGTGTAGTAGTCGAGGCCCCGGGCGATCGACAGGTCCGCGACGATGCCGCCCGCGGGCAGGTCGTCCAGGGAGTCCAGGACGTACGCCAGTTCGGCGAGGCCCTCGTCGAGGAGGTCCGAGCTGACCCCGAGGCCCTTGACCGCGTCCACGACGGCACCCCCCTCACCGCGCAGCCGGGCGAGGGCCAGGCAGGAGTCGACGGTCCGGGCGGGCAGGCCGAGTTCGCCCGACAGGACCGCGGCGACGCCCTCCGGGCCGGTCTTGTCGAGCTTGTCGACGGCACGGATCACCGACAGCGGATCGTCGATGCCCAGCCCCTCGTAGAACCCCTGCAGGACCTTCCGGTTGTTGACGCCCAGCGTCCAGGCGGGCAGGTCCAGCCCGGTCATCACCTCGTGGATCATGCGCGGCAGTTCGGCGTCGAAGTGGAGCGGGAGCCGGTCCACGTCGATGACGTCGATGTCGCACTGGGTGAACTCCCGGAAACGGCCCTCCTGGGCCCGTTCGCCCCGCCAGACGCGCTGTATCTGATAGCGCTTGAACGGGAAGACCAGCTCGTTGAAGTGCTGGGCGGTGTACCGCGCGAACGGCACGGTCAGGTCGAAGTGCAGACCGATACGGGAATCCCCCCGGTCGTCGGCGTCCTCCTGGACCCGGCGCAGCGCGTAGACCTCGTTCGAGGTGTCGCCCTTGGCCGTGAGCACGGAGAGGGGCTCGACCGAGGGCGTCTCGACGGAACAGAATCCGTACCTCTCGAATCCGGCGCGGACCAGGTCGAGCCACTTCTGCTCGACCATGCGGATTTCCGGCAGCCATTCGGGAAATCCGCTCACCGGAAGGGGGCGGAGCAGTTGTGAGTCGCTCATCGGACGACCCTATCCGCGGCCCGCCCGGGCGGGCCACCCGTTAACCGGAGCGGGGGTCCCGGGCACCGTCTACAACTTTCGTTGCAGGGGTTTCCCCTCTGCCCTCAACCCTTCGTTCCCATCCATTGCGGCACTCCGATTCCGCAGGTCACGATGGCCGTCGCCACAGCCCGTAACCGCAGAAACGGATGGCTCGGTGCACACGTCGCAGCACACCACAGCAATTGTTCCCCAGGCTCAGACAATCGAATTCGAAATGGACTGGCAGCGCACCGCGGTCGAGGAGATCACGGGGCGGCTGACCGACCCGGACTTCCCCTGTGTGTTCTCGCGGAACGCCTTCCGCAAGCAGCTCCTCCGGTTCGTCTTCGTGCCCGACGGCGGGAGCGACGGCATCCGGCACCTGGCGGCGGCGCTCACCGAGTACGTCGCGGAGGCCAAGGCCTGGGACGGGTCGCTGGACACCGCGTACCCGCTGGTCGCGGTGTTCGCGCCGGACGCCGTGGCCGGGGACTCGGTCGAGGCGCACCACGCCTTCGGCTGGCACGTGCTGCAGGAGCTGCACCGCGTCGACCCCGGGCCCTGGCCGGCCGGCGTCGCCCGGGACCCCCGCTCCGAGGCGTGGTCCATGTGCTTCGACGGGATGCCGCTCTTCTGCAACATGAGCAATCCCGGGCACCGGGTCCGCCGGAGCCGGAACCTCGGCCGGTCGTTCGTCCTCGTCATCAATCCCCGGGAACGCTTCGACGTATTCGCCGGAGACACTCCGAGCGGCCGGAAAGTGCGCGCCAACATTCGCAGCCGGATAGGCCGGTACGACGGCGTCCCGCATTCCCCGCAACTGGGTTCCTACGGCATAGGCGCCCTCGAATGGCACCAGTACGGGCTGATCGAGGAGAACGCCGGGCGGACCGACGTCTGCCCCTTCTCACCCCGTACCGACGCCGGCACCGACACGCAGAGGACTTCCTGACCATGATCGAGCTCATCGTCTCCCAGGGCCGGGTGGCCGACCGCAAGCCCCGGATGATCGAGGGCGCGGCCCGGATCGCCCGCGCCCTCGAACAGCGCTACGGGCTGGCCGGCCGCTGGATCGGGGAGCCCGCGCCGGCCGCCGACGACGACTGGACCGAGAGCCTCCCGCAGGCCGAGGGGCAGCTGACCGCGCTCGGCCGGGCCGTCGGGGAGAGCATCCGGGCCGGCCGCCGGACGGTCCTGGTCTCCAACACCTGCCCCGCGAGCATCGGCACGCTGCCGGTGGTGGCCCGGGAGCTGCCGGAGGCCGTGGTGCTCTACATCGACGGTCACGGCGACTTCAACGTCCCGGCCACCAGCAGCGGCTACCTGGGCGGCATGGTCCTCTCCGCCGCGTGCGGCCTGTGGGAGAGCGGCCACGGCGGCGGGCTGCCGGCCGCGCAGGCCGTGCTGGTCGGCACCCGGGACATCGACGCGGGCGAGGCCGAGCTGATCGCGCGGGCCGGGGTCCGGGTGATCCCGCCCGCCGAGACGACGGCGGAGAACATCCTGGACGCCATCGGCGACCGCCCCGTCTGGGTGCACATCGACTGGGACGTCCTCGAACCGGGCCACGTGCCCGCCGACTACACCGTCCCGGACGGTCTGCTGCCCGAGCAGATCCGGATGGTCTTCGAGACGATCCCCGCCGACCGGCTGCTCGGCGTGGAGCTGGCGGAGTTCGACGCCACCACGGACGAGGCGGTCAACGAGCGGGCCGTCGCCGTGGTCCTCGACATGGTCGCCCCCGTCTTCGAGAACGCCCGCGAGGGCGCGTTCGCCGGCCGGTAGGCCGCTCCCGCCAGTAGGCCGTTCCCGGGCGGCAGGCCGCCCCCTTCCCTCCCCCTCACCAGCCCGCCAGGAGAGATCCCCATGCCCCTGTACGACAGCATCCTCGACACCGTCGGCCGTACCCCCATCGTCAGGCTGAACCGGCTCGCCCCCGCGCACACCTCGGTCTACGTGAAGGTGGAGGCGTTCAACCCCGGCGGCTCCGTCAAGGACCGGCTCGCGCTGTCCGTGGTCCTCGACGCCGAGGCGAAGGGCCTGCTCAAGCCCGGGGACACGATCGTGGAGTGCACCTCCGGCAACGTCGGCATCGCCCTGGCGATGGTGGCGGCGGCGCGCGGCTACCACTTCGTCGCCGTCATGGGCGACACCTACTCGCTGGAGCGGCGCCAGCTCATCCGGGCGTACGGCGGCAAGGTGATCCTCTTCCCCGGGGCGCTCGGCAGCAGCGGCGGCAACCGGATCGCGGACGAACTGGCCGAGAAGCACGGCTGGTTCCGGGCCCGCCAGTTCGACAACCCGGCCAACCCGGCCTACCACCGGGAGACCACGGCGTCGGAGATCCTCTCCGACTTCGCGGGCAAGCGGCTGGACTACTTCGTCACCGGCTTCGGCACGAGCGGCACCCTCACCGGCGTCGGCCAGATGCTGAAGGCGGCCCGCCCCGGCGTCCGGGTGGTCGCCACCGAGCCGGAGAACGCCGCCATCCTGGGCAAGCAGGAGTGGAACGTCCACCGGATCCAGGGCTGGTCCCCGAACTTCGTGCCCAGCGTGCTGGACGACTCGGTCATCGACGAACTGGTCACCGTCGACGAGACGGTGGGCCGGGACACCTCCCGCCGGCTCGCCGCCGAGGAGGGCATCTTCGCCGGCATCTCCGCCGGCGCCACCCTGGCCACCGCGCTGCGCGTCGCCGAGACCGCGCCGGAGGGGTCGGTGCTGCTCGCCATGCTGCCGGACACCGGGGAGCGGTACCTGTCGACCTTCCTCATGGAGGGCGTCAACGAGGGCTCGGACGACGAGTGGCTGGCGTCGCTGGACGCCGGGAACTGACGTGAGCCAGGAATTCGTCCCCCCGGGCGCCCGTTTCACCGCGCTGCCCGACGCCTTCCCGCTGCTGCGCGGCGGGACCCTGGACGGCGCGCGGGTGGCCTACGAGACGCTCGGCCGGCTCTCGCCCGAACGCGACAACGCGATCCTGGTCCTCACCGGCCTCTCCCCCGACAGCCATGTCGCCTCCCACCCCGGCGACCCCTCGCCGGGCTGGTGGGAGGCCATGGTGGGGCCGGGCAAGCCCGTGGACACCGACCGCTGGTACGTGATCTGCCTGAACGCCCCGGGCAGCTGCAAGGGCTCCACCGGCCCCGCGTCCGTCGATCCGGCGACGGGCGAGCCGTACGGGCCCGACTTCCCCGAGCTGTCGATGGAGGACATCGCCGACGCCGCCGCGCACACCGTGCGCGCCCTGGGCGTCGAACGGCTGGCCTGCGTCATCGGCACGTCCATGGGCGGGATGAGCGCACTGTCCCTGCTGGCCCGGCACCCGGGGCTGGCCCGTGCCCACCTGAACATCTGCGGGGCGGCGAGCGCGCTCCCGTTCGCGACGGCGGTCCGCTCGCTGCAGCGCGAGGCGATCCGCTGCGACCCCGGCTGGAACGGGGGCCGCTACGAGGGCCACGACACGGAGAACTACCCGCACCGCGGCATGCTCACGGCACGCAAGCTGGGCATGACCACCTATCGCTCGGCCCGGGAGTGGGACCGCCGGTTCGGCCGCGACCGGATCCCGGCGGAGCGCCGGGGGGCGGACGTGCCCTTCGGTCCCGAGTTCGAGGTCGAGGCGTACCTCGAACGCCACGCCCGCAGGTTCTCCGGCCGCTTCGACCCCAACAGCTACCTGCACCTCAGCCGCTGCATGGACCGGTTCGACCTGGGCGAGTCCTGCGGCTCCACGACCGAGGCGGCGCTGGCCGCGATCCGGCTGGAGAAGGCGCTGGTCATCGGCGTGGAGACGGACATCCTCTTCCCGCTCGGGCAGCAGCGGCAGATCGCCGACGGACTCGGCGCCGGCGGCACCGACGCCGAGTTCCTGGCCCTGGAGTCGGACGAGGGCCACGACGCCTTCCTCGTCGACATCGACCGCTTCGGCCCGCCCGTCAGCACATTCCTCACCTCGCTCTGGCTCTCCGGAGGTCCGACATGTCCCCCCACCCCTTCCGGCTGGCACTGGTCACCGGCGCGAACCGCGGCATCGGCTTCGAGACGGCGCGCCAGCTCGCCGCCGCCGGCGTCCGCGTCCTGCTCTCCGGCCGCGACCGCGAGGCGGTGACCGCGGCGGCCGAGGAGCTGCGCGGCAGCGGGCTCCCGGTGGAGCCGCTGGTCCTCGACGTGACCGACGCCGACAGCGTCCGGGCCGCGGCCGCCGAGGTCGAGCGGGAGTACGGCCGGCTCGACGTCCTCGTCAACAACGCGGCCGTCCGCGTCGAGGAGTACGGCCGGAAACCCTCCGAGCAGCCGCTCGAACAGTGGCGCCGGACCTTCGACACGAACCTGTTCGCCGTCGTCGAGGTGACCCGCGCCTTCCTGCCGCTGCTGCTGCGCTCCCCGGCCGGCCGCGTCGTCAACCTGTCCAGCCTGCTGGGGTCCGTCGGCACGCACGGCGACCCCTCCTCCTACGCCTACAGCGACATGTTCAAGTCGCTGCCCGCCTACAGCGCCTCCAAGAGCGCGCTCAACTCCTGGACGGTGCACCTCGCCTACGAACTGCGCGACACCCCGGTCAAGGTGAACGCCGTACACCCCGGCTACACCCGGACCGGCCTCAACGACGGCGAGGGAGACCTCGACGTCCCGGACGGGGCGCGCACGGGCGTGGCCATGGCGCTGCTCGGCGACGACGGCCCCACCGGCACGTACACGCACCGCGGCGACACCGTCCCCTGGTAACCCCCGGTACATCAATGGAGACCATCTATGGGCAACCACGTGGCCCTGGCCACCGACATGACCAGCCTGCCGATCGACTACGACATGCCCCTGCTGCTGGAGGCGTGCCGGGAGGCCGGGGTGCGGGCCGAGATATGCAGCTGGGAGGACCCGGACATCGACTGGGCGGCCTTCGACGCCGTGCTGCTGCGGTCCCCCTGGAGTTACGTCGAGCAGCTGCCGCGCTTCCTGGCCTGGTGCGAGCGCGTCACCGCCGTGACGCACCTGCTCAACCCGCTGCCGGTGGTCCGCTGGAACCTCGACAAGAGCTACCTCGGGGACCTGGACGCGGCCGGGGTGCCCGTCGTACCGAGCAGCTTCGTGGCGCCGGAGGCCGAGCCGGCCGACGCCCTGCGGGCCTTCCTCGAACGGTATCCCGATGCCGCCGAGTTCGTCGTGAAGCCGACCGTCGGCGCCTACTCGCGCGACGTGCAGCGGTTCTCCCGCACGCAGGGGCCGGAGGCGACGCGGCACATCGCCAAGCTGCTGGAGCAGGGCTGCGACGCGCTGATCCAGCCCTACATGGACGCCATCGACCGCGACGGCGAGACCGACCTGATCTATTTCGACGGCGAGTACAGTCACGCCATCCGCAAGCGGGCGCTGCTCCTGCCCGACGGCACGGTCGACGTGCCCTCGCAGGACGCCCGCACCGCGCGGGACGCCGCCCCGGACGAACGGGCGGTGGCCTCGGCCGCGCTGAAGGCGGTCGTGGCCCGGCTGGACCTGGAACGGCCGCTGCTCTACGGCCGCGTCGACCTCATCCGCGACGGCGAGGGCAGGCCGGTCCTGCTCGAACTCGAAGTGTGCGAGCCGTCGCTGAGCATGCCCTTCGCGGAGGGCTCCGCGGGCCGGTTCGCGCGGGCCATCGCCGCACGCCTGGAAGACATCTCCCGAGAACGCAAGAACGGATGACGAGCATGGCAACGACAGAACAGGCCTCGGCGGCCGACGCTCCGGCCTCGGTGCCGGCCCCGGCCGCCACTCCCGCCACCCCCGCCGCACAGGCCGCCGCGGCCGCCCCCGTCGGGGCGCGCGGCACCCTCTACGCCGCCCTCGGCGTGCTGAGCTTCTCGTTCAGCTTCCCCGGCACCGTGTGGGCCCTCGACGGGTTCGGCCCGTGGAGCGCCATCGGGGTGCGCGGGGTGCTCGCCGCCCTGATCGCGGGGACGGCGCTGCTGGTGACACGGGCGCCGCTGCCGGCCCGGGGCGACTGGCCCGCGCTCGCCGTGGTGGCGGGCGGCTGCGCCATCGGCTTCCCGCTGCTCACCACGCTGGCCCTGCAGACCTCCTCGACGGCCAACTCGGCGATCGTCATCGGGGCGCTGCCGATGGCCACGGCGGCGTTCTCCGCGGTCCTCACCCGGCGCCGGCCCTCGAAGGTGTTCTGGGCCGCGGCGCTGACCGGCGGGGCGACCGTGATCGCCTTCACCCTGACGCAGAGCCACGGCAAGCCGACGGTCGCGGAGCTCTACCTCTTCGGCGCCCTCGTCGTCTGTGCGGCCGGGTACGCCTTCGGCGGGCGGCTCTCGGCCCGCATGCCCGGCTGGCGGGTCATCGCCTGGGGCGTGGTGCTGGCGGCTCCGGTCAACATCGCCGTGTCCCTGTGGGCGCTGCCGCACGAGCCGGTGCACCTGACGACGAAGGCCCTGGTCGGCATGGCGTACATCGCGGCGGTCTCCCAGTTCGGCGGGTTCGTGGTCTGGTACAAGGGCATGGGCCTCATCGGCGTGGCCCGGGCGAGCCAACTCCAGCTGGCGCAGCCGTTGTTGACCCTGCTGTGGGCGGTGCTGCTGATGGGCGAGGAGATCGGCGCGGCCGTGCCGCTGACCGCGTGCATCGTCCTGGCCTGCATCGTCGTCACCCAACGGGCCAGGACGTCCTGAGCGGACCGGGCCACCGTCCGGGCCAGTCCGTAACGACGAAATACATCGGTCCGGCGACCTTCGCACCACGAAATCCGTGGCAGTGGAGGCGCCGGACCGATGCTTTCTCACTCTTCGGACGGTCGTTTCCCTCGGATCCCCAGGGTGTTAGGTTCGCGGGGTTCGCGCAGCGGTCCGACCTGCAAGGTCCCGCCGCGGTCCCGGGGGAAGGTGAGCGAGAGTTGAGTCGTCAGGCAGCCGCGCAGCAACTCCGGACCGCCGCGCCCGCGGTCATCGAGGCCTACCGGGCGGAGCTCCAGAGGCTCGGCAGCCCGCTGGCGACCCGTGACGACGCCTGGCAGCAGTGCCGTTACCAGGCGCAGAACATCGTGGCCGAGTGCGCGCAGTCGCTGGAGACGGGCCGGCCGGCGGAGGTCACCGGGGTCGGGGAGTACTCCCGGCTGCTCGGGGCGCACCGCGTCACGCAGCGGATCCCGGTGTCGGAGTCGGTCCGGGCGGCGGAGGTGCTCTGGGAGGCCATGCGGGAGGCGGTCGCCAAGGCGGCGGCCGAGCTGCCGGCCGGTCAGCGGCACTCCGTGCAGCAGGAGATCAGCACCACCTTCCGTACGGTCACCGGGGCCCGGCTCTACCAGGGGATCCGGGGCTACGAGGAGGCCGCGCGGCCGGAGGCCCCCGCCGAACGCCCGGGGCCGTCCGGGCTGAAGGAGCAGGGGGACCTCGAACCGCAGGCCCTGGAGGTGCTCACGCTGCGCGAGCGGGAGATCCTGGAGGCGGTCCGGGAAGGGCTGACGAACCGGCAGATCAGCCGACGCTTCGAGATCACCGAGGCGACCGTCAAGCGGCACCTGCACAACGCGTACCGCAAGCTGGGCATCAGCTCCCGGGTGCAGGCGCTGAACAAGATGTTCCCGGAAAACAGGTGACCGCGCCGCTGGTGCGGCGCGGTCGGTGATCGTACTCGGCGGCGATCGTGGCGGTCGGTGATCGTGGTGAGCGGTGATCGTGGCGGGCGGTCAGGGGCGGGCGGACGGGTTCATCCCAGGAGCCCCGCCAGGGCCAGGCCGGTCAGTGCGGTCAGGTTCGCGGCGTACTGGGTGACCATGAACGCCCGGTAGGCACCACGCCGTTCCGCGCGGCCGTCGCCCTCCCGGCGCGCCCCCCGCAGCACCCGGACGACCACCCAGAGCGACCCCAGGGCCACCGGCACCGCCACCGTGAGGGCGGGGGGCGCCCACAGCAGGGCCAGCGCCGGTGCGGCCGCGCCGACGGCGAGGGCACCGGCCACCGCCAGGGCCCGCGCGGCGGCCGGCCCGCGGACGACCGCGACGGTACGGCGGCCCCCGGCGGCGTCACCGCTGACGTCGCCCAGGTCCTTGGTCACGGCGCCGACCAGCGCCATCCACGCCGACATCACCCCGGCGACCAGCGCGCCCGTCCCGGTCCAGGCCCCGCCGGACGCCGCGACCCCGGCCCCGTAGGCGGTCGCGCCCAGCCCGAAGACCACCGCCGCGCAACGCCCGCTGGAGCACTTCGCCTTCACCGGGTCGGCCGAGTAGGCCCAGCCCAGCACCAGGAAGGCTGCCGTCCAGGCGACCACCGCGGGCCCGGCGAGCCCGCCGAGGAGGAGGGAGGCGCAGGCCAGCAGGACGGTCCCCCGGGCGGCGGTCGCCTCGGCGAGGTCGCCGCGGGCGATCGGACGCCGCGAGCCGTTGACCCGGTCCTCGTGGACGTCGGTGACGCCGTTGAGCAGGTAGGCGCAGACCACCGCGCACCACAGGGAGGCCATGCCGAGCACGGCCCGCCCGAGCGACTGCGGCAGCTGCCCCGCCGACACCGCGCCGACCGCGAACCGCAGCAGGAACGCGACCTGGACGACGGGCCGGGCTTCCTCCCAGCACAGGCGGACGGTGTCCGCGAGGGAGTGCCAACGGACGTCCAGGACCCGCACCGGCCTGGCGACGATCACTTGCCCACTGAGATTGATCACGGGCGCCACCCTAGGAAGTGGATCACCGCCTCAGCCATACAACCATGGGCGTACGCCGGTGTACCCCGGAGTGAGCCAATCCGCTTGAAAACAGCGGAGGTTGAGATTCCGGCGTGCAGGTCAGGCGACGGTGCGTTCCAGGCTGTCGGCGTCGTCCATGAAGGTCAGCATGCGGGCGTTGACCACGTCCGGGTGGTCGATCTGGGGCCCGTGGCCCGTGGCCGTGACGATCTCGGCGCGGGCGCCGGGGACCAGCCGCGGTACGCGCTCCACCTGCCGCTTGGGGTGCACGAGCAGGCTGTGCTTGCCCATGATCACGTAGAGCGGGGTCCGGACGGAGCCCAGCTCCTCGTCCGTGAGCGGCAGGGGCGCGGGGCGGCGGATCCGGTAGGCGCGGGCGCCGAGCTGGACCCACCTGCGCATCTCGGGACTGGCGAGGACGGGCTGGTCCAGCCAGACGGCGAAGCGGCGGCGCAGCGCCTTGGGGGCGAAGCTGGCGAAGAGGCTGACGAACACCCAGGCGAAGAAGCGCAGTCCGACCTTCTCCAGGCCCCCGGGGTCGAGGGCGGTCACCGAGGCGAGCCGCCCGGGCCGGCGGTGGGCCTGGTTGAGGACGAGCCAACCGCCGTAGGAGGAGCCGACGAGGTGGACCCGGTCCAGGCCGAGGGCGTCGAGGGCCTCGTCCATCCACTGCGCCGCGCGCTCGGGCTGCCACATGGGCTCGCGGTGGACGCTGCGGTTCGCGTCGCCCGGGGTGTCGAGGGCGTAGACGGGGCGGTCGAGGCTGAGCCCGGGGGTGTTCGGGTACCACATCGCCGAGCTGTAGCCCGCGCCGTGAATCAGGACGATCGGCGTGCGGGACTCGGCCGCCGGGTCGGCGGGGCCGTACCGGTACACGTGCGTGGTGCCGAAGCTGGTCTCGACGTCCGTCTCCGAGCGGATGGGGGCGCCCATCGCGTAGAGCACGTCGGCCGCGGCGAAGTAGCGGTCGCGGAGCGCGTCGTTGACGTAGCGGCCGACGTCACGGCGTACGCGGGTCCTGTTCTCGGGCACGGCGGCACCTCCGTTGCAGATCCGATCTTCGTGATACGACCGTACCATATTGGTGGTACAGCGGTACCATGAAGGGACGGCGACGACGGTGGAGGTGCCAGGACATGCCCAAGCGCGTGGACCACGAGGAGCGGCGCGGGCAGATCGCCGAGGCGCTGGTGCGGGTGGCCGGACGGCGCGGGCTGCACGCCGTCGGCATGCGGGACGTGGCCGCCGAGGCCGGGGTGTCCCTGCGGCTGGTGCAGTACTACTTCGAGACCAAGGAGAAGCTGCTCCTCTACGGGCTCCAGCACCTCACCGACCGGTTCACGGCCCGCGTCGGCGCCCGCCTCGCCGCCGCCGGCCCGGCGCCGGGTCCGCGGGCGACCGCCGAGGCACTGGTCCTGGCCTCGCTGCCCACCGACGAGGAGAGCCGCACCTTCCACCTCCTGTACTCCTCGTACGCGATCCTCTCCGTGACCGACGAGGCGCTGGCCGCCCAGCCGTTCATCGAGAACCCGGACGCCGCCGAGGACGCCCTGGCCGGGCTGATCGCGGGGGCGCAGGAGGCGGGGCTGGCCGACCCCGGGGCGGACGCGCGGACGGAGGCGGTCAGCCTGCTCGCCATGGCGGCGACCCTGGGCACGAGCATCCTGGTGGGCCAGCGCGGCCCCGACTCGGCCACCGCCGTGCTCCGCCACCACCTGGACCGGATCTTCACGGTCCCGGAGGACGCCGCGTAGAGACGGCCTGAAGACGGCCTAGCGGGAGGTCTTCGGGGCGGCGGTCCGAGGGCGGCGCAGGGTGTAGATCACGGTCGAGATGCCGATGGCCAGGGCCAGGATGCGGGGCATCGGCTGCACGTCGTGGGGCAGCGCGCCGATCGCCACGACGACGGCGAGGGTGAGGGCGACGACCAGGGCGACGGTGATCACGGGACGGGACTGCATGGCGGTTCTCCTTCGGAAGGGTCTGCGGAAGGGGGGCTGCGGTCGGGCTGGGGGAGGGGGGCTGCGGTCGGAGCTGCGGTCGGGGCGCCCCGTGCGCCGGGGGAAGGCGCACGGGGCGGGGTCGGGTCAGGCGCGGGTGAGGAGGCCCTCGTGCCACAGGCGGCGGACGACGTCCTCGGCGACGGGGAGTTCGGCCGGGGTGAAGCGGGGGCGGGCCAGCAGCTCCGCGAGGACCGGGGCGGCCGCCCCGGGGAAGGTCAGCACCCGGTCCGCCAGGTGGATCAGCAGGTTCCCGCCCTCCACCACGGCCCGGAGCACCGTCTCGCGGTGGACCTCGAACACCGTCTCCCGGGTGATGGGCTCGTCGGCCAGCACCGCCGAGACCTGGCGCAGCGGCGCCGGGAACTGCCGGACGGCGGCCTGGGCCAGGAGGGCGGCCAGCTCCTCGTCGGAGCTGCCGGCGAACCAGTCGGCCAGACCCCGGCGCAGGTCCGCCACCGCCTCGGCGGCGGTGGCCGGGTCCCGGACGAAGTCCGCGGGGAACGTCGTACGGCCGGGCACGTCCACGATGCGCGCGAGCAGCTCGCCCAGCGCCCAGTGCTCGGTCCACGCCGTGAGGCTGAGGGTCAGGTGCAGGGAGGAGACGCCCTCGCTGCGCGCCGAGTGCACCCAGCCGCGCGGCAGCCACAGCACGTCACCGGGTTCGAGGGTGAGGACCTTCCACGGCTCGATCCCCTCCAGGCGCTCCGTCGTCCACTCGGGGCGCTCGCGCAGCCGGTCCCAGGACTCGTGGGCGAGCGGGGCGGGCAGCACCGGCTCGCGCAGGGTCCACACCTTGGTGCCCTCGACCTGCACGATGAAGGAGTCGCGCGGGTCGAAGTGGGCGGCGAACCCCTGCGACTTGGGCGGGGTGATGTACGCGTTGACGTGCACGGGCCGCGAGGTGTCGTGGGCCAGTGCGCGGGTGAAGCGGGCGAGGGGCTCGCTGTACTCCTGCAGGCCCTGCATCACCAGCGAGGCTCCCTCGGCGAGTTCACCGGCCGTCCGGCGCACGTCGGGCGCGTCCGCGTACATCAGGGTGGGGCGGGTGTAGCGCTGGTCGGCGATCTGGGCGCCGCCGCTGATCACCCGGAAGTCGGGCAGGCGGCGGCCGGACGCGGCGAGGCAGTCGTCCAGCGCCGCCCAGCCGAACAGGTCCGAGAAGGTCCCGGGGGCGCGGAAGACCACCGGCTCGGCCGGGGTGTCGGCGCGGAAGGCCTCCGGGTCGGCGGTCAGCCGGCCGAGGGCCGCGAAGGCCGGCCGGGACAGCCCGGAGGCGGTGGTGGTCGGGGTCGTGGTCGTCGTCATGCCGTCCTCGCTGCGGTCGGGAGGGGGGTGGGGAAGGAGACCGGGCCGGGAGCGGCCGCCGGGGTGGCCGCCGGAGTGGCCGTGGCCGCCGGGGTCGCGGCCCCGGCCTGGCGGGCCAGGAGCAGGTAGCTGCGCAGCTCGTCGAGCGTGCCCAGGCCGAGCCGGTTGTGGAGCATGTGGACGTGGGAGAACACGATCCGCGCCGTGTACGCGCCCGCCGAGCCGAGCGGCCCGGTGACCGCGTCCGACAGCGCCGCCCGCCAGGAGGCCAGCGGGCCCGGGGAGGAGGTGGCCCGTGCGATCAGGTCGTGGCCGTCGGCGGTGAGCCGGTCGGCCGCGATGACGCACTCCGCCTCCAGCGCCGTCAGCACCTCCTGCGGGTAGCCCGCCTTCAGCGCCCAGTCGCTCCAGGAGCCCGCCCCGAAGGCGGCGAAGAGACCGGCGTCGAGGACGGAGGCGGCCACGGCGGTGGCCCGCAGGGCGAGTGCCGTCCGCGCCCGGTCCGAGGGACCGGTGCGCAGGAAGGCCAGGCACAGCGCGCTCGAACTGCCGAAGAGGTCCTCGGAGACGCCGATCAGCCCCGGCCCGCCGTAGCGCCCGTACTCGGGGACGTACGGGGTCTCGTACACCCCGGGTGCCAGCAGCTCCCGCTCCTCGACGGGGACCCCGCCCTCCCCCGCCGTGGCCAGCCGCCGGGACTGGACGGCGAACCGGGCCGGGTCCACGGGCGTCTCGCCGGGCCGCAGGACGTTCGCGGCCGCGAGCCGCTCCCGCAGTACGCCGCCCAGCGCGGCAGCCTCCGGCTCCGCGAGGTCGCGGGCGCGCAGGCGGACGTGCGGGCCGCCCTGCCAGTAGCGCATGAAGAACCAGCTGCCGGGCGGGAGCGCGGCCGTGGCGGGACCGACCACCTCGGTGACGACGCGGTCGCCCACGGAGCGGTCCGGGGACGCCAGGTGCAGGTGCCAGGAGGTCCAGCTGCGGGCCGGGGTGTTCGGGGTCTCGTTCATGTCACAACCTCAGGTCCAGGGGGAGTCCGTTGAAGCGCGGGGTGCCGCTGATGACGGACAGCAGGACGGTCTCGTCGGGGGCGAGCCCCAGGGGCCGCTGGACGGCGAGCCCGTCGAAGGCGCGCGCCGGGCGGGCGTAGAGCCCGTGGGCGGCGGCGTTCAGGCACAGGCCCTGGGTGATCCAGCCGGCCACGTACTGGGCCAGGGTCCAGGCGCCCGGGCCGAGTTCGGCGACGAGCTCGTGCTGGCGCACGGAGCAGAACCAGACGGCGGAGGCGTGGCGGACGTCGCAGCCGTTGCCCGGGGCCAGGTGGTAGCCGTAGTCCCGCTCCAGGGCCGCCAGGGCGCCGGGGCCGGGGCGGTGCGGCAGCAGCCGGCCGCCGGTGAGGCGGTGGACGCCGTCCTCGAACCCGTCGGTGGCCTGCACGGCCACGGTCACGTTGACGTGCTCCGCGACCCGGCGCAGCAGTTCGCCCGGCGGCGGGACGGCGGCCCATGCGGCGGCGCCGGCGAGGGAGCCCCGCGACACCTGGCGCAAGCGGCCGGCCATGCCGGTGAGGCCGCGTGGCATGCGGCCGGAGCCGCGCTCCCAGAGGGCCTCGGCCCAGGAGAGGTCGCGGGCGGCGGCGTCCGGCGGGATCGCGGGGGTGAGGGGGGCGGGGGCGGTGGTTCCGAGGGCCGCCTGGGTGCGGTTGACCGCCAGGATCTCGTCGAGGGAGGGGTCGGGGAGGGCGGCCGCGCGCAGCTGGTCCCCGACCCGTGCTCCCTCCGGTTCCGGGGGCTCCGCCCGTGACCCCGCCGGCTCGGTCGGCTCGGCCAGGTCGATCGTCAGCGGCCAGCTCCATTCGCCGTCCGCCAGGCCCAGTTCCCTCAGGGATCCGCCCGACGCCGGGAGGGTCAGGCGGCCCCGCACGCCGAAGAGTTCCAGGCCCACCGCGAGCGCGCGCAGCGAGATGCCCAGTTCCAGTTCGGTGAGGGTGCCGCGCAGCGGGCCGTAGAAGGCCGGGAGCCGGGTGTAGCGGCCGGCCAGCAGGACGCGCCGGGCGGTGTCACGGGTGGTGCCCGGGAGTTCCGTCAGCGCGTGCCGGTGCACGTCCAGGACGCGGGCGGGGCCCTCGCCGGTGAGGAAGGCGTGCACCGGGAACAGGCTGCGTACGGACGGCAGGGCGCGGTGCTCGAAGTACGGGTTGGTCAGCTCGGCCCGCTGGAGCCCGAACGCCGCCAGCAGCGCCCGCTCCTGCGGCCGGTCTGCGCCCGTGACCCGGCCCGCCGGGAACGCGGCGCGCTCCAGCAGCTCGGTGGTCCCGTACGGCAGCGCCGCACCGGGCGCCCCGGCCGCCCCGTCGGGGAGCGGCCCGGAGGCCTCGGCGACCTGGGCCGGGGTGGGGAACTGCGAGCGGCCGGTGCCCTGCGCGTGGGCGTAGCGCAGCACGCGGCGGGACAGGGTGGCCGGCGGCGTCGACGTGCTCATCGGGGCCTGCCTCTCAGGGGAAGGGGTGGGGGTCGTAAGGGGCGCTGCGGTGTTCCTGCGGGGTGCCGCGCAGCGCGGCGGTGAGCCGGGGCAGGCCGGTGAGGCGCTGCTGGGCGTGGCCGAAGCACATCGGGAGGATCCCGGGCACGACCGCCTTGGCCACGGCCAGGCCGAGGTCGGTGTGGTCGCGGGTGGACTGGTCGACCAGGACGATCCGGTCCAGGCCGGCGTCGGCGAACCGGGCCCGTACGAATTCCAGCGCGCCCCGTACGGTCCCGCCGGCGGCCCGCAGGAGCCGGTCCGGCCAGCCCGGGAAGGCCTCCTGGAGGGTGACGCGGGGGCCGCCGAGGACGGCCGTGACCCGGGGCAGGGTCTCGGGCCGGTTGTAGAGGTCCACGTGGTCCTCCAGCAGGTCCACCTGCCAGGGGTCGGCGACCATCGCGGCGCCCGCCTCGGGGTCGGCCGGGGGCCGGGTGCACATCTGGGTGAGTTCCCACAGCGCGGCGCGCACCGCGGACTCGGGGTCGGCGCCGGAGCCGGCCGCGGACCAGCTGGCGGGGTGGCCGCCGGTGCGGTTGACGGCCATCGCCCACACCAGGGGGATGTCGATGTCCTGGGTGGCGACCAGCAGGTGGGCGTCGTAGCCGTGGATGTCGATGGTGTCCAGGAGCCGGCGTGAGACCGGGTCGGTCAGGCTCGCCGGGTCGATGGCGGGCAGCGGCCGCGCCCGGTGCCAGGACAGCAGGAACGCGTCCCGCTCGGCGAGTTCGAGGAGGGAGTGCAGGGCCGCCTCGGTGAGCCCGGAGCCCAGGGCGCAGCCGCTGGAGGAGTCCGGGAAGTGGCTGCGGCGCCGGTCGGCGTGCTGGTCGCGGCGGGCCCCGTGACGGTCGTGGCGGTGCAGGTACTCGTAGCGGTAGAAGCCGATCTCGGCCGGGACGAGGGTCGGCTCGCCCGTGGCGAGGTCATGGCCCCACACCCAGTCCATGGGGGTGTCGGGGGTGCTCGGGATGACCCGGGAGAGGGGGTGGGCGAGCTGCTCCTCGGTGTACGTGCCGAGGGTGACCGGGTCGAGGGCGCGGTCGGCGACGTCCCGGTAGGACAGGCCGGTGAGGACCTGCCCGTGGTGCGGGAAGCTGCCCATGCGCTCGTACGCCTCCAGGACCGCGACGGACTCGGCGCGGTCGAAGGTCAGCGCCCGGCCGTAGCCGTGCGCGGGCGACTCGGGCAGGACGGCGTTGCTCATCGCGTACGGGGCGTCGAGGTCGCGCATGACCTGGAGGACCGGGCCGAAGCGCTGGTCGACCAGGCGTCGGCGCAGCACCCCCGGGGCGAGCAGCGCGTCGCCGCCGGTGCCGCGCACCGGGTCGCCGGGCGAGGCGGCCGGGTCGTCGAGGACCAGGCGGGGCGGGCGGGCCGCCGGGTCGGGGGCGGGGGCCGGGGCGGCGCACACGGCGCAGTTGAAGGTGCGGACGATCCGGTGGCGGGAGATGCCGGAGCCGCCCGCCGCGAGGAGCTCGCCGGGGGCGAGGGGGGCGGTGGTGAGGGTCTCCAGGGCCGCCGCGAGCGCCTCCGCGAGGAAGGGCCGGGGCGGTCGGGCCCCGCGCACGGGCTGGTCGATCCGGTCGGCCAGCGGGTGGTCGACGGCGATCCGAGCCCGGGTCTCGGCGCAGCCGGGGCACCCGGAGTCGGTGCCGGGCGCCCACAGGGGCCCGATCAGGGCCTCGTCACCGGCGATCCGGACCGACAGGTACGGCCGCCCGTCCGCGAGGGCCCGCCGGTACAGCTCCCGCTCCCGGCCGAGGGCCCAGCCGGTGTGCAGGACGACGTCCCCGGCGTCCAGCCCGGCGGCCCGGGCGTACGCACCGAGCAGCCCGGCGAGATCGGGGAGCGTGGCCGACGTGTCGAGGCCGGCCGGGCCCGCCGATGTTTCACGTGAAACGACGCCCGGAGCGGCCGGGGCCGCGGGGGTGGGCAGGAGGTCGGGGGCGGTCGTCATGCCAGGACCTCCTTCGGGAGGGCTTCCTCAAGCGTGTCCGTGGCCGGGCGGGCCGTCACCGTGCCGAACCACAGCGGGGTCTCGCCCGCCACGGGATCGGCGGTGCGGAGGCCGGCCGGGGTGAGCCAGAGCCGGGTCTGGGCGGCCAGTGCGGTCAGCTCGGCGGGGCCGGCGTGCAGCAGGGCGCTGGTGTCGGGTCCGGCGGTGACGAGTTCCCGCCCGCGGATCCGGCGGGTCTGGACCCGGGTCAGCGCCGTGCTCAGGGCGGCGACGGCCGCGGCGGCGCGGTCGGGGCCCCAGGCGGAGGCGACGTCGTGGCCCGTGGCCCGGTCGTGGACCACGGCCAGCGGCCAGTCCACGCCCGGCACCCGCAGCAGTCTCAGCCCGACCGTGAGGAACTCGTGGTCCTCCAGGGTGCGCCAGAGCACCTGGGCGGCCTGGTCGAGGTCCTCGAACGCGGGGGTGTCCCCGGCGGGTTCGGCCCGTGCGGCGAGCAGCCGCAGGGTGCCGTCGAGCAGCCAGCCCTGCTCGCTGGTGCCCGCGGCGGCGACGGCCTCGGGGGCCGTCCGCTGCTGGGCGCGCAGGGCCGCGAGGGCGGCGGCCACCGAGGAGGAGCGCTGGTTGGCGCCCCAGGCGGCGACGGAACCGGGGGTGCCGTCGCGGTGCTCGGCCTCGGCGACGCCCAGCGGCAGCTGGGGCAGGTTCTCGGGGGTGACCAGGGCGAAGGGGCCGGTCCACCGGGCGCCGACGGCCTGGACACGGGCCACGGCCTCGTCCAGGCCGTCGGCCGGGCCCGCCGCCGGCAGCGGGGTCAGGTCGAGGCGGGAGGCGTTGAGTTCGGCGCCGTGGACCACGTACGCGCCCGCGTCGGGCGCGCCGGCGGTGCCGGTCAGCACCCGGTAGGCCAGCTGCCCGGCGAGGGCTCCGGCCAGCGCGCCGGCGGCCGCGCCCAGCGGGGCGGCGCCGGGGGCGTCCACCCAGTGGCCGACACGGGCGGCCACCGCCTCCAGGCGTCCGGAGGCGCCGGAGAGCTGCGGGCCGACGAGGTGGAAGCGGGTGTCCTGGCGGACCGGCACGACCGGGCAGCCGGGCGGCAGCAGCGCGGCCACCCGCGCCAGCTCGGTGCCGAGCAGCTCGCCCGGCGCGCAGACGATCGCCACGTCGGCCGGCACGGTGGCGGCCGTCGCGCCGGGCGCCGGCGTCGCGGCGGGCGCCGGCGTCGCGGCGGCCGGCGGCGTCGCGGCGGACTCCGCTTCCGGCCGCGCCGTCCCCGGAGCGGTCGCCGCCGGGGCGGACTCCGCGCCCAGGACCAGCAGTTCCGCGCCCAGCCGGTGGGCCGCGTCGGCCGCGGCGGCGTGCTCCTCGGCGGGTACGGCCAGGACCAGGCGGCCCGCGCCGGTGCGGGCGAGGCCGCGGGCGGCGGGCAGTACGGCGGCGGCCGGGCCGGCGACCAGCACCGTGGCGGCGCGCAGCCGGGCGAAGGCCGCGTACGGGTCCTCGTGCAGGGTCTCCAGGTCCGCGAGGACGTCCCGGTACCGCTCGCGGGTCTCCGCGTCCGGCTCGGGGACGCTCAGCGCGTCGAGGTGCAGGAGCAGGCCCTGGCGGCTGAAGGTGTTCAGCAGGGTGGCGACCACGGGCCGGGCGGCCTCGCTGCCGAGGGCCGCGACGAGGGAGTCCTCGTCGGCGCCGTCCTCCAGCAGCGGCACGCACACGTCGGCCACCCGGAACAGCGCCGCCGGGCCGCGCACCACGAACGAGGTGCCCTCGGCCCCGAAGTAGACGCCGTCCCGCACCGGTGCGTAGTGCAGGGCCGGGCGCAGCCTCATCCTCATCATCGCTCTCCCTGGTCCTTGTCGTCGGTGGGCCCGTCGCCGGGCCGGGTGTAGGTGAACCGTCCGCCGGACGGCCTGCTGATCTCGACCGCCCACTCGTAGGCGTGCGGTGACGCGCCCGCGGCGGGCAGGGCCTCCTCCACGAAGCCGCTGCCGTCGCGGTCGAGGAACCGCGGCAGCACACGGCCGAGCAGGGCGCTGGTGAGGTCGACGTACTGCGGTTTGCGCTGCTTGGCGGGTCCACGGCCCGAGCCGGCCCCGGCGTTGCCGGCCGGGGCGGGCTTGAGGACGACCTCGGCCGGCACCCCGTGGCGGGCGCGCCAGCGGGTCAGCGCCAGCAGCCGGTCGGCCTCACCGGGCCCCTGCTTGACGGCCTGCTCGAAGTCCTCGCCCGGGTACCAGCGGCGGCGCTGGAGGACGACCGACCCGGCGAGCAGCCGGGGCGTGGCCGGCTCGGTGGCCACGCCGCCGATGCCGGGGCCGCCGAGACCGCCGGGCATGCCCAGGTCGGGCAGCAGCCGGCCGCCCATGACGAGCCAGTTGGCCAGGCGCAGCGGCGGCGGCAGCAGTTCGGGGTGGCCGGTGCCGAGGGTGAGGACGTGCAGCGGGCGGCCGTCGGCGTCCTCGACGTGGAGCCGGTCGAGGTCGGGGTCGTGGACGAGCCGCAGCCCGTACCAGTCGTCGGCGCGCAGCCGCCGGTCGAGGACGGGCGCGTGGGCGTTGACGCTGACCCCGTGCAGGCCGCGGTCCTCGGCGAGGACGGTGCCGTGGGTGGCGTGCCGTTCCGTCAGGCGGCGGCGCAGCCGGGACAGGGCCTGGCCGCCGAGTTCGGCGTCGTGGCCGAGGAAGCGGCCGTAGAGCATGCCGTGGCCGGGGTAGGAGTCGTTGACGACCAGCCGGTCGCCGGCCGGCTGGACGAGGACGCTGTAGGCGACGGCGTCGCGGCGGAACCGGTCGGGCAGCGGGGCGGCCAGCTCCGCGAGCCACTCGGCGTCCCACACCACCTCGGTGTCGCCCGCGCGGGCGGCGAGGTCGGCGCGGAGCGCGCCGAGCATCCGGGTGCGCAGGGCGCGCAGCGGCGTGAGGCTGTCGCTGCCCGCGATCACCCGCTCGTTGACCGTGCGCACCAGGTGGCGGGCGTGGTCGGTGAGGTTCACGGAGGCCCCGCGGCCGTGGAGTTCGACGAACACGTCGGTGAGCACGGCGCGGATGTCGTGCAGCCGGTCGAAGGCGGACAGGAACTCCATGGCGTGCGCGAGGTCGCGCAGCTGCCGGTCCAGGCCCCGGGTGTCGACCTCGGCCGGGGGCAGGAGGTAGTTCTCGGAGACGGGGAGGACGGCCGGGCGGCGGGTCTCCTCGGTCAGCGCCTTGGTGTGGGCGTCGATGCCGCGCAGGGCTTCGGCGCGTTCGGCGTGCCCGGCGTCGGCGAGTCCGGCGAGGGCGGTGCGCAGGGCTGCGTGGCGCGCTTCCCCGGCGAGGGGGTCGGCGGCGCAGTCCTCGGGGCCGTCGGTGGTGCACAGCAGCCCGGCCTTGAGGGAGCCCAGGACGACTCCGGCGGCCTGCTCCGGGGTGGTGCCGAGGGTCCGGGCGAGGTCGCCGGCGATCGAGCCGACGGTGCGGGGGCCCATGTCCGTGGCGTTCAGGAGCCGGCGCAGGGGTTCGGTGAGGGCGGTCGACAGCAGCCGGCTGCTGTCGTCGCCGGCCTGCACGAAGGAGATCCGGTCCGGGCCGGGGCCCGGGGAGAGGCTGGGCGACTGGCGCACCCAGGTGCCGGGGCCCGGCGGGAGCGCGGGGTCGGCGGTGCGGGCGACGTAGCCGAGCATCGCCTGGTCCAGGTGCGGGAAGGAGCGGGCCCCGGCGAAGGACACCTCGTCGGGGCGGGCGCCGTCGGGGGAGGGCACGGCCAGGCCGACCGCCGTGAAGCGGGCGAGGGGGCTGGTGCGCATCATGGCCCGGGTCACGTACTGGAGCAGCCCGCGCTCGGACTTGGCGGCCCGCGAGAGGGTGCCCTCGCGGTAGCCGACGGCGGCCCGGTGCACCTCGGGGGCCAGCAGCGCGAGCGAGCGCAGCAGGTCCTCGTCGCCGAGGAGGCCGGAGAGGGTGCCGCGTTCGCGGGCCAGGGCCCGGGGGTGCTCCTCGGCCGCCTCGGCGAGGAGGCCGTCGCGCAGGACGCGCAGCTCCAGCCAGGCGAGGAACTCGGCCGGGGCCGGGTCCGGGAGCCGGGCCGGGACCTTGTCGTTGTGCACGGCCCGGCGCACGGCGACCAGCGCGGCCCGCTCGTCGGCGGGGGCGGCGCCGATCCGCTCGTAGAGGGCGTCGGTGCAGGCGGCGGCCCGCACGGCCAGCTCGGCCTCGACCCGGGCCAGCTCGTCGAGGACACCGGCGAGGGCCGGATCGGCGAGCCGGGTGCGGCGCAGCGGGTTGACCCGCAACATCCACACGGGCTCGACCCCACCCCCCGGCGCCCCCGGCAGGACCGCCGCCGAGGCCTCGACCAGGGGGCCGCCCCCGGCGGTGGCCTGCGCGGCGGCGGTTCCGGCGGCGGTGGCCCGCAGGGCCGTCGCCGAGGCGCTCACCAGGGGATCGCCCCCGGCGGTGGACTCCGTGGCGGGCTCCCGCAGAAGGGTCGCGGAGACGCTCACCGGGAGGGCGCTCCCGGCGGTGGCCTGCGCGGCGGCGGTGGCCCGCAGGGCCGTCGCCGAGGCGCTCACCAGGGGATCGCCCCCGGCGGTGGACTCGGTCGGGCGTTCTTCTGTGATCGTCACCGGAAGTCCTTCCGGATCCGGTGCGTGCGCGCCGCGACGCACAGCAGCAGGCCGCCCACGACCCAGGCGCCCAGCACGAGGGCGACCCGGCCGAGTTCCCAGCTGTGCGCGGGCTCCAGCGCGGCCATGTCGTCGGGCAGCAGCGCCGCCCGCATGCCCTGGGCCATCCACTTCAGCGGGAAGACCGCGCCGATCCGCTGCACGGTGTCCGGCAGGCCGGAGAAGGAGTAGTAGACCCCGGAGACGAACTGGAGCAGGACGAACGGGAACTGGACGGCCGCGGTGATGGTCCGCCGGTCGGTGATCAGCGAGCCGACCGCGATGCCCAGCAGGGCGGTGGCGGCCGAGCCGAGCAGGAACACCCAGGCCAGGGTGGCCCAGCGGCCGGCGGTGGTGGGCAGCTGGAAGTCGAAGACGATGACGGCCAGGGCCAGCACGGCGACGGACTGGAGCAGCGCCAGGACCAGCACCAGGACGGTCTTGGCCAGGAAGTAGGAGCCCGTCGCGAACGGGGTGCCGCGCAGCCGCTTGAGCGAGCCGTCGCCGCTCTCCAGGGCGATCCCGGTGGCGAGGACGCCGAACGCGGCGGACATGACGCCCGACGCGAGGACGCCGGCCACGACCACGTCGTGCATGGAGACGGTGTGGTCGCCGGCCTTCATCGTGAAGATCGAGCCGAACAGCAGCATCAGGACCACGGGCAGGGCCATGTTCATGGCCACCGCGGTGCGGTTGCGGAAGAAGACCCGCAGCTCGGCGCGGGCGCGCAGGACCCCGGTGCGCAGGACGCCCGGCAGCGGGCCGCGGGCCGTCACCGCGCCGATCGGCGCCTTCGCGGGGGCCGCCGCGGCGGTGGCGAGGGAACCAGCCGCACCGGCGGCACCGGCGGAGCCGCCGGCTTCGAGGGTCGGGGTGGGCGTCATCGGGTCCTGCTCCTTTCGTGCGTGCCGTCGCCCTCACGGTGGCGGCCGGCGTCCTCGATCAGCCGCAGGTAGCGGCTCTCCAGGGAGGGGCGGCGGATCTCCAGGCCGGGGACGTCCGTGCCCAGCCGGGCGCGCAGGTCCTCCAGGACGGGGCCGACCTCGGTGGTGGTGACGGTGCGGGTGCGGCCGCCCTCGCGCCAGGACACCTCGGTGCCCGCGTCGCCGCCGCCCAGTTCGGCGGGCGGCGCGACCTCACGTACCCGGCCGGCGGCGAGGACCGCGACCCGGTCCGCGAGCCGTTCGGCCTCGTCGAGGTAGTGGGTGGTGAGCAGGACGGTGGTGCCCTCGTCGCGCAGCCGCTCGATCATGGCCCAGCAGTCGCGCCGGGCCTGCGGGTCGAGGCCGGTGGTCGGCTCGTCGAGGAACAGCAGCTCGGGGCGGCCCACGACCGCGAGGGCCAGGTCCAGGCGGCGGCGCTGGCCGCCGGAGAGGGAGCCGAGGAGGGCCTGGGGGCGGTCGGCGAGGTCCACCAGCTCCAGCGCCTCCCGGACGGGCAGCGGGTCGGAGTAGCACAGCCCGATCTGCTCGACGAGTTCGCCGACCCGCCAGCCGTCGTGGTCGGTGCCGCTCTGCTGGACGATGCCGATGCGGTTGCGCCAGGCGCGCCCGGCCTGGCCGGGGTCCTCGCCGAGGACGCTGACGGAGCCGCCGGAGCGGTGCCGGAAGCCCTCCAGGATCTCGATGGTGGTCGTCTTGCCGGCGCCGTTGGGGCCGAGCACGCCGAACACCTCGCCGCGGCGGACCTCCAGGTCGACGGAGCCGACGGCGACGTGGGTCCCGTACGCCTTGTGCAGGCCGGAGGTCCGGATGGCGAGGTCGCCGGCGTCCCCGGCGGTGGCCGTGGCCGGGGCCGGGCCGGCCACCGGCGTGCTGAGCGGGCTCATGCCGCCTTCCTCTCCGCTGCGCGCCGCAGCCGCTCGCGCCAGTCCTCCCCGTACACCTCGTCGACGGTCTCGGCGATGGCGAAGCACAGGTAGTAGCGCTGGATGGGTGTCACGCCGAGCAGGGGGAGCCGGCTGTAGAACAGGTTGATGAGGAGCCGGTACGAGGCGAACCAGGACGGCGTCCGGTCCGCGACCCGGCTCTCGGCGATGGTCGCGTGGAACTCGCTGCGGCCCTCTCCGACGGGGCCGCGGTGTCCGGGCGGGGCCGTGGACGCGCGGTCCTCGACGGGGGCCAGCCCGTCGAGCAGTTCGGCGCTGAGGTCGCCGCGGGCCGCCGCGGTGTCGAAGACCCCCATGCCGTAGGCGAACGCCGCCCGGAACTCGGCGGCTTCGGAGCTCTCGGCGCCGTCCCGGGCCCGCTCGACGACCGCGCGCAGCATGGGCGCGTCGGCCTCGCGGCGGCGGGCGAACGAGGGGCGCGGGTCCTTGACGGAGCTCGCCCAGTGCAGGAACGCCTCGGCGTGCGAGCGCAGCGAGAACACCCCGTAGGCGGGGCCGCCGGGGTGGGCCGTGCACAGGGCGGTGAACGCCTCGGCGAGGGCCGTGACGGGAACGCCTGCGTCCCGGCCGGCTGCGAGGTCCATCAGCCGTGCCAGGGGGGTGAACATACGGGTCAGCGCCAGGTCGCGGGGGTCCTCGAGGGCTTCGGGCCAGGTGATGCCGGGGTGGCGGTCGAAGAAGCCGAGGGTGCCGCGCGGGTGCAGCGGGAGGTAGGGGGGCTCGACGCGTTCCAGCCGGCCCAGTTCACGGGCCTGGGCGAGGTACTGCTCCCCGGTCATGGGTTCCGGGAGGTCCTCCAGCCGCCAGTCGACGGAGCCGGCGATCTCCCGCCACGGAATTCCGTCCGGGCCGCGGGCGATCAGCTCGACGTGCGGGCCGTGCTTCCAGCCACGGGCCAGATAGGCCACGGTGGCGTTGTGCTCGATGCGCAGGGACCGCACCACCGGTACCATCACCTGCGAAATCCATGAGGGTCCGATCGGTGATTGCGCATGAAAGCGCAGGCCGATCGTGCGCTCGTTCGGGGCGCCTTCCACGTGTGTCACCTCTCGTACGGGATTACGTCGTCAGCAGCAGGACGAACCGGACGACGACGAGGAGCAGCACAGCCAGCTGCCCAGGTTGGAAGCACCCATCTCGGGGAGGGCGACGCCGTCGACGACGTCGAGAATCTCCAGGTCCTCCAGCTCGAAGGAGGCGAAGTCCTCGGCGGTCAGGTTGTCCATGCGAATTCCCTTTCTTTTTCTCGGCTTCCACGGATACAGCGGGGCAGGCGCCCGCCCGCCGTCTCGCGACGGAGGGCGGGGCGCCTTGCTCGGTCGTGCCTGCGGCGTACCGCCGTCGTCAGCTCAGCAGCAGGACGAGGAGGACGACGAGGAGCAGCACAGCCAGTCACCGCTGGAGGCGCCGACCTCGGGGAGGGCCGCACCCTCGGCGACGTCCAGGACCTCGATCTCCTCGAGCTCGAAGGAAGCGAAGTCCTCGGTACCCAGGTTCTTGTCCATGTGAATTCCCTTTCAGGTTTTCCGTTTGCCTGGCCGGTCGGCCTGACGAGAAGAATCATTGCCCGCTCGAATCGGCTTCCGGAAGCCCTCGAGGACTTCCCCTGACACAGGTAATGGCGCCCCGTTACATTCGTCACGCGGGCCTTTCACACCTACGCGCGCGCGATTCCCCTGACTGTCCCGTGAGCGTCCCGCCAGGCTTTGGAATGACATATGTCACGACCTGGCGTGACCCGTGTCAGCCGTTCTCCGGAAAACCTTGTCCGGCCCCCCTTCCGCGATCGAGCATGCGAGGGACTCGGCTTCACAGGGAACGGAAATGACGGCGTGACCGGACCATCCACTGCGCAAGGGCACTACGTCTCCCGGATACTCGGCGTACTCGCCGGGGACCCTGGGCGGGCGCGCTTCCAGGGCCGGGCCGGCTCCCTCGACGGGGCCGCGCTCGTCCGCTCCGCGCACCGGGCCCACGAGGCGCTCCGCGCGGCGGGCGCCGGGCCGGGCACCATGGCCGGGATCCTCACCGCGGCCAACCACCCGCTGACCTTCACCGCCCGGTACGCGGCCCACCTGCTGGGCGCCGGGGTGATGTACGTGCGGTCGGTGAACCCCGGCTCGGACCTGCCGCTGCCGGCCGCCGAACAGGCCGCTCTCCTCGCGGAGTGCGGGGTCTCGGTCCTCGTGACGGGCCGGGCCCACGCCGCACGCGGCGCCGAGCTCGCCGCGCTGCTCCCGCGGCCGACGGCGGTCACGGTGCTCGACGACCCCCGCGCCGAGGAGGGCGGCGAGACCCCGGAGGGTCCCGCCCCCCACACCCCCGACTGCGCGGTGGTCACCTACACCAGCGGCAGCAGCGGCCGGCCCAAGGGCGTACGGCAGTCCTTCGCCGCCTGGAACCGGCTCGTGCTCGACGACGCCGCCTCCCTCGCCGGACGGCCGCGCGAGCGGATGCTGATCGTCACCCCGACCAGCCACACCGTCGCCGTCATGGCCGACGTGGTCCTGGCCGCCGGCGGCTCCCTCGTCGTCCACGAACGCTTCGACGCCACCGAGGTGCTGCGGGCCCTGGCCGCCGAACGGATCACCCGGGTCTACCTGACCGTCCCGCAGCTGTACCGGCTGCTGGACCACCCGGACACCCCCGGCACGGACCTGTCCGCCCTGCGCCAGCTCATCTACAGCGGCTGCACGGCCTCACCGGCCCGACTGGCGGAGGCCGTACGGGTCTTCGGACCCCGCCTGGTGCAGTGCTACGGCTCCACCGAGGCCGGCCGGATCACCCTGCTGGACCAGCTCGACCACTTCGAGCCGGAGCTGCTGCCCAGCGTGGGCCGTCCCTTCCCGGGCGTGGAGGTCCGCGTCTGCGACCCCGCCACCGGGCAGGAGGTCCCCCCGGGCGAGTGCGGCGAGGTCCAGGTCCGCTCCCCGTACGCGATGGCCGGCTACCAGGGGCTGCCCGCCGAGAGCGCCGCCGCCCTGCTGCCGGACGGCTGGCTGCGCACCGGCGACCTCGGCCGCCGGGACGCGTACGGCTGCCTCCACCTGGCCGACCGCATCGGCCGCGTGATCAAGGCGGCCGGGGTCAAGGTCCGGCCCGCCGAGGTCGAACGCGCCCTGCTGACCCACCCCGCCGTCGCCGACTGCGCGGTGTTCGGCACCCCCGACCCGCACACCGGCGAGGCCGTGCACGCCGCCGTGGTGCTGCGCGTCCCCTGCGAACCCGACGAGCTGCGGCGGCACGTCGCCGGAGCCCTCTCCCCCGCCCACGCCCCCGCGCGGATCGTGCGGTGGCCCGAACTCCCCCTGACCGAATCCGGAAAGCCCGACCACAGGCGCCTCGCGGGCGCGGCGGTCTCCGGCGCGGCCTCGAACTGAAGAAGAAAGCGAGCTGACATCGTGACGACTTCCACGACCCCGACCCTCCTGGCGTCCCCCCAGGCCCACCTGGCGTTCTTCACGGACCGCGCCGCCGCCGCGATCGCGGACGGCAAGCGGGAGTTCCTGGAGCTCGGCCGCCGGGCCGGCCGCTTCCCCAGCGCCTCCACCTCCACCGACCCGGCCGACGCCACGGCCGAGATCAGCGTCTGGTGCAGCAACGACTACCTCGGCATGGGCCAGCAGCCGAAGGTCATGGCGGCGATGCGCGAGGCGCTGGAGCGCTTCGGCGCCGGCTCCGGCGGCTCCCGCAACATCGGCGGCACCAACCACGTCCACGTGCAGCTGGAGGCGGAACTCGCCGCGCTGCACGGCAAGGAGGCGGCGCTGATCTTCACCTCCGGCTACACCGCGAACGACGGCGCCCTGACGGTGATCGCCGGAGCGGTCCCGGACTGCGTGGTCTTCTCGGACGAGCTGAACCACGCCTCGATCATCGACGGGCTGCGGCACAGCGGCGCCGCCAAGCGGATCTTCCGCCACAACGACGCGGCGCACCTGGAGGAGCTGATCGCGGCCGAGGACCCCGAGCGGCCCAAGCTGATCGTGCTGGAGTCGGTGTACTCGATGTCCGGCGACGTCGCGCCGCTGCGCGAGGTCACCGAGATCGCCCGCCGGCACGGAGCGACGGTCTTCCTCGACGAGGTCCACGCGGTGGGCATGTACGGGCCGCGCGGCGCCGGCATAGCGGCCCGCGAGGGACTGGCCGACGAGATCGACGTGGTCATGGGCACCCTCGGCAAGGGCTTCGGCACCGCGGGCGGCTACATCGCGGGGCCGGTCGCGCTGATCGACGCCGTACGGACCCTGTCGCGGCCGTTCGTGTTCACCACCTCCCTCCCCCCGGCGGTCGCGGCGGGCGCGCTGGCCGCCGTACGCCACCTGGCGGGCTCGGACACCGAGCGGACCGCGCTGCACCGCAACGCGAAGCTGCTGCACGGGCTGCTGCGCGAGCGCGGCATCCCGTTCCTGTCGGACGAGTCGCACATCGTGTCGGTGCTGATCGGCGAGGACGCGGCCTGCAAGAAGGCCTCGGCGCTGCTGCTGGAGCGGTACCGGATCTACGTGCAGTCCATCAACGCGCCGAGCGTCAGGACCGGTGAGGAGATCCTGCGCATCGCCCCGGGGGCGCTGCCCGAGCCGGCCGAGGTGGAGAAGTTCGTCGAGGCCCTGGACTCGGTCTGGCTGGAACTGGGCCTGCCGCGGACCGGCGCATGAGCCTCGCCTCCCCGCCGGCGTCCGGGTCCGTGGCCTCCGTCCTGGCGGAGTCGGCCGCCCGCAGGCCCGCGCACCCCGCGCTGGTCTTCGGGGACCGCTCCTACTCCTACGCGGAGCTCTGGGACGGCGCCCTGCGGTACGCGGCCGCGCTGCGCGCCCGGGGCCTGGGCGCCGGGGACCGGGTGGCGCTGCTGCTGCCCAACTCCCCTGCGTTCCCGATGGCCTACTACGGGATCCTGGCCCTGGGCTGCACGGCCGTACCGGTGCACGAGCACTCCCGGGCCCCCGAGATCGCCCACGTCCTGCGGGACTCGGGCGCGGCGGCCCTGGTGTGCGCCGCGTCCCTGCTGCCCGAGGCGGCCGCCCCCGCCCGGGCGGCGGGGACGGCGCTGCTCGTCGTCTCCGACGGGGAGGCCGACGGCGGTGCCGGTGCCGATGCCGGCACGGGCGCCGCCGCCGGGGAGTTCGCGCCGCTCGACCGGGAGGCGGAGCTGGCCGAACCCCTGGCCGGGGCCGTCCCCCGGGCCGCCGGGGACATCGCCGTCGTCCTCTACACCTCCGGGACCACCGGCGCCCCGAAGGGCGTGATGCTCACCCACCACAGCGTCCTCATGAACATCACGACCACCGCCCGCACCCCCTTCGCCTTCGGCGCGGACGACGTCCTGCTCGGCACCCTGCCGCTGTCCCACACCTTCGGCCAGATCTGCGGGATGGGCGTGTGCTTCCACGCCGGCGCCACCCTGGTGCTGATGTCCCGCTTCTGCGGCACCCGCGCGCTGGAGCTGATGGACGACCACCGCTGCACGGTCGTCATGGGCGTCCCCACCATGTACCTCGCCCTGTTGGACGCGGCGGCCCGCGATCCGCGGCGCCCCCCGCTGGAACGGGCCTACTCCGGCGGCTCCTCGCTGCCCCCGGCGGTGCTGCGGCGGGTCGAGGAGGTGCTGGGCGCACCCGTCTACGAGGGGTACGGGCTCACCGAGACCTCCCCCAGCGTCAGTTACAACCAGCCGGGCCACGAGCGCCGCCCGGGGACCGTCGGCCTGCCGATCCCGGGCGTGGAGGTCGCCATCGCGGCGGCGGACGAGCCGCGGAGGATCCGGCTGCTGCCGGCCGGGGAGCGCGGGGAGATCGTGGTACGCGGGCACGGCCTGATGGCCGGCTACCTGAACCGCCCGGAGGCCACCGCCGAGGTGCTGGTGGACGGCTGGCTGCGCACCGGGGACATCGGCGTGCGGGAGGAGGACGGCTACCTGCGCGTCCTGGACCGCAAGAAGGACGTGGTCATCCGCGGCGGCTACAACGTCTATCCGCGCGAGGTGGAGGAGGTCCTCCTCGGCCACCCGTCGGTGGCGCAGGCCGCGGTGGTCGGCGTCCCCCACGAACGGCTCGGCGAGGAGGTCTGCGCCGTACTGCGGGCCGTCCCGGGCGTACGGCCGGATCCGGGGCTGGCGCAGGAGATCGCCCTCTGGAGCGGGGAGCGGCTGGCGCGGTACAAGTACCCGCGCCGGATCGTCTTCACCGAGGCCTTTCCCGTGGGCCCCACGGGGAAGATCCTGAAGTCCGAACTGGCCGGATTCTTCCGGTAGACCGCCGCGACCGGTCTGCGCGGGAGGGCCGGTAGACCCGCTGCGCGAAGATGTAAGACCCACGCACTCAGGAGGCAACACCCGTGGAAAAGACCGCCGCCCGCCCCGTCATCCGGACCCGACGGGACCAGCTCAAGAACGGTGGCCGGGCATCGCTCATCGGCACCGCCTTCGGCGTGATGTGGTTCGCCCTGGGACAGGCCGTCGTCCACGGGGCCGCCCGCCCGTTCGTCCTCGCGGCCGGGGCCCTCCTGTTCGCCGCGAGCGCCGCCACGGTCGTGCGCCTGTTCCTCCTGGCCCGGAGCACCCCCGCGAGCGTGAAGGGCGCGCCCCCGGCGCCGGGCGGCGGCGGCCCGAAGTTCCTCACCGTCCTGCTGGTGGAGGTGGCCGTCCTCGGCGCGGGCAACAACTACATACGCACCACCCTGGACCGCCCCGAGATGATGCTCAGCTGGTCGGCCCTGGTCGTCGGCGCGCACTTCTTCCCGCTGGCCCGGACCCTGCGCGCCCCGATGCTGCGCTGGGTGGGCGCCGCGATGCTGGCCACCGTCGCCCTCGCCGCCGTCGCCGTGCTGGCGCTGGGCGCGGACAAGGAGGCCTGGCGGTACGTGCCGGGCCTGGGCTGCGCGGCCGTGCTGTGGGCGGGTACCGCCTTCAGCGGGCTCCGGGCGGGCCGCAAGGCCTGACCCGGCCCGCCGGGGCGGTGCGGGGTCAGGCCTCGCGGCCCGGGCGGAGCCCGGCGGGCGGCCGCCTCAGATCCAGCCCTGCTCCACGGCGATGCGGGCCGCGTCGAAGCGGTTGCGGCCGCCGAGCTTCTTGATGGACGCCGAGGTGACGTTGCGTACGGTTCCGGCCGCCAGGTAGAGCTCCGCCGCGATCTCCTTGACGGTGGCCCCGCCGGCCGTGAGCCGCAGCACCTGGGACTCCCGAGTGCTGAGCTTCGTCACCGGACCGGCCCCCGGCGAGCCCAGCCCCATGGCGCTGCTGGCCAGGGAAGGGGCCATCGTCACGCAGCCGGCCGCCACGCCCTTGAGCGTGGCGATGAGCCGGGGCAGGCCCGTGTCGGCCGGAACGATGCCGTGTACTCCGGCCGCCATCGCGCGGCCTACCACGGCAGGGCGATTTCCGGCCATCATGAGCACGATTCCGCACCCGGGCACCCTGGCTCGTACCGCCGCCGCGAGACGCAGTACGTCATCGCCCACCGGGGTGTCTTCCAGGAGAACGACATCGGGCGAATGACGGTGGACAAGTGATAGGACGTGCTGCGGATCGGTCTCCGCGGCGAGCACCTCTATGCCGCCGGCCGACCGCAGGGCCTCGACGAGCGCCTCGACAAAGAGAATCCGGCTGCCGCCGACTATGACGCTGATAGCCATGTGAATCCCCTGAATGAACCGTGGGGCCGTGTTCTACCGTTCGGTTTCCACGGTCCAGCCACTGAGCTGTTGGGTTATCTCCAGTGCCCGGCGGCAAATGATGTCGCCTGACGCCGGTGGTTCCGGCCCGTCGTTGACGGTCTGGAACAGGACGAGCTCGACGCGCCCGTCACGAGGGCGGACCGCCACGTGTTCCAGGCCGTCCGCCGGCGTGGCCACGGACCGCAGCAACGAGGCGAGAAGGAGCGGATCCGGCGGGCAGCCCGTCATGCTGGCCGGTGCGCGCAGGGAAACCGCGGTCATAAGCATGCGAGTCGACTAGTCCCAGTTCTGGTTGACGAAGGAGACGAAGGAGGCCCCCACCGGCGCGTCCATGTCCGGGGCGACGATGTCCCAGTTCTGGTTCCCGGCCTCGACGGCCACCCGGTTTTCCACGCCCTGCCCGTCGGCGTGGGCCGTACCGAAGAGGAACAGGCCGGCGGCGAGAGCGGCGATACAAGCGGCACCGGAGACACGACGGAACTTCAGCATGGTTTTCCCCCTGGAAAAGCGTTCGTAAAGCGGGAGCCAACCGGGCGTTCGGCACCGGGTGCTCCTTCGTTCTGCAACCAGCTTGCTTTACGGCGGACCCCCACCGGAAGCAGATCCGCTGGCAGGAAGAACCCCGTGGCAGCTCGGTGCCAACCTCGCAACGGACGGCACGTGGAAGTAGCCATCCACCTGCGGCGTCTCATATGTTGGCGGGTATCGGCGCGGCTCAGTGCAGAGTGAGCGGCGGGGGACCGAAGAGGAACGACAATGCTGGAACTACTGGGACTGGACGCACAAACAGCGGATGTGTACGGACTCATGCTGGCGAATCACGCATGGGGCGTCACGGAGATCGCACGCCGGCTCCGCCTCACACCCGCCGACGTGCGGGAGTCACTGGAGAAACTGACCGATCTACGCCTTTTGCACAGATCGGCCGTCACGGACGAACTCCAGCCCGCCGACCCGGCGTTGGGTCTGCGCGAGCTGCTCAACGAACGCAAGCGGGAGCTGGAGAGCAGGCAGGAGGCGGTGGCCCGCTGCGAAGCCGACATGGCCCAGCTGGTCAGCACCTACAGCGAGCTCTACACCGGCCAGGCCCAGCGCCACTCCCAGCAGTTCCTCGGCGTCGAGTCGGTGCAGAACCGGATCAGGGAACTGTCCACCGAGGCTACCTCCGAGTGCCTGACCTTCAACCCCGGCGGCGCGCAGTCTCGAGCGAGCCTCGAGGCCAGCAAACCCCTGGACCGGGACTCCCTCGACCGCGGGGTCCGGATGCGCACCGTCTACCTGGACAGCGTCCGCAACGACGCGGTCACCACCGAGTACGCGGAGTGGCTCACCGACCTGGGCGGCGAGGTGCGCACGGTGCCCTCGCTACCCCTGCGCATGCTGATCTTCGACCGGAAGACGGTCATCGTCCCGGCCGACCCGGAGAACACCCGCAAGGGCGCCGTCCAGCTGACCGAACCGGGCGTGGTCGTCGGCCTGGCCGGGCTGTTCGACCAGATCTGGGAGTCGGCCGTACCGCTGGGCACCCGCCAGGACCGCGACGACCGGGGCCTGACCCGCCAGGAGAAGGAGCTGCTGCGCCTGCTGGGCAGCGGGCTCACCGACGAGGCCGCCGGCCGCCAGCTGGGGCTGTCCCTGCGCACGGTGCGGCGGATGATGGCGGAGCTGATGAAACGTCTCGGCGCGGGCAGCCGCTTCGAGGCGGGCCTGCGCGCGGCCCAGCGCGAGTGGGTCTGACCTGACGAACTCCGCCGTACCGGTGGGACACGCGCCCACCGGTGGCTAGCGTCCCCCGGGGGATCGGAAGATCGCCGAAGCCGACGACGATCAGTGCCGGGGGACGTGACAGTGGACGAGCAGGACGATCTGGCGCGGCGGTTCGACGCGCACCGGCCCCACCTGCGGGCGGTCGCCTACCGGATGCTGGGCTCGCTCGGCGACGCCGACGACGCCGTGCAGGAGACGTGGTTCAAGCTCAGCCGCTCCGACGTGGGCGCGGTGGAGAACCTGGGCGGCTGGCTGACCACCGTCGTGGGCCGGGTGTGCCTGGACATGCTCCGCTCGCGCGCCACCCGGCGCGAGGACTCCCTCGACGCGGCGGACGCGCCGCCGCGGATGCCCGACCCGGTGGTCGGCGACCCCGACCGGATCGACCCCGAGCAGGAGGTCCTGCTCGCCGACTCGGTCGGCATCGCGCTGATGGTCGTACTGGAGACCCTGGCCCCGGCCGAGCGGCTGGCCTTCGTCCTGCACGACCTGTTCGCCGTGCCGTTCGACGAGATCGCCCCCCTGGTGGAGAAGTCCTCGGCCGCGACCCGCCAGCTCGCCAGCCGTGCCCGGCGCCGCGTCCAGGGCGCGGCGCCCGCCCCCGACAGCGACCCGGTCCGGGTGCGGCAGGTCGTCGACGCCTTCCTGTCGGCCGCCCGGGGCGGGGACCTGGAGGCCCTCGTCGCCGTCCTCCACCCGGAGGTCACCGCACGCTCCGACGGCGGCGCGCTGCTGCCCGGCGCCGTGCTGCGGGGGGCCCGGAAGGTGGCCTCCCAGGCGATCACGTACGCCCGGTACGCGCAGGACGGCCGCCCGGTCCTGGTCAACGGCACCCCTGGGGTGCTCGCGCTCGACGCGGAGGGGCGGCCGGTGTCCCTGATGGCCTTCACCGTCCGGGACGGACTCGTCACCGCCCTGGACTTCCTCACCGACCGCGACCGCCTCGCCCGCCTCGGCCTGGGAGCGGCCTGACGGCGGCCCGCCCCGCCGGCCCGCTACCCCTCCGGGAGCGGGGACGGCAGTTCCAGCCAGACGGTCTTGCCCGGCCGGGCGCCGTCGGACAGCGGCGCCGACCCCCAGTTCTGCGCCAGGTGGTTCAGCAGCACCAGCCCGTGCCCTCCGGGCCGGGAACGGTCCGGTGCGGCCCGGGGCCTGGGCGGTTCGGGGCTGTCGTCCGTCACCTCCACCCGCAGCCGCCCGTCCGGGCCGTGGCGCAGCACCAGCTCCCGCGGTCCTCCGGCGTGCAGGCAGGCGTTGGTGACGAGCTCCGACACCAGCAGGAGCACGTCTTCCTCGGCCTCGGTCCCGGGCGCCCAGCGCCAGTCGGCGAGGGCGTGGCGGGTGAAGTCCCGGCACCGGGTGACGACGCCCGCCGTGGCTCCGCCCAGGACCAGCCGCCTCGTCTGTTCCGCCACCGGCGCACTCCCGTCTACGGCCTCACCCGTCCCCTCGGCGCCGCACCTACCCCCGACCAGGATGGACAAATCCCACGGTTTCGGCCACCAGGTCGCCACAGCCGCCCCACAGTGGTGCCCCAGCACCGCCGGAACCCCCGCCGGAGTGCGCCCCGCGGCGCGGGGACGGGGCCCGGCGGGGGCCTCCCGCCGCCTTCCAAGCGGGGTCCCGAAGGCACGCGAAAGGCCCCCACCAGGGGTTTTCGGCCGCTCTCCCCCGTGGAGCGGCCGGTCCGGGCGACGCTAATCCGGCCCCGCGCGCACCGTCGAGGAAGGCCGGCCCGATCCGTCAAGTCCTTCCGCCGCCACCCCGGGCCCGCCGCGCCCGCGGGCAGCCCTCTGTCCACATCCTGGACAACTACCCTCGGTATATGAACACAGATGCCGACGCCCTCCGCACCGTGAAAGACGCCGACCGGAAGCACGTCTTCCATTCCTGGTCGGCCCAGGAGCTCATCGACCCCCTCGCCGTCGCCGGGGCCGAGGGCTCGTACTTCTGGGACTACGAGGGCAACCGCTATCTCGACTTCTCCAGCGCGCTCGTCTACACCAACATCGGCTACCAGCACCCCAAGGTGGCCGCCGCCATCGCGGAGCAGGCCGGGAAGCTCTGTACCGTCGCGCCCGGCTTCGCCGTGGACGTCCGCTCCGAGGCGGCCCGGCTGATCGCCGAGCGCACCCCCGGCGACCTCGACAAGATCTTCTTCACCAACGCCGGCGCCGAGGCCGTGGAGAACGCCGTCCGCATGGCCCGGCTGCACACCGGCCGGCAGAAGGTGATGTCCGCGTACCGCTCGTACCACGGCGCCACCACCACCGCGATCAACCTCACCGGCGACGCCCGCCGCTTCGGCAACGACAGCGCGACCGCCGGCGTCGTGCACTTCTGGGGCCCCTTCCCCTACCGCTCCCCCTTCTACGCCGGCGGCGAGGCCGAGGAGTGCGAGCGCGCGCTGCGCCATCTGGAGGACACGGTCGTCTTCGAGGGCCCGCAGTCCATCGCGGCGATCATCCTGGAGACGGTCGGCGGCGCCCCCGGCGTGCTCGTGCCCCCGGACGGCTACCTGGCCGGCGTCCGCGAGATCTGCGACCGCCACGGCATCGTGTTCATCCTCGACGAGGTGATGGTGGGCTTCGGCCGCACCGGCAGGTGGTTCGCCGCCGAGCACTGGGACGTCACCCCCGACCTGCTCTGCTTCGCCAAGGGCGTCACCAGCGGCTACGTACCGCTCGGCGGCGTCGCCATCTCCGGCGCGATCGCCGAGACCTTCGCGCGCCGCCCCTACCCGGGCGGACTGACCTACTCCGGGCACGTCCTGGCCTGCGCCGCCGCCGTCGCCACCATCAACGTGATGGAGGAGGAGGGCGTCGTGGAGCGGTCGGTCCGCACCGGCGCCGAGCTGCTGGGCCCCGGCCTGCGCGCGCTCGCCGAACGGCACCCGTCGGTGGGCGAGGTCCGCGGTCTGGGCACCTTCTGGGCCCTGGAACTCGTACGGGACGCCCGCACCCGCGAGCCGCTCGTCCCGTACAACGCCTCGGGCGCCGAGAACGCTCCCATGGCGGCCTTCGGCGCGGCCCTGAAGAAGGGCGGCCTGTGGCCCCTGCTCGCCGGGAACCGGATGCACGTCGCCCCGCCCTGCACCATCTCGGCCGAGGACGTGGCCAAGGGGCTGGCCATCCTCGACGAGGCCCTCACCGTCACGGACGCGCACATGGCCTGAGCTGCACGCTTGTGGGGTCGCCCAAGCCCCGGGGGACGGTGTTCGGAGGTTCCGTGCGGTGGTCAACCCCCCGTACACATGGTGCAATCCCGTCAGTACTTCAGTACGACTCAGCACCTACGGACCGGGATGCACGTCAGTCCCGGGGCGGTCCCCCTCCGGGGCCGAACGGCGGGGAGCGGGACGTCCCCAGGGGGCGGGCGCTGGACGCCGGGCGTACGGGATCCAGACCAACGGACTCCGTGTTCCCGAGTACCCGAAGGAAGACAGCATGAGCAAGCACGTCCTGGGCCAGAACCAGTACGGCAAGGCCGAGAACCGCATCGTCGTGGTGACCCGCAAGGGCAGCGACGGCTCCTGGGCCGAGATCCGCGACCTGAACGTCTCCGTCGCCCTGCGCGGTGAGTTCCGCGACGTCCACCTCACCGGGGACAACGCCAACTGCCTGCCCACCGACACCACCAAGAACACGGTGTACGCCTTCGGCAAGGAGCACGGCATCGACTCCCCCGAGGCCTTCGGCATCCTGCTCGCCAAGCACTTCGTCTCCTCCCAGGCCCCCATCCGCGAGGCGCAGATCCGGATCGAGGAGTTCGCCTGGGAGCGGATCCCCGTCCCGACGCGCAAGGAGCAGCACTCCTTCGTCCGCAAGGGCCAGGAGGTGCGCACCGCGCAGGTCACCTACAGCGAGACCACCGGCCTCCAGGTCGTCTCGGGCCTGAAGGACCTGACCGTGATGAACTCGACCAACTCCGAGTTCCACGGCTTCATCAAGGACAAGTACACGACCCTCCAGGAGGCGTACGACCGCATCCTGGCCACCAAGGTCACCGCCCGCTGGGCGCACTCCGCGCTGGCCGCCGACGAGGCCGGGTACGACTGGGACCGGTCGTACAAGAAGGTCCGCAAGCACATGCTGGAGGCCTTCGCGGAGACGTACTCCTACTCGCTCCAGCAGACCCTGAACCAGATGGCCGAGCGGGTGCTCGACCACTGCCCCAAGGTCAACGAGGTGCGCCTCAACCTGCCCAACAAGCACCACTTCCTCGTCGACCTGGAGCCCTTCGGCCTCAAGAACGACAACGAGGTCTACTTCGCGGCGGACCGGATGTACGGCCTGATCGAGGGCACCGTCCACCGTGACGGCGTCCAGCCCGTGATCGCCACCTCCGACTGGATCGTGGCGTAACGCCCGGTTCCTCCGCCTGGGTTCGGCCCGGACCGCGTCGCGGGGTCCGGGCCGTCCCTCATGCCGGGTCCTGCCCGACCAGCAGGTTCCAGCGGCCGGCCCGGCCACTGAGGACGGTGACGGTGCCGGGGCGGACGTCGAGCCGCCAGAACGCCGCCGCCGGCAGCTCCAGGGCGGACACCACCGCCGCCCGGACGACGGCCTGGACGGCCACCGCGTGGTGCCGCCCGGGCTCCAGCCCCGCCAGGTGTTCCCCCGTACGGGTGATCAGCGCGGCCACGGACTCCCCGCCGCCGGGCGGGGCGAAGTCCGGGTCGGTGAGCCAGCGCCGGACCGCCTCCGGGTCCTCGGCCGCCACCTCGTCCAGGGTGCGGCCGGCCCACGCGCCCATGTCCGGCCCGGCCAGGCCCTCGTGCTCCGGGCAGGGCCGCGCGGGGGCGAACCGCCCCTGGCGGGCGGCGTCGTCCAGCGGGGGCGTGGTCAAGTGCAGGCGCACCGGAGGAGTCGGGGGCATAAAAAGAGCGTAAAGCGCACGCCCGGGGCGTGAGACAGCGGCCACACGCCGTGGTGTTCGAGCCAGGAGCGCGCTACCGTCTCGGACGACATGAAGAAGGTATGACGGAAGTACCGGTGAGAATCCGGCACGGTCGCGCCACTGTGAATCCTCCCGCGGCGACGGGGGAGGGAAGTCAGACCCGCCCGCCTTCGACGAGAGCACCACTGACCGGGACGCGTGTTCCCCTGGAGGTTCTGCCATGGCCCACTCCGCCGTGCCCGCTTCGGCCCCTGTAGCCGTAGCCCCCATCTCGCTCTCCGCGCTGGCCCCCTGGGCCGCCTTCGCCGCCGTCGTGACCCTCTTCCTGCTCTACCTCGTCGGCGTCGAGCAGGGTGCCGCCGCGATCTTCCAGGGCGAGAACGTCCACGAGTGGATGCACGACGGCCGCCACCTGCTCGGGTTCCCCTGCCACTGACCTCCTGCTGATCTCCCCCCGATCACGCAAGGAGCTCCTACGTGAACACCATCTCCCCCCGGGCCCTCCTGGTCCGGGGCATGCTGGCCGGCCTGCTCGCGGGCGTCGCCGCCTTCCTCGTCGCGTACCTGCTCGGCGAGTCCAAGGTGGACGCGGCGATCGCCATCGAGGAGGCCGGCGAGGCCGCGCACGGCCACGCCGAGGCCGCCCCGGTCAGCCGCGCCCTCCAGGCGACGGCCGGCCTCGGCACCGGCACCCTGCTCTACGGGGTCGCCCTCGGCGGCATCGCCGCGCTCCTCTTCTGCTTCGCCCTCGGCCGCATCGGCCGCTTCGGCCCCCGGGCCACGGCCGCCCTGGTCAGCGGCGGGCTGTTCCTCACCGTCGGGCTGGTGCCGTTCCTGAAGTACCCGGCCAATCCCCCCGCCGTGGGCGACCCGGACACGGTCGTCCGCCGGACCACCCTCTACCTGCTGATGATCGCCCTGAGCGTGCTGCTGGCCTCGGCCGCCCTGATCCTGGGCCGCCGGCTCGCCCCGCGCCTGGGCAACTGGAACGCCTCGGTCGTCGCCGCGCTCGCCTTCGTCGTGGCCGTCGGCACCGCCTACGCGCTGCTGCCCGGGATCAACGAGGTGCCGGCGGACTTCCCGGCGGCGCTGATCTGGCAGTTCCGGCTCGCCTCGCTGGCCATCCAGGCCGTGGTGTGGGCTGTTTTCGGCCTGGCCTTCGGTTTTCTAGCCGAACGCGCTATTGCCCCGGCCGCCGCCCCCAAGGAGGCTGTACAGCCGACGAGTTGAGGACGGCACTCCGGTTGCGGACGTGCCGGTGCGAAGGGGTGGGACCGGGCATGCAGTCCGCGATCCGGGAATGGCGGGGCTGGACCGGCGCCGCACCGTTCTGGCTGAACTCGGTGCTGCTGAGCCTGGCCCCGTTCACCGCGGTCCCCCTCCTGGCCCAGATCGGCGTCATCGCCGGCCTGGCCGCCCTCGGCGGACTCGCCCGCCAGCTCTGGTACGGGGACTACGGCCACCCCGCGATGCACCTCGCCGCCGCCCTCATGGGGGCGGCGGCGGTGGTTTTCGTGGTCCTCTGAACCCGCCGCCCGCGCCCGTCTCCTCCGCCGTGCACCCGAACTTCCCGCCGGACGAGGAAGAATGGGGCCTTTCGAGCGGAGTGGGGACTGGTGTGACGGCGGCGGGGCGGGACATACCCGAGGAGTACCTGACCGGGTACGTACGCATGCTCGCGGAGGTCTCGGCCACCGGCCGGGAGCCCGCGGAGGAGGAACTCGACGCCCTCCGCGACCTCGGCGAGCATGCCGCCGGGGCGGGCCACGGCCTCGGCGCCCTGCTCGGCGCCCTGGCCGCCGCCCGCGCCGCGCTCGGCGACCGGGCCGCGGCCGGCCTCCGGCCCGCCGTGGTGGAACGGGCCGTGGACGCCGTCGCCGAGGGCCACGGGCGGGCCGCACGGCTGGCGGCGCGCCAGGAGGAAGCGGCCCGCCGCGAGTTCCTCGACGCGCTCCTGCTCGGCCACGACGACCTCGACCGCCTCGCGGAACACGCCGGCCGCTTCGGCCTCCGCCCGGCCCCGACGCACACGGTGGCCGTCGCCCGGGCCCTGACCCCCTACGCGGACGGCGGCCCGGAGGTCCGGCGACTGGAGCGGGCCCTGGCCGGGGCGGCGCTGCTCGCCGTCAAGGAGGGCCGGCTGATCTGCGTGGCCCCCGGCGACGACGCCGCGGTACCGGACCGCTTCGCACAGCTGGCCGTCGCGGGCTCCGGCCCCGGCGGGCTCGTCGCGACCGGGCGCCCGCACCCCGGTACGGGCGGGGTGGCCGCCTCGTACGCCGAGGCCCTGCGCGCCCTCGGCCTCGCGGACCGCCTCGGCCTCGACGGCCCCCTGCTGCGCGCCGCCGACCTGCTGGTCTACCCCGTGCTGACCCGGGGCGGGGCCGCCCTGGCAGACCTGGTCCTGACCGTGCTGGGCCCCCTGCGGGCGGGCCGCGGCGGAGCGGTCCCCCTGCTCGACACCCTCACCACCTACTTCGACGCGGGCTGCGTCTCGGCGGAGGCGGCACGGCGGCTGGACCTGAGCGTCCGGGCCCTGACGTACCGCCTGGAACGCATCCACAGCCTGACCGGCCACAACCCCGCCGACCCCGCCCACCGCTACACCCTCCAGACGGCCACCCTCGGCGCCCGCCTGCTGAACTGGCCCACGGACCCCCTCCCGTAGGGCTTCGCGACCGCGCCGGAGGAGCAGCACCTCACCCGTTCGGCCGCACCGCCCCCCGGTTTCGCAACCGCCCCCACCCCCCACCGCCAGCTGCGAAGACTCCCCCGCGCCCGCCGACACACCGGTGACACACCGTCAACTCGTCGACGTCGGCGACGTGCCGACCCCCCGCCCGTGGGCCACGCTCCCAGGGACCGGCCGTCCGAGCCGGCTCAGGAGGAATGCCATGTCCCGCGCCCGATGGGCGGCCGCCGCACTGACGGTCACTCTGCTCTGTACCGGCATCGGCCTGTTGCGCGGCGCGGACGGAGCGGACGGAGCGGGTCAGGAACCGGGAACCTCGAACATCGTCGACGCCCTGCCCTCCCGCGCCCTCGGCCTGTCCGGCCACCGCCGCCTCGTCCGCGAGCTGGAGCACTCCGGCGGCCACGGCCACTCCCCGGCCCGCAGGAGCCGTACCGGAGCCGCCGGCCCCCTGCGCCCCGCACGGCCGCTCCGGCTGCACATCCCCAGCCTCGGGGTGGACCTCCCACTGGCCGAGGGCGCCCCCGCCGGTGAGGACACCGCCGGTTGGGACGGCTCCGGCCCGGCCCCCGGGTCGGCCGGGACCGCCGTGGTCACCGGCAACGGGCTCCCGCTCGCCGAACTCCGGCGGGGCCGGATCATCGAGATCCCGCGCGCGGACCACCGTACGGCCGTCTTCACCGTCGAGCGGGTCTCCCCGTACGGGGTGACCTGGCCCGACCGGGGCGGACGGGCCCGGCTGCGGCTGGTCAGCGGCGAGACCTCCGTCCTCGCCCGGCTGACCGGCCCCCTGCGCACCGGCTGAACCCGAGTGCGCGGCGGCCTCCCGTCAGCCGAGGGGGGTGTTCTCGTCCCCCGGTCGGGGGCTTCTTCGGGACGGCCGGGGAGCCGGCGGGGGCGGTGGGGCAGGGAAGAGCCCATGAGCGGTGCGCGGTACGCACGGACGGTGACGGCGCGGGCCCTGACGATGGCCTGCGTCGTTCTGCTGTGCCTGTTCACCGCCGGTCCCGCGGCGGCCGCCACCGCCGACGCCGATCCCCGGGCCGCCTCCTCCGCCCCGGCAGATCCCGCCGAGGGGCAGCCGGACCCGGCCGCGGACCCGTACGCCCGGGCCGACGTACGGACGGTGCTGCGCGCGGCCCCGGCCCCGCGCGGGCTGCCGCAGGGCACGTTTCACGTGAAACACGCGGGCGATTCCACCCGGGTGGCCCAGGGCGGGCCGGTCGGGGCGGCCGAGTCCGCGCGGACGGTACGGAGTGTGGTCCTGCGCTGCTGAGGGAGCCGAGCGGCAGAACTCCCCCACACACACCCGGACCACCGTGAGGTTCCGTCATGCCCATCGACCCGTACGCCGCCCTGAACGCCCTGATCCGCGCGGAGGCCGCCCGCTACTCGCCGGCGGCCCGCGAGGACCGGCCCGCACCGCAGGTCCCGGCCCGCGAGAGCGCCACCGAGGCCTGCGAGACCGCCCCGGGCGGCGAGCCGCAGCGGCACCCCTCGGGCCCGGCCGCGTGACCGGCCCGGCCCCCGTATGAGGCGGCGCCGGTTCCCGTGCCCCCGGCAACGGGCACGGGAACCGGCGCCGCGGCCCGGTCCGCGGGGCTCAGTCCTCCCGCGTGTAGTACCGGTAGAAGGCGACGACCCCGACACCGATGCCCGAGAACAGCCCGACGACGGCCGCGCGGAGGATCGACTGGTTGGTGAGGCTGTGCAGATAGCCGACGGCGCAGCCGATGAACACCCCGTAGGCGGCGGCGTGCACCTCCCGCTTGAGCCTCGGGCCGACCCGGGCGAGGGCGAACATGATCCCGGCGAAGACGACGCCGCAGAGGATCCCGTAGAAGACGTTGCCCGCGTCGACCGGGCCCATCTGGCGGTTGATGAAGGCCGCCCAGACTCCGTAGACGAGGCCGGCCAGCAGCGGGCCGACCAGGGTGCTCTTGCTGATGTGGTGCGCTTGCGCCGACGCCATCGGGCGGTGGTGCCGCCGGGGGGCGGTGGGGGCCGCGTGTGCCATGGCGGGGCTCCTCTCTTCCAGCCTCCAGGGCACACCCGCCGCCCCCGGGCGGCAAGTGGATCACTCGTCCGGGCGGACTCCACCGCGAGCGCCCCCCGTACGCAGCAACGGGGGTGGCGCCCGGCCCGGAGCCCGCCTTCCCTGGTGACGTGCGCACCTGTCTGTCGGCGGCCCTCATCGTGCTCGTGGCCCTCCTCGTGCCCGCGAGCGCGGTCGCGTACTGGGCCGACCGCCAACTGGGTGACGCCGACCGCTACACCGCCGCCATGTCCCCCCTCGCGACGAACCCCGCCGTGCAGGAGGTGGTCGTCACCCAGGCCGGCCGCGCCCTGTCCGGGCAGATCGACGCCGGCCCCTTCCAGGGCGGGGTGGACGCCCTGCTCGGGGAGGCCCTGCGCTCCTTCGCCGGGACCCCCGCCTACCGGACCGCCTGGGACGCGGCCAACCGGGCCGCCCACACCGCCTTCCTGGAAGCGCTGACCAGCGGCCACGGGAACGCCGTCACCATCGACCTCGCGCCGGTGATCGCACAGGTCAAAGGGGAGCTGGTGGACGACGGGGTGCCGTTCGCCGACCGCATCCCCGAGACCCACCTGTCCGTGAAGGTCATGGAGTACGACAACCTCGGCGCACTCCGGAAGGGGTTCCGCATGCTCCAGATCGCCGGGGTCTGGCTTCCCGTGCTGACCCTGCTGCTCGCCGTCGCGGCCGTGGCGGTGGCCGTGCGGCGGCGCCGCGCCGTGCTGGCCACCGGTGTCGGCATCGCCGTCGGGGCCGTCCTCCTGGGGATCGCGGTCGCCGTGTGCCGCCGCCTGACCCTCGACGACCTGCCCGCCGACATCGACCGGGCGGCCGCCGGAGCGGTGTACGACGCCCTCACGGCGTTCCTGCGCACCACCGCCTGGGTGGTCCTCGTCGTCGGACTGGCCACCGCTCTCACCGCATGGCTGACCGGCCGGCTGCGCCGCACCCCATAAGCTCAGAAGGTACCCATCCTCCGCAGAACATCCCAGAAGAACCGATTCGCGAGCGGTGACACGGAAGCGGAATGACCACCGAACGACGCACCGAGCACATACCGCACGAGCCGGCCCGGGCCCACCCCCTGGCTCCCCCCGCCTGGCTGCTCGCGGGACTGCGGCCGAGCACCACCCCCGTCAACTGGGCGGCGGTCGTCCGCGCCGGCATCGCGATGGCCGTCCCGCTCGCCGTCGGGTTCGCCGTGGACGAGCCCGAGTACGGGGCGCTCGCCTCGATGGGCGCCCTGTCCGGGGTGATCGGCGACACCGCCGACGCCTACCGGATGCGGATCCTGAACATCGCGCTCCCCCAGCTCCTCGGCGCGATCGGGGTGGCCCTGGGCACCCTCGTCTACGGCCACGGCTGGGTCGCGGTCGCCGTCCTCACCCTGATCGCCCTGCTGTCCGGGATGATCTCCTCGATCGGCACGGTCGCCTCCGCGTCCGGGCTGGTGTTCCTGCTCAACGCCGTCGTCGGGGCCGGTCTGCCGATGCCCGAACCCTGGTGGACGGCCCCGCTGCTGCTCGCCGCGGGCGGCCTCTTCGTCCTGCTGCTCACCCTGCTGGGCTGGCCCCTGCGCGGCCGGCAGCCCGAACGGGCCGCCGTCGCGGCCGGCTACCGCGCCGTCGCCGACGCCCTGGAGGCCGCGGGCGGACCGGCGCCGGTGTACGACGAGCGCCGGCAGCAGGTGACCCACGCCCTCAACCAGGCCTACGACCTCGTCCTGGGCCGCCGCGCCCGGGTGCACGGGCGCAGCCCGTCCCTGGTGCGGGTCCTCGCCCAGCTGAACGTGCTGATCCCGCTGGTCGAGGCCGCGCCCGCCGCCCACCTGCGCGGCCGCCCGCTGCCGCCCGAGGTCCCGGCCGCGGTGCGGGAGCTGGCCGCGGCCGTCGAGGAGGGCCGTACCGGGACCCCGGTCCTCGGCCTGCCCGCCCCGCAGAGCCCGTCCGAGCGGGCCGTCGACGCCGCCCTGCGGCACGCGGCGAAGATCGTGCACCTCCCGGAGCCCGATCCGTTCAACGTCGACGACCGGCTGGGCCGGCCCGCCGCCCTGCGGGTGCGGGCCCGGCGGGTGGTGCGCGACATGATGCTGTCCGAGGCCTCCTGGCGCTACGGGCTCCGGCTCGCCCTGTGCATCGGCCTGGCCCAGTCGCTGGTCTCCCTGATCCCGGTGGAACGCTCGTACTGGGTGGCGCTGACGGTCACCTTCGTCCTCAAACCGGACTTCGGCTCGGTGTTCTCCCGCGCCGTGCTGCGCGCCCTGGGCACGGCGGCCGGACTGGTCCTGGCCGCCGCCGTGCTGGCGGAGGTGCCGCGCGGCTGGTGGGACGTCCCGGTGATGGTGGTGCTCGCCGCGCTGATCCCGGCGTTCTCCGCGAAGGGGTACGTCTTCCAGACCGCAGCCATCACCCCGGTGATCCTGCTGCTGTCGGACCTGCTCAACCACCAGGGTTTCGACCTGATCCGGCCCCGGCTGCTGGACAGCCTGATCGGCTGCGCCATCACCCTCGTCGCCGGCTACCTGCTGTGGCCCGAGAGCTGGCACACCCGGATCGGCGACCGGCTCGCCGACGCCGTGGACGACGCGGCCCGCTACGTGGAGTGCGCCTTCGCCCCCGTCGCGGACGAGGCCGAGCTGCGGACCGCCCGCCAGTCCCGGCTCCAGGCCCGGCGGCGGATCTACCGCGACCTGTCGGGCGTCCGCAGCGAGTTCCAGCGGGCCCTGACCGAGCCCCCGCCGACCGGCAGCCGCGCCGCCGCCTGGTGGCCGCTGGTCGTGGCCGTGGAACGGATCGTGGACGCCACCACGGCGGCCCGCGTCCGCGTCAACCACGGAGCCCCCGCCCCGCCCCCGTCCGAGGTGGCCCGCATCGCCGGGCAGCTGCGCGCCCTGGCCGAGGGGGTCCGCAGCAGCCCCGTCCTGTACCGGGTCGACATCCCCCCGGAATCCGAGGAAGCCGGCGTCCTGTCCCCCCTCCACCAGGAGGTGGCGGCCGCCCGGGCCATCGCCCAACCGGAGCACTAACCGGGGGCCCCGGCCCCCGCCGCACGGCAGCATCGAAGCATGCGCCCCCGCCACCGTCTGGCCGCCCCGGCCCTGGCCGCCCTCCTGGCGGTCGCGGCGGCCGGGTGCGCGGACGTGGAGGGGCTCGACGACCAGGGCGATCAGGGCACCGTCCACGCCCCCAGGACCCTGTGGAAGGGCTACTTCCCCGACCCGCCCGGCCCCGGGCAGCAGCCCGGTGCGGCCGCCGTGGTGCCGGGCCTGCCCAAGGTCCCGGGGCTGAGCATGCGCGGCGTGGACGCGCTGGCCGTCGTACGGGCCGACATCACCTCCGCCACCGCCGAGGACGGCGGCACCGGCCGGCTCGTGGACCCCAGGGCCGTCCGGCGGCTCGCCCTCTGCACACAGGCTGTGGACGGCGGCCCCTATTGCCCGGTGCGGCCCGGGGTCCTGCACGACCTGACCGGCAACGGCAGGGAGGAGCTGATCACCGCCCTGGACGTGGACGGCCGCCTGAGCGAACTGCGGGTCTACACCGTCCAGGACGACGGCAGGATCGCCCGCATCCTGTCCCGGCGCGGTGTCCTGGAGGGCGTGGAGGTGGCCGCGGAGCACCTGGCCGTCCGCGAGCCGACCTCGAACCCGGTCTACATCTCCGTCTCCGACTACGTCTGGGACCCCAACACCAAGAGCATGAGCCTGTCGCAGCTGACCCTCGACGACTGCCCCACCCTGACCGACGTCCCGTTGAGTGCGGACCGGCAGCGATGCGCGCGCTGAGCAGCCTGCGCTGGAAGATCGCCCTGACCACCACCCTGGTGTGCTGCACGGTGGCCGCCGCCCTGGGAATCGCCGTGCACAACGTGGTCGCCCGGCAGGTCGTCGGGGAGGTCCGCAAGGAAGTGGACCGGGAGCTGGAACACGCCCTCGGGCACTACGAGTACGGCACCGCGCACGGCGACGTGCACGCCGCCCTCGACCCGCCCGGACTCCCGGCCCCCCTGCGCGAGCTCGTCGCACACGGGCGCACCGGCAGCATGGTCGGCACCTACCAGGGCAAGTCCGTCATGTGGGGCGCCGGTCCTGCCGACCAGCAGGCCCTCGCGGTCTGGATCCCGTACGAGAGCACCCGTACCCGGCTGCGGGACCTGGACACCGCCATCCTCCTCTCCTCGGCCCTCGCCGCCGGTGTGGTCGCCCTGGCCGGCCTGTTCCTCGCCAACCGGATCAGCCGCCGCCTCACGACCACGGCCGCGGTCGCCCGCCGGATCAGCGCGGGCGACCTGGACGCGCGGGTCGGCCTCCCCGGCGAGGCGGGCGCCCGGGGCACCCACCGCTCCCGCGACGAGGTACGGGACGTCGCACACGCCCTGGACTCGATGGCCGCCTCGCTCCAGGAACGGCTGGAGGCGGAGAAGCGGTTCACGGCCGATGTCGCGCACGAGCTGCGCACCCCGCTGACGGGTTCGCTGGCCGCCGCCGCACTGCTGCCGGAGGGCCGGCCCAAGGAGATGATCGAGGACCGGCTGCGGGCCCTGCACCTGCTCACCGAGGACCTGCTGGAGATCTCCCGGCTCGACTCCGGGGTGGAGCGGGCCGACCTGGAGCGGGTGGAGCTGGGCCGGGCCGTACGGCGGGCCGTCGCCGGGTCGCGGCTCACCGCCGAGGTCCGGGTGGTGCGGGACGCGGTGGTGCTCACCGACCGGCGGCGGCTGGACCGGATCCTGACCAACCTGCTGGTCAACGCCCACAAGCACGGGCGGCCACCGGTCGAAGTGACGGTGGAGGGGCCGGTGGTGGTGATCCACGACCACGGCTCCGGCTATCCCGCCGAACTGGTCGAACAGGGCCCCCAGCGATTCCGCACCGGAGATCCCGGCCGCGGCCGCGGCCACGGCCTGGGGCTGACGATCGCGGCGGGCCAGGCGGCCGTCCTGGACATCGACCTCGGCTTCGCCAACGCCCCCGACGGCGGCGCCCTGACCACCCTCCGGCTCCCGGTGGGGCGGCTTCCGGAGGGGAGTTGAGGAGCACTGTTTCACGTGAAACGTCGCTGACGGCCGGATCGGGGCGGCGGTGGGGGGATGAACGGTGGATGAACCCGGCACGGCGGAGGGCCAGTTCGTGCGGGCGGCCGGGTTGGGTGGTAGGACGGGCACCACAAAGGGCGCCCCTCCCGTCGTTCCAGCCAAGGGGCCGATAACCTTACGTGTCCACTCTGGGCAGGGATCAACCGCGCAGCACGGACAAATGACGCACGCACTCATGCGAAAGGCCTGGCCCATGGGTATTCGGAGCTTGTTGCGCAAGGTGTTCGGAAGGACTGCGGAGCCGGTCCCCGAGACGTCGGACGTCCCGACGGCGGCCGTTCCCAGCCAGGCCGAACGCACGCCCCTGGACGTCGCGGCCGAGCTGGTGGCGGCGTCCTTCGACAACCCGACGGTGCCGCCGCAGTCGGCACCGCGCGACCGTGAGGCGGGCACCCTCCTCACCGCCCCCGCCCCCACCACGGACTCCACCGTCCCGGAGGCCCGCCGCCCCACCCCGCAGGGCCCCACCCCGCCCCCCGGGGCCGCCGCGGCGGCCCCGGAGCCGGAGGCCACGGCCGAGCCCCTCGAGGCAGAGCCCCCGACCGCCGCCCAGCCGGCGACCGCACCCGTCGCGGACACGGAACCGGCCAAGGCGGCCGCGAAGCCGGAGGCCGAGCCGGTCGGCGCCGCGACGGAGCCCGCCGCGCCGCAGCCGCAGGAGGACACCGCCCCGCAGGCGGAGCAGGTGACTTCCGCCGAGGCGGCAGCGCAGCCGGAGGCGCAGGAAGATCCCCTGGCCGCCGAGGCCGGCGCCACCCGGCCGGAGACCGCGACCGAACCCGCCACGGACGCCGAGCCCGTGGCCACCCCGGCCGCCACCGAGCCCTCCGCCCCGCGGGACGAGGCCGTCGCGGAGCCCGAACCCCTCGCCACCGAGCCCCCCGCCCCGCAGGCGGAGCCGGAAGCCGAGCCCCTGGCCGCCCGGGCCGACACCGAGGCCGAGTCGGCCCCCGTCGACCCCGCGCCGCAGGCGCAGGACACCCCCGAGCCGACCCCCGCCGCGCCGCAGGCGCAGAAGGACACCGCCCCGCAGGCGGAGCCCGTGGCCGAGCCGGAGCCGGCGGCGGCCGAGTCCGTGGCCGCCCAGGCCGAGCCCGAGGCAGTGCCCGAGCCGGAGGCAGCGGCCGCACAGGCCGACCCCGAGCCGGAGGCTGCGGCCGCCCCCGAGCCCCAGCCGGAGGCGGGCGGCGGGCCCGCCCTGCCCGCTTCGGCGGTGCGGCGCAAGGGTGGGGCCGTCGGGGCGGCCTACAAGGCCGCCGGGCAGGTGCTGCGGGCCCGGGGCAAGACCGGGGCCCGGGCCAAGGTGTACCTGGTCCTCGACCGCTCCGGCTCCATGCGCGGGTTCTACAAGGACGGCAGCGTCCAGTACCTCGCCGACCACGCCCTCGCCCTGGCCGCGCACCTGGACGAGGAGGCCACCGTGCACACGGTGTTCTTCTCCACCGAACTCGACGGCACCGCCGAACTGACCCTCGACGCCCACGACGAGTCCTGGGTCGAGGCCCGCCACGCCGAGCTCGGCCGGATGGGCCGCACCAGCTACCACGTCGCCGTCGAGGCCGTCGTCGAGCGCTACCAGAAGGACGGCGGCACCGTCCCGGCCCTGGTCGTCTTCCAGACCGACGGCGCGCCCGACAACGTCCGCCCCGCCCGCCAGGCGATCGCGGACGCCGCCGCCACCGCCCCCGGCCTCCACTGGCAGTTCGTCGCCTTCGGCGACCACGACGCCAAGGCCTTCGACTTCCTGCGCAAGCTGGACGCCGAGAACGCCGGCTTCTTCCACGCCGGCCCCGCCCCGGCGGAACTGACCTCGGCCGCCCTCCTCAAGGGCGTCCTCGACCGGTTCTGACCACCGGCGCCGCGCACGGCGAAGGGCCCGGGATCCGTGAGGATCCCGGGCCCTTCCCACTCCCTACGAGAGCGGCAGCGTCACCGCGCGGCGTCCGGGTGGACGGCCTCGGCGACCGGCTTCGCGTCCGCCGCCTTCGTCTCGACCGGCTTGCGCAGCGCGATGTTCAGCTCGCGCAGACGGCTCTCCTCCAGCACCGTCGGCGCGCCCATCATCAGGTCCTGGGCGTTGCCGTTGAGCGGGAAGGCGATGGTCTCGCGGATGTTCGGCTCGTCGGCCAGCAGCATCACGATGCGGTCCACGCCCGGGGCGATGCCACCGTGCGGCGGGGCGCCGAGACGGAACGCGCGCAGCATGCCCGCGAACTCGCGCTCGACGGTCTCGGCCTCGTAACCGGCGATCTCGAAGGCCTTCAGCATGACCTCGGGCTCGTGGTTGCGGATGGCGCCGGAGGACAGCTCGATGCCGTTGCAGACGATGTCGTACTGCCACGCCAGGATGTCCAGCGGGTCCTTCTCCTCCAGGTCCTTCATGCCGCCCTGCGGCATGGAGAACGGGTTGTGGGAGAAGTCGATCTTGCCGGTCTCCTCGTCCTTCTCGTACATCGGGAAGTCGACGATCCAGCAGAAGCGGAAGACGTTCTCCTCGAAGTGGCCGGCGCGCTTGGCGGCCTCGACCCGGACCGGGCCCATGATCTTCGAGACCTCGTCGAACTCGCCCGCGCCGAAGAACACGGCGTGCCCGCCGGCCAGGCCCAGACGCTCGGTGAGGACCTTGACGTTGTCCTCGGTGAGGAACTTGGCGATCGGGCCGGTCAGCGAACCGTCCTCGCCCACGCGCACCCAGGCCAGGCCCTTCGCGCCCAGCGAGACCGCGTAGTCGCCGAGGCCGTCGAAGAACTTGCGCGGCTGGTCGGCGGTGTCCGGCACGGCCAGCGCACGCACGTGCTTGCCGGCGAACGCCTTGAACTCCGAGCCCTCGAAGACGTCGGAGATGTCGACGAGCTCCAGCTTGGCGCGCAGGTCGGGCTTGTCGTTGCCGTACTTGAGCATCGACTCGCGGAACGGGATCCGCGGGAACGGCGAGGTGACCTCGCGGCCGCCGCCGAACTCGGTGAAGAGCTCGGTCATCAGCTTCTCGATCGGCTGGAAGACGTCCTCCTGCTCGACGAAGGACATCTCCACGTCGAGCTGGTAGAACTCGCCCGGCGAACGGTCGGCGCGGGCGTCCTCGTCGCGGAAGCAGGGCGCGATCTGGAAGTACCGGTCGAAGCCGGAGATCATCAGCAGCTGCTTGAACTGCTGCGGGGCCTGCGGCAGGGCGTAGAACTTGCCCGGGTTCAGACGGGACGGGACGACGAAGTCACGGGCGCCCTCGGGGGAGGTCGCGGTGAGGATCGGGGTCGCCATCTCGTTGAAGCCGAGGGCCACCATCTTCGAGCGGATCGACGCGATCACGGCCGAGCGCAGCATGATGTTGCGGTGCATGCGCTCGCGGCGCAGGTCGAGGAAGCGGTACTCCAGGCGCCGCTCCTCGTTCACCCCGTCGTCGGTGTTGATCGTGAAGGGCAGCGGGGCGGAGGCGCCGAGCACCTCGACCTCGGAGACCTCGATCTCGATCTCGCCGGTGGCGAGCTCGGGGTTGACGTTGTCGGCACCACGGGAGACGACCTTGCCGTCCACGCGGACGACGGTCTCCTTGGTGACGCTGCTGAGGGCCTCGTTCGCCGCGGTACCGGGGCGGGCCACGAGCTGCGTGATGCCGTAGTGGTCCCGCAGATCGATGAAGAGGATGCCGCCCAGGTCTCGACGATTGTGCACCCAGCCGCTCAGCCGGACGTCGGATGCGACGTCGGAGGCACGGAGCTCGCCGCACGTGTGGGACCTGTACCGATGCATCAGTCATCCAGTTCTACGCGTTTTCCAGGTGGACTCAACCCTCCCAAGGTTACCGTCCGGCAGCAGTACGTACCGGGCGCGCCCGGTGGCGCAGCGGCGCGGGCCGCCGGACGGGCGCGCCGGCCGGGTGACCTGTAAAGATGGCCGGGTGCGCACCGAGGACGTCCTGGCCGCCATCGCGACCGGCCTGTGGCGGTGGGACAACGCTTCCGGAACGGTCACCCTCGACGGCGAGGCCGCCCGGCTCCTCGGCCTGCCCGCCGAGCCCGTCGTCCTACCCGAGGCGGCCGCCCGCGCGCGTTTCCACCCGGTCGACTGGAACGAGATCAACGGCATCGTGAACCTGGCCGTGGCCGAGGGCACCCTCGCCGAGGCCCGGCTGCGGATCATGGACGAGGACGGGCGGGTGCTGCGCACCGTCCGCAGCCGCTCCAAGCCGCTGGAGAACCGGACCGCCGACGGCCGCGTCGACTACGAGCTGATCGGCACCATCCAGGAGATCGCCGAACCCCAGCCCGGCACCACGGCCGCGCACACCCCGATCACCGGCGACTGGCGGCGCTCCCGCGAGGCCTTCCTGCTGGACGCCGGCCGGGCGCTGGCCGAGGCGCGCTCCACCGCCGAGGTGCTGCGGGTGGCCGCCTCGCTGTCCATGCCGGGGTTCAGCCCGGACGGGCTGGCGGTCTTCGGGATGGAGGGCGACCAGCTGTCCGTCATCGGGCACCACGGGCACGCCCCGGGCGACGAGGGCCCCTTCTCGGACATGGCCCTGGACACCGACTACCCGGCGGCCGAGGTGGTCCGGACCGGGCGGGCGATCTACCTCCCCACGCCGGAGGACTACAAACGGCGCTTCCCGGTCACCTGGCCCCTCGCCCAGCCGTTCGACCGGGCCTCCTGGGCCTTCCTGCCCCTGATCGTGGCCGGGCGGACCATGGGGGCCTGGATGGCCGCGTTCAAGCACCCGGTGACCTTCTCCCCGGACGAGCGGTCGGTGCTGACGACGGTGGCCCGGATGCTCGCCCAGGCCCTCCAGCGGGCCGGGGTCGCCGAATCGGAGCGCGAGCTGACCACCGGCCTCCAGCGGTCGATGATGCCGCAGCTCGGCCCCGAGATCCCCGGCATGACCATCGCCGCCCGCTACGTCCCCACCGGCGGCGGGCTCCAGGTGGGCGGCGACTGGTACGACGTGATCCCGCTGCCGTCGGGCCGCTTCGCCCTGGTCATCGGCGACGTCCAGGGGCACGACGTACGGGCCGCCGGGCTGATGGGCCAGCTGCGCATCGCCGTCCGCGCCTACGCCTCCGAGGGGCACCGGCCGGACGCGGTGCTCTCGCGCGCCTCCCGCTTCCTGGCCGGGCTGTGCTCCGCGCCGGCGCCGGACGAGGCCCCCGGCACGGCGTCCGGTCCCGGTCCCGGCGCCGACGCCGACGCCGACTTCGGCAGCCCCCGGTTCGCGACCTGCCTGTACGTGGAGTGCGACCCGCGGACCGGCACGCTGGAGTTCGCCCGGGCCGGGCACCCCGACCCGGTGGTGCGGATGGCCGACGGCACGGTGCTGATGCGGCCGACGGCGGGCGGGTTGCCGCTCGGCATCGTCCCCGACACCGACTACCCCACGACCCGGTTCGCCCTGGAGCCCGGCGAGACGCTGATGCTGTGCACCGACGGGCTGATCGAGACCGGCGGGCACGACCTGGACACGGGCTGGGCGCGGCTGCGGGCGATCCTGGAGTCCGACGCGCACGACCGCGCCGCCCCGGGCGAGGGCGGCCGGGCCGGCGGGGACACGGACAACCATCTGGAGCGCCTCGCCGACCTGCTGGTCCAGGCCGTGCACGGGCCGTCCTCGCACCACACCACGGGCCCGCTGGCCGACCGCCGCGAGGACGACATAGCCGTGGTGCTGCTGTGCCGCGAGAGCCCGAGCTGCGGCTGCGGCACCCCCACCGAGCACCTCGTACGCCCCGCCCGGCGCACGATGCTCACCGTGGCCCAGGCCGAGCCCTCGCGGATCGCGGGCGCCCGCCGGCAGGTGCGGGAGCTGCTGCACGACTGGGCGGACGCGGAGCAGGTGGACTCGGCGGTGCTGATGGTCTCCGAGATGGTGACGAACGTGCTGGTCCACACGGACGGGGACGCGCTGCTGGTCGCGGAGGCGGTGGGCGAGCCGGGCGCGCGGCGGCTGCGCGTGGAGGTGGCCGACGCGAGCGACGAGCTGCCGCACAAGCGCCACCCGGGCGAGATGGCGTCCAGCGGGCGCGGCGTGCTGCTGATGGAGATGCTGGCCGACGCGTGGGGCGTGGACCCGCGCGGCGAGGGCAAGTCGATCTGGTTCGAGCTGTACGAACAGGCCAAGCCGGACGGTGACGAGGACCGGGAAGCCCCCGGGCCCGCGGACTGACCGGTCGGCCCCGGTAACCGAAAGGCGGCCCCCGGCCATGCCGACCCCGCCCCAGAACCCCACCCCGAACCCGGCGCCGCGGGGCGTCCCCGCCGGGCCCCGGCCGCTGCTGCCCGATCCGGTGCGACGGCTGGCGGCCTGGTGCGCCGCCGTCCTGCTGGTGGCCGGCGTGGCCGCCCTCGGCGTCTGGCTGTGCGTGGTCTTCAAGACGGCCGTCACCCCGGTGCTGTTGGCACTGCTGGGCACCGCCCTGCTCGGGCCGCTGCACCGGTGGCTGGTCCGGATGCGGCTGAACCGCTCGCTGGCCGCCGCGCTGACCTGCCTGGCGGTGGTCGCGGTGGTCGGCGGGGCGACGTACGTGGTGGTGACGGCGCTCATCGAGACGGGCGACCAGATCGTCGGCGCCCTCAAGCGGGCCGGCCAGAGCCTGACCGATCACTTCGGGGCCGCCGGCACCTCCCTCCAGGACCTGGCGGCCAACGCCAAGCAGCTGCTCGCGAAGTTCGGCGGCACGGCCGCGTCCGGGGTGATCAGCGGGATCAGCGTGGTCGGGGAGGTGATCGCGACCGCCGTCCTGGCGCTGCTGCTGATCTTCTTCTTCCTGCGCGACTCCGACCGGGCGTCGGGCGCCCTGCGCTCGCTGGCGCCGCGCTCGACCGGGGACACCGTCGAGGCCGTCGCGCGGCGGGCCTACAGGGCCGTCGAGGGGTTCATGCGCGGGACGACGTTCATCGCCGCGATCGACGCCGTCTGCATCACCGTGGGGCTGCTGGTGCTGCGGGTGCCGGGGGCGGTGGGGCTGGGCGCGCTGGTGTTCGTCGGCGCGTACATCCCGTACCTGGGCGCCTTCATCTCCGGCGCCGTGGCCGTGCTGGTGGCCCTCGCCGACCGGGGGTGGGTGATCGGGCTGTGGGCGCTGGGGGTGGTGCTGGCGGTGCAGGTGCTGGAGGGGCACGTGCTCCAGCCGATGATCCAGAGCCGCACGGTGCAGATGCACCCGGCGGCGGTGCTGCTGGCGATCACCGCCGGGGCGAGCGTCGCCGGGATCCTGGGGATGCTGCTCGCGGTGCCGCTGACGGCGGCCGCGTTCGGGGTCCTGTCGGAACTCCGCGCCCGCCACGCCGCTCCGGCCGCGGGACCCGGGGGCCCCGCGGCGGAGGACGTGACCTAGGCGGTCTCCTCCGGCTCCGCCTCGCCGGCGCCGCGGTGGCCGAGGCCGGTCACGTCGGTGCTGGGGATGACGCCCAGGCGGCCGGCCTGGAAGTCGTCGAAGGCCTGCTGGAGCTCGGCGTGGCTGTTCATGACGAACGGCCCGTAGTGCGCCATGGGCTCGCGGATCGGCAGTCCGCCGAGGACGACCACCTCGAAGTTCTCGCTGCGCGAGTCCTGCCCGGCGTCCGCCCGGATGGTCAGGCCGTCGCCGGAGCCGAAGACCACGGTCTGGCCCAGCTTGAACGGGCGCCGCTCGGCGCCGGCCGCGCCGCTGCCCGCGAGGCCGTAGGCGAGGGCGTTGAAGTCGGACCGCCAGGGCAGCGTGACCTCGGCGCCCGGGCTGACGGTCAGGTGGATCATCGTGATCGGGGTGTGGGTGGCGCCGGGGCCGGCGTGGCCCGCGAGGTCGCCCGCGATCAGGCGGATCAGGGCGCCGCCGTCCTGCGAGGCGAGCAGCTTGACGGTGCCGCCGCGGATGTCCTGGTACTTCGGCGCGAGCATCTTGTCCTTGGCGGGCAGGTTCACCCACAGCTGGAGGCCGTGGAAGAGGCCGCCGGACATGACGAGTTCCTCGGGCGGGGTCTCGATGTGCAGCAGGCCGGAGCCCGCCGTCATCCACTGGGTGTCGCCGTTGGTGATGACTCCGCCGCCGCCGTGCGAGTCACGGTGGATGAAGGTGCCGTCGATGATGTAGGTGACGGTCTCGAAGCCGCGGTGCGGGTGCCAGGGGGTGCCCTTGGGCTCGCCGGCCGCGTAGTCCACCTCGCCCATCTGGTCCATCATGATGAACGGGTCGAGGTACTCGTACTTGATCCCCGCGAAGGCGCGTCGCACCGGGAAGCCCTCGCCCTCGAAGCCGGAGGGCGCGTCCACCACACCCAGCACGGGGCGGGCCTGGGCACCCTCGGCGGGAGCGATGACGCGCGGCAGCGCGAGCGGGTTCTCAACAGTCACTGCGGGCATGGTCAGGACCTCCTTCTGGCTGATCCGAGTTTAGTTGAATCTCGAACTTCCTGCCACCCGCACAGAACATCGCACCCCCCGCCGCCATTCCCGACACCTCAGCCGCGCACGTACACCCCCGCCCGCGCGGCCGCCGCCGCGGCCGCCGCGGCCCGGTCGGCGGCCGCCTCGTCCAGCGGGGCGTCCGTGGTCAGCAGCCGGTAGTAGAGGGGGGCCGACACCGCGCGGACCACCTCCCGCGGGTCGGTGCCCGCGGGCACCTCACCCCGGACGGCCGCCTGCTCGACACACGGCGCCCACTCCGCGACGCGCACGGCGTAGAAGCCGTGCAGCGCCTCCGCCGCCTTCGGGTCGCAGACGGCGGCCGCGATCACCGCCTTGAACAGCGCCCCCTGCCGGGGATCGGCGAGCGTCCGCGCCACCAGACGGGCGTTGGCCGTCAGATCCCCCAGCAGCGACCCGGTCTCCGTACGCGGCAGGGACTGGCCGGCCATGTCCGCCAGCAGGTCGGCCACCAGGCCGGTGGCCGAGCCCCACCGGCGGTAGACGGTCGTCTTCCCGACCTCCGCGCGGCGCGCGACGTCGGCCAGGTCGAGGTGGGCGAACCCCCGCTCCGCCAGGACGTCCCCGGCCGCCTCCAGCACGGCGGCCCGCACCCGGGCCGTACGCCCGCCGGGCCGCACGGCCCCCGGCTCTGCCGTCGACAACTCCATAACGGGTCTCCTGTTCCATTAACGGCCGCGACTTGTTACGGTGAACCCATCTTAACGGGACTGCGGATCCATTAAGTACCGCAGGGGAGAGTGGGGACACGTCATGGAATACAGGCGACTGGGTACGTCCGGGCTCCAGGTCCCGGCGCTGAGCTTCGGTGCCGGCACCTTCGGCGGACAGGGACCGCTCTTCGGCGCGTGGGGCACCACCGGCGTCGAGGAGGCCCGCCGCCTCGTCGACATCTGCCTCGACGCCGGGATCACCATGTTCGACACCGCCGACGTCTACTCCGCCGGCGCCTCGGAAGAGGTACTCGGGGCCGCCCTCAAGGGCCGTCGCGACCGGGTGCTCATCTCCACCAAGGCCGGCCTCCCGATGGGCGACGGCCCCGCCGACGCGGGAACCTCACGCTCTCGGCTGATCGGCTCGGTGGACGCCGCCCTGCGCCGCCTGGGTACGGACCACATCGACCTCTTCCAGCTGCACGCCTTCGACGCCGGGACCCCGGTCGAGGAGGTGGTGTCCACCCTGGACGACCTGGTCCGGGCCGGGAAGATCCGTTACGTCGGCGTCTCCAACTTCTCCGGCTGGCAGACGATGAAGTCCCTGGCCGCCGCCGACCGCCACGGCCGGGAGCGCTACGTCGCCCAGCAGGTCTACTACTCGCTCATCGGCCGCGACTACGAGTGGGAGCTGCTGCCGCTCGGGCTCGACCAGGGGCTGGGCGCGATCGTCTGGAGCCCGCTCGGCTGGGGCCGGCTCACCGGCAAGATCCGCCGCGGCCGGCCCCTGCCCGCCGGAAGCAGGCTGCACGACACCGCCGACTACGGCCCGCCGGTGGAGGACGAGCACCTGTACCGGGTGGTCGACGCCCTGACCGAGATCGAGGAGGAGACCGGCAAGGCCGTCCCGCAGATCGCCCTGCGGTGGCTGCTCCAGCGGCCCACCGTGTCCTCGGTCATCATCGGCGCCCGCAACGAGGAGCAGTTGCGCCAGAACCTCGGCGCGCTGGACTGGACGCTCACCGCCGACCAGATGGCACGACTGGACGCGGCCAGCCACCGCCCGGCCCCGTACCCGTACTTCCCGTACGAGCGCCAGGAGGGCTTCGCGCGGCTCAACCCGTCGGCGCTCGCCTAGCCATACATGCGGCGCATGGCGAAGTCGACCATCTGCTCGACCGCCTTCGCGTCGAAGACCATCCGGTGGTCGCCCTCCATGTCCAGGACGAAGCCGTAGCCGGTGGGCAGGAGGTCGATCACCTCGGCGCCGGTGATCACGAAGTACTTGGACTCCTTGCCGGCGTACCGGCGCAGCTCCTTGAGCGTGGTGAACATCGGGATCACCGGGTGCTGGGTGTTGTGCAGCGCCAGGAACCCGGGGGTCTCGCCGCGCGGGCAGTAGACCTTCGAGGTGGCGAAGATCTGCTGGAAGTCCTCGGCCGCGAGCTGCCCGGTGGTGAAGGCCCGTACCGCGTCCGCGAGGGAGGGCGGGGACGGCTCGGGATACAGCGGCGGCTGCTGCGCGTAGCCCTGCTGCGGCGGGGCGTACTGCTGCTGGGCGCCGGGATTCTGTTCGTAGCCGTACATGCGCGACAGCCTACCGAGGCCGGGGGCGCCCGGGGCGACCAGTTCGGGTCAGCGGGCCTTGAGGGTGGCTACGAAGGGGGCCCACGCCGCCGCCGGCAGCAGGAGCACGGGGCCGTCCGGCCTCTTGGAGTCCCGAACCGGGACAAGACCGGTCAGCCCGTCGGCTACTTCGACGCATTCACCGCCGGTGCCGTTGCTGTGGCTGCTCTTGCGCCAGCGGGCTGCGCCGAGGAACGCTTCGGCGATCTCGACGCAGTCGCCGCCGGTGCCGTTGCTGTAGCTGCTCTTGCGCCAGCGGGCGGACGCCAAGTCAATTTCGGGCCATACCATTTCGGAAGTCCTCTGCAGCTGCGTCGATTACCGCGAGGGACGCCTCAGGTGACAGCGCGGCAGCCCTGAGCAGATCGTACGACCTGCGGTAGTCCTTCACGAGCGCCGGATAGTCGATGAGTTGCCCGCTGTGCAGGCTCTCGGTGTACACCACCGGGGGCGCGTCCGTGAACGTCATCACCTTGGCCATGCCCATCATGAAGGGATGGGCGGCGGCTGTTTCCGGAACGATCTGGAAAACAGAGCGGGTGGCCCGGACGACTCGGGCGATGTGCTCCAGCTGTTCGGCCATCGGCTCAGGTGCCAGGACGCGCCGGCGGATCAGCGACTCGTCGGCGATCACCCAGTACTCCGGGGGCGTCTCGCTCTCGAAAAGGCGAGCCCGCGCCATGCGAGCACTCACCTTCGTCTCGACCTCCCCGTCGAGGGCCCGGGGCATCGCCGCCCGAGTCAGGGCCCGCGCGTATGCGGCTGTCTGCAACAACCCCGGCACCAGCATCGGCGCCCATTCCTCGATGGTCTCGGCGTACGGCTCCATCTCCGCAACGTCCGCGAAGTACTCGGCGTGCCCCGACTGCTTCGCCTTGCGGGCATCTTCACAGCGGCGCCCGAAAAAGCCGTCCGTGCCCAGCTTCTCGTCCACGTGCCGGGCCAGATCCAGCGGCATCCGGCGTTCCCCGCGCTCGATCTGGCTCAGAAACGGGACGCCCCGGAAGCTGCCGTCCGCCAACTGCTCCAGTGTGAGCCCGGCGGCCTCGCGCTTGTAGCGCAGCTCCGCGCCGTAGAAGGACGGCACATTCGCCGACGCGTCAGTGTCCTTACGAGAGGGCACAACAGACCACCGCCATTTGCCACTTGCCCAGCGCAACCCGAAACCCTTCCCACCGTACGCCGCGCAACGCCACGCTGTGAGGGCTTCGTCACACTCCGCACCCACAGGAAGGCGCCCCCCACATGAGCCCCGCCCACGACCGTGAAGCCCGTGAATGCCTCGACCGGCTCCGCGAGGCACTCCGCCGGCACGGGATCACGCTGCCCTCCCTCGACCTGCACCTCCTCTCCTACGCCGGGAGCTACACCACCCCGCCCCTGATCTCCCTCGGCAACTGCAACCTGGCCACCGCCCGGCTCCTCACCGACGCGCTGGCCGCCCGGTGACGCTCACCATCCGGCTGCTCGCCGCCCCCAAGGCCGCCGGACTGCTCCGGCACGCCGTCCGCGAGCACCTCGGGGCCGACGACTCCGCCGATGCCGAGCTGTGCGTCAGCGAGCTGCTCGGCAACGTCATCACCCACCTCGGCGAGGGCACGCCCGTCACCCTGCGGGTCACCGGAAGGGCAACCCGTACGCGGGTCGAGCTCACCGACCCCGAGCCGCACGCCTGGCCCGTACCGCCGGCGGCCACCGCCGACACCGACGAGTCCGGGCGGGGGCTCGCCCTCCTGGCCGCCGTATCGCTGCGCTGGGGGGTGCGCCGCGAGCCCGGCGGCAAGACCGTGTGGTGTGACCCGCCGAGAGAGTCGTCACAGTCGGAGCGCTAGGGGTTGCGCCTTATTACTCGCGGGTAGCATCATTACGTTACCGATTGGTATGTACGAGGAACCTGTCTCCCCGAGCCTTAACGGAGCCGTCGCCATGGGGCACTACAAGTCGAATCTCCGCGACATCGAGTTCAACCTCTTCGAGGTGCTCGGCCGCGAAAAGCTGTACGGCACCGGCCCGTTCGGCGAGATGGACACCGAGACCGCCAAGAGCATCCTGTCCGAGCTCACCCGCCTCGCGGAGAACGAGCTCGCGGAGTCCTTCGCGGACGCCGACCGCAACCCGCCGGTCTTCGACCCGGCCACCAACACCGCCCCGGTCCCGGCCTCCTTCAAGAAGTCCTACGAGGCCTTCATGGACTCGGAGTACTGGCGCCTGGGCCTGCCCGAGGAGATCGGCGGCACCACCTCCCCGCGCTCCCTGATCTGGGCCTACGCGGAGCTGCTGCTCGGCTCGAACCCGGCCGTGTGGATGTACTCCTCCGGCCCGGCGTTCGCCGGCATCCTGCACGCCGAGGGCAACGAGGCGCAGAAGAAGATCGCGCAGATAGCGGTCGAGAAGCGCTGGGGCTCCACCATGGTCCTGACCGAGCCCGACGCGGGCTCCGACGTCGGCGCCGGCCGCACCAAGGCCATCCAGCAGGCCGACGGCTCCTGGCACATCGAGGGCGTGAAGCGCTTCATCACGTCCGGTGAGCACGACATGGAGGAGAACATCCTCCACTACGTCCTCGCCCGCCCCGAGGGCCACGGCCCGGGCACCAAGGGCCTGTCCCTCTTCCTCGTCCCGAAGTTCCACTTCGACTGGGAGACCGGCGAGCTGGGCGAGCGCAACGGCGTCTACGCGACGAACGTCGAGCACAAGATGGGCCTCAAGGCGTCCAACACGTGCGAGATGACCTTCGGCGACCAGCACCCGGCCAAGGGCTGGCTGATCGGCGACAAGCACGACGGCATCCGCCAGATGTTCATGATCATCGAGTTCGCCCGCATGATGGTCGGCACGAAGGCCATCGCCACCCTCTCCACCGGCTACCTCAACGCGCTGGAGTACGCCAAGGAGCGCGTGCAGGGCCCGGACCTGGCGAACTTCATGGACAAGACCGCGCCCAAGGTCACCATCACGCACCACCCGGACGTGCGCCGCTCGCTCATGACGCAGAAGGCGTACGCCGAGGGCATGCGCGCCCTCGTCCTCTACACCGCCTCCGTCCAGGACGCGATCCAGCTCAAGGAGGCCGCCGGCGAGGACGCCTCCGCCGAGATCGGCCTGAACGACCTGCTCCTGCCGATCGTGAAGGGCTACGGCTCGGAGAAGTCGTACGCGCTGCTCTCCGAGTCCCTGCAGATCTTCGGCGGTTCCGGTTACCTCCAGGAATACCCGATCGAGCAGTACATCCGGGACGCGAAGATCGACACCCTCTACGAGGGCACCACGGCCATCCAGGGCCAGGACTTCTTCTTCCGCAAGATCGTCCGCGACCAGGGCGCCTCGCTGAACGTCCTCTCCGAGACGATCAAGAAGTTCCTCGCCGAGGGCGTGGGCGGCGAGGAGCTGGCCCCGGCCCGCGACGCGCTGGCCAAGGCCGCCGTCGACCTGGAGGCCATCGTCGGCCAGATGATCGTCGACCTCACCGCCACCGGCGAGGACGTCAAGAACATCTACAAGGTCGGCCAGAACACCACCCGCCTGCTGATGGCCTCCGGTGACGTGGTCGTCGGTTACCTGCTCCTCAAGGGCGCCGCCGTGGCCGCCGAGAAGCTGGCGACCGCCTCCGCCAAGGACGTGCCCTTCTACACCGGCAAGATCGCCGCCGCGAAGTTCTTCGCGGCCCAGGTCCTGCCGGGCGTCTCGGTCCAGCGCGCGCTGGCCGAGTCCGTCGACAACTCCCTCATGGAGCTCGACGAGGCCGCCTTCTAAGGCAGCCCCCCTTCTGTACGCGGTGTACGTACGCACCGGTGGCCGGACCCCTCCTGTCGAGGGTCCGGCCGCTGGTGTATCCGGGCTCCGGCACCTCCCGGCCGCCGGTGTGTCCGGGGGCACGGCGCCCGCGTGCCCCGGTTGTCAGCGGTTCATGGGACGCTCGTAGACATGAGTCCACAGGAGCAGCAGCACGGCGGCCGGGGGTACACGGTCCCCACCGGGCGCCCCTACGCCCTCAAGGAGCTCCAGGCCGCGGTGGGGGCCCTCGGCGACCGGATCAAGGACCTCTACGACGGGTCCCACCCCGCCGAGTACGACCCGGTGGCCGACGCCCTGTACGTGGCCTTCCAGACGGCCGCCGGCCTCGCCCCCGCCAAGAGCTACACCGGCTGCCCCGAGCACCCCAACGGCGCCCTCGACCCCGAGGCGCCCGAGGGCTGGGGCCGCTGCCTGATCTGCAACGACCGCCGCCGCCTCGGCAGCCGGCTGCGCGGCGGCCGCCCGGCCGCGCCCGCCGCCCCCGTGGAGCAGCGGCGCCTGGGCTACCCCGTCCCGGAGCCCCCGTACAGCCTCGACGTCCTGCGGCGGTACCTGCGCGGCATCGACGAACAGCGCTTCCACCTCACGCTCGGTTCGCCCGACCAGGACTTCGTCCGCCTCGCCGACGACCTCCACCGCGCGTTCATCGTCGCCCGCGAGCTGTCCCGCCCGCGCAACGCCTCGGGGTGCTCCGAGCACCCCGGAGCGCCGATCGACCCCGATGCCCCGCCCGGCGAGGCCTGTATCTTCTGCGCCGGACGCAAAAGACGTGCCCAGCGCCCGCCGCAGACCCCCGAGATGCTCCCGCGCATCCGCCGGGGCGAGCGCAGGCAGCTGCAGCGCCGATTCGAGCGTCCGCCGGGCTGAGGACCACGGAGCCCGCGGGCCACGCACCCCGCGGTCCCCGACCCCCTCGGCCATCAGCCGCAGTCCGGCCATGACGAACACGACCGTCGTTAAGGTGAACCACATGAGCTCTCCCGCCCGCTTCGACCGCGGCCACACCGACGATCTGATGACCTTCCTGACGGCCAGTCCGTCGCCGTACCACGCCGTGGCCAACGCGGCCGAGCGGCTGGAGAAGGCAGGCTTCAGGCAGTTGTCGGAATCGGACGCCTGGGACTCGGGCACGGGAGGCCGGTTCGTCCTGCGCGGCGGCGCGCTCATCGCCTGGTACGTCCCCGAGGGCGCGGCCGCGCACACCCCGTTCCGGATCATCGGGGCGCACACCGACTCCCCCAACCTCCGCGTCAAGCCCGTCCCGGACACGGGCTCGCAGGGCTGGCGGCAGGTCGCCGTGGAGATCTACGGCGGCACCCTGCTCAACACCTGGCTCGACCGCGACCTGGGCCTGGCGGGCCGGCTCTCGCTGCGGGACGGCACCGACCGGCTCGTCAACATCGACCGCCCGCTGCTGCGCGTCCCCCAACTCGCCGTGCACCTGGACCGCTCCGTCAACACCGACGGCCTCAAGCTGGACAAGCAGCGGCACATGCAGCCGATCTGGGGCCTGGGCGAGGCCCGCGAGGGCGACCTGATCGCCTTCCTGGAGGAGGAAGAGGGCCTGCCCCAGGGCTCGGTGGCGGGCTGGGACCTGATGGTCCACTCGATCGAGCCCCCCGCCTACCTCGGCCGCGACCGCGAACTCCTCGCCGGCCCCCGCATGGACAACCTCCTGTCGGTGCACGCGGGCGTGGCCGCCCTCGCCGCGGTCTCCGCCTCCGACAAGCTGGACCACATCCCGGTGCTCGCCGCCTTCGACCACGAGGAGAACGGCTCCCAGTCGGACACCGGCGCGGACGGCCCGCTCCTGGGCAACGTGCTGGAACGTTCAGTCTTCTCACGCGGCGGCACCTACGAGGACAAGGCCCGCGCCTTCGCGGCGACCATCTGCCTCTCCTCCGACACGGGGCACGCCGTCCACCCCAACTACGCGGAACGGCACGACCCTTCGCACCACCCGCGCGCCAACGGCGGCCCCATCCTGAAGGTCAACGTCAACCAGCGCTACGCCACCGACGGCAGCGGCCGGGCGGTCTTCGCCGCGGCCTGCGAGCGGGCCGGGGTGCCGTGGCAGACGTTCGTCTCCAACAACTCCATGCCGTGCGGCACGACCATCGGCCCGATCACCGCGGCCCGCCACGGCATCCAGACGGTCGACATCGGCGTGGCGATCCTCTCGATGCACTCGGCCCGCGAACTCTGCGGCTCCGACGACCCGTTCCTCCTCGCGAACGCCCTGCTGTCCTTCCTGGAGGGCTGAGGCCCCCGGAAGGACAGCGGGCCGTCCGCCGCCGCCTCAGCCGTCCAGGCCTGCCAGTACCAGGGGCAGGCGGGCGGCGCCGGTGGGGGTGACGGTGACCGGGACGCCCCAGTCCTGCTGGTGGACGTGGCAGGCCGGGTACTCGTTCGACGGGTCGTCGTCGCAGGACGCGGCCATCGCCGAGACGTGCAGGACCCCTTCGGCGACCTCGGGGTTCAGCTCCAGGTCCCGGAACAGGTCCGTGCCCGCGCCCTCGCCCGCCGCGAGGAGCTCCGGCGGGGTCGAGGAGACCAGCAGGCGGGTGGAGGGGCCGTAGCGGGTGTCCAGCTTCTGGCCCGCCGGGGCCTGGAAGACCACGTCCAGGCGGAGCGTGCCCGGGGCCACCTCGGTGGCGGCCCGCTGGGTGCGGTGGGCGACCGCGTCGACCCGTACGGCCTCCTCCGGCAGCCGCAGCCGGGTCAGCCGGTGCCGGGCGGACTCGACGACCACGATGTCCTCGCCGACGAGGACCGCGTCGCTGGGCTCGCGCAGGTCGGTGGCGAGGGTGGTGACCTGGCCGGTGGCGGGGTCGTAGCGGCGCAGGGCGTGGTTGTAGGTGTCGCAGACCGCGACCGACCCGTCCGGCAGGGCCGTCACCCCGAGCGGGTGCTGGAGCAGGGCCTGGGCGGCGGCGCCGTCCCGGTGCCCGAAGTCGAAGAGGCCGGTGCCGACGGCGGAGCGGACGGCGTACCCCTCGCCCTCCGGCTCCACGTAGCGCAGCGCGCTGGTCTCGGAGTCGGCGATCCACAGCCGGTCGTCAGCGGCCGCGAGCCCGGACGGCTGCGCGAACCAGGCCTCGGCGGCGGGACCGTCGACCAGCCCCTCGTTGGTGGTCCCGGCGGCGACGGCGACGGTGCCGGCCTCCGGGTCCCAGGTCCACAGCTGGTGCACGCCGGCCATGGCGATCCACACCCGGCCCTGCCACCAGGCCACGTCCCACGGCGAGGACAGGTCCACCTCCAGGGCCGGCCCGGAGGTCGGGGACCCCTGCCACCACTGCCGCCCGGTCCCGGCGACGGTCTCCACCGCCCCCGTGGCGGGGTCGAAGACCCGCAGCGCGTGGTTGACGGTGTCGGCGACCACGACCCGGCCGTCGGGCAGCAGCGCCAGCCCCTGCGGCTCGCTGAAGGCCTGCGGCCCGAAGCCGCGCTCCCCGCTGCCGATCCGCCGCACGACGCTCTCCCCGTCGGCGGCGAGCTCCACCAGCTGGTGCCGCGTGGAGTCGGAGACCAGCAGGTTCCCGGAGGGCAGCACGACCGCCTTCCCGGGGAAGCGCAGGTCGGTGGCGACGGGCTCGGGCGCCACGTAGGGCCCGTCCCCGCGCCGCAGCGTCCCCTTGGCCCCGTGCTCGGCCTCCAGCTCCTCCACGAGCCGCTCGATGGCGTGCGCGTGCCCCTCGCCGGCGTGCTGGGCGACGACGTACCCTTCGGGGTCGATCACCACGAGCGTGGGCCAGGCCCGGACGGCGTACTGCTTCCAGGTGGCGAGCTCGGGGTCGTCGAGCACCGGGTGGTGCACCTCGTACCGCTCGACGGCGTCCACGACGGCGGCGTGCTCGGCCTCGTGGACGAACTTCGGCGAGTGCACGCCGATGATCACCACGGTGTCGCGGTGCTTCTCCTCCAGCTCGCGCAGCTCGTCGAGGACGTGCAGGCAGTTGATGCAGCAGAAGGTCCAGAAATCCACAACAACGCACTTACCTCGCAGGTCGGCGAGGGTCAGCTCTTTGCCTCCCGTGTTCAGCCAGCCGCCCTTGCCGATCAGCTCGGGGGCACGGACACGGGCACGCTTGCGGGGTGCGGGCGCAGGGGTGGGCGCCGAAGCAGCATCGTTCATCCTTCAAGCTTGCCATCCGCCCGTGAACGCAGGATCACGCCGGTGCGAACCGCCCGCTCAGGGCATGCGCTCCACCACGGCCACCTCCGAGAACTCTCGCAGGAAGGTCATGTGGCCCGTCCGGCCCGTGTGCTCGATGCACATGTCGGTACACACGTCCGCGTTCCCGGTCGGCGCGGCAGTCCACTGGCAGTCCGGGTTCAGGCACCGCGCCGTGGCCGTCGTCTCCGCCGAGGGGTGTCGGTGCATGACGTAGCTGACGTACCTGAGCACCGCTCTCACGGTCATGGCGCTTCCCCGGGGTGCGGGTGGTTCCGAAGCTCCACGTTGCAATCACTGGCCGTGGAGTAGTCACCCCGGAGACGCGCTTCCCGGCGCTGTGCGGCCAGGGCGGCGCAGACCCCGCAGCCGGCCGCCGGTGCGGGTTCCGGGTCTGTTCGCCACGGCAGTTCTACCGGGGGTTGCGCATACGTGATCGTCTTCACGGCCCCGCTCCTCATTTCGTCCGCGTAGCGACCACACTAGGAACGGCGGAACTGCAACTCCCAGTTGATTGCATGAGGTTGCACGGCCGTCACCTGAGCGTCTGAATGGCGCTGGTGATCAGCGCGCGGGCCTTCGCCCCATGAACGGCCATCTCGGCCAGTTCCGTGAATGTGTGCGCATACGCGGCAACCTCGCTCGGTTGGGTCAGCGTGAGGTAGCCGGAGACCAGCTCCACGTTGACCTGTTCCCTGTCGAAGATCCAGAAGCCTTCCACCGGCATCCGGGACCGATCGGTCCGCGTGGGCACCACGCCCAGACTGACGCTGGGAAGGGAGCCGACCGTGAGCAGGTGGCTGAGCTGTTCCTCCTGCACGTCCGGCCCACCGAGACCGTTACGCAAGACCGACTCCTCAACAAGGAACGCGAACCGGCGATCGCCCTCGTAGAGGACGCGCTGACGCTCCATGCGCACGGCGACGGCATCGGCCACGTCATCGACCTCGACCCGTCTCCGCTGGACCGCACGCAAGACGGCTTCGGTGTAGCCGTAGGTCTGGATCAGGCCCGGAACGAACCACGAGGAGTAGGAGTGGAACCGGCGGGTTCGCTCGAAGAGCGGCAGGCGGGCTTCCTGCGCCTGCTTGAGCCCGGCGCGCTCCATGCGTCGCCAGCCGATCCACATGTCTTCAACGGTCCGCAGCGAGGCGATCAGGTCGTCCGTCTGCCCTTCGACCCCGCACGCACGGCACCAAGCCCGGATGTCGTCGGCGGACGGAGGCGTACGGGCGTTCATGATCCGGGATGACTTGGACGGGTGCCATCCGCAGAGCCGGGCGAGATCGCGCCCGTTCAGGCCGGAGTCCCGGCAGAGCTCAGCGAGTCGGTTCGCCAGAGCCTGCCGGGCATGCTGGGCACTCGAAGAAGGAGAGACAGCCATGGTGGTGACCGATCAGCGCGGCTTGTACTCCTCGTGCGGGATGGCTCGTTGCCAGACGGCCTCGAACGCCGTGGCGCACAGGTGGACCCGCGCAGGATCGTCGGTGTACTCCCGCCCGTCCTCGTCCAACTGCCCCTCTCCGGTGAAGTGGTGGAAGAGGGCTTGGCTGCCGTCGAAGACCCAGAAGTCCGTACCTGGCAACGCCAAGTCCGTCGTCTGCCGGCGGGGCAGCCACCGGACCAGTTCACCCGCAGCGAGATTGGTGAAGGTGCAGTCGTACTCGTAGCGCACGTAGTCACTGATCGGCTCGGACACGATGCGCACCCGGCGGACCACCACCCCGCGCGCCGTGGCAGCGCTCACCACGTTGTGCCAGCCGCCCCACCACGACGACCGATCAGCCGGGTCCAGCCGCTTGCCCTGCTGCCAGGCAAGGAACTCCGGGTCATCGAGCATGTAGCTGTCACGCAACTCAAGATGCACGGCCGAGTGCTGCGCGCGGGCCAGTGCGTTACGCGCGGGTGGCTGCACTTCCGGCTTCTCCGTTCTCGTCCGGGCGCGGGATGTACTTCAACATCACCGCAGGGAGCCTGATGATCGTTTCGTGGTCCGGCACGTCCGTGGAGTGCCCGGGGATCGAGCCGATCTCCTGGCAAGCCTTCACCTCTTCCGCCGTCGCCCTGTACGACTGGATCAGCAGGTCACCGGTCTCTTCATCAAGCCAGATGGTCGGGGACTCGTCGGTCGGTGTGTTCGGGATGATGCCGAGGAACCTTAGGTTCACGATCACTCCAGGTGTCGAGCCAGTTGCACGAACGTGCACGAGCCTCACCCCTGTGACTGACCGGCGCAAGAGGGCGTCAGGAAAAGCCGGTTGGTTCAGGGTGCGGGTACGACGAAGCCCCCGACAGCCACCCCAGTAGAGGCAGCCACCAGGGGCTCAGCACCGCTTCGCGCGGCCTATCGGCCCCTTAGCGGGGTCGTTTTCAGGGGCTCGAGGAGGCCCTTACTCAGTGGCTGCCTGGGTAGGCAGTCCAAAAACGGGGCGCACCCAGGGCGCGTTTTTCGAGCTGGGGCCAGGGTCGCTGTGAGGGCTGTGCTTGAACTTTGGACGTGACGAAGTGACGGAATGACGATTACTTCTGATCCACTCATGGAAACAACAACACTTCTATAAGAGGTAACCGGGCGGGAGCGTCATTTCGTCACTTCGTCACGCCTGTCCGCTGCTGACAGCGGGGGGCTTGCCGTTGCGCTTAGCTGGCGGTGTTGGCCACCGTCAGCTTCGCCCAATGGATCTGGATGCGTTGCTCGGGGATGATCCGCTGTCCGCGCACTCCCTTGCTCACCTCAACGCGGTCTATGGCGAGCGACAGCCGTTCGCGCCTGTCCTCGTTCGTCGCATCCGCCCACGCCTCTCGCAGAGTGATGCCGTCGAGCATCGGAGACACGTCCACGGACGGCACGGGAAGCCTCTGAAGATCGATGCGGAGGCCGTCGATCCGTCCCCTCAGGCGCTCTGAAAGCCGGTTGTAGCGCTCGACGGCAGCCGCGCCACTGAACTCACCACGCACGTAGCGTGCATCCTCCAGATCAGCCAGGCGGGCTTCCTCGTCCTGAATCTCCGCAGTGAGAGCATCACGTTTCGCAAAGGTCTCCGGGTCCACGCGGTGCACCCAGCGGTCTGCGATCGCGACAAGCAGCGGATCGTCCGGTTCGAGCGCCGGAAGCTTCGTGAGGAACTGTTCCGTCACGTACTGGTCAACCGCATCAGCCAGTGCCGACGCTCCGATGCACTGGTTACCCGCACGGCGTGCCATGCACTGGTAGCTGACGCCCACACGGTGCATCCGGCGACCGCAGTCAGGAACCGCGCAGAAGACGAGTCCCGTGAGCAGCGCCGTCCCGTCGGGCTTCGGACGCCGCTTTCCTGCGTGTACGAACGTCCTGGATTCCAGCGTGCGGATGATCTGCTCACGCTCCCCGACTGTGATGACCCCCTCGCCTATATCGACCGTGTCGAGCGTCTCGGGATCTCGATACGGAAAGACCCTGCCCGTGTACTTCCGCTCACCGTCGTCCGTCTCGACGGTTTCGGTCTCCGGCATCAGGCCGGCGAACGCAGGGGAGCGCAGGAGCTGCATGATGCTGGCCGCATTCCACTGCCCACCCCGGGGCGAGAGGATCTCGTACTCGTTGAGGAGTCGGGCGATCTTGACCAGCGATGTCCCGGCAAGCGCTTCATCCGCGATCAGGCGGGCGTAGACGGCGTGTTCCGGGTCGTGGATGAGCTTCTTGCTCTTCGGGTCGATGAGCAGCCCGTACGGGGGCTGGCCACCGATCCACTGGCCCTTGCTACGCAGGTAGCGCTTGGCATGGCCGACGCGCGTACCCAGATTCCTGGACTCGGACCGGGCAAGCTCAGCCAGCATCGCGACGACCATGCGCGCCGAGTCATTCGAAGTGTCGAGACCGTCCAGAACGGAGACGAGACGGCCGCCGGCCTTCTCGATGTCGTCCAGCACCTTGCCCACTTGGCCGATGCCCTTGCGGGAAAGCCGGTCCAGCTTCCAGACGATCAGAGTGCCGACGACACCCGCCGTGACTGCCGCCAGTGCGACCTCGGAAGTCGGCGAGCTTCAGGTCCTTCCCGCCGGTGTTGAGCCAGCCCCCCTTGCCGATCAGCTCGGGGGCACGGACACGGGCACGCTTGCGGGGTGCGGGCGCGGGGGTGGGCGCCGAGGCAGCATCGTTCATCCTTCAAGCTTGCCATCCGCCCTCCCGACCGATCACGTGTGCGGCGGCATGGTCGTGGTACGTCCCGGGAAGCGATGCCCGTATGAAATACCTCGTTCGGGACAAAATGCTGGCCATCGGGGACGACTACTGGATCGAGGACGAGGAGGGCCGGCACGCCTTCCTCGCCGACGGGAAGGCGCTGCGGCTGCGCGACACCCTGGAGCTGCGGGATCCGCAGGGGCGGGTCCTGATCACCCTGCGGGAGCGGCTGTTCGGCGCGCTCGGGCTGCCGGGGCTGCCGGAGGCGATGACCCTCGAACGGGACGGGAAGCGGCTCGCGGTGATCCGCCGCAAGCGGCTGTCGCTGCTGCGCAACCACTTCCGCGTGACCATGTCCGAGGGGACGGAGCTCGACGTCAGCGGGCGGATCCTGGACCGGGAGTTCAAGGTCGAGTACGAGGGGGAGCTGATCGCGCTGATCTCGCGCCAGTGGTACCGCGTCCGGGAGACGTACGCGGTGGACGTGGTCCGGGAGGAGGCGGACGCGGCGCTGATGGTCGCGGTCGCGGTGTGCGTGATCCGGATGGCGGAGCGGGAGCGGGAGTGAGGAGGGGGGCCGGCCGGGGGCCGCTGTCCGCGGCCCCCGGCCCGGGGTCAGCGGCCCAGGGCGCGGTCCTTGAGGGCCGGGAACTGCTCGCGGGTCTCCGCCACCTTCGCCGGGTCGAGCTCCACGGTCAGGACGCTCTCGCCCGGGCCCGCCTCCGCGAGGACCTCGCCCCACGGGTCGACCACCAGGCTGTGCCCGGACTGCTCGACGCCCGCGTGGGTGCCGGCCGTCGCGCAGGCCAGGACGTACGCCTGGTCCTCCACCGCCCGGGCCCGGTTCAGCAGGGTCCAGTGCTCGCGCCGCCGGGCCGGCCAGCCCGCCGAGACGACCATCGTGGTGGCGCCCGCGTCGACCAGGCCCCGGAACAGCTCGGGGAAGCGCAGGTCGTAGCAGGTGGCCAGGCCCAGGGTCTGCTCCGGCAGGGCCACCGTCGTCAGGGAGTCCCCGGCGGACATCAGCACCGCCTCGCCCTGGTCGAAGCCGAAGCGGTGGATCTTGCGGTAGGTCGCGGCGAGCTCGCCCGACGGGGACAGCACGAGCGCGGTGTTGTAGAGGGAGCCGTCGCCCGCGCGCTCCACGACCGAGCCGGCGTGCAGCCAGACCCCGGCGTCGCGGGCGGCCTTGGACATGGCCTCGTACGTCGGCCCGTCCAGCGGCTCGGCCTCGGTCTCGAACAGCTCGTAGGCGAAGGCGCCCACCGTCCACAGTTCGGGCAGCACGACGAGGTCGGAGTCGCCCTGTTCCCGTACGAGTTCGGCGGCCCGGGACCGCCGGGAGGCGACCGACTCTCCGTCGGTCACCGCGATTTGGATCAGCGAGGCGCGCACAGTACCACCGTCCTGGCATGTCAGCCGGTCAAGTCAAGGCCTACGATCGTCACACGAAAGCGCTGTCGGGGTGCTCATCGGCAGCGTAGTTTTGGGAATAGTCCACAACGCGCCACTGAACAGCCAGCGAGGGGTCCCGTTGACCGTCCATCCCAGTCTTGAGCCGTACGTCGACGCGTGGACGCACTCGATCGAGGCGATAACCGAGCTGGTCCTCCCCCTGACGGAGGGCCAGTGGAACCAGCCGACGCCGTGCCCGGGCTGGTCCGTGCGCGACGTCGTCTCGCACATCATCGGCCTGGAGCTGGAACAGCTCGGCGACCCGCGGCCGATCCACACGCTGCCGCGCGACCTGCGGCACGTGGTGGACGAGTTCACCCGCTACATGGAGGTTCCGGTGGACGTCCGCCGGCACCACACCGCCCTGGAGATGACCTCCGAGCTCGAATACACCGTCATCCGCCGCCAGCGCCAGCTGCGCAACGACAAGCGGGATCCGGCCACGACGCTGGTGCGCGGGCCGCAGGGCGACCAGATCCCCCTGGAACTCTCGATGCGGCTCCGGGCGTTCGACGTGTGGATCCACGAGCAGGACCTGCGGACGGCGCTGGGCGTGCCGGGCAACTGGGACGCGCCCGGGGCGCATGTGGCGCGGGACCTCCTGCTGTCCGGGCTGCCGAAGGTGGTGGCGAAGGGCGCGGGCGCGCCGCCGAACACGGCGGTGGTGCTCGACGTGCACGGCGAGCTGGAGTTCCTGCGGACGGTCCGGGTGGACGCGACGGGCCGGGCCACCCTGGACCCGACGCCCTCGCTGGGCCCGGCGGTGTCGCTGTCGCTGGACTGGGAGACGTACGTCCGCCTCGCCGCGGGCCGGGTGCGGCCGCGGACGGTCGCGGACCGGGTGAAGGTGGACGGCGACCGCGAGCTGGCGGACGCGATCCTGGCGAACTTCGCCGTCACGCCGTAGGGGCGGGGGCGGCGGGCGCGGCGGGGCCGGCGGGAGCGCTCACCGGGAGCGGGCGCTCCTGTTCGCGTTCCCGTTCCCGCTCGCGTTCCCGTTCCCGTTCCCGCTCGCGCCCGAGGGCCTTCGGGCGGAGGCGGAGGATCTGGCTGAGGCCGAGCAGTTCCACGACGAACACCGACGCGAAGGCGATCCGGTAATCGTCCCCGGTGGCGTCCAGCAGGACCCCCACCGCCAGCAGGGTGGTCATCGAGGCGAGGAAGCCGCCCATGTTGGTGATCCCGGACGCGGTGCCCTGCCGTTCGGCGGGGTTGGCCGGGCGGGCGAAGTCGAAGCCGATCATCGAGGCCGGCCCGCAGGTGCCCAGGACCACGCACAGGGTGCCCAGCAGCCACATCGGGGCGTGCGCCCCCGGGTAGAGCAGCACGGAGGCCCACAGCAGCGCGGTGACGCCGACCGTGCCCAGGGCCAGCGGCAGTCGCGCGGCCGGGCGGCGGCCGATGAGCTGCCCGTAGACCAGGCCCCAGCCCATGTTGGCGGCGACGATCAGGGTGAGCAGCCCGGCGGCGGTCGTGCGGTCCAGGCCCTGCGCCTCGACCAGGAACGGCATGCCCCACAGCAGCAGGAACACCATGGCCGGGAACTGCGTCGTGAAGTGCACCCACAGCCCCAGGCGGGTTCCGGGCTCCCGCCAGGAGTCGCGTATCTGGCGGCGTACGAACCCGCCGCCGCCCGAGGGCGCGGGCGGCAGGGCGTGCCCCTCGGGGTGGTCGCGCAGGAACAGCGTGAGCGGGACCAGGACGACCAGACCCGCCACCGCGCTGCCCGCGAAGGCCGGCACCCAGCCGGCGCCGTGCAGCACGGGCGCCAGGACGAGCGTGGAGACGAGGTTGCCCGCCATCCCGACCAGCCCGGCCAGCTGCGCCATGAGCGGCCCGCGCCGGGCGGGGAACCAGCGGGTGCCGAGCCGCAGCACGGAGATGAAGGTCATCGCGTCCCCGCAGCCCAGCAGGGCGCGGGCGGCCAGCGCCATCGCGTAGGTCGGCGAGAGCGCGAAGCCGATCTGCCCGGCGGTGAACAGGACGGCGCCCAACGTCAGCACCTTCTTGGTGCCGAGCCGGTCCACCATCAGCCCGACCGGGACCTGCATGCCCGCGTAGACCAGGAGCTGGAGGAGGGAGAACGTCGACAGGGCCGAGGCGTTGACGTGGAAGCGGTCGGCGGCCTCCAGTCCGGCCACGCCCAGGCTGGTACGGAAGATCACGGCGACGAAGTAGACGGCGACGCCGATCGACCAGACGGCCGCGGCCCGCCGCCCGCCGGGCGGGTCCTGGACGGCCGCCGGGCCGGCCGGGGTGCTCATCGGTCCGCCCCCCGCACCAGCGCCTCGACCCGCCCGATGTGCCCGCGCACGGCGGCCGCGGCGGCCTCCCGGTCGCCGGCGCGCAGCGCGTCCAGGATCTCGGCGTGCTCCGCGAGGGTGCGCTCCACCCGTTCGGGGTGCGCGTGCAGCAGGGCCACGCCCATGCGCAGCTGGCGGTCGCGGAGCTGGTCGTAGAGGCGGGAGAGGATCTGGTTGCCGGCGTTGCGGACGATCTCGGCGTGGAAGCAGCGGTCGGCGGCCATCATCTCGGCGAGGTCGCCCGCGGCCGCGTGCCGCCGCAGCTCCGCCAGCAGGGCCGTGAGCCGCTCCAGCAGTGCGGGCGGCGCCGGGACGGCCCTGCGTACGGTGAACTCCTCCACCAGCAGCCGGGTTTCCACCACGTCGGCGATCTCCTGCGCGGAGACCGGCAGCACCAGGGCGCCCTTCTTCGGGTACAGCTTCAGGAGCCCCTCGGTCTCCAGCCGCAGCAGCGCCTCGCGCACGGGGGTCCGGGAGACCCCGACGGCCAGGGCGAGCTCGCCCTCGGTGAGGAGCACCCCGCCCTCGTAACGGCGGTCGAGCACGCCCTGCTTGACGTGCCGGTAGACGCGTTCGGCGGCGGTGGGGGCCTGAGTGGCGGGCGGCGTGGCGGCGGATGGCATGCGCACAGGATAGATACATGAGGGATACATGCGCCCTCCCCGTCCGCGATGTGGACCGCGCGCTCCCGCCGCTCCGCCGAAGGATGTAGCGCGGCTTCCTCCACCGGCAGGACGTACCGGGCCCGGCCCGCCGCGAGGCTGGGGAGATGGCCCACACCACCCTCGCCGCCCCCGGGGTGACCGCGACCCGGCTCCCGCTCCTCGACGTCCTGCGCGGCGCCGCCATCCTCGGCACGCTCATGACCAACGTCTGGATCTTCGCCTCCCGCGGCTCCGAATGGAGCGTGCTCCGGGGGAGCATGCAGCTGCCCGACCCGCTCGCCGACCCGTCCGCCGCGACCGTCGCCGAAGCCGTCTTCCGCTTCCTCGCCGACGGGAAGTTCCTCTCCCTCCTGACCGTCCTGTTCGGGGTGGGCCTGGCCATCCAGTACGACTCCGCCGCCCGTCGGGGCGAGCGCTGGCCCGGCCGCTACCCGCGGCGAGCCGCGTTCCTCTTCCTGGAGGGGACCCTCCACTTCGTCCTCCTCTTCGCCTGGGACGTGCTGATGGGATACGCCGTCACCGCCCTGCTCGTCGCCTGGCTGCTGGCCCGCTCCGAGCGGGTGCGGCGGGTGGTGATGTGGGGCGCGGGCGGGCTGCACCTGAGCCTGATCGGCCTGGTGACGCTGGGCGAGGTGCTCACCCCGGACTCCGCGCCCGAGGGCCCCGACCCGCGGGCCGTCCGGCTGTACGCGCACGGCGGCTGGGCCGAGCAGATCGGCTTCCGGCTCGACCACGCCCTCGCGCTGCGCATCGAGCCCGTCTTCTCCTTCGGGCTGCTCGTCTTCCTCTTCCTCCTCGGTGTCCGCCTCCACCGCGCCGGCGCCTTCGCCCCGACCGACGCCGGGCGCCGGATCCGGGTCCGGATGGCCGCCTGGGGGCTCGGCCTCGGCCTGCCGCTGGGCGCCGCCGCCGCGCTCGGCGGCCACGACTTCTTCGTCCTCGGCCGCTACGGCATCGCCCCGCTGATCGCCCTCGGGTACGCCGGGCTGATCGGCTGGGCCCTGGACCGCGGCGCCGTCCCCGGGGCCCGCGCGCTCGGCTCCGTCGGCCGCACCGCCCTGTCCTGCTACGTCGGCCAGAACCTGCTGTGCGTGCTGCTCTGCTACGGGATCGGCCTCGGGCTCGCCGACCGGTTCGCCGGGTCCGGCCCCTGGTGGGTGATGGGCCTGTGGGCGGCGGTGAGCCTGACCCTGGTCGCCGCGTCGGGGCTGTGGCTGCGCCGCTTCGAGCGGGGCCCGCTGGAGGCCGTGCAGCACTGGGCGCTCAGGCCCCGCCGGTGACCACCTCCACGTCCAACACGAACTCGTCGAACGGGGCCTCCTCGGGGTAGGGCGGCCGGACCTGCGCGAACCGGATCCGGGCCCGCCCGCCCGGGCTCCGGCCGAGGACCTCGTACCTCCGCTCCACCGCCTCCCCGGGCAGGGCCCGCGCCGCCCGCCCGGCCCCGGTCTCCCGCACCGAGACGGCGTCGGCGTTCCCGGAGACCTGCCAGGTCCACACGTACCCGCGTGCCCCGCGGCCGGCCAGCCGCAGCTCGTACGACTCCCCGGCGCCGAGGACGATCCTGCGCACCTCCACCCGTGGGACCTCCTGGTTCACGCCGGGCCGATGACGGCCCCCTCGTGCCATCCCGCGCCGTCGCGCCAGTAGTGCTGGAGCAGGCGGTCGGTGCGCAGGACGACGACTTCCAGGTTGAACCCGAAGCTGCCCTGGAGCATCCCGGTCACGGCCAGCACGTCGTGCCCGAACACGGCCCCGCGCGCCCACGGCGCCCCGGCGGCGTTGCCCCGCCACCAGTGCTCGACTCGCCCGCCGGCGACGGCCACGCACAGTTCGTAGTTCCCGGCCGTGTCCTCGTCCGCCGCCCCGTACTGGCCCTCGATCAGGCAGGGCGCGGAGGTCGCCCCGCTGCCGAAGACCTCCCCCGGCTTCCAGGCGAAGCCGTTCGGGTCGTCGCGCCACCACAGCTGCATCCGGCCGTCGGTACGGGCGGCGACCAGGTCGAGGGTGCGGGCGCGGGTCTGGACGAGGGCGGGGCCGTAGTGGGCGATGCCGGAGCCGAAGCGGCCGCCGTCGGTCCAGGTCCAGGGGGCGCCGTTGATCCGCCACCAGTGGTTGAGGCGCCCGTCGGCGGTGCGGACGACCACCTCGAAGTTGCCCGGTTTGCCGTAGTCGCTCTGGATGAACGCGGGGGTCGAGCCGATGGCCGCGTCGCCCGGGCCGAAGGCCCCGCCGTCGCGCCAGACGCCGACGGCCTGCTCGTAGTACCAGTGGCGGAGCCGGCCGCCCGTGGTGACGTGCAGGGTCTCCATGTTCCGGTTGTAGGTGGTGCCGGTGAAGGCGGGCTGGCCCGAGGCGTCACTGGCGAAGGTCTCGGCGCGGGACCAGGCGTAGGGGGCGTCGCCCTCGCGCCACCAGTGCCGCAGATGGCCGCCCCCGGCGGTCGCGGCCATCTCGAAGTTGCGGTGGGCGCGGCCGTTGCCGCTCTCGTAGACGCTGCCCGCGTGCAGGCGGCGCTTGCTCCAGGGGTCGATGTCGGTGCCGCGCAGGCCGCACTTGGCCCAGTAGTCGATGTTGACCTCGCCGTAGGCGATCCGGCCGTAGCCGCCGACGTGGTAGCCGGTGCCCCAGGAGTTCTTGAACAGCCAGCAGCCGGCCGCGTCGTCGTAGCCGACGACCAGCACGCAGTGGCCGCCGGCCAGGTGGTCGCTGGTGCGGTGGTAGACCCCGGCGCCGAGCGCGAAGAAGTCGTCGTACACGTCGAAGCAGGCGGTCAGCGGCCCGACCGTGTCCAGCCAGACCTTCTGCTGCTCGACGTCGCCGAGGCGCACGTGGTCGCCGATCCGCACGGTCCGCCCCGAACGGTCCCAGCTGGGCGTGTACTCGGCCCGCCAGGCGTCGCGCCGCTCGGCGGGCAGGCCGGGCGGCGGGGTGCTGTACGGCCAGCAGTCCGGGTCGGCGAGGCCGCCGCTGTCCCTGACCCAGGCCAGGGCGGTCTCGGGGTCCCCGCTCTGCCCGCAGCCGCACTTGAGCCCGTCGTGGACGTCGCCCTCGGAGCGCACCGCCCACACGTCGTGCTCGATCCGGGCCATCGACTCGACCAGCCCGGCCGCCCCGAACGCCCAGCAGGAGCCGCACGGGTTCTGGTCCTTGACCTTCGTCAGCCACGGCCACCCCCACCGGCTCCGCCAGTCCACGGCCACCGGCCGCCCGGGCCCCGGAGCCGTCCCCGGCAGCAGCCCGTGCGCGGCCCTGCGCCGCGTCAGGTCCGGGTTGCCGCTCTCCCTCCCCACGAGCGCCCGCAGGTCGACCGTCCCCGCCTCGGCGGCGGGCGTCAGGTTCGGCCCCGGATCCAGACCGAGCGCCGGCCTCGGTACGGGGTCCCCGTCGGCGAGGTGCTCGCCGACCGACCACCGCGCCCCCAGCGCCACGAGCCGCGCCCGCAGCTCCCCCACCGTCCGGACGACAGACTCCTGCGGCATCACGGCCCCCCAGCCACTCGTGTGTGAGCCCGGGGAGCGTCTCCCCGGCGCCGGACCCCGTCAAGGGGGGCCGCGCGGTCGCGCGGACGCACGGGGGTCGTACGGTTCCGGCATGGACGCACGGCGCACGGAGCGGCAGCTCGCGATGATCGGGGAGGTCCGCGCCCTCGGCCCCGCGGTCTGGCTGCGGGGCGGCTGGGCGATGGACTTCTGGCTGGGCGAGGTCACGCGGGAGCACGAGGACGTCGACTGGTTCGCGGGGGCCGAGGACGCGGAGCGGCTGCGGGACCTCCTCGTGGCCCGCGGGTACGAGGTCCTGGGCGCGGACGACCAGCAGCTGGACGTCGTGCGCGACGGCGAGGAGCACGCCTTCGCGTTCGTCACCCGGCGCCGGTCGGACGGCCGGGTCCTGGTCGCGGGCGGCCCGTGGGCGGGGACGCCCTGGCCGGAGGGGCTCCTGGACGGGGTGGAGCCGGGGCGCCTCGGCGGACTGGAGTGCCCGGTGGTGTCACCGGAGGCGCAGATCGAGATCAAGCGGATGATGCCGGTGTGGGTGCCGGAGCGCCCGCGCCGCGAGAAGGACGCGGTGGACGCGGCCCGGCTGGAGGCGGCCCTGACGGCCCTGCACGCCACGGACGACACCCTGGTCCACGAGGGGGGCGCCTTCCTCAACTTCCGTTTGTACGGCCCGGGGGAGGACTGGTACCACGGCTTCCGCTGGCTGCACACCAAGCACTTCCGCCTCCCGGCCGCCCCGCTCCCGGACGAGGACCTCCTGGCCGCCCTCATCTCCCACGAACAGTTCCGGGACGACTATGCGGGCGGCGGCGTCCTGCCGCTGGGCCGCCGGCACGGCTCGTTCTGGCGCCGCCTGATCACCCCGGCCGCGTACACCCCGGCCTCCGCCACCGACGCGGCACGCCTCCTGCGCACCTGGGCGGACCAGTACGGCCCGGTCCCGGCCGCCCTGGAGGCGGACCTCGGCCGCGAGGCGTTCACCCGCCTGACCTCTGCGACCACGATCCACCACCTGACGGGGGTCGGGGAGGACGACTTCCACGACTGGGGCGGCGTACACGGCGAGTTCCACGAACTGGTCACCATCGACCGCACCACCGGCCACCTCACGCTCCTGGTCGCAGCCGACGACTGAACTGAACGGGCGGGTAGGGGACCGGCTCCGCGCAGCGGCACCACCGCCACCCCCACCCACCCGCACCCGCACCGCACCCGCACCGACGCCCCCACCCCGTCCCTACGAGGACATGGCCTGGCCCCCGATCCCCGCCGCCCCCGCCAGCTGCCCGGCCCACCACCCCGCCACCTCGTCGGGACTCATCCGCCCCCACACCGGCGTCTCCTCCACCTGCGCCCGCCCCAGCCGCCGTGCCAGCGCGACCAGTTCCCGCCCGGCCCCGCCCCGCGCCGCCTGGTAGCGGGCGACGAGCCCCTCCCAGGACCCCGCCCCCGCCCACGCCGCACCGAACGCGGTGGCGTCCTGGAGGGCCTTCGCCGCCCCGCTCGTGTTGTGCGGCCGCACCACGCTCGCGGCGTCCCCGGCCAGCAGCAGCCGCCCCGCCGCCGCGGGCTCCGTCACCAGGTCGTAGATGGGCTGCACGAACGTGTCCGCCGGCGGCGTCAGCGCCAGCGCCCGCCCCCAGTACTCCGGGAACTCCCGCTCCAGCAACGCCCGCAGGTGCCCCGCGAGTTCCTCCCCCAGCGCCCCCGGCGGGAAGCTCGTCGGATCGTCGAACCGCAGCCCCGCGCCCTGCGGCGGCGCCGCGTACAGCACCCAGTTGACCCGCAGCCCCTGCGGCCCGGGGATCCGGTAGATCACACAACTCCCGCCCGGGAAGCAGACGGTGGTCACCGCCTCGGGGTACGACTCCGCCCCCGCCGGCCCCTCCAGCAGCGCGGCGTCGAAGTTCCCCCGCCAGCACACGTACCCCGCGTAGTGCGGCGCCGCCCCCGGGCTCACCGCCTCCCGCACCACCGACCGGTACCCGTCGGCCCCGACGACCAGGTCGAACCGCCCGCCGCCCCCGTCCCCGAAGCGCACGCGCACCCCGTCCCCGTCCCCCTCGACCGCCCCGACGGCCACCCCCTGCCGGTAGTCCACCGCCCCCGGGACCGCCTCCCGCAGCCCCCGCCACAGCAGCCCCCAGTGGTACGAGTGGAAGGGGAACGGCTGCTCCCAGATGAGCCGGCCCCCGGGCCCCGCCGCGACGTCCCGCACCACCCACCGCCGCCGCTCCAGCCGGTGCGCGGGGATCCCGGGCGGCAGCGCCCCGGCGGCGACCAGTTCCGCGGCCCGGTCGTCGTGGACGCACAGCCCGACCCCGCGGTCCGCGAGCCGCCCGCGCGTCCGCTCCAGTACGACCACCTCCGCGGCCCCCGCCCGCACCGCCGCCGAGGCGAACGCACACCCGGCGATGCTCCCGCCGACCACCGCGACACTCCCACCGCGCACAACGCCCTCCACCCGCCGCCGAGTTGTCCGACCGGCCAGCCTACTGACGCACACGCCCCGCACCGGTGCGACGCAACGGATCCGGCCACCGCGCCCCCGGCTCCGGCCGGGGCGCCGACCCGCCGGGGCGCGCGTAGCGTGGAGAGGGGCGAGGAGATGAGGACCATGACCGGACAGGTGTTGAGCGAGGTCAGCGGAGTCGTCGCCGCCGAACACGAGGCCGCGCTCGTCGCGGCCTACCGGGAGCTCGTGACCCACCCGCTCCCCGACGGGCTGCTCCGGACGGAGCTGCTGGGCGGCCAGAACGGCCACTGGCGCATCCAGAGCCTCTGGCGGGACCGGGCCGCCCTGGACGCCGTACGCTCCGCCCCGGGCGGCGCCCCGGCCCCGCGCCTCCTGCGCGACGCGGGCGCCGAGCCCGCCCTGGCGGTCTTCGAGGTCAAGGTCCACCTCACGGTGCAGACGGGCCCCACCTGAGGGTCCGGGGGCCGCCCCCTAGGCTCGGGACATGAGTGAACCCGCGGACGATCCCGAAACCGAACCCGAAGCCGGAACCGGCGCCGGAAACGCAGACGAGGACGCGGACGCGGACGAGGCGCTCGCGGAGCTCTGCGCCGCCCTGGCCCCCGCCCACCGGCGCCACACGGCCGTACTGGCCCTCTGGCGGCTGCGGGCACCCCTGCTGATGCTCGGCCTCGACGACACCTGGGGCATCCACCGCACGGCCGTGGAGCACGCCTTCGACGCCCTGCTCCTCAGCCCCGGCGCGGCGGCCCGGACGGACGGGGCGGCCGGCCTGGCCCCGCTCCTCACGGACCCCCCGGAAGGCGAGCCGGAGGACACCCTCGCCGAGTTCCAGCTGGAGGTCCTGGCCGAACTGTCGCAGTGGCCGCCCGACGCGGACCCGGACGCGGAGCACACCGAGCGGACCCTCCGCCTGGCCCGGGACCTCTCCCGCCACCTCGACCGCCTCGTCGAGGACTCCCTGTGGGACCACCCGGCCCACCGCGCCCACGCCCACCACCTCTCGACCCTGCCCGCTGGCTCCCCCACCGGCTACCACCACGCCCGCGGCCTCGTCGTGGAAGCCGCCTGCCACGACCTCGTGACCGCGCTCCCTCCCGGCCCGGACCCCCTCCCCGCCACGGCCGCCGGGCGACAGGCGCTCGCCCTCTGCGAGGCGTTCGCCGCCGAGCTCACCGCGACCCTGGCCTGGCTGAAAACCCAGGGGCGCTGACGCCGCCCCGGCCCTAAGGTGCTCACCGCACCGAGCCGAGGGAGATCATGCAGACCACCGTCCAGCCGCCGCAGACCACCACCGCCGCACCCTGGCGGATCCCGGCCTTCCGGCGCTTCACCTCGGCCAACCTCATATCCGCCGCCGGGTCCGCCATGGCCCCCCTGGCCCTGGCCTACTCCGTCATCGAGCAGGGCGGCGGCGCCGGCTCCCTCGGCCTGGTCCTCGCCACCAACACCCTCCCCACGATCGTGTTCCTCGTCGTGGGCGGTGTCTTCGCCGACCGGCTCTCCCGCAGCCGGATCCTCTTCCTCGGCAACCTCCTCGCCGCCGCCGCGCAGGGCGCGCTCGCCGTGACCGTGGCCACGGGGCATGCGACGACGCTCTCCATAGCCGCCTGCGGCCTGGTCTCGGGCACCGCCGCCTCGTTCATCGTTCCGGCCATGCAGGGCGCGGTCGCGCAGATAGTCCCCGCCGCGCACCTCCAGCAGGCCAACGCACTGCTCAGGCTCCCCACCAACACGGTCAAGGTGCTGGGTCCGGTCGTCGGCGGTCTCGTCGTCGCCGCGAGCGACGCGGCATGGGCCCTGGCCTGGGACGCCCTCACCTTCGCCGTCGCCGCCGTCCTGCTCCTCACGCTCCGCCTGGAGACCCCGCCCGCCCCGCGCACGGGTGTCCTGGCCGACCTGCGGGCGGGCTGGGACGGCTTCCGGTCCCGTACCTGGCTGTGGACGTACACGGCCGCCGGCGCGGTCCTCGTCGCCGCCTGGCTGGCGGGCTTCCAGCTCCTCGGGCCCCTGGTCGCCGCCCGGGAGTACGCGGGGGCGCGCGACTGGGGCCTGGTCCAGGCGGCGTTCTCCGCGGGTCTGCTGGCCGGCACCCTGGTCTGCCTGCGCTGGAAGCCGTACCGCCTCCTCACGGTCGCGGTCGCCACCTCCGGCGCCCTCGCCCTCCCCCTGGCCGCCCTGGCCGCGGCCCTCCCGCTGCCCGTCGTCCTGGCGGCGGCCCTGCTGGCGGGGGTCGGCCTCGACGTGGCGATCGTCGCCTGGAGCACCGCGTTCCAGCAGCACGTCCCGCAGGCGGAACAGGGCCGCATGAGCGCCTTCAACGGCATCGGCGAACGCCTGGCCATCCCCCTGGGCTACCTCGTCACGGCCCTGGCGGCCCACCTCTGGACCCCCCGCACGGCCCTCCTGGCCTGCGCAGCCCTGATCACCGCCGCAGCCGCCCTCAACCTCTGCGTCCGGGACGTCCACCGCATCAACCGCCGCGCCTAGCCCGGCGGATCTGTCCGGCGGTGGCGCCCCGGCCGGGCGATGCCGTGCTGGACAAGGACAGCGCCGACTCCTTCCTCGACACCGGGCTCGACGCGCTGCTCCACGAGGGGGCGGTGCGTCGGGTGATCGTCACCGGCTTCGCCACCGAGTACTGCGTCGACTCCACCAGCCGCGCCGCGCTTTCCCGTGGCTATGACCTCGTGGTGGTCGCCGACGGACACACCACGCCAGAGCGTCCGCCCGGTGCCGCGCCGACGGCCGCCCAGGTCATCGCCCACCACAACGCGACCTTCTCCGCCATCCAGTACGCCCGGCGTTCCATCACCGTGACACCGGCGGCCGAGATCCGCTTCACCGCCGCGGCCACGGGCTCGGTAGACGAGACGAGGCGGGCGGCCGGGGCCCGTCCACGGGGGCTGGGCGGGGCCCCGTATAGGGTCCCCGTGTGGACGAGTGGACGGCGCCGAGCGTGATCGAGCGCGAGCTGTACGGGGCGAAGGCGCGCGGGGACTGGAACGGGTACATGGACGCCCTCGCCCGGGCCGAGCTGTTCCTCCCCCAGTCCCGGGCGCAGATCGACGCCGACCCCGCCGCGGCCCGCTTCCACCGGGCCCCCGACAACACCCTCGCCGTCTTCACCCGCGGCATGCTCCCCGCCCCCGACGACCACACCGTGTACCTGCGCCAGAGCCTCGCCTGGTTCGCCAACGCCTGGGACCAGCGGGACCCCGCCCATCTGGCCGTGAACCCCGGCAGCCCCGTCGAGGCCTACCTCACCACCACCCCCGCCGACCTCGCCCGCTGGCGCGCCCACTGGGACGCCGCCCCGTCCTGGGGCCTGGCCCCCGGCGCGGTGCACGCCCTGCACACCGGGGGCCCGCTGCACGGCCCGGTGGCCCGGGGCCTGGCCGTCGGGGCGCACCTGGCGGTGGCCAACGGCGAGTTCTGGAACGCCCTCGCCTACCACGGCAACGGCTACACCCGTGAGCGCGAGCGCCTGCGCACCTCGTGGGAGATCGGCGACCCCGCGGGCTGGCTGAGCGTGCTCCAGCGGATGCTGAACGCCGACGTGGTGAGCCCCGTCTGGGAGTTCGCCCTCCGCGTGCGCCGCGTCCTCGCCTCCGACTTCGCCGGTCCGGTCGACGTCGAGCACTGGCGCCACGCCGCCGAGGTCAGCCTGCGCCGCAGCGCCGAGCAGGCGGCCCAGCCCCGCCTCACCCCCGACGGGGTGACCGTGGCCGAGCCGCGGCCCTCCGCCGAGGTCGAGGGCGAGATCGCCGGGGTCCGGCGCCTCATCGGCCGGATCACCCGCTACGAGCAGCGCTTCCGCGCCGACGGGCTGCTCCCGGCCGACGGCTGGGTGCGCTCGGTCGAGGGGTGGGACTACGGGCGGGCCTCGCAGATGGCCCGCTGGGGCGTCGCCTGCCGCTACGGCTCCCTCCAGGACGCCGAGCGGGCCGTGCTCCGCGCGGGCGAGAAGGCCCGGGGCGCGTACCGGTCGTGGGCGGACTTCTCCGCCGGGTACGCGCTCGCGCGCTGCCTGCACTTCGACGAGGAGGAGTTCGGCAGCTGGTACGACTCCTCCCTCGCCACCCACCTGACGCTGACCACCGACCCGGCCAGCCCCTTCCTCAACATCCCCTGGGAATGACCGACTTCGGGTAGTGCCGCGTCGTTCGGGCGTTGTCCGGGTGGCGCTTCCCGGGTGCAACTAGCCTCGTGCCCATGACTATTGCCCTGAACGACGCCGTGCGACAGCTGCTCGACTCCCCGCACCCCGCCGTACTCTCGACCCTCAACCCCGACGGCAGCCCGCAGAGTTCCGTGGTCTGGGTGATGCGCGACGGGGACGACCTGCTGGTCTCCACCGAGCGCGGCCGCCGCAAGGAGCGGAACCTCGTCCGGGACGGCCGGGTCGGCCTGACCGTGTTCGACCTGACGAACCCCTACCTGTACGCCGAGATCCGCGGCACCGCCACGATCAGCGAGGACACCGACCGGGCCGTCGCCGTCCGGATCGCCGAGCAGTACCTGGGGCCGGGCGCCGGCAAGGAGTACGGGGACGCCGCCGACGGGGCCGTACGGGTGGTCGTGCGGATCACCCCGTCCAAGGTGCTCGGCAACGCGGCCAAGGGCTGAGCCGGGCCGTACCGCCTTACGGCAGGCGGGCGGTTCGCGGGCGAGCCGTGGGGGCGGCACGGGCAGGGGCGGAAAATAGCTGATATCCCGTCATGTGCCGCCCGACCGCCGCCCACCGAGAGGGGCCCGGCCCATGCCGCACACACCGACGACGATCCGACGACGCCTGCGCAGAATCCTCACCGCGTCCCTGGGGGCCCTCCTCGCCTTCGCCGCCGCCACCGCCCCGGCCCACGCCGGGACGGTGCGCGTGGGGGACATCACGGAGTTCCCGCTGACCACCCCCGACAGCTTCCCCGCCGACATCACGGCGGGCCCGGACCGGGCCGTGTGGGTGACCGAGTCCGGGGCGAACCGGATCGCGCGCGTCACGCACGACGGCGCCGTCACCGAATACCCGGTGCCGACCCCCGACAGCCTCCCCAGCGGCATCACCCAGGGGCCCGGCCGCGCCCTGTGGTTCACCGAGGGGCTCGCCTCCAAGATCGGCAGGATCACGGCGAAGGGCCGGATCACCGAGTTCCCGCTGCCGGGCCCGGACCGCTTCCCCCTGGACATCGCGGTCGGCGGCGACCACGCCCTGTGGTTCACCGAGGCGGGGACGAACGCGATCGGCCGGATGACCTCCGACGGCAAGGTGACCGAGTACCCCGTCCCCACGCCGGGCGGCTTCCCGTACTACATCGCCGCCGCACCCGACGGCTCCCTGTGGTTCACCGAGCAGAGCGCCGGCAGGATCGGCCGGATCACCCCGTCCGGGCGGATCACCGAATTCCCGCTGGCGAGCGACTCCTCGTTCCCCGCCGGCATCGCGGCCGGACCCGGCGGGATGTGGTTCACCGCCGACGATCCGAACGCGGTGGGGCGCATCACCCCCCGGGGTGAGATCACCCTCTTCCCGATGCCCGGCTCCGACAGCCTGGTCTACGACATCACCCGCGGCCCGGACGGGCGCATGTGGTTCACCGACCAGGCCGGGCGCATCGGCCGGATCAGCCGCGACGGTGCGATCACCCGGTACGACCTCCCCGGCCCGGCGGCGGCGGACAAGGTCGCCTTCAGGATCACCACGGGCCCCGACCGGAACGTCTGGTTCACGGAGCTGGTGGCCGGCGCGGTCGGCCGGGTCGAGGCCCTCCCGCGCCGGGGCGGCGGCCACACGACGCTCCCGGCCCCGGTGACCCTGCCCGCTCCCACCCGGCACGCGGCCCCCACCGCCGGGCGCCCCCTCCGCCTGGCCCCGGCCGTGGAGCGGCTCCTCCGGCAGAAGGGCCTGCGGTAGCTCCCCGCCCTACCCCCGCCGCCGTCCCGGCAGCCGCAGGGCCGGGACCAGGGAGAGGGCGAGGAGGACCGCCGCGACCGCGTACGCGGTGCGGAAGCCGGCCGGGGTGGTGCCCGCCGCGCCCAGGACCACCGAGGTCAGGGCGGTACCGACCGAGGCGCACAGCTGGGAGTTGATGCTGAGGGCCGTGCTCGCCGCCGCCATGCGGGCGGCGGGCAGGTCCCGGCCGGCGGTGGTCATGGTCGGCATCAGCACCATCCCGGCGCCGACGCCCATCAGCATCAGCGAGCCCACGACCTGCCACCCCGCCACCCCCTCGGCGCCGGTCCGCACCCCCGTGAGCAGCATGCCGAGGGCCGCCACCGCCACCCCGGCGGGGATCAGCCGGCGCGGGGCGACCCGGTCCACGCGCCGGGACGCGATCTGCATGGTCGTCCCGACCACGAGCCCGACCGGCGCCACCAGCAGCCCCGCCGCGCTCGCGCTCAGCCCGCGCACCTGCTGCCAGTACACCGGGGCCAGCAGCATGGAGCCGAAGTAGCCGCAGGTGAACGGCGCGAGCGTGCCGATGGCGGCGGCGAAGGTGCGGTCGCGCAGCAGCCGCAGGTCGAGCAGGGGCTCCGGCACCCGCAATGCGCGCCGGACGAAAGCCGCGACGAGGACGGCCCCGCCCAGCAGGGGGAGCAGCACCCCGGGGGAGCTGAACGCGCCGCTCCCACCGCCCCGGGACAGCCCGTACAGCAGCAGTGCGAGGCCCGGGGAGAGGCTCAGCAGGCCGGGGAGGTCGAGCCGCGGCGAAGCCGCCGCGCCCGGGGGGGAATCCGGGCGCAGCAGCTTCGCCGCGAGTACCAGGGCGACCGCTCCGACGGGCAGGTTGACCAGGAAGATCCACTGCCAGGAGGCGGTGTCGATCAGCCAGCCGCCCAGCACCGGCCCGGCCACCGGGCCGACCAGTACGGGCAGTCCCAGCAGGGCCATGGCGCGTCCGAGCCGGTCGCGGTCGGCGGCCCGCATCACCATCGTCATGCCGACCGGCATGAGCAGTCCGCCGCCGAGCCCCTGGACGGCGCGGAAGGCGATCAGGCTGCCGGCGTTCCACGCGCAGGCCGCGAGCAGGGAGCCGAGGGTGAACAGGGACAGGGCCGTCAGGTAGGTGCGCTTGGCCCCGATCCGGCCCATAGCCCAGGCGGCCGCCGGGATGACGGCCGCCAGCGCCAGGGTGTAGGCGGTGGCGGTCCACTGGATGGTCTCCAGCGGGGACCCGAAGGATGCGGAGAGCCGGTCCAGGGCCACGTTGACGATCGTCATGTCGAGGACGGACATGACGGCGCCGGTGATCACGACGGTGAGGATGCGCCCGAGCTGCCCGGGCGCGGCCCCTAACGCCGCGGGGGAGTCCTCGGCGGTGGGTGTGGTCGGCATCGTGCGGCGTCCCCTCCCTCGGAAAACCAGACCGGGCGGTTTGTTTTCAAAAACAGACCACGTGGTTCGTTTTTCTGACCAGACCAGACGGTTGGTTTCCACGCCCTTCCGGTAAAGTACAACGACCGTTGTAATATGCACAACGGCCGTTGTGGAAGGTCACTCGAGAGCCAGTGGAGGCGTGATGGACGGGCAGGTCCCGGGCCGCGTACCGGAGGGGACGGCGGACGCGTCGCTCCCGCCCCGGAAGCTGGCCAAGCGGATGGCCCTCGCGCGCGCGGCCTGCGCGCTCTTCGGCCGCGAGGGGTACGCCCGCGCCTCCGTCGACGCCCTCGCCGCGGCGGCGGGCGTCTCGACGCGGACGCTCTACAACCACTTCCCCGGCGGCAAGTCGGAACTCTTCCGGGCCGTCGTCACCTGGAGCTCGGGCGAGGTCCGCGACGCGCACGTGGCCGTCGTCCGCACCCTGCTGGACCCCGCGCGCCCGCCGCACCCGGACGACCTGGAACGGGACCTGGCCGCCCTCGCCCGGGCGCTGATCGACGTGATGGTGGACCACCCCGACCACTTCGCCCTCGTGCGCCACATCCACGCCGAGGCCGACCACGTACCGCCCGAGGTGCTCGCGGCCTGGAAGGACGCGGGCCCCGGCCCGGTCGCCGACGCCCTCGCCGGCGCCTTCACGGCCCTGGCGGAAGCCGGCCTGCTCGACCTGCACGGCGACGCGGAGCTGGCGGCTGCCCACTTCACGGCGCTGACCACCACCTCCGTCGCCCAGCTCTCCCACTACGGGGTGCTGCCCCTGTCGGCGGCGCAGACCGACCGGCTCGTCCGGGGCGGCGCCGCCGCCTTCCTGCGCGCCTACCGGGCGGGCCGGGGGGCCGTCACAGCCGCTTGAGGTTCCGGTCGAGGACCTCGCGCACCCGGTCGACGTCGGCCGGGTCCTGGGCGCCCCGCTTGGGCAGCGCGAAGAAGATGCCGGTCTGCTTCGTCGTGAGCACGAAGAGGGTGTCCGTCTCGAAGTACCGGGGGAAGACCCGCCATTCGATGCTGCTGCTCAGCTCCCCGCCGGTGGTGGTCAGGCCGTCCTCGGTGACCGTGGTCCGGCAGGTCCCGTAGTCCTCCATGCCCTCGTACTGCTCGCGCGCCTTGCGGGCGCCGACGCGGGGGACGATCACGCACAGCGACAGGCTCACGGCGATCAGCACGAAGGCCGTCGCGTTCGCCGAGAAGCCCCGCAACCAGGAGATCAGGCTCCCCAGTCCGACGCCCACGACCGGCCCGGTCGCGAGGCTGCCCCGGCCGGGCCAGGTCGCGAAGTTGAACCGCCAGAACGCCGTCCGGTAGTCCTCCGGCGTCGGGTCGTACACGAACTCGATGGTGGTGGTGCCGGTGCCGCCGCTGGTGTCCCCGCCTGTCTGCATGGCAGCGGAGCGTATCCCAGCCACGATGGCCGGAAAAGACCTCAGGGGAGTTCTCTACACACCCGTGACCAGGCGTCCAAGGCCACGGCCAGCGGGTCCCCGGCCGCCAGGTACGGCCGGGCCGCGCCCGCCCACCGCAGCAGGTTCCTGATCAGCCGCAGGTGCACGATCCCCTCCCGGGGCAGCGCCCGCCAGTCGCCGGCCCGCGCGGCCGCCTCCGCCGGGGTGAGGTCGACCAGCGCGAGCGCCTCCCGGCACACGGCGGCCGGGTCTCCGCCCGGCCCGGGCCCGAACTCCCGCAGCAGGTAGGCCCGTACGAAAGCCAGCTCGATCCCCCGCACCAGGTCGGACGCCCCCTCCGCCGCCGCGCAGCGGTACGCCGCCGCCAGGGCCACCCGGCCCCAGCGCAGCCGCACCCCGTCCGGCAGCCGCTCGTCCCGCATCCCCCCGACGGCCAGGGAGCGCAGGGTCCGCGGCAGGGGTTCGTCCGCGAGCGGGGGAACGGCGGCCAGCCAGGCCTCCAGTTCCGCGAGGCCGTGCCCGTCGGGCGGTACGGAGGTCAGCACCTGGCCCCGGCTGAGCAGCGCGACCACCGCCCCGGCGAGGCGGACCCGGGCGGTGTGGCCGGCCACGAAGGAGCCGACCGTGCGCCCGTACCGCTCTATGTCCCGCAGCCAGACCCGCGACTCCCCCGCCGCGTACACCTGTCCGGACCGGGCCGTGCCGCCGACGCACCGGACGAGGCAGACCCCGCCGCTGCCGTCGGCCTCCTCCACGGAATACACCTGCAACTCGGCGATGGGCATGGCCGGGAGGCTACCGCCCCGGCCGCCGGGCGGGGCCGGCTTCCCCCCACCGGCCCGCGAACGCCCGACGGCCGGGCGCCCTCCCTGCGGAGGGGCCCGGCCGTCGGCGGGTGTCGGCCGTCCGGGCGGCTACGCCCAGGTGACCAGCCGGCGCGGGTGCTCCAGGACCGCCGCGATGTCCGCGAGGAACTTGGAGCCCAGCTCGCCGTCGATCAGGCGGTGGTCGAACGACAGGGCCAGGGTGGTGACCTGACGCGGCTTCACCTTGCCCTTGTGGACCCACGGCTGGAGCTTGATCGCGCCGACCGCGAGGATCGCGGACTCGCCGGGGTTGATGATGGGCGTACCGGTGTCGACGCCGAAGACGCCGACGTTGGTGATGGTGAAGGTGCCGTTCTGCATGTCGGCCGGGGAGGTCTTGCCCTCACGGGCGGTGCCCACCAGGTCCGACAGCGAGGTCGACAGCTCGGCCAGGGTCTTGGCCTGGGCGTCCTTGATGTTCGGGACGATCAGGCCGCGCGGGGTGGCCGCCGCGATGCCCAGGTTGACGTAGTGCTTGAGCACGATCTCCTGGGCCGCCTCGTCCCAGGACGCGTTGACGTCCGGGTTGCGGCGGATGGCGACGAGGACCGCCTTGGCGATCAGGAGCAGCGGGTTGATCCGCAGACCGGCGAGGTCCGGGTCCTCCTTGAGCTCCTGGACCAGCTTCATCGTGCGCGTCACGTCGAGGGTGATGAACTCGGTGACGTGCGGCGCGGTGAAGGCGGAGCCGACCATGGCCTGGGCGGTGACCTTGCGGACGCCCTTGACCGGGATACGGGTCTCCCGCGCGCCCGGCGCCGCCACGGCCGCGGCCGTCTCGGCGGGAGCCGCCACGGGGGCCTGGACCGGCGCGGGGGCCGCCGCCGGGGCCGGGACCTGGACGGGGGCCTGCGGGGCGAGCGCGGCCGCGGCGGCGGCGTGCACGTCCTCGCGGGTCACGACACCGCCGTCACCGGTGGGGACCACCGAGGCCAGGTCGATGCCGAGGTCCTTGGCGAGCTTGCGCACGGGCGGCTTGGCGAGCGGCCGCTCGGCGGTGGCGACGCCGTTGCCATTGGCGTACGCGGTGCCGTTCGTGCCGTTCGGCCCCGCCGGAGCGGGCACGACCGGAGCGGGGGCCGCGGGCGCCACGGGCGCGGCTGCGGCGGGGGTGCCCGCCACCGCCTTGCGCGGGCGGCGCTTCGTGGAGGACTGGGAGACCCCGTAGCCCACCAGCACGGGCTGACGGCCCTCGGGCGCGGGTTCCTCGGCGGCCTCGGCGGCCTCCGAGCCCGTCGGGGCGACGGCCGCGGCCGGGGTCGCGGTCGCCGGGGCGCCGGAGGCCCCCGTCTCGACGGAGATGATCACCTGGCCGACGTCGACCGTCACGCCCTCCTCGAAGAGCAGCGCGTGTACCACTCCGTCGAAGGGGATCGGCAGCTCGACGGCCGCCTTCGCCGTCTCCACCTCGCAGACGACCTGCCCGTCGGTGACCGTGTCACCCGGCTGGACGTACCACTTGAGGATCTCGGCCTCGGTCAGGCCCTCGCCCACGTCGGGCATCTTGAATTCGCGGATCGTCATGGGGCGGCTCTCCTCAGAACGCCAGCGAGCGGTCGACGGCGTCGAGCACGCGGTCCAGGCCGGGCAGGTACTCGTCCTCCAGGCGGGCCGGCGGGTACGGGGCGTGGAAGCCGCCGACGCGCAGCACCGGCGCCTCCAGGTGGTAGAAGCACCGCTCCGTGATGCGGGCGGCGATCTCGGAACCGGTGCCGAGGAAGACCGGGGCCTCGTGGACCACGACCAGCCGGCGGGTCTTCTCCACCGAGGCCTGGATCCCGTCGAAGTCGATCGGGGACATCGAGCGCAGGTCCAGGACCTCGACCGACTTGCCCTCCTCGGCGGCCGCGGCCGCCGCCTCCAGGCAGACCTTCACCATCGGGCCGTACGCGGCCAGCGTGAGGTCGGCGCCCTCGCGGACCACCCGCGACTTGTGCAGCTCGCCGGGGATGGCGTCGGTGTCGACCTCGCCCTTGTCCCAGTAGCGGCGCTTCGGCTCGAAGAAGATCACCGGGTCGTCGCTGAGGATCGCCTGCTGGAGCATCCAGTACGCGTCGCTCGGGTTCGACGGGGAGACCACCTTCAGGCCCGCGACGTGCGCGAAGAGCGTCTCGGGGGACTCGCTGTGGTGCTCGACCGCGCCGATCGCGCCGCCGTAGGGGATGCGGACGACGACCGGCAGCTTGATCTTGCCGAGGGCGCGGGCGTGCATCTTCGCGAGCTGCGTGACGATCTGGTCGTACGCGGGGAAGACGAACCCGTCGAACTGGATCTCCACGACCGGCCGGTAGCCGCGCAGGGCCAGGCCGATGGCGGTGCCGACGATGCCGGACTCGGCGAGCGGGGTGTCGATGACCCGCTCCTCGCCGAAGTCCTTCTGCAGCCCGTCGGTGATGCGGAAGACACCGCCCAGCTTGCCGACGTCCTCACCCATGATCAGGACCTTGGGGTCGGTGTCCATGGCCTTGCGCAGGGACTCGTTGAGCGCCTTCGCGATCGACATCTTCACGGCAGCCATCAGTGACCCTCCTCGGCCTCGAAGGAAGCGAGGTAGGCGGCGAACTGGGCGCGCTCCTCGTCGACGAGCGCGTGCCCGTCCGCGTAGACGTTCTCGAAGATCGCCATGGTGTCCGGGTCGGGCATGGCGCGCACGACCTCGCGGACCCGCTTGCCGAGGGCCTCGCTCTCCGCCTCCAGCTCCTCGAAGAACGCCTCGTCGGCGCCCCCGGAGGCCAGCAGGTGGGCCTTCAGGCGCAGGATCGGGTCCTTCGCCTCCCAGGCCGCCGTCTCCTCGTCCGCCCGGTACTTCGTCGGGTCGTCGGAGGTGGTGTGGGCGCCCATGCGGTAGGTGAACGCCTCGATCAGGGCCGGGCCCTCGCCGCGGCGGGCCCGGTCCAGCGCCCAGCGGGTGACCGCGAGGCAGGCCAGGACGTCGTTGCCGTCGACGCGGATGCCCGGGAAGCCGAAGCCCTGGGCGCGCTGGTAGAGCGGCACGCGCATCTGGCGCTCGGTCGGCTCGGAGATCGCCCACTGGTTGTTCTGGCAGAAGAACACCACGGGGGAGTTGTAGACCGCGGAGAAGTTGAACGCCTCCATCACGTCGCCCTGGCTGGACGCGCCGTCGCCGAAGTAGGCGATGACCGCGGAGTCCGCGCCGTCCTTGGCCACGCCCATGGCGTAACCGGTCGCGTGCAGCGTCTGCGAGCCGATGACGATCGTGTAGAGGTGGAAGTTGTTGGTGTTCGGGTCCCAGCCGCCGTGGTTCACGCCGCGGAACATGCCGAGCAGGTTCGTCGGGTCGACGCCGCGGCACCAGGCCACGCCGTGCTCGCGGTAGGTCGGGAAGACGTAGTCGTCGTCGCGGAGTGCCCGGCCGGAGCCGATCTGCGCGGCCTCCTGGCCCAGCAGCGAGGCCCACAGGCCCAGCTCGCCCTGGCGCTGGAGGGCGGTCGCCTCGCCGTCGAAGCGGCGGGTCAGGACCATGTCGCGGTAGAGACCGCGCAGGTCCTCGGTGGTGACGTCCGCGACGAAGGCCGCGAACTCGGCCACCTCGGGGTGGCTGTCGACCTCGACCCGTTCACCTTCGGGCGTCAGCAGCTGTACGAGCTGAGGCTCGGCGTCGTGCGGCTGTGCGGTGGCAGCGGCGGTCTTGCGGGCGCTCGCCGCGCCTGCCGCCCGCTTGGTGCCGCTGCTGCGTCGCGGCTTGCGCGCGGCAGTGCTCTCCACGGTCACGTGTGCTCCTCCGTCGGTCCGGCACCCGGGTTCTCCGGGGACCAGTGCGGCTCACCTGTATCCGTACCCGTACACGGGGTGGGTGCACGGCGCGTTTCGGATTCAGGCGTGACAGGTGCCCCGGCGAGTGCCCTGCGCACAGCACGTTACCCAGTGCGACGCATAACTGCGAAACCCCGTTTGACCTGCGATTTTGCTTGGATATCCAAGTAAATCGGCCGCTGCGGGAACAACCACTGGTCACAGCCTTGCAGGCGGCCGGAACAACGGCACGTTATCCCGGGTAACTCCGGCAGGGAAGAGGTGAGTGTGTGAAGATGAGCTTGTGCGCGAAAACGGAAAAATCAAGGTATTTCTCCTGGACGACCACGAAGTAGTACGTCGGGGCGTTCATGAGCTTTTGTCGGTCGAAGAGGACATCGAGATCGTCGGCGAGGCCGGCAGCGCCGCGGACGCCCTGGTCCGCATCCCGGCGACCCGCCCCGACGTTGCCGTCCTCGACGTGCGCCTGCCCGACGGCAGCGGTGTCGAGGTGTGCCGCGAGGTCCGCTCGCAGGACGAGGACATCAAGTGCCTGATGCTCACCTCGTTCGCCGACGACGAGGCGCTGTTCGACGCGATCATGGCAGGCGCCTCGGGCTACGTCCTCAAGGCCATCCGGGGGAACGAGCTGCTCAGCGCGGTGCGCGACGTGGCGGCGGGCAAGTCGCTGCTGGACCCGGTGGCGACCGCGCGGGTGCTGGAGCGGCTGCGCGACGGCAAGAACGGCAAGGGCGACGACCGGCTCGCGAACCTCACGGAGCAGGAGCGCAAGATCCTCGACCTGATCGGCGAGGGCCTGACGAACCGGGTCATCGGTGAGCGGCTGCACCTGGCCGAGAAGACCATCAAGAACTACGTCTCCAGCCTGCTGTCGAAGCTGGGCATGGAGCGCCGCTCCCAGGCCGCCGCGTACGTCGCCCGGCTCCAGGCGGAGAAGCGCTAGCCGCACTCGATCCGGCACCGAGCGGGGGGCAACCCCGTTCGAACGCGTCACGAGCGGGAGCCGAGTGGACGCCCAGTGGATGCCGACGGGAGTCCGAGCGGCCTTCGAGGCGCGCCGATTCGGGACCAACGTCCTCGGTGGTGGGGGCGGGATCCTCTTTCCCGACCGTCTGTCGGGGTCAGAGAGTGGTCGCATGTCACCGGAGGAAATACCTGCCGTCGAGTTGCTGCGCCGTGTGCCGTACGGCCGGGTGGCCACCAGCATGCGCGCGCTTCCGTTCCTCGCCGTCGCCCGCCACATCGTGGTGGGCGGCCGGATCGTCCTGAGAATGCACGCCGGTTTCGGATATCACCACGCCTGCAACGGAAGCGTGGTCTCCTACGGGGCCGACAACGTCAATTCGGGTGCGTCCCGGCTGTGGTCCGTGCAGGTCACGGGCACGGCGGAGCTCACCGAACCGACCACCGCGGAACTGGAACTTTTCGGTCCGGCGCCGCATTTCGTGGATGGCGAGGTGTTCGACCCGGTCTACATGCGAATCGAACCCCAGCTGGTCACCGTGCACACCCTGGGGGCGGACGGGGCGGAGGGGGCGCACGGAAAAGGGGCCCGGCGGAATTCCCCTTCCGCCGGGCCCCTTTCACGCATCCGCCGCTAGTCGGCGCCCTCGGCACCGGCCGGGCTGCCGCCGCCGCCCCCGCTGGGCGGGGTCGGCTTGCTGGTCGGCGGCTCCACCGGGGTGGGCTTCGTCGCCGGGGTCGTCGGGTTCTTGGTCTCCGGGCTCGACGAGCCGCCCGAGGAGGCCGACGGGGTGGTGCTCGGCGTGAACCTGCTCTTGCTCGGGAGGGGCGTGAAGGTGTCCTCGTCGTGCGAACGGCCCGTCTCCGGGCTGGACGAGGACGACGGGGTGTCCTGCGAGCTCGGGCTGCTCTGCGAGGTCCCCGGGCTGCTCACGGTGGTCTTCGGCTTGCCGCCGCCGCCCGTGCCGATGCCGTTCTTGACCGCGTAGGCGGCGCCGCCGGCGATGGCCAGCACCGCGAGCAGGACGAAGAGCCAGACCTTCCACTTCCCGCCGCCGGAGTGGCTGTCGTACCCGTCGTAGCCGTCGTACCCGCCGTGGCCGCCGTGGCCGGCCGGGCCGCCGCCGTGCCCGCCGCCGGGGAAGGCCGTGCCGTCGTCCGGGTTCAGCGGGGGCACCATCGGCTGCTGGAACTGCGAGGTGGTGTGGTGCGAGGGGTACGGGGTGTGGGGGCCGCCGTTGCCGCCCGCGGGCATCATCGAGGTCTGCGCGCCGCCGGGCTGTCCGTGCGGGAGCGCCATGACGACCGGACCGGTGTTCCAGGTGCCGGTGTTCGGGCCCTGGTCCTGGAGCATCTGGAGGGCGTACTGGACGAGCCCGCGCATCTCCTCGGCGCTCTGGAACCGGTCGTCCGGGTCCTTGGCGAGCGACCGCATGACGAGGCCGTCGAGTTCCTGCGGGATGTGGTGGCCCTCGGGCAGCTGCGAGGGCGGCACCGGCGCGTCCTGGACGTGCTGGTAGACCACCGACAGGGGGGTCTCACCGGTGAAGGGGGGTCGCAGCGCGAGGAGTTCGTAGAGCAGGCAGCCCGTCGCGTACAGGTCGCTGCGGTGGTCGACCGCCTTGCCGAGGGCCTGTTCCGGCGAGAGGTACTGCGGGGTGCCCATGACCATGCCGGTCTGGGTCATCGTGGACTGCGCGCCGTGCAGGGCGCGGGCGATGCCGAAGTCCATCACCTTCACCGCGCCGGCGTTGGTGATGATCACGTTCGCGGGCTTGATGTCGCGGTGCACGATGCCGTGCTGGTGCGAGTACGCCAGGGCTTCCAGCACGCCCGAGACGATGATGAGCGCCTGGTCGGGCCCGGGGGCCTCCGCGCTGAGCAGCAGCTCGCGGATGGTGCGGCCCTCGACCAGCTCCATCACGATGTACGGGACCACGTTCGGGCCGACCCGGTCCTCGCCGGAGTCGTACACGGCGACGACGGCGTGGTGGTTCAGGCCGGCGACCGACTGTGCCTCACGGGTGAAGCGGGCCTTGGACACCGGGTCCTCGGCCAGGTCGGCGCGCAGCAGCTTCACGGCCACGGTGCGGCCCAGCCGGACGTCCTCGGCGGCGAAGACCTCCGCCATGCCGCCACGGCCCAGGCGGTGGGTCAGCCGGTAACGGCCGTCCCCCACGAGGCCGCCCGCGCCCCAGTGCTCAGGACCGTCGGCCATCCCGGCGCCGTTTCCCTCGGGTTCGGGTGCCATCAGTCCTCGCCGTCGTCTCTCTCGTCCGCTCTAGCGGTGGGCCTCTTCGGGTGCTCCGGTGAACGCTACAGCCTCCGAACGCGTCACCGTTCGGCTACGGACACGGCGTAGGCCCGTGGTCACGCAGCGGGCACCGGCTTGACGTGTGCTTGCCCTCCGGCAGACTGGGCGCGACATGCGCTCAGCCGGACGCGTAGCAACAGATCCCGAGGGGAAGCAACAGTCATGAGCCAGGACGGCACACAGGGCCGGTACGCAGGCGGCTCCCTGGCCGGTGGCCGTTACCAGCTAAGGGATTTGCTGGGCGAGGGGGGCATGGCCTCGGTCTACCTCGCGTACGACTCCGCCCTCGACCGCCAGGTCGCCATCAAGACGCTCCACAGCGAGCTGGGGCGCGAGGCGTCCTTCCGCGAGCGCTTCCGGCGCGAGGCGCAGGCTGTTGCGAAACTGTCGCACACCAACATCGTCTCGGTCTTCGACACGGGTGAGGGAACCGTCACCTTCGGCGCCGGCGGCGGCGACGAGGCGGTCATGCCGTACATCGTCATGGAGTACGTGGAGGGCCGGCCGCTCGGCTCCGTCCTCGATGCCGACGTGCGGCAGTACGGCGCGATGCCCGCGGACAAGGCGCTGAAGGTGACGGCCGACGTGCTGGCCGCGCTGGAGACCAGCCACGAGATGGGCCTGGTCCACCGCGACATCAAGCCCGGCAACGTGATGATGACCAAGCGCGGCATCGTCAAGGTGATGGACTTCGGCATCGCCCGGGCCATGCAGTCGGGGGTCACCTCGATGACGCAGACCGGCATGGTCGTCGGCACCCCGCAGTACCTGTCGCCGGAGCAGGCGCTGGGGCGCGGCGTGGACGCCCGCTCCGACCTGTACTCGGTCGGCATCATGCTGTTCCAGCTGCTGACGGGCCGTATCCCCTTCGATGCCGACTCCCCGCTGGCGATCGCGTACGCGCACGTCCAGGAGGAGCCGGTGGCCCCGTCCTCCGTCAACCGCTCCATCACCCCGGCGATGGACGCGCTGGTGGCGCGGGCGCTGAAGAAGAACCCGAACGAGCGCTTCCCGACGGCCACGGCCATGCGGGACGAGATCATGCGGATCATGTCGGCCGGCCACACCGGCGCGCCGTCGATCGTCCCGGGCGCTGCCCCGGGCGGCAGCGGCGCGGGCGTGGGCGCGACGGTGTTCCCGCCGGTGGACGCCGGCTTCCAGGCACCGCCGCCGCACTCGCTCCAGCAGCCGTACCAGAGCCCGCAGACCCCGGCGCCGTCCCCGTACGCGCAGCCCGCGCCGACGCAGCAGCAGCCGGGGTACGCGTACCCGCCCACGGCTCAGGCGCCGCAGCACCAGCAGCCGCAGCACCAGCAGCAGTACGGGCCGTCGACGCCGCCGCCGTTCACCATCTCGCCCAGCGCGGCGCCCGCTGCGGCGGCGTCCTCGGGCGGCGGGAAGAAGAACACGCCGGTGGTGGTCGGCGCGATCGTGGTGGCCCTGGTGGCCATCGGCGGGCTGATCGCCGTGCTGAACATGGGCGGCGACGACGAGAACAAGGGCAACTCGGCGAGCCCCGCCGCTTCCTCGTCGGCGTCCTCCTCGGCCGTGGCGGGGCACAAGGGGCCGGACCCCTCGCGCACGATCGACGCGGACAAGTGCAAGAGCCCGACGAAGTCCTTCCGGGACGCGACGAAGGTCGTGGCCCCCGACTTCCGGTACAAGAACCTGCTGTCGATCAAGCAGTGCATCCAGGCGGCCGGCTGGAAGTACAAGATCACCGAGCGCGACGAGACCGTCTACGGCCAGGACACCGTCCTGGAGCAGCTGCCCGAGGCGGGGACGGACGTGGCCAAGGACGGCACCGAGTTCACCCTGATCGTCTCGACCGGTGATCCGTCGTAGCGGACGGCCGCTGAGCTGCCGGGCATCCCGGGGCACCCTGACGGGTGTCCCGGGATGCCCGTTTTGCCCCCCTGTGCCAATCTGAGGGCGGCGCCTCGACCACCCGGCGCCCCGGCCGCACGGAACGGGAGGGGCACCCCGTGAACCGACGCCTCCGCGCCCCGCACTGGACGGCCGGAGCCGCACTGGCGGCCGCCGCGCTGCTGGTCACCGCACCCGACGGAGCGACCTCCGCCCGCCTGCCCGTCACCGCGGTGCGCGCCGACACCGACCAGGACGATCCCGTACCCGAAGAGGCCTACGAGGAGCTCGCCGGCAGTGCCGGAGGGGTCGGGCGGGAGCACCCGGGGCGGCCCGCGAACGCCCCGGCCGACCCCGAGGTGGCCCCCGTCTCCCGGCCCGTGCACCCGGTCCGGCCCGCCCCGCGCCCGGAGCACCGCGAGCCCGGCACCGTCCAGCGGTCCACCGCCGCGCCGAGCCCCTCGCCGAGCCGCAGCACCCCCGTCTCGGCGCTGGGCACCGAACCGAACGAACGGGTCGCCGACCTGGCCGCCCACCTGCTGCCCCTCGGCACCGGACTGGCCCTGATGGGCGTGGGGCTGGGGTACATGGGCGTCCGGCTCCGGCGGGGCCGCTAGGCCGTCCCGCGGGCATACCCGGTATACATACCGAGTATGCCCGTGTATACATACTGAGTATGTCGATCCGCCACGGCCTTCTCGCGCTCCTGGAACGGGGCCCCCGTTACGGCTCCCAGCTGCGCACCGAGTTCGAATCCCGCACCGGCTCCACCTGGCCCCTCAACGTCGGGCAGGTGTACACCACCCTGGCCCGCCTGGAACGCGACGGGCTCGTCGCACCCGGCGGCGAGGACCCTGCCGGGCACACCCTCTACGCCATCACCGACACCGGCCGCACCGAGCTGCGCGCCTGGTACGAGCGCCCGGTGGACCGCACCAACCCGCCCCGCGACGAGCTGGCCATCAAGCTCGCCATGGCCGTCGGGGCCCCCGGCGTGGACATCCGCGCCGTCATCCAGTCCCAGCGGCACGCCACGATCGGGGCGATGCAGGACTACACCCGGCTCAAGGCCCAGGCCTTGGCCGCCGTCGAGAGCGGGCGGGCGAACGAACGCGACGACGTGGCCTGGCTGCTGGTCCTGGAACAGCTGATCTTCCAGACCGAGGCCGAGGCCCGCTGGCTCGACCACTCCGAGGCCCGGCTCGTCCGACTGGCCGCGCTCGGCGCGGTCACCGGCCCTCCCGCCGCGCCCGCGGCCGACGACGGCCTCACGCCGCCCACACCGCCCACGGCCGCCGCGACCGGCCCGACCACCGGCACCACCGGACCCGCCCCCCGCACGCGGCGGGGCTGAACGACCCTTCCAAGGGGGACCCTTCATGCCCGACCAGCAGAACAGCTCCCACCCGAACCACCCGGGGTACCCGGGCCAGCCGAACCACCCGAACCAGCCGGGGCACCCGAACCACCCGGGCCACTCCGCGTCCGCCGCCGCCCAGCCCGTGCTCCGGCTGGAGAAGCTGGTCCGCACGCACGGCAGCGGCGCCACCGAGGTGCACGCGCTGCGCGGGATCGACCTCGCGGTCCACCCCGGCGAACTGGTCGCCGTGATGGGCCCCTCCGGCTCCGGCAAGTCCACCCTCCTCACCCTCGCCGGCGGGCTCGACACCCCCACCAGCGGCCGGGTCGTGGTCGAGGGCGTCGACATCACCACCGCGGGCCGCCGCAAGCTGGCCGCGCTGCGCCGCCGCAGCATCGGCTACGTCTTCCAGGACTACAACCTCATACCAGCCCTCACCGCCGCCGAGAACGTCTCCCTCCCCCTCGAACTCGACGGGACCTCCGCCCGCAAGGCCCGCGCCGCCGCCCTCGCCGCCCTGGAGGAGATCGGCCTGCCCGCCCTCGCCGACCGCTTCCCCGACGAGATGTCCGGCGGCCAGCAACAGCGCGTGGCCATCGCCCGCGCCCTGGTGGGCGAGCGGCGCCTCGTCCTCGCCGACGAACCCACCGGCGCCCTCGACTCCGAGACCGGGGAGTCCGTCCTCGCCCTGCTGCGGCTGCGCTGCGACGCGGGCGCGGCCGGAATCCTGGTCACGCACGAACCCCGCTTCGCCGCCTGGGCGGACCGGGTCGTGTTCCTGCGCGACGGCAGCGTCGTCGACGAGACCCTGCGCAGCCGCGCCGACTCGCTGCTCACCGGGCGGGCGGCCGGCCTGTGACCTCCCCGCTCGTCTCCTGGTACCACTCCTGGATCGCGGCCCTGCGCATCGCCCGCCGCGACGCCTGGCGCGCCAAGGGCCGCAGCGCCCTGGTCCTCGCGATGATCACCCTGCCGGTCGTCGGGGCCAGCGCCATCGACCTGACCCTGCGCAGCGGCGAACTCACCCCCGAGCAGAACCTCACCCGTGAGATCGGCGCCGCCGACGCCCGGATCGACCGGACCGGGCTGGACGGCCCCGCCTACCAGCGCCCCGACGCCCAGAGCTGGGCACCCGTCGGCGGCTACGAGAAGTACCGCCCCGACCCGGAGAAGAAGGAAGTCCCGCTCAAGACCGCGGTCCCTGCCGGTGCCGAAGCCGTCCAGATGAGCTATTCCGACGTCAAGGTCCACACCCGGCACGGCCTGCTCGACACCCAGCTGCGCGAGCTCGACGTCCACCACCCGGTGGCGCAGGGCATCGTCACCCCGCTGCGGGGCCGGCTGCCCCACGGCCCCGGCGAGGTCGTCGCCACCGCCGCCTTCCTGGAGCACTCGGGGCTCTACGTCGGCTCCTCCGTGACCCCGCGCGGCTCCACGGCCCGGTACGAGATCGTCGGCTCGTACGAGCTGCCCTCCGAGCTGGCGCGCGACGAACTGCTCGCCCTGCCCGGCACCCTGCTCGCCCCCCTCGACAAGGCGCTGGCGGCCACCGGCACGTCCGGGCTGAACGTCACCGACTCCTTCCTCGTGAAGGTCGGCGGGGATGGTTTCACGTGGAACATGGTCAAGGAGGCCAACACCAAGGGGGCGCTCGTCCTCTCCCGCGCCGTCATGGCGCACCCGCCCGCCGACTCCGAAGTGCCGCTGTACCAGGAGCAGGGCAAGGAGCGGTTCGCCGGGCCGGGCCTGAACACGGGCCGGTTCACCGAGAAGGCCACCGTGGCCACCGTCGTGGGGCTCGCCCTGCTGGAGGTCTGTCTGCTCGCCGGGCCCGCCTTCGCGGTCGGCGCCCGGCGCTCGCGCCGCCAGCTGGGCCTGGTCGGCGCCAACGGCGGCGACCGCCGGCACATCCGGGCCATCGTCCTGTCCGGCGGTCTGGTCATCGGCGCCGTGGCCGCGGTCGTCGGCTCCGCGCTCGGCGTGCTCCTCACCATCGGGCTGCGCCCGCTCCTGGAGGAGAAGATCGGCGCCCGCTTCGGCGCCTTCGACTTCCGCCTCCCGGAACTCCTCGGCATCGCCCTGCTCGCCGTGCTGACCGGCCTGCTGGCCGCGTTCGTCCCCGCCGTCACCGCCTCCCGGCAGACCGTCCTCGCCTCCCTCACCGGTCGCCGCGGCGTCCGGCGCGCCAACCGGGTCCTGCCCGCGATCGGCCTGCTCGCCGTGGCCGGCGGCGCCGCGATCGCCCTGTACGGGACCCGCTACCGGGTCAGCCCCACCCTCGTCGCGGCCGGCAGCGCCCTCGCCGAGCTGGGCGTCGTGGCCCTCACCCCGCTGCTGGTCGGCCTGTTCGGGCGGCTGGGCCGGTGGCTTCCGCTGTCGCCGCGGCTCGCGCTGCGCGACGCCGTCCGCAACCGGGGGCGTACGGCCCCGGCCGTGGCCGCCGTGCTGGCCGCCGTCGCCGGAACCGTGGCGGTGTCCACGTACCAGCACAGCCGGGACGTCCAGGCCCGCCACGAGTACGTCGCCGAACTCCCCGCCGGCACCGGCCTGCTGAGCATCAACGACAACAGCGCCCACAAGGAGGTGCCGACGGCCCGCGAGACCCTCTCCAGGACCCTGCCGGTGGCGGTACGGGCCGACGTGGACCGCCTGTCGCTCGGCAACCCGAACTGCGAGGACTACGGGACGGCGCCGGGCTGCGGACGGGTCGAGCTCATCGTCCCCAAGGAACAGCGCTGCCCGCTCTACGAGTCCGAGCACGGCCCCGCCGACTTCCCGGCGGAGGAGGCGAAGAAGCTCCGCCGGGACCCGCGCTGTGCCCAGCGGGGCCACCGGGGTTCGACCTTCGACACGCTGGTGGCGGACGAGAAGCTGCTCCAGGTGCTCGCGGTGACGGATCCGGGCTCGGTGGCGGCCCTCAAGGCCGGACAGCCGGTCGCCTTCGACCGCCGCGCCGTGAAGGACGGGAAGATCACCCTCCGGCTGGTCACCGACCCGGTCGCGGCGCAGAAGGCCGAGGCGACCCACGCCGAACTGCCCGGACAGGACAAGGTCCTCGCCGTCCACCAGGCGCCCGAGGGCGTCGACTCCTGGGGTGTTCGGATCGTCCTGCCGCCCTCCGCCGCGAAGGCCGCCGGCATCGCCACCTCTCCGGTCGGGTCGTACTTCAGCCTGGAGCAGGCCGCCACCACCGAACAGCGGCAGCGGCTCGACGGGGAGATCGACCGCACGGGCGCCGACGTCCGCGTCCGGATCGAATGCGGCTTCCGGAGCGAGAGCACCATCGGGACGCTGGCCCTCGCCGTCTTCGCGGGGCTGGTCACCATCGGTGCGGCCGGCATCGCGACCGGCCTGGCCCAGGCCGACTCCGAGGCCGACCTGAAGACGCTGGCGGCCGTCGGCGCGGCCCCACGCGTGCGGCGCACCCTCAGCGGCTTCCAGTGCGGGGTGGTCGCCCTCATGGGCGTCGTGCTCGGCTCGGCGGCGGGCATCCTGCCGGCGGTCGGCCTGCGCCTCACCCAGGAACAGGAGCAGCGCAGCCTGCTGCTGCACAGCATCGAGGCGGGCTACTCCTCCCCGGACGAGACCCTCTACGTCCCGATCGCCGTCCCCTGGGACACCCTGGCCGGCCTGCTGGTCCTCGTCCCGCTCGGCGCGGCGCTCCTGGCCGCGCTGGTCACGAAGTCGAGCGGAGCCCTGGCCCGCCGCGCGACCGGATGACGTTGCCGCCCCCGCACAGGGTGGATCACGCCCGTGCGGGGGCACACCGTGTGAGAACGAAGGTGTGCGAGAGAATGACGGCATGGAGATGCCGAGGAGTGAACGGTCGCAGGACAGCCCCCCGCACGTCCTGATCGTGGGACAGGACGGGGAGGCGGTCGGCGGCGCCGATGACGAGTCGCGCGAGGTCCCGGTGACGGAGATGGTCGAACAGCCCGCCAAGGTCATGCGGATCGGCAGCATGATCAAGCAACTTCTGGAAGAGGTCCGCGCCGCACCTCTGGACGAGGCCAGCCGGGTCCGTCTCAAGGACATCCACGCGGCGTCGGTGAAGGAACTGGAAGACGGCCTGGCTCCGGAGCTGGTCGAGGAGCTGGAGCGCCTCTCCCTCCCGTTCACGGAGGAAACGGTCCCGTCCGAAGCCGAACTCCGCATCGCCCAAGCCCAGTTGGTCGGCTGGCTGGAAGGCCTCTTCCACGGCATCCAGACGGCCCTGTTCGCCCAGCAGATGGCGGCCCGGGCCCAACTGGAGCAGATGCGCCGCGCCTTGCCCCCCGGCGGCCCCCACGACGACGAAGACGGCCCCCACGGCGCCATCCGCTCGGGCCCCTACCTGTAAGACCCCGGCGGGGCTGGAGTGTCCGGCCCCGCCTGGGGGCGCCTCCCAGCGGTAGCCGGGGGAGGGTCTTGGGGGCGGATCCCCCAGGGGGTCCGGGGCGGAGCCCCGGAGAACGGGTGAAGGGCGGGGCGGGGAGACGGCTCCGCGCAGCGGCCCCTCCGCAGCCGCCCCGCAGGCCCCGCGTAAGCGACGGGTAAGGCGGCTCCGGCGGAACCCACAACCCCCGCGCATACTCATGGGCATGACCTACGACGCCATCGTCCTGGCGGGCGGCGCCGCGAGGCGCCTGGGCGGGGCCGACAAGCCCGCCCTCCCGGTGGGCGGCCGCACCCTCCTCGACCGCGTCCTGGCGGCCTGCCAGGACGCCGCCGCCACCGTCGTCGTCGGCGCCCGCAGGCCCACCGCCCGCCCCGTCGACTGGACCCTGGAGTCCCCGCCCGGCGGCGGCCCGGTGGCCGCACTCCACGCCGGGCTGCGGCGCACCACCACCCCCGTGGTCCTCGTGCTCTCCGCCGACCTGCCCTTCCTCGACCCCGACACCGTCCGCGCGCTGCTGACCGCGGCCTCCGACGGCCCGGGCGACGGGGCCCTGCTGCGGGACCCCGAGGGCCGCGACCAGCCCCTCGTCGCCGCCTACCGCGCCGAGTCCCTGCGCCGCGAGATCGCCCTGCTCGCGACCGAGCACGGCACCCTCCACGGGCTCCCGCTCAAGGCCCTCACCGCCGAACTGGACCTGGTCGAGGTCACCACCGCTGCGCCACTCGCCTCCTTCGACTGCGACACCTGGGAGGACCTGGCGACGGCCCGCGCCCGGATCAGGGAGCATGGGAACGTGCTGGATCAATGGATCAACGCCGCCAAGACCGAGCTCGGCATCGACCTCGACGTCGACACCAAGACCCTGCTCGACCTCGCCCGTGACGCCGCCCACGGCGTCGCCCGGCCCGCCGCCCCGCTGACGACCTTCCTCGTCGGCTACGCGGCCGCCCGCGCCGAGGCCGCCGGCGCCGACCCCGCCCAGGCCGTCGCCGAGGCCTCCCGCAAGGCCGCCGACCTGGCGCTGCGCTGGGCGGCGGAAGCCGAGTCCTCCGCCCCCGCCCCCACCGACTCCGAGGGGAACGGCTCTCCGTGACCCGTACCGACGCCGACGGCGCCCTCGACGAGGCCCTGGCCCTGGTCAGCCGCACCCCCGCCGCCGAGGGCGGCGCGGGCGGCCACCGCGCCACCCCCTGGCAGCGCGCCCGGGAGGCCGCCGCCCTGGCCGGCACGACCGTGCGGCCCCGCAGCCACCGGGTGGCCCTCGCGGAGGCCTTCGGAGAGGTGCTGGCCACCTCCCTGGACGCCCTCGGCGACCTGCCCTCCTTCGACACCTCCGCCATGGACGGCTGGGCCGTCGCGGGCCCCGGCCCCTGGGCGATCCGCCCCGGCGACGGAGTCCTGGCGGGGGGCGACGGAGCCTCCGTACCGCTCGCCGACGGCGAGGCCGTCCGGATCGCCACCGGTGCCCGGATCCCGGCCGACACCACCGCAGTGATCCGCAGCGAGCACGCCCGCGAGTCCGGCAGCCAGCTGTACGCCACCCGCCCCGTCGGCACCGGCCAGGACATCCGCCCGCGCGGCCAGGAATGCCGCTCCGGCGACCCGCTGCTCCCGGCCGGCTCGCTCGTCACCCCCGCCGTCCTCGGGCTGGCCGCGGCCGCCGGGTACGACGAACTCGTCACCCGGCCCCGGCCCCGCGTGGAGATCCTCGTCCTCGGCGACGAGCTCCTCACCGAGGGCCTCCCGCACGACGGGCTGATCCGCGACGCCCTCAGCCCCATGCTGGCCCCCTGGATCACCCGTATCGGGGCGGAGGTGGTCTCCACCCTGCGCCTCGGTGACGACCCCGCCGGGGCCGAAGCCCTCTTCCAGGCCGTCAGCGGCTCCACCGCCGACGTGGTCGTCACCACCGGCGGCACCGCCTCCGGCCCCGTCGACCACGTCCACCCCGTGCTCCGGCGGGCCGGCGCCGAACTCCTCGTGGACGGGGTCGCCGTGCGCCCGGGGCACCCGATGCTGCTGGCCCGCATCGGCGACCGGACGGACGGCCGCCACGTGGTCGGCCTGCCCGGCAACCCGCTCGCCGCGGTGTCCGGCCTGCTGACCCTCGCCGAGCCGCTGCTGCGGGCCCTCGCCGGCCGCCGCCAGCGCCCCCGCTACGCCGTGCCCGTCCAGGGGGACGTGCCGGGGCACCCCTACGACACCCGGCTGGTGCCGGTCCTGCTGACCGACGAGCACGCCGTACCGCTGCGCTACAACGGCCCGGCGATGCTGCGCGGGGTGGCCGCCGCCGACGCGCTGGCCGTCGTACCGCCGCACGGCGCGCAGAACGGGCAGGAGCTGGAGGTCCTCGACCTGCCGTGGGCCGCAGGGGGATGTTTCACGTGAAACTCCACGGTCAGGACGCGATGGCGCGCGGGGCGGACGAGAGGCTCGTGGCCCGCAGGATCAAACTCCCCAAGCGGGTGGTGGAAAGGCCGCTGCGGCAGGTCACGCGACGGCTGCTGATGGCCCTGTTCGTGATGTGCCTGACCGTCCTGCTCGTCTGGCTCGACCGGAAGGGGTACCACGACAACGCCGACGACTCCGTCGACTTCCTCGACTGCGTCTACTACGCGACCGTCACCCTGTCGACCACCGGCTACGGCGACATCGTCCCCTACAGCGACAGTGCCCGGCTGGTCAACGTCCTGCTGATCACCCCGCTGCGGGTGCTGTTCCTGATCATCCTGGTCGGCACCACGCTGGAAGTCCTGACCGAACGCACCAGGGAAGAGTGGCGGTTGAACCGCTGGAGGAAGAACTTGCGCGAGCACACGGTCGTCGTCGGCTTCGGCACCAAGGGCCGTTCGGCGCTGCAGACCCTGCTGGCGACGGGCCTCCCGAAGGAGCAGGTCGTCATCGTCGACCCCAGCGCCAAGGTCATCGACATGGCCAACTCCGAGGGGTTCACGGGGGTCGTCGGCGACGCCACCCGCTCGGACGTACTGCTGCGCGCCGAACTCCAGAAGGCCCGTCAGGTCATCATCGCCACCCAGCGGGACGACACGGCGGTCCTGGTGACGCTGACGGCCCGGCAGCTCAACCGGGGCGCGAAGATCGTGACGGCGGTCCGCGAGGAGGAGAACGCGCCGCTGCTGAAGCAGTCCGGTGCCGACGCCGTCATCACGAGCGCGAGCGCGGCCGGCCGGCTGCTGGGGCTGTCCGTGCTCAGCCCGCGGGCGGGCGCGGTGATGGAGGACCTGATCCAGCAGGGCAGCGGCCTGGACCTGATCGAGCGTCCGGTGAACCGGGCGGAGGTCGGCCGGGGTGTCCGCGAGACCGAGGACCTGGTGGTCAGCGTGGTGCGCGGGCACCGGCTGCTGGCGTACGACGATCCGCACGCGAGCCCCCTCCAGCTGACGGACCGCCTGATCACCATCGTCCGCGCCACTCCCCCGACGACCCCTCAGGTCACGCTCGGCCCGGCGGAGTAGCGGGCGCGGTAGATTCCGGGCCATGCATGCGATCACCATCGAGCAGCCGGGCGGCCCCGAGGCCCTCGTCTGGGCCGACGTACCCGATCCGGTGGCGGGCGAGGGCGAGGTGCTCGTCGAGGTCGCGGCGAGCGCCGTGAACCGCGCCGACGTCTTGCAGCGGCAGGGCTTCTACGATCCGCCGCCGGGGGCTTCGCCCTATCCCGGCCTGGAGTGTTCCGGACGCATCGCGGCGCTCGGGCCCGGGGTGTCGGGCTGGGCGGTGGGCGACGAGGTGTGCGCCCTGCTGTCGGGCGGCGGGTACGCGCAGAAGGTCGCCGTCCCGGCGGGGCAGCTCCTGCCGGTCCCGCAGGGCGTGGACCTGGTGGCGGCGGCCGCGCTGCCGGAGGTCGTCGCGACGGTGTGGTCCAACGTGTTCATGGTCGCCGGACTCCGCCCGGGCGAGACCCTGCTGGTGCACGGCGGTTCCAGCGGCATCGGCACCATGGCGGTCCAGCTGGGCAAGGCCGTGGGCGCGCGGGTGGCGGTGACGGCGGGCGGCAGGGAGAAGCTGGAGCGCTGCGCGGAGCTGGGCGCGGACATCCTGGTCGACTACCGCGAGCAGGACTTCGTGGAGGAGCTCAAGGCCGCGACGGGCGGGGCCGGGGCGGACGTGATCCTGGACATCATGGGCGCGAAGTACCTGAGCCGGAACCTGGAGGCGCTGGCCATGAACGGCCGGCTCGCGGTGATCGGCTTCCAGGGCGGGGTCAAGGCGGAACTGGACCTGCGGATGCTGCTGGCGAAGCGCGGAGCCATCACGGCGACCTCGCTGCGGGCCCGTCCGCTGGAGGAGAAGGCGGCCATCATCGCGGCGGTCCGCGAGCACGTCTGGCCGCTGATCGACTCGGGCCGGGTCCGCCCGGTGGTCCACGCCGCGTACCCCGTCACGGAGGCCGCGGAAGCCCACCGCGTCCTGGAGTCCAGCACCCACGTGGGCAAGCTCCTCCTCACGTTCTGACGGGGCTCAGCGGAGGGCTGCGGCGACCAGTCCCTCCAGCGCCTCCCGGGGGATCTCGGCCGCCCCGGTCGGCAGGTGTTCCAGGACGAGGCCGTCGACGCAGGCCAGGAGGCTGAGGGTGCGCGCCTCCGGGTCGGGGACGCCGTGCGCGGCCAGGAAGGCGCGCACGACGTCCCGTCCGGCGTTCTCACGGGGCACGAGGATCTCGCGCAGTACCGGGTCGCGGACGCTCTCCAGTACGCAGGCGTAGCGGGCGAGGGAGCGTCTGCGCCCCTCGCCCGTGAGCCGGGCCGTGGTGAGCGCGGCGAGGCCCTCGGTGAGCTCGGCGGGGGTGCGCGGCAGGGGGGTCCGCTCACCGGCGGCCTGGAGTTCGGCCTGGTCCCGGTCCACGAGGCGGCGTACCAGCGCCGTCAGCAGGGCGGCGCGCGTGCGCAGGTAGGCCGAGGTCGTGCCCGCGGGGAGCCCGGCGGCGCGGTCGACCGCGCGGTGGGTCAGCCCGCGCATGCCGAGCTCGGCCAGCACCTCGATGGCGGCGTCGGCCAGCAGGACCCGTCGTTCTTCGCTCACCCCCTCTTTCTACACCTGTAGAAGGACGGGGTAGTCTCCGCCCCAGGTCTTCTACAGGTGTAGAAACGGGAGGGCGGCATCATGACGACGGCACGACGGGCCCTGGTCATCGGCGGCGGCATCGGCGGACTCGCGGCGGCCCTCGGGCTGCACCGCACCGGATGGGAGGTACGGGTCCTGGAACGCGCCCCCGTGCTGGAGGACGCGGGCGCGGGGATCTCCCTCGCCGCCAACGGGATCCGCGCCCTGGACGCCTTGGGCGTGGGCGCGGCGGTCCGGGCGGCCGCCCACCCCCAGTACACGGGCGGCACCCGCACCCCCGACGGCCGCCGGCTGTCCCGGATGGACGGCCGGGCCCTGGAGCGGGTCCTGGGCACCCCCGTGTCCGGCATCCCCCGCGCGGCCCTCCACCGGCTGCTGCGGGAGCCCCTCCCGGAGCACTGTCTGCGGGCGGGCACCGGCACCCTCGCCACCGACCCCGGGGCGGACCTGGTCGTGGCCGCCGACGGGCTGCGCAGCGGGATCCGCACCGCGCTCTTCCCGGACCACCCCGGGCCGGTCTACAGCGGTTCGACGGTGCTGCGCGCCATCACCGCCGAACCGGTCCGCACGGAGGAGGACTTCGCGCTGACCTGGGGGCCGGGGGCGGAGTTCGGGCACATCGCCTTCGCCGACGGCCGCGCCGAATGGCACGCCGTACTGAAGGCCCCGCAGGGCGTCCGGCACGCGGACCCCCTGCGGGTCCTGGGGCTCCGCTTCGCGGGGTGGCACCCGCAGGTGGGGCGGCTGCTGGCGGCGACCCGGCCCGAGGACGTCCTGCACCACGACGTGCACGAGTTGGTGACCCCGCTGCCCGCGTACGCGGTCGGTCGGGTCGCCCTGCTGGGGGACGCGGCACACGCCATGACCCCGAACCTGGGACAGGGGGCCTGCCAGGCCCTGGAGGACGCGGTGGTCCTCGCGGCGGAACTGTCGGACGGCGGACCGGTGGCCCACGCGCTGTCCCGCTACGACGCGGCGCGCAGGCCCCGCACCCAGGCGATCGCCCGGGCCGCACGCCGGGCGGGCCGCATGGGACACGCCCTCACCCACCCCGTCGCGGTCACGGCCCGCAACACGGCCCTCCGCCTGGCCCCGTCCGGCGCCACCGTCCGAGCCCTCCTGCGCCCGGCCGTCTGGACCCCGCCGCCCCTGCCACTGCGGTGACCCCCGGGCGTGCCGCCGCGCGGGCCGGACTTCGCGCGGCGGCCCCCCACCCGCACCCGGCTACAGGCCGCGCAGCAGCACGGCCGGGTTCTCCACGCAGTCGGCCACGTACCGGAGGAACCCCCCTGCGGTCCCCCCGTCACACACCCGGTGGTCGAACGTCAGCGACAGCTGGACGACCTGGCGGACGGCCAGTTCCCCCCGGTACACCCACGGCTTCGGGATGATCCGCCCCACCCCCAGCATCGCCGCCTCCGGGTGGTTGATGATCGGCGTGGAGCCGTCCACTCCGAACACCCCGTAGTTGTTCAGCGTGAACGTGCCCCCCGTGAGGTCCGACGGGGCCAGCTTCCCGGCCCGCGCCAGCTCCGTCAGCCGGGCGAACTCCGCCGACAGGGACTCCGGGCTGCGCGTCTGGGCGTCGCGGACGACCGGGACCATCAGCCCGCGCTCCGTCTGGGCGGCGAAGCCCAGGTGCACGGCCGGGAGCCGGACGATCTCCTTCGCCGCGAGGTCCACCGTGGAGTTGAGCTCCGGGTAGCGGGCCAGCGCGGCCGTGCAGATCCGGGCCAGGAGGGCCAGCACCGAGATCTTCGGGCCGTCCACCGCGTTCATCGCGGCCCGCGCCGCCATCAGCTCGGTGGCGTCCGCGTCGACCCAGCAGGTGGCCTCGGGGATCTCGCGCCGACTGCGCGAGAGCTTCTCCGCCACGGCGCCGCGCAGCCCCTTGAGGGGGATGCGCTCGCCCTGCGCGGCCACCGCCACGGGGGTGGCCACCGGGGTGGCCACGGGCTCCGGAGCCCGCAGCGCGGCCTCCACGTCGGCCCGCAGGATCAGCCCCTCCGGCCCGGATCCGCGCAGCGCCCGCAGGTCGACCCCGTTGTCCCGGGCCAGCTTGCGCACCAGCGGCGAGATGACGGGCACCGGCCCGGCGGCAGCCGCCGGAACGGGGACCGGAACCGGGACCGGGACGGGGGCCGGGGCGGGCGCCGAAACCGCGGCGGTAACGGGTCGCACCCGCCGCCGACGCGCCGGGCGCGCGTGGTCCGAGCCGTACCCGATCAGCGGCCGGGGCGCCTGGGCGGAGCCTTCGGCCTCCGCCTCCGCCTCGGCGGCCGGCGCCTGCGCGGCCCCGTCGGGCGCCGACACCGCGCCCACCGCCACGGTGATCAGCGGGGCGCCGACCGGCAGCTCCTCGCCCTCCTCGCCGAACCGGGCGGTGACCACACCGCCGTACGGGCAGGGCACCTCCACCATCGCCTTGGCCGTCTCGACCTCGACGACCGGCTGGTCGATGGCGACGACGTCGCCCACCGCCACCAGCCACCGCACGATCTCGGCCTCGGTCAGCCCCTCACCGAGGTCCGGCAGCTTGAACTCCATGACCTGCGGCATCAGTTCTCCCACTGCAGGCGGGCCACCGCGTCCAGGATCCGCTCCACACCGGGCAGGTGGTGCTTCTCCAGCATCGGCGGCGGGTACGGGATGTCGAAGCCCGTCACGCGCAGCACCGGCGCCTCCAGGTGGTGGAAGCAGCGCTCCGTCACCCGGGCGGCGATCTCCGCACCCGGCCCGCCGAAGCCGGCGGCCTCGTGGACCACGACCGCGCGGCCGGTGCGGCGTACGGAGGCGACGACCGTGTCCTCGTCGAAGGGGACGAGCGAGCGCAGGTCCACGACCTCCAGGTCCCAGCCCTCCTCGCGGGCCGCCTCGGCCGCCTCCAGGCAGACCGGCAGCGAGGGCCCGTACGTGATCAGGGTGGCGCTCGTTCCGGCCCGGCGGACCAGGGCCTTGCCGATGCCCGGGACGGCCGCCGGGGCCTCCGGCGACCACTGCGACTTGGACCAGTAGAGCCGCTTGGGCTCCAGGAAGACCACCGGGTCGTCGCTCGCGATCGACTCGCGCAGCAGCCCGTACGCGTCCTCGACCGTCGCCGGGGTCACGACGGTGAGCCCGGGTGTGGCCGTGTAGTAGGCCTCGGAGGAGTCGCAGTGGTGCTCGACGCCGCCGATGCCGCCGCCGTACGGCACGCGGATGGTGATCGGCAGCGGCATCTTGCCCCGGGTGCGGTTGCGCATCTTCGCCACGTGCGAGATGAGCTGCTCGAAGGCCGGGTAGGCGAACGCGTCGAACTGCATCTCCACGACCGGCCGCAGCCCGTACATCGCCATGCCTACGGCGGTGCCGAGGATGCCGGCCTCCGCGAGCGGGGTGTCCGTGACCCGGTCCTCGCCGAACTCCTTCGCGAGCCCGTCGGTGATCCGGAAGACCCCGCCGAGCGCGCCGACGTCCTCGCCCATCACGTGGACCGTGGGGTCCTCGGCCATCGCGTCGCGCATGGCCCGGGTCAGCGCCTGCGCCATGGTCGCGGGCTTGACCGCCTGCTGAGCCACCGTGGTCATGCGTCGTCCTCAGCTTCCAGTTCCGCGCGCAGCATGGCGGCCTGCTCGCGCAGCCGGCCGGTCTGCTCGGCGTAGACGTGCGCGAAGAGGTCCATCGGGTTCAGTACGGGCTCGGCGTTCATCCGCTCGCGCAGGTTCGCCGCCATCGCCTCGGCCGCGTCGCGCGCCTCCTGGACGCCGGCCTCGTCGAGCCAGCCGCGCCCGGTCAGCTCGCGCTCCAGCAGCTCGACCGGGTCGTGCGCCTTCCAGGCCTCGACCTCGGAGTCGGACCGGTAGCGGGTCGCGTCGTCGGCGTTCGTGTGGGCCTCCATCCGGTAGGTGACGGCCTCGATCAGGGTCGGGCCGCCGCCCGCGCGCGCCCGCTGCACGGCCTCGGTGAGCACCTCGTGGAGCGCGGCGACGTCGTTTCCGTCGACCAGCCGGCCCGGCATCCCGTAGCCCACGGCCTTGTGGGCCAGGGTCGGGGCGGCCGTCTGCTTGGCGAGCGGGACGGAGATGGCGAAGCCGTTGTTCTGGACCAGGAAGACCACCGGGGCCTGCCAGACGGCCGCGAAGTTCAGCGCCTCGTGGAAGTCGCCCTCGCTGGTGCCGCCGTCGCCGACCATGGCCAGCGCGACGACCTCGTCCCCGCGCAGCCGCGCGGCGTGCGCCACGCCCACGGCGTGCGGGAGCTGGGTGGCGAGGGGGGTGCAGAGGGGGGCTATGCGGTGCTCGCGCGGGTCGTAGCCGGTGTGCCAGTCGCCGCGCAGCAGGGTGAGCGCCTCCACGGGGTCCAGTCCGCGCGCCACGGCCGCGAGGGTGTCGCGGTAGCTGGGGAAGAGCCAGTCCTGCTCCTCCAGGACCAGCGCGGCCGCGATCTCGGCGGCCTCCTGTCCGACGGTGGAGGGGTACACGGCGAGACGGCCCTGCCGGGTCAGCGCGGTGGCCTGCGCGTTGTAGCGGCGACCGCGCACCAGCTCCGCGTAGTAGCGGCGCATCAGCGCGGGGTCGAGGTGCTCGGCGGCCGGCGTGCCCAGGACCCGGTGGGGCTCCGGGTCCGGAAGCAGCGGAGCGGCCTCCGTACGGGGCCTCCAGGCGGGCGGCGGGGTGACACGGTGGGACGCACCGGCACCGGGCAGCTCTTGGACCGTCATGGCGGCGTACACCTCCTCGTGGGAAGCGGGCAGAAGGACTCCCCGGTTGTGGGGTGCCTCACCTACCGATTGTTCGGTCGTCGGCGCAATTTGGCTACAGGCGGCTCCAGGCTGTGGACAAACTGGCGACGGAGCCCTGGGATGGGTGCAGGACGTCCAGGAGAGGGAGGCAGTGGGCAATGCCGGATGAACAAATGGCCGGAGCGGGCTCCGTACCGGCTTCGGCGGGGGGTACCCCCACAACGCCCCCGGCGGCCCCGCCCGTCCCGTCGCTCCCGCCCGTGCCGCCCCGCCCCCTGGACCCGATCGACCGGTCGATCATGCGGCTCCTCCAGACGGACGGCCGCGCCTCGATACGGTCGGTGGCCGAGCAGGTGCACGTCTCGCGCGCGAACGCGTACGCCCGGATCAACCGGCTGATCGACGACGGGGTCATCCGCGGGTTCACCGCCCGGGTGAACCACGAACGCGCAGGTCAGGGCGCATCCGCCTATATCACCCTGAAGATCGTCCAAAACTCCTGGCGGACGGTGCGGGAGAAGCTGCGCGAGCTGCCGGGCGCCGCCCACATCGCGCTCGTCAGCGGGGATTTCGACGTCCTGCTGCTGGTCCACACGGCTGACAACCGGACCCTGCGGGAGCTGGTGCTGACCCGCCTGCAGTCCATCCCGGAGGTGCTCTCCACCCGGACGCTGCTGGTGTTCGAGGAAACGGACCTGCTGGATCCGGGCCCGGGCGGCGGTGGCGGCCCGGCGCTCTCGGAGGACTGAACGCGGAGGGGCGGCGGCACCCGCCCCCTCCCCGTACGCCCGTCAGGACGTGGCGCGCAGGCCGTCCAGGGCCATGCCGACCACCGCGTCCGCGAGCTGGTCGGGGGTCGTGCCCGGGTGCGGGCGGTACCACTCGACCAGCGAGTTGACCATGCCGAACAGCAGCCGGGTGGCCAGCCGGATGTCCACGTCCGTCCGCAGGTCCCCGTCCGCCGCGGCGGCCTTGAGCAGCTCCGCCACCTGGTGGTCGAACTCGCGTCGGCGCTCCAGCGCCCAGCGCTCGGTGCGGGTGTTGCCGCGCACCCGCAGCAGCAGGGTGACGTAGGGGAGTTCCGCGACCAGGACCTCGACCGTGCGGCGGGTGACGTACTCGACGCGCGCGACCGCCCGGCCGCGCAGGGCGCCCGGCTCCTCCAGCACGGCGAAGAGCTCGTCCAGCGCCCGGCTCACGGCCCGGTGCAGCAGCTCCTCCTTGCCCGCCACGTGGTGGTAGATCGAGGACTTGGAGATGCCCGCCGCCTTGGAGAGGTGCTCCATCGACGTGCCGTCGTATCCGCGCTCGTTGAAGACCCGCACCGCCACCGACAGGAGCGTCTCGGGGGTGTAGGTGTCCCGCCTGGCCGTGGTCATCCGGTGCCCTCCTCGGCCCCGTCCGCGCCCTCGTCCCCGTCCGCTCCGCCGTCGTCCGCGTAGCCCAGCTTGAAGAGGGCCAGGGAGGGGGCGTAGCGGCCGCCGGGACAGCGCTCGTCGAGGTGGTGCAGGAGGTCGTACGCCCAGTCCCGGCCGACCCGCCGGTGCCATTCGGAGGGGCCCAGCGGGTAGTTGACGCCGAGCCGCATCGCGGTGTCGATGTCCTCGGCGGAGGCCACCCCGCGCGCCACGGCGTCGGCCGCGAGGTCGATCAGCATGGCCACCGTCCGGGCGACGATCATGCCGGGGACGTCGCCGATGACGGAGACCTGCTTGCCGAGCTTCTGGAAGAGGCCGACGGCTTCGGCGAGGGTGCGCTCGCTGGTGTCCTCGCCCGCCGACAGGGCGATCCGGGTGGCGTCCCGGTAGTCCAGCGCGAGGTCGAAGTAGACGACGTCGGTGAACTCGACGGCCGTCTTGCCGTCGGCGAGCACCAGCTGGCCCTCCCCGGGCAGCTGGATGTACGGGCCGCCGTGCGCGGTGGAGGTCACCGCGATCCCGGCCTCCTCGATCAGCTCCGCCAGCGCGGCGGCCGGGCCGAGGTCGCCGACGACGGTCACCTTCTCCGGCGCCTCCTCGGGCCCCGCGGTGTGCGGCGCGGGCGGCTGCGCGCCCTCGCCGTACGGGTACCAGCCGTGCCCGGACTTTCGGCCGAGGCGGCCCGACTGGACGAGTCGGCGCTGGGCGAGCGAGGGGGTGAACTTGGGGCTGCGGAAGAAGGACTCCCACACCGAGCGGGTGACGGCCTCGTTGACGTCCTGGCCGATCAGGTCGGTCAGCGCGAACGGGCCCATCTTGAAGCCGCCGCTCTCGCGCAGGACGGCGTCGATGGTCGCGGGGTCGGCGCCCTGCTCCTCGTACACGGCGAAGGCTTCGGCGTAGAAGGGGCGGGCGATCCGGTTGACGATGAAGCCGGGGGTGTCGGCGCAGCGGACCGGGGTCTTCCCCCAGCCCAGGACCGTGCGGTACGCGCGCTCGGCGGCGGCCGGGGCGGTGGCGGAGCCGCTGACCACCTCGACGAGGGGGAGCAGCGGGGCCGGGTTGAAGAAGTGCAGGCCGAGGAAGCGGCCGGGGTGCGCCAGACCTGCGGCGAGCTCGGTGACGGAGAGGGAGGAGGTGTTGGTGGCCAGGAGGGTGTCCGGCGAAACCACCTCTTCGAGTGCCGCGAAGAGGGTCCGCTTGACGGTGACGTCCTCCACGACGGCCTCGATGACGAGGGCGGCGCCCGCGAGGCCGGCCAGGCCGTCGGCGGCGCCGATCCGGCCGGCGGCGTCCTCCGCCTCGGCCCGGTCGAGGCGGCCCTTGGCGGCCATCCGCTCGACCCGGTCGCGGACCAGGGCGGCGGCGGTGGCGGCGAGGGCGGCGTCGATGTCGTGGATCAGCACGCGGTGACCCGCGAGTAGGGCCACCTGGGCGATGCCCTGGCCCATGGTGCCGGCGCCGACGACCGCCACAGTGCGGGACCGCTCGATTGCTGTCATGTCCTGATCCTCCCGCACCGGGTTGTCCACAGGTCCTGCCGGGCCCTCTTGTCCCGACCGATCGTTCGGTTACTCTAACTCCAGTCTGCTCTTCTTCACCCGCCCCTGCCTGATCCCGTGCTGAGAACCAGCCCGATCCCGCCCGGCTCAACGAGGAGTTGGTCCCTGATGGCCGCCGAGCTCACCCTCTCCCAGCTCACCGAGAAGCACCGGCCCACCCTGGACCAGGCGCTGGCTGCCATCCGCAGCCGCGCCTACTGGTCCCCGCACCCCGAGCACCCCAAGGCCTACGGGGAGACCGCCCCGGCCGACGGGCTCGCCGCCTTCGAGGCCGTCCGCGGCACCCGCTTCGACCTCGACCAGCCCGGCACCGACGGCTGGACCGGCGCGGAGGTCTCCCCGTACGGCCCGGAGCTGGGCGTGGAGTACCCGCACGCGGACGTGGACGTGCTGCTGCCCGCGATGAAGGCCGGCATCCCGGCCTGGCGGGACGCCGGACCCGAGGCCCGCGCGCTGGTCTCCATCGAGATCCTCGCCCGCATCTCCGCCCGCACCCACGAGTTCGCGCACGCGGTGATGCACACCAGCGGCCAGGCCTTCATGATGGCCTTCCAGGCGGGCGGCCCCCACGCGCAGGACCGCGGCCTGGAGGCCGTCGCCTACGCGTACGAGGAGCAGACCCGGGTCCCCGGCCAGGCGGACTGGTCCAAGCCGCAGGGCAAGCGCGACCCGCTGGAGCTCGGCAAGACCTTCACGGCGGTGCCCCGCGGCATCGCGCTGATGATCGGCTGCAACACCTTCCCCACCTGGAACGGCTACCCCGGCCTGTTCGCCTCCCTCGCCACGGGCAACGCCGCCCTGGTCAAGCCGCACCCGCGCGCCGTCCTCCCGCTGGCCCTGACCGTCAAGGTGGCCCGCGAGGTCCTCGCCGAGGCCGGCTTCGACCCGAACCTGGTGGCGCTGGCGGTCGAGCGCCCGGGCGAGGGCATCGCCAAGACCCTCGCGGTCCGGCCCGAGATCAAGCTGATCGACTACACCGGCTCGACGGAGTTCGGCGACTGGCTGGAGGCCAACGCCCGCCAGGCCCAGGTCTACACGGAGAAGGCGGGCGTCAACACGGTCGTCGTCGACTCGACCTCCGACTACAAGGGCATGCTCTCCAACCTGGCCTTCTCGCTCTCCCTCTACAGCGGCCAGATGTGCACCACCCCGCAGAACCTGCTGATCCCCCGCGAGGGCATCGCGACGGACGCCGGCCACAAGTCGTACGACGAGGTCGTCGCCGACCTCGCCGCCTCGGTCGGCGGGCTGCTGGGCGACGACGCCCGGGCCAACGCGCTGCTGGGCGCCCTGGTCAACCCGGACGTCAAGGCCCGCCTGGAGGCGGCGGCCGGCCTGGGCGAGGTCGCGCTGGCCTCCCGTGAGGTGGCCAACCCCGAGTTCCCGGACGCGGTCGTGCGCACCCCGGTGATCGTGAAGCTGGACGCCGGCAAGCCGGACCCGGAGGCGCCGTACCTGTCGGAGTGCTTCGGCCCGGTCTCCTTCGCGGTGGCCGTGGACTCCACGGCCGACGCCCTGGAGCTGCTGCGCCGCACGGTGCGGGAAAAGGGCGCGATGACGGTGGGCGCCTACACCACCTCCGAGGACACCGAGCGGGCGATCGAGGAGGTCTGCCTGGAGGAGTCGGCGCAGCTGTCGCTGAACCTGACGGGCGGGGTCTACGTCAACCAGACCGCGGCCTTCTCCGACTTCCACGGCTCGGGCGGCAACCCGGCGGCGAACGCCGCCCTGTGCGACGGCGCGTTCGTCGCGAACCGCTTCCGCGTGGTGGAGGTCCGCCGCCAGGCGTAGCCCCTCAGGGCCGGGGTCCGCCCCAGTGGAAGAGGGTCATCGCCACGCTGGTGGCCAGGTTGTAGCTGGAGACCTGGGGCCGCATCGGCAGCGAGACCAGGTGGTCCGCCCGGGCGCGCAGCTCGGGCGAGATCCCGTGGCGCTCGGAGCCGAAGGCCAGCAGGGCGTCGTCCGGGAGGGTGAGGGCGCGGATGTCCTCGCCCTCCGGGTCGAGCGCGTACAGGGGCCCGGGCGGGAGCTCCTCCAGCTCCAGCCGGTCCACGGTGGTCGCGTAGTGCAGTCCGGCCCCGGCGCGGACCACGTTGGGGTGCCAGGGGTCGAGGTCGCCCCGGGTCACCACGCCGGTGGCGCCGAAGCCGGCGGCGAGGCGGACGACGGCGCCGACGTTGCCGAGGTTGCGGGGGTTGTCGAGCAGGACGACCGGCGCGGGGCGGGGCGTCCGCGCGAGGGCGGCCCGCCCGGCCTCCCGGTCGGGGCGCACGGCGAGCGCCGCGACCCCGGTGGGGTGCACGCGGGGCAGCAGCCCCTTCAGCTCCCCCCGGCGCACGAGCCGCGCCACCGCGTCCTCCACGTCGGGCGCGAGCTCGGCGGCCAGGCCCCTCACCCGGTCGGGCTCCTCGGCCACGACGGCCACCACCTCGGCCCCGAACCGCAGCGCGTGCTTCAGGGCATGGAACCCGTCGAGCAACACGACGTCATCCCGCCCGGCATTCTCGGCCCACTCCCGCACCACACTCATACCCCGACCCTAAGGCCAGGCCCTACCCGGCCTCGCCGGCCCTATCCAGCCTCGCCTGGGGGTCCCTCCCAGCGGTAGCTGGGGGAGGGTCTGGGGGCGGAGTCCCCAGGAGGGGTCCGGGGCTTGCCCCGGGATACGGAGAAAGGGCGGGGCGGGGAGAGGCTCCGCGCAGCGGCACCCGCACCCGCAGCGCACCGGCCCGCGCCCCCACCCACACCAGCAACCCCGTCGGCAGGAACACCGCGTCAGCGGCGATCATCGCCAACGAGAAGAACGGCAGCCCCAGCAGAACCGCGATCCCCGCGTGCTCCAGCATCATCCCCGCCAGCAGCACGTTCTTGACCCGCCGGTTGAACAGCGCGAACGGGAACGCGACCTGCACCACCACGGTCCCGTAGGTCAGCAGCATCACCACGACCCCGCTCCCCGCCAGCACCTCCGACAGCCCCGGCCACGGGCTGAAGTACTCCAGCCGCAACGGGTAGTACAGCGCGGTGCCGTCCTGCCACCGCGAGCCCTGGATCTTGTACCAGCCCGCCGTCGCGTAGATCAGGCACACCTCCGCCGTGATCACCAGCATCCCGGCGTTGTGCAGCAGGTTCGCGAGCACGTCCAGCGCGGCCCGCCGCTCCCCCTCCGGCTCGTACCGCTCGACCAGCCACCACAGCGCCGCGCCCGTCCACAGCGCCGCGAACACGGCCGCCCACCCGCCGCTCAGCCGCCCGCTCACCGCCCCGTACGCGAGGAACGCGCCCAGCACCCCCCACAGCACCGGCCCCGCCGCCCCCGCCGAGGCGGTGCCCCGCAGCCGCGCCCGCCGCGCGTCCAGCGACCACACCCGGGCACAGCGCGTCAGCACCAGGTACATCGCCATCAGGTGGACGACGTTGTCCCCGCCGTCCCCCATGAACACGCTGCGGTTCTGCAGCGACAGCACCCCGACCATGAACAGCACCGACGTCGCCCGCGTCCGCCAGCCCAGCGCCAGCAGCGCGCTCGCGGCCACGGCGAGGCCGTAGACGAGCTCGAACCACCACCCGGACGCCGACCACAGCAGCACCGTGAAGGCGTGGTTCCCGGTGACCAGCCGCTGGGCGAGCTCCCAGCTCCACGGCCCGTCGGGCCCGTACAGCTCGTGGCGGTGCGGGAACTCGCGCAGCAGGAAGAACAGCCAGGTCCCGCCGAAGCCGATCCGCACGACGGCGCTCTGATGCGGTCCGAGCGCCTCCCCGCTGACCTTGGCGAGCACGCGTCTCAGACGGTCGGCCGGCCTCAGACGGTCCACCACGGCAGCTCCCGGTAGTACGTCTGGGTGTCGGTCTTCTCCTCGCTCCAGGCCGGCGCGGCCACGGCCCGCGTCGCCGAGCGCAGCTGGACCCGTACGATCCGTTCGCCGTCGGCCAGGCCGGCCCCCAGCCGGGCGCCCGCGATCCGCTTCAGGTACGCCTCGGACAGCTCCCCGCGCCGGGCGTCGGTCGCCTTGTTCTGGTCGTCGTGGGAGCCGGTGAAGAAGTCCCAGGCCCGTCGGAGCTCGTTCTGCCGGGTGTGGCTCGGCAGCGGGCTGTGCCGGATGGCGGCCGCGTCCTCGGCCGACAGGTCGCGCCAGCCGGTGGTGACCAGGGCGCCGTCCCCGTCGCGGAACTGGGCGCGGGCCTCCACGGCGATGTTCTGCTGGAGGGGGTTGGGGGCGAACAGCTTCCAGTTCTGTTCGAACTCCGGGTACACCCACCCGTCGACCAGGCCCGCGTGCCGCTTGCTGAGCGTGTTGGACGGCGCGACGTGCAGGAAGACCAGTCCCAGGTGCAGGCAGGCGGCGACGGCCAGGGCCGCCAGGACCAGCGCCGCGAGGACCCGGTACGGGAGGGACAGCCCGGCGATCCCGGGCGCCCGGGAAGGCGCGGAACCGGGCTCGTCCTCGCGCTCGCGCTCGTTCGCGTCCATCCCGCCCCGATCATCCGGCGTCCACAGGGTTGCCCACAGAGGTTGACACCCTACGGGCCGCCGTCTCACCATTGAAGAGGATGAACCGAACGATCGGTCGGTCGGGCGGATGGGCGGACTCGGACGCAGATTCGGACAGGGAGCCGTGATGGTCGCAGTGACTCCGGAGACGGGGACGTCGGGCGGGGTGGACGGAGGGTCCGCCGGCCTCGGCGCGCAGCTGAGGGCGGACTTCGACGCCGCCGTCGCGGCGGACGAGCGCGTGGAGCCGCGCGACTGGATGCCCGAGGAGTACCGCGCCTCCCTGGTCCGCCAGATGGCACAGCACGCCCACTCCGAGATCATCGGCATGCAGCCCGAGGCCAACTGGATCACGCGCGCGCCGTCCCTGCGCCGCAAGGCGATCCTGATGGCCAAGGTGCAGGACGAGGCGGGGCACGGCCTGTACCTCTACAGCGCCGCCGAGACCCTCGGCACCAGCCGTGACGAGCTGCTCGACAAGCTGCACTCCGGCAAGCAGAAGTACTCCTCGATCTTCAACTACCCGACGCTGACCTGGGCGGACGTCGGTGCCATCGGCTGGCTCGTGGACGGCGCGGCGATCACCAACCAGGTGCCGATCTGCCGCTGCTCCTACGGTCCCTACGCCCGTGCGATGGTCCGGATCTGCAAGGAGGAGTCCTTCCACCAGCGCCAGGGCTACGAGCTGCTCCTCGCCCTCTCCCGGGGCACCGAGGCCCAGCACGCGATGGCCCAGGACGCGGTGGACCGCTGGTGGTGGCCCTCCCTGATGATGTTCGGCCCACCGGACGACGAGTCGGTCCACAGCGCCCAGGCGATGGCCTGGCGCATCAAGCGGCACTCCAACGACGAGCTGCGCCAGCGCTTCGTCGACATCGCCGTCCCGCAGGCCGAGTCCCTGGGCCTGACCCTGCCCGACCCGGACATCAAGTGGAACGAGGAGCGCGGGCACTACGACTTCGGCGCCATCGACTGGGTGGAGTTCTGGGACGTGCTCAAGGGGAACGGCCCCTGCAACGAACAGCGCATCAGCCAGCGCCGCAAGGCCCACGAGGAAGGCGCCTGGGTCCGCGAAGCGGCCACGGCGTACGCGCAGAAGCACACCGGCACCGGACGAGAGGTACAGGCATGACGCAGAACTGGCCCCTGTGGGAGGTGTTCGTGCGCTCGCGCCGCGGCCTCTCGCACACGCACGCGGGCAGCCTGCACGCCCCCGACGCGGAGATGGCCCTGCGCAACGCACGCGACCTCTACACGCGGCGCAACGAGGGCGTCTCCATCTGGGTCGTGCCCTCGGCCGAGATCACCGCCTCCTCGCCCGACGAGCGGGACCCCTTCTTCGCGCCGTCCGCCGACAAGCCCTACCGGCACCCCACCTTCTACGAGATCCCCGAGGGGGTGCGCCACCTGTGAGCGCCGACACCGCCGACACCGCCGCCCCGTCCGCGGCCACGGCCGCCGTCCTCGCCCTCGCGGACGACGCGCTGATCCTGTCCCACCGCCTCGGCGAATGGGCGGGCCACGCCCCGGTCCTGGAGGAGGAGGTCGCCCTCGCGAACATCGCGCTCGACCTGCTCGGCCAGGCCCGCGTCCTGCTCTCCATGGCCGGCGACGAGGACGAGCTGGCCTTCCTGCGCGAGGAGCGCGCCTTCCGCAACCTCCAGCTGGTCGAGCAGCCCAACGGGGACTTCGCGCACACCATCGCCCGCCAGCTGTACTTCTCCCTCTACCAGCACGAGCTGTACGCGGCACTGGCCGCCGGTGACGGCCCGTTCGCCCCGCTGGCCGCCAAGGCGGTCAAGGAGACCGCCTACCACCGCGACCACGCCGAGCAGTGGACGCTGCGGCTCGGCGACGGCACCGAGGAGAGCCGCCGCCGGATGCGCGCGGCCCTGGACGCGCTGTGGAAGTACACCGGGGAGATGTTCCGCCCGGTCGACGGCCTGGACGTGGACCCGGCCGCCCTGGAGGGCCGCTGGCTGGCCGCGCTGGGCGGCGTCCTGGAGCAGGCGGGCCTGGAGCTGCCCGAGGGCCCTCGGACGGGCGCCTGGGCCGCCGGAGCCGGCCGCGAGGGCCTGCACACCGAGTCCTTCGGGCGGCTCCTCGCGGAGATGCAGCACCTGCACCGCAGCCACCCCGGGGCGTCCTGGTGAGCGCCGCGGCCGGGACCACCCGTCTGGAGGCGGAGCTGGCCGAGCTGGCCGGCACCGTCCCCGACCCGGAGCTGCCCGTGCTGACCCTCGCCGAGCTGGGCGTCCTGCGCGGCGTGCGGATGCATGACGACGGGCACGCCGAGGTGCTCCTGACCCCCACGTACACGGGCTGCCCGGCCATCGAGGCCATGTCCGCCGACATCGAGCGGGTCCTGACCTGCCACGGCATACCCGAGGTGCGGGTCACCACCGTGCTCTCCCCCGCCTGGTCCACCGACGACATCAGCGCCGAAGGCCGCCGCAAGCTCGCCGAGTTCGGCATCGCCCCGCCCCGTCCCCACTCCGCCGGAGGGCCGGTCCCGCTCACCCTGTCGGTGCGCTGCCCGAACTGCGGCTCCACCGACACCGAGCTGCTCAGCCGCTTCTCCTCCACCGCCTGCAAGGCGCTGCGCCGGTGCGTCGCCTGCCTCGAACCGTTCGACCACTTCAAGGAGCTGTAGATGGCCGCACCCCGCCACGGCGCGTTCCACCCCCTGACGGTGGCGGCGGTCGACCGGCTCACCGACGACTCGGTGGCGCTGACCCTGTCGGTGCCCGAGGCGCTGCGCGCCGAGTACCGGCACGCCCCCGGCCAGCACCTGACGCTCCGCCGCAGGCCCGCCGGGGGCGCCGAGGTCCGCCGGACGTACTCCATCTGCTCTCCCGCCCCGGCCGCCGACGGCCCGGGTCCGGCCGAGCTGCGGGTCGGGGTGCGGCTGGTGGAGGGCGGCGAGTTCTCCACCTTCGCCCACAAGGAGATCGCCGCCGGGGACGTGCTCGACGTGATGGTCCCGGCCGGCCGGTTCGTGCTGGACCCGGTGGCGGCCCCGGCCTCGCCGCACTACGCGGCGATCGTCGGCGGCAGCGGCATCACCCCGGTGCTGTCGATCGCGGCCACGCTGCTGGCGGCCCGCCCCGACGCCCGGTTCTGCCTGGTGCGCAGCGACCGTACGGCGGCCTCGACGATGTTCCTGGAGGAGGTGGCCGACCTCAAGGACCGCCACCCCGACCGCTTCCAGCTGGTGACCGTCCTCTCCCGTGAGGAGCAGGAGGCCGGGCTGCCGTCCGGGCGGCTCGACGAGGCCCGGCTGACGGCCCTGCTGCCCGCGCTGCTGCCGGTCGCGGAGGTCACGGGCTGGTTCCTGTGCGGCCCGTACGGGCTGGTCACCGGTGCGGAGCGGGCCCTGGCCGCCCTCGGCGTCGCCCGCACCCGGGTGCACGAGGAGATCTTCCACGTCGAGGACACCGCCCCACAGGACCCGGCCCGGTCCTCGGCTCCGGTCGCGGCCCACGGCCGGGTCACGGCCCGCCTCGACGGCCGCTCGGGCACCTGGGCCGTGCAGGACGGGGAGTCCCTGCTGGACGCCGTGCTGCGCAACCGCGCGGACGCCCCGTACGCCTGCAAGGGCGGGGTCTGCGGCACGTGCCGGGCGTTCGTGGTGTCGGGCGAGGTGCGGATGGACCGCAACTTCGCGTTGGAGGAGGAGGAGACGGAGGCCGGGTTCGTGCTGGCCTGCCAGTCCCACCCGATGACCGAGGAAGTGGAGATCGACTTCGACCGGTGAGCCCCGCCGAGCCCGCCGGGCGCCCCCGGCGGGCTGTGCTTTTCCCGCCGCCTGCCTTATCTTGACGGCCCGTCAGATCCAGCAGCTGGATCGGAACCGGTGCGCGCGGGAGGACAGGCAGTGGACTTCACCTTCACCGAGGAACAGCAGGCGGCCGTCGAGGCGGCGAAGGCCGTGTTCGCCGACGTCGCCCCCGACGGCGTGCCCAGCCCCGCGCTCACGCCGGGAGCCGTCGCGGAGGAGTTCGACCGGCCCCTGTGGGCCACCCTCGCCGGCTCCGACCTGCTGAGCCTGGTCCTGTCCGAGGAGCACGGCGGGGCCGGCCTGGACACCATCGCCCTCTGCCTGGTGCTCCGCGAGGCGGCCCGGGTCCTGGCCCGGGTCCCGCTGCTGGAACACTGCGCCACCGCCATGGCCGTCCAGGCCCACGGGAGCCCCGAACTGGCCGCCGCCCTGCTGCCCGCCGCCGGGCGCGGCACGCTCGTCCTCACCGTCGCCGCGCAGGGCCGCACCGGCCACGACCCCGCCGAACTCGCCGTCACCGCACACCGCGAGGACGAGGTCTGGACCCTGGACGGGATGCAGACGGCCGTTCCCTGGGCGCACAGCAGCGACTGGATCGCCGTACCCGCGCACGCCGGCGACGGCGAAGCCGTCCTCGCGCTGCTCCCGCGCACCACCGAGGGCCTCACCCTCGCCGACCAGTACTCCACCAGCGGGGAGAAGTTCGCCGAACTCACCCTGGACCGGGTCCGGGTGCCCGCCACCCACGTCATCGACGCCCCCGGCGCCTGGGAGCGGCTGCGCCAGGTCCTGGCCACCGGCACCTGCGCCCTCGCACTCGGCCTCGGCGAGGCCGTCCTGGCCATGACCAGCGGCTACACCGGCAAGCGGGAACAGTTCGGCTTCCCCGTGGCCACCTTCCAGGCCGTCGCGGTCCAGGCCGCCGACCGCTACATCGACCTGCGTGCCATGGAGGTCACCCTCTGGCAGGCGGCCTGGCGCCTCGACGCCGCGACGGGTACGGCGGGCGGCCCGCTGCCCGCCTCGGGGGACGTGGCCGTCGCCAAGATCTGGGCCTCCGAAGGGGTCCGCAGGGTCGTGCAGACCGCCCAGCACCTGCACGGCGGCTTCGGCGCGGACACGGACTACCCGCTGCACCGCTACCACGCCTGGGCCAAGCAGCTGGAACTCCAGCTCGGCCCGGCCGCCGCGCACGAGGAGGCCCTGGGCGACCTGCTGGCCGCCCACCCCCTCGGCTGAGCGACCCGCCGCGGCCGCCACCGGGACCGTCAGAGGACGAAGGCCGGGTTCCCGTTGTCCGTCACCATCGGGCGCCCGGCACCCTCCCACGCCTGCATCCCGCCGGTCACGTTGACGGCGTCGATGCCCTGGCCCACCAGGTACTGGGTGACCTGGGCGCTGCGGCCGCCCACCCGGCACATCACGTACGCGGTCCGGCCGTCCGCGACCGCCTCCGTCACCTCACCGAAGCGCGCGACGAAGTCGCTCATCGGGACGTGCAGCGCGCCCTCGACATGACCGGCCGCCCATTCGTCGCCCTCACGGACGTCCAGGACGAGGCCTTCGGCGGGCACCGCGGCGGCCTCCACCGAGGGGAGCGGTCCGAAGTTCATGACAGTCGCCTTCTCTCTTCGCGGGTCTCGCCCGCCAACCTATCCGACCCCGGCCCCAGGCTCACGGAGTCGCCAGGGCCGCCAGTTCCGCCTCGCGCTCGGAGACCTCCGCCAGCAGCTGCTCGGCGATTTCCTCCAGCAGCCGGTCCGGGTCGTCGGGCGCCATCCGCAGCATCGCGCCGATCGCGCTGTCCTCCAGCTCCTTGGCCACCATGGACAGCAGCTCCTTGCGCTGCGACAGCCACTCCAGCCGGGCGTACAGCTCCTCGCTCTCGCTCGGCGCCGCGGCCTGCGGCACCGGACCGGCGTCCCACTCCTCGGCCAGCTCGCGCAGCAGCTGCTCCTCACCGCGCCCGTAGGCGGCGTTGACCCGCGCGATGAACGCGTCGCGCCGCGTCCGCTCGGCCTCGTCCTGGGCGAGGTCGGGGTGGGCCCGGCGGACCAGCTCCCGGTAGAGCCGGCGGACCTCCTCCGAGGGCCGCACCCGCTCCGGCGGGCGCACCGGCCGGTCGGTGAGCATGGCGGCCGCGTCGTCGGAGATCCCGTCCGAGCCCAGCCAGTCGTGGAACAGCTCGTCCACCCCGGGCATCGGCATGACCAGCGAGCGGGCCTCCCGGGCCCGGCGCAGGTCCTCGGCATCACCGCTGCGGGCGGCCTTCGCCTCCGCGATCAGCGCGTCCAGCTCGTCGAGCCGCGAGTACATCGGCCCGAGCTTCTGGTGGTGCAGCCGGGAGAAGTTCTCCACCTCCACCCGGAAGGTCTCCACCGCGATCTCGAACTCGATCAGTGCCTGCTCGGCGGCCCGCACGGCCCGCTCCAGGCGTGCCTCGGGCCGCTCGTCACCGGATGCGGAGGGCTGGTGTGCCGTCTGTTCGCTCTGCTCGCTCACCCGGCCAGCCTACGGCCCGGCCGGGGGCCGGCCCCAAGGGCGTGTTTCACGTGAAACACGCCCGGCCCCGGCAGAGCCGCCCCCGCAGGCCTCTCAGACCCCGTGCTCGGCCGCGATCCGGCCCGAGCGCACCGCCGCCACCAGGTCCGCGTGGTCGGCCTCGCTGCGGTCGGCGTAGGCCACGGCGAAGGCAGCCACCGCCTCGTCCAGCTCCTCGTTCTTGCCGCAGTAGCCGGCCAGCAGCCGCGGGTCGGCGCTGTGGGCGTGCGCCCGGGCCAGCAGGGCGCCGGTCATCCGGCCGTAGTCGTCGATCTGGTCGGGGGTCAGCGCCGCCGGGTCCACGCTGCCCTTGCGGTTGCGGAACTGCCGGACCTGGTAGGGGCGCCCCTCGACGGTGGTCCAGCCCAGCAGGATGTCGGAGACCACCTGCATCCGCTTCTGCCCGGCCACCACCCGGCGGCCCTCGTGCTCCTCCGCCGGGGAGTGGAAGCCCAGCGCGGGCAGGTGCGGCAGCAGCACGGAGGGACGGGCCTCCTTGACCTGGAGCACCAGCGGCTCGCCCCGGTGGTCCAGCAGCAGCACCACGTACGAGCGGGTGCCCACGCTGCCGGTGCCGACGACGCGGAAGGCCACGTCGTGGATCGAGTAGCGGGCCAGGAGCGGCAGCCGGTCCCCCGAGAGGGTGGTCAGGTACGGGCCCAGCGAGGCGGCCACCGCGGCGGCCTCCGCGTCGCCGACCCGGCGCAGCACGGGCAGCGCGTCCACGAAGCGGCGGCCGCCGTCCTCACCGGCCTCGGTGGACTTGGCGGCGAACCGGGCCGAGGTGTTGTTGCGGGCCTTCTGCGAGACCCGCTCCAGGGTGCCCAGCAGGTCGCGGGCGTCGGTGTGGGAGACGAGCTCCTCGTCGGCGATGGCGTTCCACGCGTCGAGCGCGGGGAGCTTGGCCAGCAGCCGCATGGTGCGCCGGTAGGCGCCCACCGCGTCCTGCGCCGCCGCCCGGCAGGTGTCCTCGTCGGCGCCCGCCACGCGTCCGGCCAGCACCAGCGAGGTCGCGAGGCGCTTCACGTCCCACTCCCACGGGCCGAAGACGGTCTCGTCGAAGTCGTTCAGGTCGATCACGAGCCGGCCGCGCGCGTCCCCGTAGAGACCGAAGTTGGCCGCGTGCGCGTCGCCGCAGATCTGCGCGCCCACCCCCGTCACCGGGCCGCCGGACAGGTCGTGCGCCATCAGCCCGGCGGCTCCGCGCAGGAAGGCGAACGGGTTGGCGGCCATCCGGCCGACGCGTATCGGGGTCAGTTCGGCGACCCGGCCCACGTTGGACTCCTCCACGGCGCGCACGGCGTCCGGGCGGTCGGCGGGCATCTCGAAGGCGGCGTGGGCGGCGCGCGGCACCCGCAGCCGCAGGGCCTTGCCGGCCTCCTTGGGGGAACCCGTCACGGTCCTCGGCGCGAAGCCCGGGACGCGCGGGATCCGCCCGCCGTCCCGTGCCGCGCCGGCGGCCGCCGCCGCGTCCGTCGCGTACTGTCCCGATGCCGTCACCATCTGCGCAGCCCCCGCACCTCATCGCGTCCCACCGGCGGCTTCTTCGCCGGTCAGGTCGGGCCGACCGTACCCCAAGTCCCGTGCACGGCACCGCCACAGGGCCGCCACAGCCCTGCTACAAACCCGCGTCCCGCGCCAGCAGCGCCGCCTGCACCCGGTTCTCGCACTCCAGCTTCGCGAGGATCCGGCTCACGTACGTCTTCACCGTCGCCTCGCTCATGTGGAGCCGGCGGCCGGCGTCCGCGTTGGACAGGCCCTCCCCGAGCAGCGCCAGCACCCCGCGCTCCCGCTCGCTCAGCGCGCCCACCCGCCGCCGGGCCTCCTCGCCCCGGCCGGGGGCCCGCCCGGTGGCCAGCTGGTCCACCACGTGCCGGGTCGCCGCGGGGGACAGGTAGGCGTCGCCGGCGGCGGCCGCCCGGACGGCGCCGATCAGCTCGGCGGGCGCCGAGTCCTTCAGCAGGAAGCCCGCGCTGCCCTGGCCCAGCGCCCGCAGCACGTTCTCCTTCTCCCCGAAGGTGGTCAGGATCAGCGCCCGCGCCCCCGGCACCGCCCGGCCCAGCTCGCCCAGCGCGGTGAGGCCGTCCATCACGGGCATCTGGATGTCCAGCAGCACCACGTCCGGGGCGTGGGAGCGGGCCAGTTCGACCGCCTCCCGGCCGTTCGCGCCCTCCGCGACGACCTCGATGTCCGGCGCCGAGGTCAGGATCATCCTGATCCCGGCCCGGATCAGCGGCTCGTCGTCAGCGATCACCACTCGGATCACCTTGGCTGTCACCCGCGCTCCTACTGCTCGACCTCGTACGCCTGTTTCTCGACGAGCTTGCCGTCCCGGAAGCAGAACCGGAAAACCGTGTCGGTCGTCATCCTGGAATCCTCCGCGGACAGCAGGGCGAGACAGTCCGCCCCCGCCGGCCGCGGCGGCCCCTTGCGCTCCAGCCCCGACGTCAGGACGCTGTCACCGTCCGGCAGCCGGCCCCGGACCTCCTGCTCCGACTGCCCCACCCACACGCCGTCGTAGTCGCTCCGGCCGATCATCGCCTTGTTCACGGAGCCCAGCAGCAGCGCCACCCCCGCGCCCAGCACGATGACCAGCAGCACCACGGCGGCGACGGCGATCCCGCAGCCCATCGCGACGCCCCCGGCCCGGCTGCGGACGGGCACCAGCTCACGGTCCAGCGCCGCCCAGTCCATCGGCGGGGGCGTCCCGTACGGCGCGCGCGCCCGCGCCTGCGACCGCTGCCCGAAATCGTCGGCGACCTCGTCCTCGACGAGCCCGGCCGGCTCCGTCCCGTACGGGAGCACGCCCGCCACCCGGAACCCGCCGTCCTCGGTGGCGCCCGCGTGCACCATGCCGCCGACCAGACGGGCCCGCTCACGCAGCCCCGTCAGCCCCTGGCCGCCGGAGACCACCTCGCCGGAACCCCGGTCGGCCGCCGCACCGTTGGCGATCTCCACCACCAGCGAGTCGTCCTCGTACCGCAGTTCCACGGTGATCGCCGACCCCGGCGCGTGCTTGTAGGCGTTGGTCAGCGCCTCCTGCACGATCCGGTACGCCGCGTGGTCGCAGGCCGACACCAGCGGCCGGGGCCGCCCCGCCGTGGCGAGCCGTACGTCGGTCCCGGCGGCCCGGGCCGCCTCCACGATGCCCGCGATCCCGGCCACCCCCCGCGCGGCCGGCTGCGCCTCCTCCACGGGGACGGGGGCCTCCACCCCGTCGCGCAGGATCCCCACGACCTCCCGCAGCTCGTGCATCGCCGCCACGGAGGCCTGCCGCAGCACCCCGACCGCCTCCCGCTGGCGGTCGGTGAGCGAGGGGTCCACCTCCAGCGCCCCGGTGTGCACGGAGATCAGCGCCAGCTGGTGGCCCAGGCTGTCGTGCATGTCCTGGGCGATCCGCTGCCGTTCCCGCAGCCGAGCCTGCCCGGCGACCATGGTCCGCTCCCGCACCAACCGGTCGTTGCGCTCCTGCAGGGCGCTCAGCAGGGTCCGGCGCTGGTGCCAGTACCGGCTGGCCAGACCGGGCATGACGGTGGCGGCCAGGAACAGCAGGGTGGTGAACACGACCGTCAGCAAGGGCCGGGTCTGGGTCCACTGGTCGACCAGCGTGAGGCCGACCGACGCGAGGAAGGCCAGTACGAACGCGCCGAGCGCCCGGCCCACGCCGACGATCCGCCGTCCCGCGGACCAGCCCAGCACGACCGTCACGAGGAACACGGCTGGCAGGAACGCGCTCGCGGCGGCCCCCAGCACCAGCGTGGCCGCCGGCAGCCGCCTGCGCAGCAGCACCAGCACCACCACGGCCACGCACCCGAGGACCGTCTTCAGGCCGGAGCTGCCGACCAGTTCGTCGATGCTGAGCCCCATGAGCGCCATTACCCCGGCGATCGTCAGATCGCCCGCCAGCACCCGCCGGGACCAGGGCTCCGGCCCCTTCAGCCAGTCCCTGCCCGCCCGTACCCTCGCCTCGGCATCCACGCGACCGACCCTAGACAGCGGCGCCCCGGGCACCCGCTATCTTTCGTCTCGCTCCGCACGACGAAAGTCGGACGGGCCGAAAGCCGGAGGCCACCCCGGAACAGCAGGAAGCCCCGATCCGGATTCCGGATCGGGGCTTCCCCGATGTGGGCGAGGGGGGATTTGAACCCCCACGTCCCGAAGGACACTGGCACCTGAAGCCAGCGCGTCTGCCGTTCCGCCACTCGCCCGAGTAGCTCTCCAGTGGATCTTGCCTTTCGGCCCGTTCCCCTGGCGACGTCGAAACAGTAGCACGTCAGAAGGGGTGGATTGAAATCGCTTTCCCGTCACCCCCGGTGGACCTCCCGACGGCCCCTCCCGCAGCCCCCTCCGGGTGCGGGACACTGTTCCCGGAGCGCCCCTACGATCCCTTGTGAGGACCAACACTCCTGTGGACAGGAGCGAAGGGGAACCACCCGAATCCGCCACGCGTGGATACGATCAGTAAGCAGTACAGGGCGACAGCGACGGAGGAGGTGCCCGATGGGAGTCCTGAAGCGGTTCGAGCAGCGTCTCGAAGGTCTGGTGAACGGCACCTTCGCCAAGGTGTTCAAGTCCGAGGTCCAGCCGGTGGAGATCGCCGGCGCCCTCCAGCGGGAGTGCGACAACAACGCCACCATCTGGAACCGCGAGCGCACCGTCGTCCCCAACGACTTCATCGTGGAGCTGAGCACCGGCGACTACGAGCGCCTGAGCCCCTACTCCGGACAGCTCGGCGACGAGCTCGCCGGCCTCGTCCGCGACTACGCCAAGCAGCAGCGCTACAGCTTCATGGGCCCCATCAAGGTCCACCTGGAGAAGGCGGAGGACCTGGACACGGGCCTCTACCGGGTCCGCAGCCGCACCCTGGCCTCCAGCACCTCCCAGGACCCCGCCCAGGCCCCCCAGGGGCAGCAGGGCCAGCAGGGCCAGCAGGGCCAGCAGGGCGGCTACGGCTACCCGCCGGCCGGCGCCCCTCCCATGCCCCCGGGTCCGCCCGCGGGCGCACCCGGCGGCCGCCCCGGCGGCCCCCCCACGTCTTCCGGCGCCCCGGGCACCATGCGCCGCTGGATCGAGATCAACGGCACCCGCCACCAGATCTCGCGTCCCACGCTCGTACTCGGCCGCAGCACCGAGGCCGATGTGCGGATCGACGACCCCGGCGTGTCCCGCCGGCACTGTGAGATCCGGACCGGAACACCCCCGACGATCCAGGATCTCGGGTCCACCAACGGCATCGTGGTGGACGGGCAGCACACCACCCGCGCTACGCTCCGCGACGGCTCGCGGATCGTCGTGGGCAGCACCACCATCATTTACCGGCAAGCCGAAGGGTGAAGCGGGGGCAATGTCAGAGCTGACCCTGACGGTCATGCGGTTGGGTTTCCTGGCCGTTCTGTGGCTGTTCGTCATCGTGGCCGTTCAGGTCATCCGCAGCGACCTCTTCGGTACGCGCGTCACGCAGCGCGGCTCGCGCCGCGGCGGCGGGGCCGCCGCCGCGCCGCAGCAGACGGGACGGCAGGCCGCCCCGCCCCAGCAGCGCCAGCGCCGGGGAGCGCCGACCAAGCTCGTCGTCTCCGAGGGGACCCTCACGGGCACCACCGTGACCCTCGCCGGACAGACGATCACGCTGGGCCGCGCCCACGACTCCACGATCGTGCTGGACGACGACTACGCCTCCAGCCGCCATGCCAGGATCTACCCCGACCGTGACGGCCAGTGGATCGTCGAGGATCTCGGGTCCACCAACGGCACGTATCTGGACCGGACCCGTCTCACCACCCCGACGCCCATTCCGCCGGGCGCCCCGATCCGCATCGGCAAGACCGTCATCGAGCTGCGGAAGTAGTACGAGAATGAGCGAGCGGAGCGAGCGAGCCGCAGCGGTCCGTCCCACCGGGGACACGGGCCCGAGCGCGCTCCCGACCGGAGGGTGGGCAGTGTGGCTCGAGACCGGTTGTATTCCGGGGCAGCAACTTCGTCGACAGGGCAGGTGCGCATGAGTCTGTCCCTGCGTTTCGCCGCCGGATCGCACAAGGGGATGATCCGCGAGGGCAACGAGGACTCCGGCTACGCCGGTCCCCGGCTCCTCGCGGTCGCCGACGGCATGGGCGGCCAGGCCGCCGGCGAGGTCGCCAGCTCCGAGGTCATCTCCTCGCTCGTCCAGCTCGACGACGACGTCCCCGGCTCCGACATCCTCACCGCCCTCGGCATCGCCGTGCAGCAGGCCAACGACCAGCTGCGCGTCATGGTCGAGGAGGACGCCCAGCTCGAGGGCATGGGCACGACGCTGACCGCCCTGCTGTGGACGGGCCAGCGGCTCGGCCTCGTCCATGTCGGCGACTCCCGCGCCTACCTGCTCCGCGACGGCGTCCTCACCCAGATCACCCAGGACCACACCTGGGTCCAGCGGCTCGTCGACGAGGGCCGGATCACCGAGGAAGAGGCCACCACCCACCCGCAGCGCTCCCTCCTGATGCGGGCGCTCGGGAGCGGCGACGTCGTGGAGCCCGACCTCTCCATCCGCGAGGTCCGGGCCGGCGACCGCTACCTGATCTGCTCCGACGGCCTGTCGGGCGTGGTCTCCCACCAGACCCTGGAGGAGACCCTCGCCGACTACCACGGCCCGCACGAGACGGTGCAGTCCCTGATCCAGCTCGCCCTGCGCGGCGGCGGACCGGACAACATCACCTGCATCGTCGCGGACGTCCTCGACACCGACAGCGGCGACACCATGGCCGCCCAGCTGAGCGACACCCCGGTGGTCGTCGGCGCGGTCGCCGAGAACCCGCACCAGCTGTTCGACGGCAACGCCATGCAGACCCCGGCCGGCCGGGCCTCGGGTCTCGGCCGCCAGACCCCGCCGCCCCCGGGCTCCTTCGGCCCCCCGGGCAGCGGTGACGCCGCCGGCTACGGATACCCCGACCAGAGCCAGGGCGGCGGCGCCGCGTACGGAACCTTCGGCGAACCCGAGGCCTACGACGCCGACGGCCAGTACGAGGACTCCTACGACCACCCGCGCAAGCGGCGCGGCAAAGGGCGCAAGTGGACCACCCGCACCCTGATCCTGCTGCTCGTCGCCGGGGTCGTCGGCGGAGGCCTGTACGCTGCGCACCGCTGGACTCAGACCCAGTACTACGTGGGCGTCAAGGGTGACCACGTGGCGCTGTACCGCGGCATCAGCCAGAACCTGGCGTGGATCCACCTCTCTCAGGTCGAGACGGATCATCCCGAGATCGAACTGAAGTACCTGCCGTCCTTCAAGCGGAAGCAGGTCGAGGCCACCATCAGCGAAGACAGCCTCGACGGGGCGCGCAAGAAGATCGACGAGCTCGGCACCCAGGTCTCCGCCTGCAAGCAGGACGAGGTCCGCCGCGCTGCCGAAGCGCAGGGCAACCAGACGCCCGGCCCCACCCTGACTCCCGCGGAGCAGGCTGTCGTCGGCCAGTGCGAGAAGCAGTAGACATACGCGGGCACAGGGGGCCCGCCACACCATGAGCGTTGTCACCAACACGACCACCATCGGCGCCATCGAGGCGCCGAGCCGGCGGAACACCGAGCTCCTGCTGCTCGCCTTCGCCGTGGTCATCCCGATCTTCGCCTACGCCAACGTGGGCCTGTCGATCCACGGCGAGCTGCCCCCGGGCATGCTGGTCTACGGGCTCGGCTTCGCCGTGCTCGCCGGCATCGCGCACCTCGTCGTACGCCGCTTCGCCAAGTACGCCGACCCGCTGCTGCTCCCGATCGCGACCCTGCTCAACGGGCTCGGCGTCGTCCTGATCTGGCGCCTCGACCAGTCCGAGCGGCTGCAGACCCTCGCCAAGCGCAGCTTCGGCACCTTCACGGAGTCCGCGCCGCGCCAGATGATGTACACGGGGCTCGCCATCGCCCTGTTCTCCGTCGTCCTGCTGGTCCTCAAGGACCACCGCGTGCTCCAGCGGTTCACGTACATCTCGATGGCCGGCGCCCTCGTCCTGCTGATCCTGCCCGTGATCCCGGGCCTGGGCGCGGACGTCTTCGGCGCGAAGATCTGGATCAGCGTCGGCGGCTTCTCCATCCAGCCCGGCGAGTTCGCCAAGATCGTCATCGCGATCTTCTTCGCCGGCTACCTGATGGTGAAGCGCGACGCGCTGGCCCTGGCCAGCCGCCGTTTCATGGGCCTCTACCTGCCGCGCGGCCGTGACCTCGGCCCGATCCTGATGATCTGGGCGATGAGCCTGCTCGTCCTCGTCTTCGAGAACGACCTCGGTACCTCGCTGCTGTTCTTCGGCATGTTCGTGATCATGCTGTACGTGGCCACCGAGCGGACCAGCTGGATCGTCATCGGCCTGCTGATGTCGGTCGGCGGCGCCACCGTCGTCGGCATGACCGCGAGCCACGTGAAGGTCCGTGTCACCGCCTGGCTCGACCCCTTCGCCTGCTACAGCACCTCCGGCGCCTGTGAGCAGGTCGGGCAGTCGATCATGAGCTTCGGCTCCGGCGGCGTCCTCGGCACCGGCTGGGGCCAGGGCAACTCGGACCTCATCGGCTTCGCCGCCAACTCCGACTTCATCTTCTCGACCGTCGGCGAGGAGCTCGGCCTGACCGGCGTCATGGCCTTCCTCCTGCTCTACGGCCTGATCATCGAGCGGGGCGTACGCACCGCCCTCGCCGCCCGCGACCCCTTCGGCAAGCTGTTCGCCATCGGGCTCTCCGGCGCCTTCGCCCTCCAGATCTTCGTCGTCGCCGGCGGGGTCATGGGCCTCATCCCCCTCACCGGCATGACCATGCCCTTCCTCGCCTCCGGCGGTTCCTCCGTCCTGGCGAACTGGGTGCTCATCGCCATCCTCATCCGGATCAGCGACACCGCACGCCGCCCCGCCCCGGCCCCCGCCCCGTCCCCCGACTCCGAGATGACCCAGGTGGTCCGCCCGTCATGAACAAGCCCCTGCGACGCATCTCGCTGTTCTGCGGGCTCCTCGTCCTCGCCCTGCTGATCCGGACCAACTGGCTGCAGTACGTGCAGGCGGAGGACCTCAGCACCCGCAAGGAGAACCGCCGGGTCCAGATCGCCCAGTACGCCACCGAGCGCGGCAACATCATCGTCGGCGGCCAGCCGATCACCGGTTCCGCGGTCACCGACGGCAGCGACTTCAAGTTCAAGCGGACCTACGTCGACGGTCCGCTGTGGGCGCCGGTCACCGGCTACGCCTCGCAGGCCTTCGGCTCCACCCAGCTGGAGAAGATCGACGACGGCATCCTCACCGGCAACGACGACCGGCTGTTCTTCGACCGGACGATCGGCATGTTCACCGGTGAGAAGAAGCAGGGCGGCAACGTCATCACCACCCTGAACGCCGCCGCCCAGAAGGCCGCCTTCAGCTCGCTCGGCGACAAGAAGGGCGCGGTCGCCGCGATCGACCCGCGCACCGGCGCCATCCTGGCCCTGGCCAGCACCCCGTCGTACGACCCGTCGACCTTCGCGGGCAACTCGAAGAACGACGAGAAGGCCTGGCGGACGCTGAACGACAGCGCCGACAAGAACCTGGTCAACCGCGCCCTGCGCGAGACGTACCCGCCGGGCTCCACCTTCAAGGTGGTCACCACCGCCGCCGCGCTGGAGCACGGGGTGATCAGCGACATCAACGCGCCGACCGACACCCCCGAGCCGTACATCCTGCCCGGCACGAAGACCCCGATGGTCAACCACGCCACGGGTTGCGAGAAGGCGACCCTGAACTACGCCCTCCAGGTCTCCTGCAACTCGGTCTTCGCGCACATCGGTGACAAGGTCGGCCGCGACGGCATGGTCGAGACCGCCCAGAAGTTCGGCTTCAACAGCACCATCGACACCCCGGTCCGCGCCTTCGCCAGCGTCTACGACAAGACCATGGGCAAGGACGGCAACGCGCTGAGCTCGATCGGCCAGTTCAACACGGCGGCCACCCCGCTCCAGATGGCCATGGTCACCGCCGCCATCGCCAACGACGGCAAGCTGATGAAGCCGTACATGGTCGAGCAGCTGACCGCGCCCAACCTCGACACCATCGAGAAGCACGAGCCGTCGGAGATGAGCCGGCCCCTCAGCGCGGCGAACGCGCAGAAGGTCCAGCAGATGATGGTGAACGTCGTCGAGAACGGCACGGGCACCACGGCCAGGATCAAGGGCGTCAAGGTCGGCGGCAAGACCGGTACCGCCCAGCACGGCGAGAAGAACGCCAAGCGCCCCTACGCCTGGTTCATCTCCTACGCGGAGCTGCCCGACGGTTCCTCCCCCGTGGCCGTCGCCGTCGTCATCGAGGACAGCGCCGTCCAGGACCGCGAGGACATCACCGGCGGCGGCCTGGCCGCGCCGGTCGCGAAGGCCGTCATGGAAGCCGTCCTGAAGAACAAGGGATGAGACCCGCAGACAGGATCCGAGCGCTCGGTACCGGTCCGATATCAGCCTGTGGTCACGAACCGATCACCGACGATCGGCCGGTAGCCTTGCCGCGAACAGCACACCGCCGGACCACACACGGGTGCGGTCGGGACTGACGGAGAGGGCTGGAACGTTATGGAAGAGCCGCGTCGCCTCGGCGGCCGGTACGAGCTGAGCCACGTGCTCGGCCGTGGTGGCATGGCCGAGGTCTACCTCGGGCACGACACCCGGCTCGGCCGTACCGTCGCCGTCAAGACCCTGCGCGCCGACCTCGCCCGTGATCCGTCCTTCCAGGCCCGGTTCCGCCGCGAGGCCCAGTCGGCCGCGTCGCTCAACCACCCGGCCATCGTCGCGGTCTACGACACCGGCGAGGACTACGTCGACAACATCTCCATCCCGTACATCGTGATGGAGTACGTCGACGGCTCCACCCTGCGCGAGCTGCTGCACTCCGGCCGCAAGCTGCTGCCCGAGCGGACCCTGGAGATGTGCATCGGCATCCTCCAGGCGCTGGAGTACTCGCACCGCGCCGGCATCGTGCACCGCGACATCAAGCCCGCGAACGTCATGCTCACCCGGACCGGCCAGGTCAAGGTGATGGACTTCGGCATCGCCCGCGCCATGGGCGACTCCGGGATGACCATGACGCAGACGGCCGCCGTGATCGGCACCGCCCAGTACCTTTCCCCGGAGCAGGCCAAGGGCGAGCAGGTCGACGCGCGCTCCGACCTCTACTCCGCGGGCTGCCTGCTCTACGAGCTGCTGTGCGTGCGGCCCCCGTTCGTCGGCGACTCCCCCGTGGCGGTCGCCTACCAGCACGTACGGGAAGAACCGCAGCCGCCGTCGAACTTCGACCCCGAGATCACGCCCGTGATGGACGCCATCGTCCTCAAGGCCCTGGTCAAGGACCCCGACTACCGCTACCAGTCCGCTGACGAGATGCGGGCCGACATCGAGGCCTGCCTTGAGGGCCAGCCCGTCGCCGCGACCGCCACCATGGGCGCCGGCTACGGCTACCCCGACCAGGGTGGATACGGGCACCAGGGCTACGACCAGCCCACCACCGCCCTGCGCTCCCCGGACGCGGGCCAGACCTCGATGATGCCGCCGATGCCCCCCGGGGGCGACGGCGGATACGGCTACCAGGACCAGGGCGGCTACGACCAGGGCCACGGGCGCCGGCAGCAGAAGAAGAGCCGGGCCTCGACGATCCTGCTGGCCGTCGCGGCGGTGCTCGTGCTGGTCGGCGCGATCCTGATCGGCAAGACCATCTTCACCCCCACGGACAACCGCCCCGCCGTGCCCAAGCTCGTCGGCCAGACCTTCGAGTCGGCGCAGAGCAGCGGCAAGAACGTGGGGCTCACCGTGGAGAAGGAGGCCGAGGAGCCCTGCGCGGAGCAGCCCAAGGGCAGCGTCTGCTCGCAGAACCCGGCCGACGGCACCAAGGTCGACAAGGGCTCGGTCGTCAAGGTCAAGGTCTCCTCGGGCGCGCCCAAGGTGGCCGTCCCGGACGCCTCGCGGCTGAAGTTCGAGGACGCCGAGGCGCTGATGAAGAAGAGCAAGCTGCAGGTCGAGAAGAAGCTCGTCGAGTCCGACGGTGCCAGCCCCGGCACGGTGATGGACCAGAACCCCAAGGCCGGCGCACAGGCCGAGCAGGGCTCCGTGGTCACCCTCACGGTCGCCAAGGAGATCGCGAAGGGCGCCGTCCCGAACCTCGGCGGAATGACCAAGGACCAGGCGATCAAGGCGCTCCAGGACGCCAAGCTCAAGCTGGGCAGCACCACCGAGGTGGACCAGCCCGGGGCCGCGCCCAAGACGATCGTGGCCCAGCAGTACGAGCCCGGCACGCAGCTGCCCAAGGACACCACCGTCAACGTCAGCATCGCCAAGGGCAACGCCCAGCCGTCGGCCGTGCCGCCGCTGACGGGGCAGACGGTGGCCCAGGCCAAGAACACCCTGAAGCAGGTCAACCTGAACTTCGGGTCGGTCCTGGGCGGCCCGACCGACGACAACGCCATCGTGGTGACCTCCGACCCGCCGGCCGGCAGCCCGGTCCCGGCCGGCACGGTGATCAACGTCCGCACCATGGCGAACCCGAACCAGCCCCAGGACGGGGGCCAGCAGGGCGGCGGAGGCATCTTCGGCGGCCTCACCGGCGGCCGATAGCGACGGCCGATAGCGACGGCACCACGTTTCACGTGAAACAGGCCCGGCACCCCTGAGGGGTGCCGGGCCTGTTTCACGTGAAACGTCAGCGCAGCTCCGCCGGAGGCGTGCGCTGGGCGTCGACCTTCTCGGTCCGCACCAGCTCGCCCCAGACGATGTACCGGTACTTCGAGGTGTAGACCGGGGTGCAGGTCGTCAGCGTGATGTAGCGGCCGGGGGCGGTCCTGCCCGACTCCTTCGGGACCGGGTTGATCACGTCCGTGTTGTACTTCGAGGTCTGGGTGAGCTCGGCGAAGACCTTGTAGACGTACCAGGTGTCCTTGGTCTCGAAGACGACCGAGTCGCCCTTCTTCACCTTGTCGATGTTGTGGAACTTCGCCCCGTGCCCGTCGCGGTGCGCGGCCAGCGCGAAGTTGCCCTTGTCGTCCCAGGGCAGGGCCGACTTCACGGGGTCGGTGTAGTAGCCGGCCACGCCGTCGTTGAGGACCTCGGAGGAGGTGCCGGGCTTCACCAGCACCTCGCCGTTCTTCATCGACGGCACGTGCAGGAAGCCGATCCCGTCCTGGGTGTCGAGGGCCCCGGGCTGCCCGGTCCCGCCCGTGGCGGCGCCGGGGGTCTGCTGCCACTGCCGGCGGACCTGGTCGCCCCCGGCCGAGGCCTGCCGGTCGGCGAGGACGTTGGTCCACCACAGCGAGTACGCCACGAACAGCCCCAGGATCAGCCCGATGGTGATCAGGAGCTCCCCCAGCAGGCTCAGGGCCCCGGCGACCACACTGCGGTCGGCGGGCGGCGGTGCGGAGCGGCGGCGGGCACGAGACACTGCGGATTCGTCCTTACGGGCTGTTCAGCGGCTGTTCAGCGCGGGCGGAGCACCCTGGCTGCGCGGGCGTTCGTCGACCATCCTGCCCCATACGATCATCCGGTAGGTGCTCGTGAACTCCGGGGTGCAGGTCGTCAGCGTGATGTACCGGCCGGGTCCGGTGAACCCGGAACCCTCCGGCACCGACTTGATCACGGAGACGTTCGCCGGGGAGGTCTGCGGCAGGGCCGAGGTCATCTTGTACGTGTAGTACGCGTCCCGGGTCTCGACCACGATCGGATCGCCCGGCGCCAGCTGGTTGATGTACCGGAACGGTTCGCCATGGGTGTTGCGGTGCCCGGCGAGCGCGAAGTTGCCCTCCTTGTCGGCCGGCATGCCCGTCTTCAGGGCGCCCTCCGCATAGTGGCCGACCATCCCCTTGTCGAGCACCTTCGCCTTGCTGACGCCCTCGGCCACGGGGACCTTGAGGTCCAGCTTGGGGATGTGGAGGATGGCGAAGCCCTGCCCCGCCTCGAAGGCGGCCACGGGCGGTGCGGCGGCCGCCGGAGGATGCTCCCAGGTCTGGCGCAGGGAACCGGCGGCCCCGTCGGCCGACCGCTGCGCCAGCAGGTTCGTGTACCAGAGCTGGTAGGCGACGAACAGCAGCATCACCACGCCGGCGGTGATGAACAGCTCGCCGACGGCCCGGCTGAGCACCACCACGGGTCCGCCGGACCGCGGGCGGGCGCGACGGCGGCCCCGCCCGCCTCCTTTGCGGGCCCGCGCGTGCGAGCGTTTCGCGGCCTCCTGCGCAGCCCTGCGCCGCGCGGCCCGGCCCTCGTTGGGCGCGGACGGCGCGACCGTCGTCACGCGACGGCCTTGCCCACCACCGGGGCCAGGCCTTCCGACCGGGCGACGGCGCCGGCGTCACCGCAGCGCACGAGCCAGTTGGCGAGCATCCGGTGGCCCCACTCGGTGAGCACCGACTCGGGGTGGAACTGGACGCCCTCCACGTCGTGCTCCCGGTGCCGCAGGCCCATGATGATCCCGTCCTCGGTGCGGGCGGTGACCTCCAGCACGTCGGGCAGGGTCTGCGGTTCGGCGGCCAGGGAGTGGTAGCGGGTCGCGGTGAACGGCGAGGGCAGCCCGGCGAAGACCCCGAGGCCCTCGTGGACCACGGGGGAGGTCTTGCCGTGCAGCAGCTCGGGCGCCCGGTCCACGACACCGCCGTAGGCGACGGCCATGGACTGCATGCCGAGGCAGACGCCGAAGACGGGGACGCCGGTGTCGGCGCAGTGCCGGACCATGTCGACGCAGACCCCGGCCTCCTCGGGCGTGCCCGGTCCGGGGGAGAGCAGGACGCCGTCGAAGCCGTCCTGGGCGTGGGCGAGCTCCACCTGGTCGTTGCGCAGCACCTCGCATTCGGCGCCGAGCTGGTAGAGGTACTGGACCAGATTGAAGACAAAGCTGTCGTAGTTGTCGACAACCAGAATGCGCGCGCTCACGGAGTGGCTCCCGATCCCTCGTCCACCGTCACATCGTTGAAGGGAAGGAGCGGCTCGGCCCACGGGAAGACGTACTGGAACAGCACGAACACCACCGCCAGGACCAGTACGAGAGAGATCAGCGCCCGCACCCACGCGTTGCCCGGCAGATGCCGCCAGATCCAGCCGTACATTCCGTCTGTTTCCTTCGTCGTCCACGATTCACTCACGCACCGCGGGGGCGGTACCGCACCAGACTACGGGCCGGGGGCCCGGCGGCGGGGGTCACCCGGGCAATCCTCCGGGTCCGACGGGCGCCGTGGCGGTGAGCTCCGCCCAGACGACCAGGCGGTGGCTGTGGCCCCACTCGGGGTCGCAGGTGGTGAGGGTGAGGTACTTGCCGGGGGCGGCGAAGGGGGAGCGGGCGGGGACGGGGTCCACGACCCCGGTCTCGGTGGGCAGGACCCGCAGCGGCTCCGCCCGGACGGTGTAGGTGTAACGGTTGACCGCGTCGCGGACGATCACGGTGTCGCCCGGGCGCAGCTCGTCCAGGTCCTTGAAGGGGTCGCCGTAGGTGCGCCGGTGGCCGGCGACGGCGAAGTTCCCGTCCCCGCCGGGGCGGGCGCTGCCGGTGTAGTGGCCGAGGCCCTTCTTGAGGAGGCCGGTGTCCGTGCCCTCCAGGACCGGCTTGCTCCAGTCCGCGCCGAAGCGGGGGACGTACATCTCGGCGAAGGCCTGCCCGGCGGGGTACGGCCGCGGGGCGGGGGCGGCGGGGGCCGGTGAGGCGGCGGACGGGTCCGGCGGGGGCGCGGGGGCGGGGGCGGCCACCGCCCAGCGGTCGCGCAGCCGGCCCCGCTCCCCGTCCATGGCCCGGTCCGCCTTGACCCCGGTCCACAGCAGGACGTACGCGGTGAACAGCACGATCAGCGTCCCGGCCGTCAGGCACAGTTCGCTGAACGTGCGTACCAGCAGGCGCGGTACGGCGTCAGGGCGAGGCGGACTCCAGCGGCTTCGCATAGTGGAGGTCCACTGTGCCGGAGTAGCCGGGAAGTGTCAGCCGCTTGTCCTCCTCCACTTTCCAGCCGAGCCCGTACGCGTTGACGTACAGCTGGTAGTTCTGGATGGCGGGGGAGTTGTTCAGGGCCTTGCGCAGTGCGCCGGGGTCGCCGACCGCCGACACCTTGTACGGGGGCGAGTAGACGCGGCCCTGGAGGATCAGGGTGTTGCCGACGCAGCGCACGGCGCTGGTGGCGATCAGCCGCTGGCCCATGACCTCGATGCCCTCGGCGCCGCCCAGCCACAGCGCGTTCACCACGGCCTGGAGGTCCTGCTGGTGGATCACGAGGTCGTTGGGCTGCGGCTCGGGGACGCCCGGGACGCGGGCGGTGGCGTTCGGCGGGGCGTCGTTGAGGGTGACGCTGAGGCCCTTGCCGGTCAGCTCCTCGGTGCCGGAGGCCTTGCGCAGGGCGGCGAGCTTGGCGTCCTCGGCCTTGGTGCTGCCGTTGTCGCGGTCGGCGAGGGCGTCGACCTGGGCGCGGACGGCGGCGGCGTTCTTCTCCAGCTCGGCGTTGTTGGCGCTGCGCTCGTGGATCAGGTCGGAGAGCTTGAGGAGGGAGGCGTCCGTGCGGATGTTCGTACCCTTGGACGTGTTGAAGCTGGTGACGAAGATGAGGCCCGCCAGGGCGAACACGGCGGCCGTGAGCAGCCGCACCGGCCTGGGCCGGCGGCGGGGACCCGCGGAGGAGTCGTCGGAATTGGTCAACGTACCCTTCTCCTTCAACGCCACAGGTCCACTACGCTAACGGACGCCCGGGGCAGGCAAGGTCCCCCAGCGCATCGACAGGAGAGCCCCTCGTGCCGAAGTCACGTATCCGCAAGAAGGACGACTACACGCCGCCGCCGACGAAGCAGCAGGCGCAGCAGATCAGGCTGGGGAGCCGCGGCTGGGTCGCCCCGGTCATGCTGGCGCTCTTCCTGATCGGTCTCGCGTGGATCGTCGTCTTCTACGTGACCGACACCCAGCTGCCGATCGAGGCGCTGGGCAACTGGAACATCGTGGTCGGTTTCGGATTCATCGCCGCCGGATTCGGCGTCTCCACGCAGTGGAAGTAGTACACGGATAGCCCAGCGGCGCAAGCTCTCCCCATGAGTTATCCACAGCGTCATCCACACCTGAGGAAAAGACAGAAGATCTGTGGATAACTCTGTGGAGAGTTGACGCCGGTGTGATCAGGTGAGTGCGGCGGTCCGCAGGACGACCACCGCTGCCGTGAGCAGCAGGACCGCCCCGCAGACCGCCCCCTGGACCAGGGTGCGCCGTCTGCCCGTGGCGGGGGCGAGCAGCCCGAGGGCGACCAGCGCGCCCGTCACCAGGCCGCCGATGTGGGCCTGCCACGACACCGACCAGCCGCCCCCCAGGGGCACGAAGGTCACCAGCAGCATCAGCCCGAGGGTGATCAGCACCGGCCGCATCTCGTAGCGCAGCCGCCGGGCCAGGACCACGGTGGCGCCGAGCAGCCCGCAGATGGCGCCGGACGCGCCGAGCGTCGGGGTGTTCGGCGCGGTCAGCAGGTAGACCAGGGCGCTGCCGCCCAGGCCCGACAGCAGGTAGAGCACCAGGTACCGGGCCCGGCCCAGGGCCGCCTCCAACGGGCCGCCGATCACCCACAGGGCGACCATGTTGCCGAAGATGTGCCACCACTCGACATGCAGGAACACCGAGGTCAGCAGCCGGTGGTACTGCCCGGTGGAGACGCCCTCCAGGGGCGCCCCGTAGTACTCCACGTACCGGCCCAGCAGCTCCAGCCGGACCGCCAGGCCCGGGACGGCGTACGCGGCGAGGAACACCGCCGCGTTGATCCCGATCAGGATCTTGGTGACGAGCTGGGGATCGGCGGCGACCAGTCCGCCCGCGACCGTCCGCGGCGCGTTGGCCGCCGGGGCGTGCCCGGTGCCGGATCCGCCGCGGACGCACTCCGGGCACTGGTAGCCGACCGAGGCGCTGATCATGCACTCCGGGCAGATGGGCCGGTCACAGCGGGCACAGCTGATGCCGGTGTCGCGGTCCGGGTGGCGGTAGCAGCCCGGCAGACGCTCGGTGTCCATCGGTCCCCTCGGTCAGCGGCGGGGCAGGGGGCACGCCCCTGCCGGTCCGGACACGTCCGGTCCGTACACAAGCAGTACGGACGGGCGGGCCGCGTTGGTTCCCGTCAGCGCGTGGCCGCGCGCCGCTCCACGGAGACCGACTGGATGATCACGTCGTCCAGCGGACGCTCGGTGCGCGGGTTGGTCGGGCCCGCCGCGATGGCGTCCACGACCTTCTGGCTGGCCTTGTCGGTGACCTCGCCGAAGATGGTGTGCTTGCGGGTCAGCCAGGCGGTGGGCGCGACGGTGATGAAGAACTGCGAGCCGTTGGTGCCCGGGCCGGCGTTGGCCATGGCGAGCAGGTACGGCTTGGTGAAGGCCAGGTCCGGGTGGAACTCGTCGGCGAACTGGTAGCCGGGGCCGCCGGTGCCGTTGCCCAGCGGGTCGCCGCCCTGGATCATGAAGCCGCTGATGACGCGGTGGAAGACGGTGCCGTCGTAGAGCGGGGCCGTGGTCTTCTGGCCGTCCGTGGGACGGGTCCACTCGCGGGCGCCCGTGGCGAGCTCGACGAAGTTCCGGACGGTCTTCGGCGCGAAGTTCTCCAGCAGCTCGATCTCGATGTCGCCGTGGTTCGTCTTCAGGGTGGCGTAGAGCTTCTCGGCCACGGATCTGCCTTCCATAGTCATCGCTGTCGTCCCGATCCTCCCACGGGGGCCGCTGCCCGGCGGAAATTCCGCCACCCGGATGCCCTCTCGCCCCGGATGCCCCGTCACGCATGCCCCGCACCGCCCGGACAGGCATGATCCGACAAAGGGTGGAAAGGTGAACTGTGTCCGCCACCGAGGAGGAGGATCCCGTGACCCGCAAGGACAGCGTGAGCCTGGCCGCCGAGAACGCCAGGGACGCGATGAGGCACGCGGCGGAAGTGGTGGCACCCTATGCGGGGACCGCCAGGGACGCGGCCGTCCACTACGCCCAGGAGGCGAACGCGCGGCTGGCCCCGAAGGTCTCGTCCGCCGCCAACCAGGCGTCCCAACAGGCCCGCGCCGCCTACGACACCCATCTGCACCCACGGATGACGGCGGCCCGCACGCACCTGCCGCCGAACGTGGACCGGGCCGCCACCAAGGCCGTCCACCAGACGCGGCAGGCCTGCCGGCACGCCGTCGACTACACGGCGCCGCGCCTGGAGAGCGCCCTCGCCGCCGCCCACCCCGTCGCGGAGGAGGCCTCGAACCGGTCCATGGCCGCCTTGGCCGCGCTGCGCGGACAGGTCTCCGTGCAGGACGTGCAGCGGCTGGTGCGGCGCGCCGAACGGCGCGCGAAGTGCGCGCGGATGTTCAAGGGGGTCGCGCTCGTCGGCCTCCTGGCCGGCGGGGCGTTCGCGGCCTGGAAGTGGTGGGACCGGCAGTCGAACCCGGACTGGCTCGTGGAGCCGCCGGCCGCCACCGAGCTGTCGGCGCAGGACTCCGCACCGGCGAACTTCGACGACGAACTGGCGGCCAAGGAGAAGGAGAACGGCGCGCACTGAGCCCGTCCGCTCGGGCGCGCACACCACGGAAGGGGCCCGGATCCACCAGGATCCGGGCCCCTTCCGCGCGTACCGTCCGGCGCCCGCTCAGCTGGGCAGCGTCAGCACCTGCCCTGGGTGGACGAGATCGGGGTTGGCGCCGATCACGCCCCGGTTCAGGGCGTACAGCTCGCGCCAGCGGGCCTCGTTGCCGAGCTCGCGGCGGGCGATCGCGGAGAGCGAGTCCCCCGGCTTGACCGTGTACGTGCGCTTCTTGGCCGCCGGCGCCGGCTTCGGCGGCACCGGTACCGCCTTGTGCGCGGCCGACAGGTCGCTGGGCTCGGCCGCCCCGGTGTGCGGCCGGACCTGTCCCGCTCCGGCCTTCGGCGGCATGGCCGACTTCGGCGCCGCGGCCGCCGTGGGCGGGGCCGCGGCCGCCATCCGCTCGGCGGCCGCCTTGGTGGCCGCCGCCGCGTCGGTGTACTTCGAGCCCATGTCGGAGGGCGTCGGCGCGGCGGCGCCCGCGCCCGGAGCGGCCGCCTGCTGCTCGGTCTGCTCCTGCTGCTTCTTCTTGTCGTGCTTGAGGAAGTCGAAGAGTCCCATCTGCGTGCGCCTCCGGCGTGGTGTGGGTGCCCCCTGGGCGGTACCTGGGTGCGTACCTCCTCCCACTCTCGTCCAAGGGCGGCCGGGCGGCCCCGCGACAGGGCCGTCCGGGGGACGCAAAAGACCCCCTGACCGGCGTTTTCGCAGGTCAGGGGGTCTCGTGAAGTGGAGCCTAGGAGATTCGAACTCCTGACATCTGCCTTGCAAAAGCAGCGCTCTACCAACTGAGCTAAGGCCCCGTGCGTCCGGACGCGGGCCCTCCCCCCGGGGAGGAGTGTCCGTTCCGCAGGACAGAGTACCCGGTGCACCCCCACATCCCGCAAAATGATGGGGACTCCCGCCCCGCGACCACGCTCCGTAAGATGCTCGCGAGGTTCGCACCAGCGAAGGGGAGTAGTAAGCGTGGACGCAGTACAGCAAGAGGCCACCGCCAGAGCCCGGGAGCTTCAGCGCAGTTGGTACGGGGAGCCGCTCGGCGCCCTGTTCCGACGGCTCATAGATGACCTCGGTCTGAACCAGGCTCGCCTCGCTGCTGTCCTCGGGCTGTCGGCGCCGATGCTGTCCCAGCTGATGAGCGGGCAGCGCGCCAAGATCGGGAACCCCGCCGTCGTCCAGCGGGTGCAGGCCCTCCAGGACCTCGCCGGGCAGGTGGCGGACGGCAGCGTCAGCGCGGGCGAGGCCACCGACCGGATGGACGAGATCAAGAACACCCAGGGAGGCTCCGTCCTCAGCAACAGCGGCCAGACCACCACGAGTTCCGGCGCCCCCACCGTCAAGCGGGTGGTCCGCGAGATCCAGTCGCTGCTGCGGTCGGTCTCGGCGGCCGGCGACATCATCGACGCGGCCGACGCCCTCGCCCCCAGCCACCCCGAACTGGCCGAGTTCCTCCGGGTGTACGGCGCCGGGCGCACGGCGGAGGCGGTGGCCCACTACGAGGCCCACCAGAACTGACGCGCCGGGGGGCGACGGGGGACGGAACGGGGGGACGGGCACAGCGATGGGCGAGCTCTTCGCCGGCCGGTACGAGCTGGTGGACCCGATCGGGCAGGGCGGCGCGGGCGCCGTCTGGCGGGCCTGGGACCGGCGCCGGGGCCGCTACGTCGCGGCGAAGGTGCTCCTGCGGACCGACGCCCCCATGCTCCTGAGGTTCGTGCGCGAACAGGCCCTGCGCATCGACCACCCGCACGTCCTGACCCCCTCCGGATGGGCGGCCGACGACGACGAGGTCCTGCTCACGATGGACCTGGTCGGCGGCGGCTCCCTGGCCCATGTGGTCGCGGACTACGGGCCGTTGCCGCCCCGCTTCGCGTGCCTCCTGCTCGACCAGCTCCTGTCGGGGCTGGCGGCGGTGCACGCGGAGGGCGTCGTCCACCGCGACGTCAAACCCGCCAACCTCCTGCTGGAGGCCACCGGGAAGGGGCGGCCGCACCTGCGGCTCTCCGACTTCGGGATCTCCCTGCGCAAGGGCGAGCCCAGGCTGACCGAGACGGGCCTGGCGGTCGGCACCCCGGGCTACTTCGCTCCGGAACAACTGCGCGGCGCCGAGCCGGACTTCCCCGCCGACCTCTTCGCCGTCGGGCTGGTCGCCCTGTACCTGCTGACGGGCCGCAAGCCCGATTCCCGGGCCCTGCTCGAACACTTTCCCGTCCACGGCGTCCCCGAGGCCCCTGAAGGCGTCCCGGCGCCCCTGTGGGACGTCATCGCCAACCTCCTGCACCCGAACCCCGCGAACCGGTTCCGGACCGCCACAGGGGCGCGCAAGGCCCTTGCCGAGGCAGTCCAGTTGCTCCCCGCCCCCGCCGCGGACGAGGAACCGGTGGAAATCTTCGACCACCTGTCCCCCCTCCCCCCGGGCTACACCCCGCAGGGCCCCGTGACGCCGCCCGCCGCACAGGCGCCCCCGGTACGCGGCGGCTCCCCGGTCCGGACCCCGGCCCCGGACACGACCGGCTTCCACCTGGCACCCCCGGCCCCGCCCCCGGCCGCCCCGCGCCGCGTCCCCCCGCCCGGCCCGAAGGTCACCGCGGCCCTCCTCACGGCCGCCCTGCTCTGCTTCGCGACCGGCACCTGGGCCCTGACCCGCCTCTGAGGACCGCGGGCACCCCGCACCCGCACCACCCCCGGCGGAACTCAACGCCTCCCCCGCCGCGCCAGCAGCACCCAGCCCCCCAGCACCAGCGACAACACCGCCCCCGTCCCGAACCCCGCCCCCGCGACGACCCGCATCGCGAACCGGTGGTCCTCCCGCGCGGCCGCCGCCTCCGAAGCCGTCAGCCCCTCCCGCGCCGCGCCCCGCTCGGCCTCCCCGACCCCGAACCCGGCCGCCGCCAGGCTCTCCCGGTACGCCGGCGCCCCGCCGCCCGCACCGCCACCCGTCACCTCCACGCGCAGCGTCAACGGCACCGCGGCGGCGTCCTCGGTGAACTCCCCGACCTTCCCGCCCAGCGTGACCGCGACGTAGTACCAGCCGGCCACCCGCACGGCCCGCACCGCCGCCGCGTCGGCGAACCGGTTCCCGTACGCCACCGGCGCGGTCCTCGGCAGGGTGACCGCCGCCTGCTTCCCGTCGTACGGGGTGTCCTTCGAGTCCACCGGCCCCCGGTACGGGCTGTACAGCGCGACGGTGAGCCCGTCCGACGCCGAGCCGTACTCCTTCGTCATCCGGGCCTTCGCGATCTCGGCGCCGATCCCGAGCTGCCGCCCCCAGTCCAGCGGCACCCGGTAGAACCGCGTCTGCCCGGGCCGCAGTTCGTCCCGCCACACCCCCGCGTCCAGCGCCCGCGCGTCGTTGAATCCGGTGCCCCCGCCGCGCGGGACGGGGTCGGTGCCCGGCAGCACCGGGGAGGCCGAGGGCCACGCGCTCGGCGCCGCCGTCGGGGCGGTCCCGGCGGCCGGGGCCGGCTCCCGCCGCACCTGGAGCTCCAGCGGCCAGGCGGCCCGCGGGGAGTCCTTCCCGGCGGCGCTGCGGGTCACCTTCGCGTAGTACGTCCCGGCCGCCTGGCACTCGGCGTCCTCCGCGAGCAGCCGCTGCCCCACCGCCCCGAGCGGGACCGCGTCGTAACCGAACGCCGCCCGGCCGGGGTTGCCGGGGCAGGAGCGGCCGGCGGTGGTCATGAGCTCGACCTCCAGGCCGTCCCCGTACCCGGCCGCCGTCCCGGCCGGCGGGTGCAGCACCGCGGAGACGTACACGCTGGAGGCCGCGTCCAGGTTGAGCCGGTACACCCGCTCGCCCGGCGCCAGGACGTCCTCGTACACCGCGCCGGCCTCCAGCAGCGGGGCGTCCGCCGTGGAGGGCTTCCCCTCGATCCGCCGCGCCCCGTCGGCCGTGCGGTACTCCGGCAGCTGCCGCGGGGCCGCCCCGGGGGCCGCCAGGGCGTTCCCGGCGGGCCAGAGCGCCGCCCCCAGGGCCCCGGCGAGTAACGCGGCCCGGACAGCACGAAGCCCCGACTGCAGCGGCAGCCGGGGCTTCATGAGATCAAACGTGGGGCTCACACGCCGGAACCGGAAGGCACGGAGTCGGTAGCCTCCGTCCACAGGTCCTGCTCGGCGCGGTCCGCCTGGATCTGGCGGTACACGAGGAGCCCGCCGATGGCGGCCAGTGCGACCAGGAGCAGCTTCTTCACCGCGCGACCTCGTCTTTCGTTGACGTTGGGGACTTCTGGGCGCCAACAATACACACCGACCGATACCGATCGGTTATCTGGGAGCCCCCCGGACGGCGCAACGAAGAAGACCCCCAGGCCCGGGGGCCTGGGGGTCTCTTTCACTGTGGGGCTAACAGGATTTGAACCTGTGGCCTCATCCTTATCAGGGATGCGCTCTAACCAACTGAGCTATAGCCCCTCCGCGCCTGCGCGCTGACTCCTGAAGATTAGCGCACAGACGCAGTGGAACCCAAATCCGTTCCTCCGGGGCTTTCCCGCAGGTCAGTCGGCGGTCATTCGTCCTCGGCCAGCGTGAGCTCCACGCCGCCCACGAAGCCCGCCGACAGGTTGTAGATGAACGCGCCCAGCGTCGCCAGGGCGGTCATCAGCACGACGTCGATCACCGCGATGACCGAGGTGAAGATCAGCACGCGCGGCAGCGACAGGAACGACTGGAGGTCGAACCCGTTGCCCTCGTTCGAGCCGGTGGCCTCGCTGATGGTGCCGCCGACGGTCGAGAAGATGCCCATGGCGTCCATGACCATCCACAGCACCACCGACGCCACGATCGTGCAGATGCCGAGCGCGATGGACAGCAGGAAGCTGACCTTCATCACCGACCACGGGTCGGCCTTGGCCACCCGCAGCCGCGCCTTGCGCGTCCGGGGCGTCGTACGGGTCCCCGGAACGGGCCCCCGCTGCACACCCGGCTTCTTGGGCGCCGCGTACGCCTGCGGGGGACGGTAGGGCTGCCCGGCCGCGTCCTTGGCCTTGACCTTGGCCTCGGCCTCGTCCGCGGCGGGCTTCTGCTTCTGCTTCGACCCGGACTGCGGCTTCGCCTGCGGCTCGGACTGCGGTCCTCGGGTGTCCGTCACGGTTCCCCCCCTGCCCTCGGCGGGGGTCTCCCCGCCCTTGGAGTCCGCGGCCGGGCCACGGGCACCGTTCGCTCCAGTCTTGGCCGGTCCGGCGCCCGTGGCTCCACTCACGACTTACTCCTCGTGCTCCCGATCCGGGGACGCTTCGCCCCCGGCGGCCTCGACGGCCGTTCCCTCGGCTGCCGCGGCCTCGATCCCTGTCTCGATCTCGTCGACCTCGTCAGCTTCCTGACCGGCCTCGGCGTTGCGGGCGATGCCCACCACGGCATCCCGCTTGCCCAGGTTGATCAGCTGGACGCCCATGGTGTCACGGCCCGTCTCCCTGACTTCGTTGACGCGCGTACGGATCACACCGCCGCCGAGCGTGATGGCGAGGATCTCGTCCGATTCGTCCACCACCAGCGCGCCGACGAGCGAGCCGCGGTCCTCCACGATCTTGGCGGCCTTGATGCCCAGACCGCCACGGCCCTGGACGCGGTACTCGTCCACCGCGGTCCGCTTGGCGTAGCCGCCGTCGGTCGCGGTGAACACGAACGTACCCGGCCGGACAACGCTCATCGACAGCAGTTCGTCACCCTCGCGGAAGCTCATGCCCTTCACGCCGGAGGTGGCGCGGCCCATCGGGCGCAGCGCGTCGTCCGTCGCCGTGAAGCGGATGGACTGCGCCTTCTTGCTGATGAGCAGCAGGTCGTCCTCGGCGGAGACCAGTTCGGCGCCGATCAGCTCGTCGTCGCTGCCGTCCTCGGTCTCCCGGAGGTTGATGGCGATGACACCGCCCGAACGCGGCGAGTCGTAGTCCTTGAGCGCCGTCTTCTTCACCAGGCCGCCCTTGGTGGCCAGGATCAGGTAGGGCGCCGCCTCGTAGTCGCGGATCGCGAGGATCTGGGCGATCTTCTCGTCCGGCTGGAAGGCCAGCAGGTTCGCCACGTGCTGCCCGCGCGCGTCGCGGCCGGCGTCCGGGAGCTCGTACGCCTTGGACCGGTAGACGCGGCCCTTGTTGGTGAAGAACAGCAGCCAGTGGTGGGTGGTGGAGACGAAGAAGTGGTCGACCAGGTCGTCCTGCTTCAGCTTGGTGCCGCGCACGCCCTTGCCGCCGCGCTTCTGCGAGCGGTAGTCCTCGGTCTTGGTGCGCTTGACGTAGCCGCCGTGCGTGATGGTGACGACGATGTCCTCTTCGGCGATCAGGTCCTCGATGGACATGTCGCCGTCGAACGGCACCAGCTTGGAGCGCCGGTCGTCGCCGTACTTCTCGACGATCGCCGCCAGTTCCTCGCTGACGATCGAGCGCTGCTTCTCCGGCGAGGCCAGGATCGCGTTGTACTCGTTGATCTTCGCCTGGAGCTCGTCGTGCTCGGCGACGATCTTCTGGCGCTCCAGGGCCGCGAGGCGGCGCAGCTGCATCTCCAGGATGGCGTTGGCCTGGATCTCGTCGATCTCCAGGAGGCCCATCAGGCCCTCGCGCGCGATCTCGACGGTGTTGCTGCGCCGGATGAGGGCGATGACCTCGTCGATGGCGTCCAGCGCCTTGAGCAGACCGCGCAGGATGTGGGCCCGCTCCTCCGCCTTGCGCAGGCGGAAGCGCGTACGGCGGACGATGACCTCGATCTGGTGCTGCACCCAGTGGCGGATGAACGCGTCGATCGACAGGGTGCGCGGCACCCCGTCCACCAGCGCCAGCATGTTCGCGCCGAAGTTCGTCTGCAGGTCGGTGTGCTTGTAGAGGTTGTTCAGCACGACCTTGGCGACGGCGTCGCGCTTGAGCACGATCACCAGGCGCTGGCCGGTCCGGGACGAGGTCTCGTCGCGGACGTCGGCGATGCCGCCGATCTTGCCGTCCTTGACCAGGTCGGCAATCTTCTGCGCCAGGTTGTCCGGGTTGGTCTGGTACGGGAGCTCCGTGACCACCAGGCACTGGCGGTTCTGGATCTCCTCGACCTCGACCACCGCGCGCATCGTGATGGAGCCGCGGCCGGTCCGGTACGCCTCCTCGATGCCCTTGCGGCCCACGACCAGCGCGCCCGACGGGAAGTCGGGGCCCTTGATGCGCTCCAGCAGTGCGTCGAGGAGCTCCTCGTGCGTGGCCTCGGGGTGCTCCAGCGCCCACTGGGCGCCGGCCGCGACCTCGCGCAGGTTGTGCGGCGGGATGTTGGTGGCCATGCCGACCGCGATACCGGCGCTGCCGTTCACCAGCAGGTTCGGGAAGCGCGCCGGCAGGACCGTCGGCTCCTGGTTGCGGCCGTCGTAGTTGTCCGTGAAGTCGACGGTCTCCTCGTCGATGTCCCGGAGCATCTCCATGGCCAGCGGCATGAGCTTGCACTCGGTGTACCGCATGGCGGCCGCCGGGTCGTTGCCCGGGGAGCCGAAGTTGCCGTTGGAGTCCACCAGCGGCATGCGCATCGACCACGGCTGGGCCAGGCGGACCAGGGCGTCGTAGATCGAGGAGTCACCGTGCGGGTGGTAGGTGCCCATGACGTCGCCGACGACGCGGGCGCACTTGTAGAAGCCCTTCTCGGGCCGGTAGCCGCCGTCGTACATCGCGTACAGCACGCGGCGGTGGACGGGCTTGAGGCCGTCCCGCACGTCGGGCAGCGCGCGCGAGACGATGACGGACATCGCGTAGTCGAGGTAGGAGCGCTGCATCTCCGTCTCGAGCCCGACGGGCTCGATGCGCAGCACGGGCTGCTCCTCCGCGGGATTCTCTGCGGTGGGGGTGGTTTCGTCGGCCATTGCCGGTCAGAAGTCCTTTCGGGCGGTCAGCGGAGGCCGACTCAGATGTCGAGGAAGCGGACGTCCTTGGCGTTGCGCTGGATGAAGGAGCGCCGCGCTTCGACGTCCTCACCCATCAGCACCGAGAACAGGTCGTCGGCCTGCGCCGCGTCGTCCAGCGTGACCTGGCCGAGCACGCGGTGGTCCACGTCCATGGTGGTGACGCGCAGCTCCTCGGCGTTCATCTCGCCCAGACCCTTGAAGCGCTGGATCGAGTCTTCCTTGATGCGCTTGCCGTTCTGCTTGCCGAGCTCGACCAGGGCGTCGCGCTCGCGGTCCGAGTACGCGTACTCGAAGTCGTCGCGGCCCCACTTGATCTTGTAGAGCGGCGGGCGGGACAGGTAGACGTGCCCGGCCTCGACCAGCGGACGCATGAAGCGGAAGAGGAAGGTCAGCAGCAGGGTGTTGATGTGCTGGCCGTCGACGTCGGCGTCCGCCATCAGGATGATCTTGTGATAGCGGAGCTTCTCGATGTCGAAGTCCTCGTGCACACCGGTGCCGAAGGCGCTGATCAGCGCCTGGACCTCGGTGTTCTGGAGGATCTTGTCGATCCGGGCCTTCTCGACGTTCAGGATCTTGCCGCGGATGGGCAGGATCGCCTGGTACATCGGGTTGCGGCCGGACTTCGCGCTGCCGCCGGCGGAGTCACCCTCGACGATGAAGATCTCGCACTTGGTCGGGTCGTTCGACTGGCAGTCCGAGAGCTTGCCCGGCAGCGAGGCGCTCTCCAGCAGGCCCTTGCGGCGGGTCAGGTCGCGGGCCTTGCGGGCCGCGACGCGGGCCGTGGCCGCCTGGATCGACTTGCGGATGATGTCCGCCGCCTCGACCGGGTTGCGGTCGAACCAGTCGCTGAGGTGCTCGTGGACCACCTTCTGCACGAAGGTCTTGGCCTCCGTGTTGCCCAGCTTGGTCTTGGTCTGGCCCTCGAACTGGGGCTCGCCCAGCTTGACCGAGATGATCGCCGTCAGACCCTCGCGGATGTCCTCGCCGGCGAGGTTGTCGTCCTTCTCGCGGAGCAGCTTCTTGTCCCGCGCGTAGCGGTTGACCAGGCCGGTCAGCGCCGCGCGGAAGCCCTCTTCGTGGGTGCCGCCCTCGTGCGTGTGGATCGTGTTCGCGAAGGAGTAGACACCCTCCGTGTACTGCGAGTTCCACTGCATCGCGATCTCGACCGAGAGCATGCGCTCCTTGTCCTCGGCCTCGACGTCGATGACGGTCGGGTGGATCAGCTCGCCCTTGCGCGAGTTGAGGTACTTCACGAAGTCGACGATGCCGCCCTCGTAGTAGTACTTCACCGTGCGCGCGGTGGGCTCGGCCGCGTCCGCGTCGGGGTCGTCCGCGCCGACGGTGGCCTTGGCCGACTCGCGTTCGTCGGTCAGCGTCAGGGTCAGGCCCTTGTTGAGGAAGGCCATCTCCTGGAAGCGCCTCGACAGCGTCTCGAAGGAGTACTCGGTGGTCTCGAAGATGTCGCCGTCGGCCCAGAACGTCACCGACGTACCGGTCTCGTCGGTCTCCTCGTTCTTGGCCAGCGGGGCCGTGGGCACGCCCAGCTTGTAGTCCTGGGTCCAGCGGTGGCCGTCCGTCTTGACCTCGACCGCGACCTTGGTCGACAGCGCGTTCACGACGGAGACGCCGACGCCGTGCAGACCGCCGGAGACGGCGTAGCCGCCGCCGCCGAACTTGCCTCCCGCGTGCAGCACGGTCAGGACGACCTCGACGGCCGGCTTCCCCTCGGACGGCACGATGCCGACCGGGATGCCGCGGCCGTTGTCGACGACGCGCACCCCGCCGTCGGGGAGGATCGTGACGTCGATGGTGTCCGCGTGCCCGGCCAGCGCCTCGTCGACCGAGTTGTCGACGACCTCGTAGACGAGGTGGTGCAGACCACGCTCACCCGTCGAGCCGATGTACATACCCGGCCGCTTGCGGACCGCGTCCAGGCCCTCGAGGACCTGGATCGCACTGGCGTCGTAATTCTTCTCGTTGGAGTCGCCGGAATCGGCCACGAAGCGCCCTTTCTGGCACAGCGCAGCCCGTACTCCGGACCAGCAAGTGCGCCGGCGGGAGCGGCCGCGTCGATCTGCGTTGTCTGCGTGATCCCGCGATCGGGCGGGATTGTCTCCAGTCTACCGGTACCACTGACATGAGTGGGGGTTTGCCGGTGCCTGAGTCCGCATGTGCCGCCCTGAACCTCCTCTGTCCGACTCCCCATATCCGGGGAGGGGCTCAAAGAGGCTCACACGGGCATCCAGCGCTTCGGCCTGTCAACCCACGGCTACCGTGAGGGACGCCGCATTCCGGGACCCCGCGCAGCGGGACCGGCGTACTCCGGCGCCACCGGACGAGATCCGGCCCCGCCGGGCGAAAGCAGCCTCGCCGGCGTTTGAGGCGCGGGGCCCGGGGCGGAGCCCCAGGTCCCGGCGCAGCCGGGCTCTACCCCCAGGTGTCCCCGGGACCGGAACTACCGGGCGCGCGCAGCGGCCCGTGCCGCTTAGGCCGCCCCCCGGGCCCCTGCACCTTGATCAGCCGCACGGTCCCCTGCCCGAGATCGGCGTTCAGCCGCGCCACCAGCTGCGGCGCGAGCAGCTTCAGCTGCGCGGCCCACGCGGAGGAATCGCAGCGGACCAGCAGCTCGCGGTCCTCGTACCGTTCCGGTTCGCAGTGCGCGGCGATCTCCGGGCCGACGATGTCGGCCCACCGCTCCATCACCCCGGCGACCGCGATCGGCATCTCCCATCCGCGCTCGGTGCGCAGCCGGTCCAGCGCCGCCATCAGCGGCATCGGGTCCCGTCCGTCGGCGCGCGCGCCGGACCGCAGGCCCGGCTGCTGCTGGCGCTTCCGGCCGCCCACCGCGTTGCCACGGGCCCGCGCCTGCTCGCGCGCGGCCGCCAGGGCCTGCCGGGCCAGGTCCACTCCGGAGGGCTCCGGAGCCTTCCGCTTCTGCTGCTCGCCGTCGTTCACAGCCGGGTCACCTCACCGCCGGACACCGCGTACCGCGTCCCCGTCAGCACGTCCGGAACATCGTCGTCCACCGCCGCCGTCACGAGGACCTGCTCGCCCGGAGCCACCAGTTCCGCGAGCCGCTCGCGGCGACGGGCGTCGAGCTCCGCGAAGACGTCGTCCAGGATCAGCACCGGTTCGTTGCCCTCCGCGCGCAGCAGCTCGTACGAGGCCAGCCGCAGCGCCAGCGCGTACGACCAGGACTCGCCGTGGCTGGCGTACCCCTTGGCCGGAAGGTCGCCGAGGCGCAGGAGCACGTCGTCGCGGTGCGGCCCGACCAGGGTGACCCCGCGTTCGATCTCCTGCTTGCGCACCTCGGACAGGGCCGCCAGCAGCACCTCGTAGAGCGCCTCGCGGGTACGGGCCCCGCCGCGGTCGACCGCCTCTCCCGCGGAGGCCTTGTAGGCCAGCCCGAGCGGGCCGCCGCCGGGCGCGAGCTGCTCGTAGGCCTTGTCGGCCAGCGGGAGCAGGGTCGCGATCAGGTCCAGCCGGTGGGCGAGCAGCTCGGCGCCCGCGCGGGCGAGGTGCTGGTCCCACACGTCGAGGGTGGAAAGGTCCATGGACCGGCCGCCGTGCCGGCGGGCCATCGCCGCCGACTTCAGCAGGGTGTTGCGCTGCTTGAGGACCCGCTCGTAGTCGGACCGGACGGCCGCCATGCGCGGGGAGCGGGCGGTGACCAGCTCGTCCAGGAACCGGCGCCGCTCGCCGGGGTCGCCCTTGACCAGCGCCAGGTCCTCGGGGGCGAACAGCACGGTCCGTACGATCCCCAGCACGTCCCGGGGCCTGACCTGGGAGGACCTGTTGATGCGGGCCCGGTTGGCGCGGCCCGGGTTGAGCTCCAGCTCGACCAGCTGCTGGCGTTCGCCCTGGGTGACGGCGGCCCGGATGACGGCCCGGTCGGCGCCCATGCGCACGAGCGGGGCGTCGGAGGAGACCCGGTGGCTGCCCAGGGTGGCCAGGTAGCCGATGGCCTCGACCAGGTTGGTCTTGCCCTGGCCGTTGGGGCCCACGAAAGCCGTGACGCCCGGGGCGAGGGGTACCTCGGCCCGGGCGTACGAGCGGAAGTCGGCCAACGAGAGATGCGAGACGTGCATACGGCGCCGACCTCCCCCGGCTTCCTGCTGCTGTGCTGTGTGGTGCTGTGGTGCGGTTACTTCTTCTCGACCGCGTGGCCGCCGAACTGGTTGCGCAGCGCCGCGATCATCTTCATCTGCGGCGAGTCGTCCTGCCGGGACGCGAAGCGGGCGAAGAGCGAGGCGGTGATCGCCGGGAGCGGCACCGCGTTGTCGATCGCCGCCTCGACGGTCCAGCGGCCCTCGCCCGAGTCCTGGGCGAAGCCCTTGAGGCCTTCGAGGTGCTCGTCCTCGTCCAGCGCGTTGACGGCGAGGTCCAGCAGCCAGGAGCGGATGACCGTCCCCTCCTGCCAGGACCGGAAGACCTCGCGGACGTCGGTGACCGAGTCCACCTTCTCCAGGAGCTCCCAGCCCTCGGCGTAGGCCTGCATCATCGCGTACTCGATGCCGTTGTGGACCATCTTCGCGAAGTGGCCGGCGCCGACCTTGCCCGCGTGCACGGCACCGAAGTCACCCTCGGGCTTGAGGGCGTCGAAGACCGGCTGGACGGCCGCGACGTGCTTCTCGTCGCCGCCGTACATCAGCGCGTAGCCGTTCTCCAGGCCCCAGACGCCGCCGGAGACGCCGCAGTCGACGAAGCCGATGCCCTTGGCCTCCAGCTCCTTGGCGTGCTTCTCGTCGTCCGTCCAGCGGGAGTTGCCGCCGTCGACCACGATGTCGCCGGGGGAGAGCAGCTCCGCCAGCTCGTCCACGGTGGACTGCGTCGCGGCGCCGGCCGGGACCATGACCCACACCACGCGGGGGGCCTGGAGGCTGTCCACAAGCTCCCGCAGGCTGTGGACATCGGCGAGGTCCGGGTTGCGGTCGTATCCGATGACGGTGTGGCCTGCGCGGCGGATGCGCTCGCGCATGTTGCCGCCCATCTTGCCGAGACCGACGAGACCGAGCTCCATCAGGTGGGTTCCTTAAGCGTTGGGGCCGTCTGTATCGGGGCTCCCCCGGGACCGGTGGTTTCCGGCCGTTTTCTCCTGGGTCGCCCGCCGGGTCCGAGCCTACGCCGGGGCGTGGCGGGAGGCCGCTCCGCACGGCGCCGGGCCCGGAACCGGCTGCTGCGGTTCCGGGCCCGGTGCCGGCGTACCGGAAGGGCGTCAGCCGGAGAGGCGGACCGGCATGATCAGGTACTTGTAGGCCTCGTCCGCCTCGGCGTCCACCGCGGGACGGCCGCTGAGCAGGGCGGGCTTGGTCGAGGTGGTGAAGCTGAGCTGGGCGGCCGGCGAGTCGATCGCGCTCAGGCCGTCGAGCAGGAAGGTCGGGTTGAAGGCGATCGAGATGTCGTCGCCCTCCAGGGTCGCGTCGACGCGCTCCACAGCCTGTGCATCGTCGCTGGACCCGGCCTCCAGGATGAGGACGCCCTGCTCGAAGCTGAGGCGGACCGGGGTGTTGCGCTCGGCGACCAGGGCCACGCGCTTGACGGCCTCGACGAACGGGGCGGTCTCGATCACGGCGACCGAGTTGAACTCCGTCGGGAAGAGCGTGCGGTACTTCGGCAGGTCGCCCTCGAGCAGCCGGGTGGTGGTGCGGCGGCCCGCGCCCTCGAAGCCGATGAGGCCCTCGCCCTGGCCGGAGCTGGAGAGCGCCAGGCTGACGGTGTCACCGCTGGTCAGGGACTTGGCGGTGTCGAGGAGGGTCTTGGCGGGCACCAGGGCCACGGCCGAGGTGTCCGGGTTCTCCGGCTTCCACAGGAACTCGCGGACCGCGAAGCGGTAGCGGTCGGTGGAGGCCAGGGTGACGCGGTCGCCCTCGATCTCGATGCGGACGCCGGTCAGCACGGGCAGCGTGTCGTCACGGCCGGCGGCGATGGCCACCTGGGCGGCGGCGGAGGCGAAGACCTCACCGGGAACGGTGCCGGTGGCGGTGGGCATCTGCGGCAGGGCCGGGTATTCCTCCACAGGCAGGGTGTGGAGTGTGAACCGGGAGGAGCCGCAGACCACGGTCGCCCGTACACCGTCTGTGGAAATCTCCACCGGACGGTTGGGGAGGGCGCGGCAGATGTCGGCGAGGAGCCGGCCCGAGACGAGGACGGTGCCGTCCTCCTCCACGTCCGCCTCGACCGAGACGCGGGCCGAGACCTCGTAGTCGAAGCCGGAGAGGGACAGGGTGCCCTCCTCGGCCTTGAGCAGCAGGCCCGCGAGGACGGGGACCGGCGGCCGGGCCGGGAGGCTGCGTGCGGCCCAGGCCACCGCCTCCGCGAGTACGTCGCGCTCCACCCGGATCTTCACCGGAACCGCCTCCTGCTGTTGCTCGCTCGTCTGCCGGCCTTCGTCGTCGGTCGTCGATGCCTCGACCGATGCCGGGGACCAGTCTGACGTACGGCGCCGACAGTCGTTGCGGCTGGCGGTCAAGTCGGGAGCGAGGCGTCGGGGCGGCCGTCCGACGAGTTGTGCACAGGACCTGCTTGAAAACCGAATCCACGCTAACTGTCTATGGGGGTAGTAGTAGGGCCTGTGGAAACGGTGGAAAAGCTCGTTTCTGCAGGTCAACCACGGTTTTTTATCCCCACACCCTGTGGGTGGCACCGGTGGACAACACGGTGTCTCTGTGGAGAAAGCAAAGTTCTGCACAGGCCGTCCCCAGGGGAGCCTCACTACTCCACAGGTGTGTCCCCAGTTTTTCCCCAGAAGTCCACAGCCCAAACGTCGACATCCGTGTGACCGCTTTCACTCGTGGCGGTGATCGGAGGGGGCTGGTTGCCGAACAGTGGACAACCGTGTGGAGAACCGTCGGGAACCTGTGCACAGGATGCCGGAACCTGTGAGTCAGTGGTGGACGGAGGCGTGGATGAGCCTGTGGATGATTTTTCTGTCCACAGCCTGTGGATGTTGCTTGCGCACAATTCCACACCCGCCTGACCTGGGCTGATGGGTCCTCACCAGCCATCCCTGTGGACAGATTGTGGGCGAGGGTCACTGTCCTCAGGCTGTGGACGGAAGAAAGTTGGGGAATCTGTGGACAACTGCCGCTCCAGGGGGCGTATTCGAACAGAGCTGGGGCGCACGGACGACGAAGGGCGCCCCCGGTGGGATCCGGGAGCGCCCTGTGCGGGGGTCGAGAGGCCCCTGACGCGCCGGCCGGGGGCCCTCCTCAGCCGTTCTTGATGCGGTTGGTGAGCTCCGTGACCTGGTTGTAGATGGAGCGCCGTTCCGCCATCAGGGCGCGGATCTTGCGGTCGGCGTGCATGACGGTGGTGTGGTCGCGGCCGCCGAACTGGGCTCCGATCTTCGGCAGTGACAGGTCCGTCAGTTCCCGGCACAGGTACATGGCGATCTGCCGAGCCGTCACCAGCACCCGGCTCCGCGAGGATCCGCACAGGTCGTCCACGGTCAGCCCGAAGTAGTCCGCGGTGGCCGCCATGATGTCGGCGGCGGTGATCTCGGGCGCGCTGTCCTCGCCGCCCGGGATCAGGTTCTTGAGGACGTCCTCGGTCAGGCCCAGGTCCACCGGCTGCCGGTTGAGGCTCGCGAACGCCGTCACCCGGATCAGCGCCCCCTCCAGCTCGCGGATGTTGCGCGAGATCCGGGAGGCGATGAACTCCAGTACCTCCGGCGGCGCGTTGAGCTGCTCCTGGACGGCCTTCTTGCGCAGGATCGCGATCCGGGTCTCCAGCTCGGGCGGCTGGACGTCGGTGATCAGGCCCCACTCGAAGCGGTTGCGGAGCCGGTCTTCCAGGGTGACGAGCTGCTTGGGCGGCCGGTCGGAGGAGAGCACGATCTGCTTGTTGGCGTTGTGGAGGGTGTTGAAGGTGTGGAAGAACTCCTCCTGCGTCGACTCCTTGCTCGCCAGGAACTGGATGTCGTCGACGAGGAGGATGTCCATCTCGCGGTAGCGCTTGCGGAAGGCGTCGCCCTTGCCGTCGCGGATGGAGTTGATGAACTCGTTGGTGAACTCCTCCGAGCTCACGTACCGCACCCGCGTGCCGGGGTAGAGGCTCCGCGCGTAGTGCCCGATGGCGTGCAGCAGGTGCGTCTTGCCGAGGCCCGACTCGCCGTAGATGAACAGCGGGTTGTACGCCTTCGCCGGTGCCTCGGCCACGGCCACCGCCGCGGCGTGCGCGAAGCGGTTGGAGGCACCGATGACGAAGGTGTCGAAGAGGTACTTGGGGTTCAGCCGTGCGGTCGGCTCCAGCGGGCCCGAGGTGGATCCGCCGGACGGGGCCGACGGCGGCGGCGCGGGCGTCGGCCGGCCGGGGGCCGGGCGGGGCGGGGACGGCTCGTACGAGGGCTGGTCGTAGGACTGCTGCTCGTACTTCTGCTGCTCGTACTTCTGGGGCTCGTACTTCTGCTGCTCGTAGCCGCCCTGCTCGTACTTCTGCTGTTCGTAGCCGCCCTGCTCGTACTTCTGCTGTTCGTAGCCGCCCTGCTCGTAGCCGCCGGCCTCCGGCTGCTGGAGGTAGCCGGGCTGGGGGGAGGCGTAGGGGTCGCGCTCGGGGAAGCGCTGCTGCTGCCAGCCGTAGTCGTCCTGGCCGCCGCGGGGCCACGCGCCGGGCTCGGGGCGCGGCTGCTGGTACTCCGGGTACGCGGGGCGGGCGGTGGGCAGCTGCTCCTCGCCGGGGCCGCCGCCGGGGCGGGGGCCGCCGTACGGCTCGTAGGCCTCGCGGGAGGGGGAGGCGGACGGGGAGGGGGGCGCGGGCTCGCCGGCGGAGTCGTCCACGGTGATGGCGATCCGGATCGGGCGGCCGCACTCGCGGCTGAGGGCGTCGCTGATCAGCGGGGCGAGGCGGCCCTCCAGTACCCGCTTGCCCCATTCGTTGGGGACGGCGAGCAGGGCGGTGTCGGCGACGAGGGCCAGTGGCTGGCAGCGCTCCACCCACTGCTTGTCCTTCGGCTCGATCCCCTGCTGACCCTCCCCGAGCAGCTTCTCGAGCACGCGTGGCCACACTGCGGCAAGATCGGCAGGTACGTCAGCCACAGAGCACGCTCTCTCACAGGTCCCTCGTCCCACGAATGTGTGGTTCTTTGGGACGGTCGGGACAAAAAACAGGGATCAGGCAACGGTAGTCAGGCCGGTGGGTGCGGTTCAAGTCGTTGTCCACAGCCTGTGCACAGTGTGGGGCAGGGGACGCTCGGTTTGACCGGATGGCGTAGCCCCGCGTACCGTAGCGAGGTCGAGTTGTCGATGGCTGCTGCCGCCTGCCTACCGATGGGCGAAGATCACTATTTGTGATCGTTTAGCGGTGTCCACTCGGGCGAACACGCGAGTTTCCTCGTGGGCGCACGGTGACAGCCAGGCGATGTACCGCCACAACGATTCATTCTCTGGAGCCCCCGAGTGAGCAAGCGCACCTTCCAGCCGAACAACCGCCGTCGTGCCAAGACCCACGGCTTCCGTCTGCGTATGCGTACCCGCGCCGGCCGCGCCATCCTGGCGAACCGCCGCAGCAAGGGCCGCTCCGCCCTCTCCGCGTAACAACGCGCAGGTCGTGACGTCGTGCTGTCTCCCGAGAATCGGCTGAGGCGGCGCGAGGACTTCGCGAGCGCGGTGCGCCGAGGTCGCCGGGCAGGTCGCCCGCTCCTCGTCGTCCACCTACGTACCAGCGGTGCCACGGACCCGCACGAGCCGGGGGAGACTGTTCCCTCGCCGCGTGCGGGTTTCGTCGTCAGCAAGGCCGTCGGTGTCGCGGTCGTCCGGAACCGGGTGAAGCGCCGTCTGCGGCACCTCGTCCGCGACCGTCTGGACCGGCTGCCCGCCGGTAGCCTGGTGGTGGTGCGGGCCCTGCCCGGAGCGGCCGACGCCGGCGTGGACGAGCTGGCCCGCGACCTGGACGCCGCCCTCGGGCGGCTGCTGGGAGGCGTGGCTCGATGAAGTACCCGCTGCTCGCTTTGATCAAGCTGTACCAGTGGACGATCAGTCCGCTGCTCGGGCCGGTGTGCCGCTATTACCCGTCGTGTTCGCGCTACGGGTTCACGGCCATCGACCGGCATGGTGCGGTGAAGGGGACGTTTCTGACCGCCTGGCGGATCCTGCGGTGCAACCCGTGGTCCCCGGGTGGTGTCGACTACGTCCCACCCCGTAAACGCCCGCGTTGGCACGAGCAGCTGCGCAGTGCGTTGCGTAGATCTCGCAATGCTCAAGGAGCCTGATTAGTGGACACGATTGCCAGTCTGTTCAGCTTTATCACCACACCCGTGTCGTGGGTCATCGTCCAGTTCCACAAGCTGTACGGGGCGATCTTCGGTGCGGACAGTGGATGGGCCTGGGGCCTGTCCATCGTGTCCCTGGTGGTCCTGATCCGCATCTGCCTGATCCCGCTCTTCGTCAAGCAGATCAAGGCAACGCGCGGCATGCAGGCGCTCCAGCCGAAGATGAAGGCGATCCAGGAGCGCTACAAGAACGACAAGCAGCGTCAGTCCGAAGAGATGATGAAGCTGTACAAGGAGACGGGCACCAACCCGCTCTCCTCGTGCCTTCCCATCCTGGCGCAGTCCCCGTTCTTCTTCGCGCTCTACCACGTGCTCGCGGCCATCGCCAACGGCAAGACCATCGGCGTGATCAACCAGTCGCTGCTGGAGAGCGCCCGCCAGGCGCACATCTTCGGCGCGCCGCTGGCCGCCAAGTTCATGGACAGCAGCGAGAAGGTCGCGGGCCTCAACGCCTCGATCACCGACGTGCGCATCGTGACCGCCGTCATGATCGTCATGATGTCGCTGTCGCAGTTCTACACCCAGCGCCAGCTGATGCAGAAGAACGTCGACCTCTCGGTCAAGACGCCGTTCATGCAGCAGCAGAAGATGCTGATGTACATCTTCCCGCTGATCTTCGCCTTCATGGGCATCAACTTCCCCGTCGGTGTCCTCGTCTACTGGCTGACCACCAACGTGTGGACCATGGGCCAGCAGATGTACGTGATCAACCAGAACCCGACGCCGGGCAGCAAGGCGCAGGACCAGTACCTGACCCGTCTCCTGAAGCACGTCTCCACCCACGGGAACGTCAAGGGCCGGGGCAAGAAGAAGATCGTCGCGGCCATCGTGGCCAAGGGCCCGGACCGCAACGACAACGAGCGCAAGTTCATCACCGCGCTGTCGAAGCAGGGCATGGCCGCCCAGCCCGACGGCTCCGTGATCAGGAGCTCCGAGGCCACCGCGGACGCGGACGCGGCGAGCGGCGGTGTCGCGACGAAGCGGCAGCAGCCCAAGCGGCAGCCGAAGTCGAAGCGCCAGACGCCCCCCAGCAAGCCCTCCAAGAAGTAGAAGGAGTCCCTCCCGTGACGGAAGGCACCACCACCGCCGCTGAGAGTGGCGACACCCTCACCCGCCTCGAGCAGGAGGGCGAGATCGCGGCCGACTACCTTGAGGGGCTGCTGGACATCGCCGACCTGGACGGCGACATCGACATGGACGTCGAGGCGGACCGCGCCTCGGTGTCGATCGTCAGCGACTCGGGCGGCCGCGACCTGCAGAAGCTCGTCGGGCGGGACGGTGAGGTCCTGGAGGCCCTCCAGGAGCTGACCCGCCTCGCGGTGCACCGGGAGACCGGGGACCGCAGCCGGCTGATGCTGGACATCGCGGGCTTCCGGGCGAAGAAGCGCGCGGAGCTGGCGGCCGTGGGCGCCCAGGCCGCCGCGGATGTGAAGGCCTCGGGCGAGCCGCTGAAGCTGGCCCCGATGACTCCCTTCGAGCGCAAGGTCGTCCACGACGCCGTGGCGGCCGCGGGCCTCAAGAGCGAGTCCGAGGGCGAGGAGCCGCAGCGCTTCGTCGTTGTGCTTCCGGCCTGATCCGGAATGCTGTGAGTCGGCCCCGCCTGTGTCGCAGGCGGGGCCGATGTTTGTAAGCCTGGCAGTTGAACGACCACGGTTTTGGCGTGAGCGGTTCTGTACGGAAGGACGGTCCCCGTGACGGAGGCAGCTGAGCTACCCCCGGCGCCCGAAGAGGCCCGCGCGGTGTTCGGTGAATTTTTCCCGGAAGCTGTGCGGTATGCGGAGCTGCTCGCGGACGCGGGCGTCAAACGAGGCCTCATCGGCCCTCGTGAGGTTCCCCGGCTGTGGGAGCGGCACCTGCTGAACTGTGCGGTGCTCTCCGAGGTGGTGCCCGCCGGTGTCACCGTGTGCGACGTGGGCTCCGGGGCGGGTCTGCCCGGTATCCCGCTCGCCCTGGTCCGGCGGGACCTCAAGATCACCCTGCTGGAGCCGCTGCTGCGCCGCACGACCTTCCTCCAGGAAGCCGTCGAGCTGCTGGGGCTGGACCACGTCACGGTCGTGCGCGGCCGGGCCGAGGAAGTGCTGGGCAAGGTCCAGCCGGTCCACGTGGTCACGGCGCGGGCGGTCGCCCCGCTGGACCGGCTGGCCGGCTGGGGCGTGCCGCTGCTGCGCCCCTACGGCGAGATGCTGGCGCTCAAGGGCGACACGGCCGAGGAGGAGCTGGTCTCCGCGAAGACCGCACTCAGCAAGCTCGGTGTGGTGAAAACCTCAGTGCTCCACGTCGGCGAGGGAGTGGTCGACCCCCTGTCCACGGTGGTCCGGGTGGAGGTCGGCGAGAGCCCCGGCGGGGTGCGCTTCGCGGCCAAGCGGGCCAAGGCCGCCCGGGTGAGCCGGACGCGTAGGCGCCGCTGACGCCCGGGTGTGGAGGCGATCCGGGGCGGGTTGCGCCCTATAGGTATGGATTTCGGAGTGTCGTAGCGGGCTGAAGACTCCGTCCCGGCATCGTGTTTCACGTGAAACGTCGCTCTCTGCTGCACGGAATCATCAGCCGCGGCCGGGCTGCTGCGGCCCCGCGTCCCCGCCAGGAGAGGGGGGTGACGGAGTTGTCCACAACGGTGGATTCATCCACAGGAGCACGGGCCCCGCTGGTTCGCGACCCGGGTGGCATGGCAGGCTCTGTTCATCGCGAGCCCGCTGCCGAGGAGAGTGACACCGTGCGGTCCGACGCCAACCTCGCGGGGCCGATGGCCGATCCGGTCCCCGGTCCCCGCTCTGAACCCCCAGGCGACGACATTTCCCTGGGCGTGCCCCCGGCAGCCACCGGGGCGGAGCCGCCCGCGGCCCTCGTGGACAACGACGAGGACACCCCGATCGAGCGAACCGCGCAGCAGGCCGTGGAGCCCCTCGGCCGGTCCGGCGTCCCCCTGCCCCGGCCGGCGGAGACCCGGATCATGGTGGTCGCCAACCAGAAGGGCGGCGTCGGCAAGACCACGACGACCGTCAACCTGGCGGCCTCCCTGGCACAGCACGGCGCGCGCGTCCTGGTGATCGACCTGGACCCGCAGGGCAACGCCTCCACGGCGCTGGGCATCGACCACCACGCGGACGTGCCCTCCATCTACGACGTGCTCGTCGACAGCCGGCCGCTGCTGGAGGTCGTCCAGCCGGTGGTGGACGTGGAGGGCCTCTTCTGCGCCCCGGCCACCATCGACCTCGCGGGTGCGGAGATCGAGCTGGTCTCCCTGGTGGCCCGTGAGAGCCGGCTCCAGCGCGCGATCCAGGCGTACGAGCAGCCGCTCGACTACATCCTGATCGACTGCCCGCCCTCCCTGGGGCTGCTGACCGTGAACGCCCTCGTGGCGGGCGCGGAGGTGTTGATCCCGATCCAGTGCGAGTACTACGCGCTGGAGGGGCTGGGCCAGCTCCTGCGCAACGTCGACCTGGTGCGCGCCCACCTGAACCCGACCCTGCACGTCTCCACCATCCTGCTGACGATGTACGACGGCAGGACCCGGCTGGCCTCGCAGGTGGCGGAGGAGGTGCGCACCCACTTCGGCAAGGAGGTGCTGCGCACCAGCATCCCGCGGTCGGTGCGCATCTCGGAGGCCCCGAGCTATGGGCAGACGGTCCTCACCTACGACCCGGGTTCCAGCGGAGCCCTCTCCTACATGGAGGCGGCGCGTGAGATCGCGCTCCGGGGAGCCGGAATCCATTACGACGCCCCGAACGCCCACCTGGGCGCGGGCATGAACAGCACGCAGAGCATGGCGGAGGGGATCCAGTGAGTGAGCGACGTAGGGGTCTGGGGCGGGGGCTCGGCGCGCTGATCCCGGCCGCTCCCCAGGAGAAGACGCCGGTGATGGGCGCCGGGTCCACGTCCCCGTCGGCGGTACCGGTACTGACGTCGGAGCGGGGCATCGCGGCGGCGAAGCTCGCCGCGCTGTCGCAGGCCGATGTTTCACCGGAGGCGCCCCCTGCGGTGGCCGGGGCAGGCACATCGATGCCGGGCGCGCCGGTGACTCGGCAGCCGGACGACGCCGGGGTGGCGGGGGCGACGTTCGCGGAGCTTCCGCTGGACGCCATCACGCCGAACCCGAAGCAGCCGCGCGAGGTGTTCGACGAGGACGCCCTCGCAGAGCTGGTGACCTCGATCCAGACGGTGGGCCTGCTCCAGCCGGTGGTCGTCCGGCGGGCGGCTGAGACCGGGCGCTATGAACTGGTCATGGGCGAGCGGCGCTGGCGCGCCTGCCGTGAGGCGGGGCTGGAGACCATCCCCGCGATCATCCGGGCGACGGAGGACGAGAAGCTCCTGCTCGACGCCCTCCTGGAGAACCTGCACCGGGCGCAGCTGAACCCGCTGGAGGAGGCGGCCGCCTACGACCAGCTCCTCCGGGAGTTCCACTGCACCCACGATCAGCTGGCGGACCGGATCGGGCGCTCGCGTCCGCAGGTCACGAACACCCTGCGGCTGCTGCGGCTCACCCCGGAGGTCCAGCAGAAGGTGGCCGCCGGCGTGCTGCTGGCCGGCCACGCTCGGGCCCTCCTGGGCGTGGAGGACGCCGAGGAGCAGCTCCGTCTGGCTCAGCGGATCGTGGCCGAGGGGCTGTCGGTGCGCTCGGTCGAGGAGATCATCCAGCTGATGGGCACCGAGCCGTCGAGCACCGTGAAGCCCAAGGGCCCGCGGGCGGGTGGCCGGGTCTCTCCGGCGCTCAGCGAGCTGGCGACGCGTCTGTCGGACCGGTTCGAGACGCGGGTGAAGGTGGACCTGGGCCAGAAGAAGGGCAAGATCACCGTCGAGTTCGCGTCGATGGAGGACCTGGAGCGGATCCTGGGAACCCTGGCGCCGGGCGAGGGCCGGGTGCTGGAACAGGGCCTCTCCGGGGAGTAGCCCTTCCCCTCCCGTTTTCCCACTGCCCCCTGTTTCCCGAGATGTCCACCCTCGAAGAAGCAGGGGGCAGTGGCTACGATGCCGGTATGGGTCGTCGGCTCGTACCGCTCACGCTGGACAACCTCCAGGACCTTCCCAGGCGTTGCCGGAGCTGTGTCTTCTGGGAGCTGGATCCCGTCACCGGCGAGGCCGCGGTGAAATCGGGCACCGCGGAGCTGGAGAAGGAAGCCTGGATCTCGGCTGTCCTGCTGGACTGGGGATCCTGTGGCCGCGTGGTCTACGTGGACGAGGTTCCGGTGGGCTTCGTCCTCTACGCGCCGCCCGCCTACGTACCGCGCGCCGCGTCCTTCCCGACGAGCCCCGTCTCCCCGGACGCGGTCCAGCTGATCACGGCCTGGATCATGCCGGGCTATCAGGGGCAGGGCCTGGGGCGGGTGATGGTGCAGACGGTCGCCAAGGACCTGCTGCGGCGGGGGTTCAAGGCGATCGAGGCCTTCGGTGACGCCCGTTGGGAGCGTCCCGCCTGCCTCCTGCCGGCCGACCACCTGCTGTCCGTGGGCTTCAAGACCGTACGGCCCCATCCGGCTCATCCGAGACTGCGGCTGGAGCTGCGGACGACGCTGTCGTGGAAGGAAGACGTGGAACTGGCCCTGGACCGGCTGCTGGGCGGGGCGAGGGCGCGAAAGGAACCGGCGCTGCGGCCGTTGTGACAGTCACCGGGTAGGTGAACGGGGCCGTCCCCGAGAGGGGGCGGCCCCGTTGTTTCACGTGAAACATGCCCCGGTCGTCGCCGGGGCCGGGCCTTAGGCCTTGGCCTGGATGAAGCTGTCCAGGTCGCGCAGGATGGCGGCCTTCGGCTTGGCGCCGACGATGGTCTTGGCGACCTCTCCGCCCTGGTAGACGTTCAGGGTCGGGATGGACATGACGCCGTAACGGGCCGCCGTTTCCGGGTTCTCGTCGATGTTGAGCTTGACGATCTCGATCTGGTCGCCGTACTCGGCCGCGATCGCCTCGAGCGACGGGGCGATCTGGCGGCACGGACCGCACCAAGCGGCCCAGAAGTCCACGAGCACGGGCTTGTCGCTGCGAAGGACCTCGGAGTCGAAGTCGGCGTCGGTCACGTTCTTGAGGGTGCCGGCCACAGCGGCCTCCTTCTTTCCTGCGGGGTGGGGTGTAGGGGGGTGGTGGTGCGGGATCAGACGGTCGCGGCGGCGGGCTCGACGTCCGAGAGGGCGGCGAGGAAGCGCTCCGCGTCGAGGGCGGCGGAGCAGCCGGTGCCGGCGGCGGTGATCGCCTGACGGTAGGTGTGGTCCACGACGTCGCCGGCGCCGAAGACACCGGTGAGGTTCGTGCGCGTGGAGGGCGCGTCGACCTTGAGGTAGCCCTCGTCGTCCAGGTCGAGCTGGCCGGTGAACAGCTCGGTGCGCGGGTCGTGGCCGACGGCGATGAACAGGCCGGTCACGGGCAGCTGGGAGGTCTCACCGGTCTTGGTGTTGCGCAGCGTCAGGCCGGAGAGCTTCTGCTCGCCGTGGATCTCGGCGACCTCGCTGTCCCAGGCGAAGCTGATCTTCGGGTCGGCGAAGGCGCGGTCCTGCATGGCCTTGGAGGCGCGCAGGCTGTCACGGCGGTGGACGATCGTGACGGACTTGGCGAACCGGGAGAGGAAGGTCGCCTCTTCCATCGCGGTGTCGCCGCCGCCGACCACGGCGATGTCCTGGTCCTTGAAGAAGAACCCGTCGCAGGTCGCGCACCAGGAGACGCCGCGTCCGGAGAGGGCGTCCTCGTTGGGCAGGCCGAGCTTGCGGTGCTGCGAGCCGGTGGTGACGATGACGGCCTTGGCGCGGTACACCGTGCCGGCGGTGTCGGTGACCGTCTTGATCTCACCGGTGAGGTCCACGGAGACGATGTCGTCCGCGACGAGTTCCGCGCCGAAGCGCTCGGCCTGGGCACGCATGTTGTCCATGAGGTCCGGACCCATGATCCCGTCGCGGAAGCCCGGGAAGTTCTCGACCTCGGTGGTGTTCATCAGCGCGCCGCCGGCGGTGACCGCACCCTCGAAGACCAGCGGGTTGAGCGAAGCGCGTGCGGTGTACAGGGCGGCCGTGTAGCCGGCCGGCCCGGAGCCGATGATGATCACGTTTCGTACGTCGCTCACGGGTTCTTTCCTCGTCTCTGCGGACTTCGTGGTGCCTACCGGGGGCCGGTGCGGACTCTCACCCCACCCAACGGATCCTACGGCGCGCGCATTCCCCGGTCGGCACCCTCTGCCTCCGGATGCCCCGGCCGCCGCCCGCGGAGCCCTTCAGTTACGGGGGTAGGTTCGGGTGAGAAGGGGCTTTTCGGGGGACCCGGCGGGGTTGTCGGCACAGCCCGCGGCCACGAGGTAGGCGTCCACCTGGGCGGGGTCCTGCGGATGCGGCAGGACGACGAGGTAGACCGGGGTGTCCTGGTAGCGGCCCGGTTCGGCGGCGAGGGGGGTCTCGGTGCGGCCGGTGGCCCGCTGCACACAGGGCGGCACCGGCGCGGGGGCCGGCTCCGGGGAGCCCGGCCGCTCGGCGGGGGCCAGCCCAGGAGGGGCGTCCCCCAGTTCCATGGTCCGGTTCGATTCCCCGGGAGCGGTCTTGGGAGTGTTCGCGGACGGAGCGGCGGCCAGCAGCCGGTGGACGTTCTGCTGGAGTCCCTGAGCGCTGTACTCCCCGGGGGCGGCCGAGGCGACGGACCGGACCGTGTTGTTGCTCGTGCTGGTGTCGTGGGCGCCGGTTCCGGTCAGCCCGTTGAAGAGGAGGACGCCGAGCACACAGGCGGCCGCCCCGGCGAGACCGCTCAGGACGGCGATCCGGCGCCGGGCGCGGCGACGGCCGGGCCCCGTTGCGCCGGACGGGTGGCCGGCGGGCCGGCGCTCGGTCCGGGCCGGGCTCGTTTCACGTGAAACATCGGCCGCAGCACGCGGCTCGTGAGCGGACGGGGCCTCGGCCCGGGAAGCGGTGGAGTCGAGCAGGGCCTCGGCGGCGAGGGCCGCGTCGATGCGCCCGGCGATGTCGGAGGGCATCCGCGGCGGTCCGGGCAGGGTGCCGAGCAGGGACCGGATCTCCTCCAGGGAGGCGAGGACGTCGGCGCACAGGGCGCATTCGGCGAGGTGGCGGCGGACCTCGGTGGTGCGGGAGGGGGAGAGGAGCCCTTCGGTCAGGTCGGAGATCTCCGAGACCTCCGGGTGCCGGATCGTGCCGGCGCTGCCGGTCGTGGGGGTCACGGTCGTCCACCTCCGCCCTTCACAGGGTCTGGGTCTGGTTCTGGCTGCCTGGGGTCTGCCGCAGATGGGACGGGTGCCCCCGGCGTCCGGTTCCTTCCCCGCTCGGTGGCGGTGTTATCCCCGGCATTCGTGCGCAGATGAGTGAGGAGTGGGAGGAGTTTCGCCCGGCCGCGTGCGCACCGGCTCTTCACCGTTCCGACGGGGACGCCGAGGACGGAGGCGGCTTCGGCGACGGGGTACCCCTGCATGTCGACGAGGACGAGGACGGCCCGCTGGTCGGCGGGGAGGGTGGCGAGGGCGGCCAGGAGCTGGCGGTGGAGGTCCTGGCGCTCCGCGGGCGCCTCGGCGGACTCGTGGGGCTCCAGGAGACGCTCCAGGCGCTCCGTGTCGTCCAGGGGGGCGGTGCGCCGCGAGGCGGCCTTGCGGGCGCGGTCCAGGCAGGCGTTGACGGTGATCCGGTGCAGCCAGGTGGTCACCGCGGAGTCCCCGCGGAAGGTGTGGGCGGCCCGGTAGGCGGAGACCAGGGCGTCCTGGACCGCGTCGGCCGCCTCCTCCCGGTCCCCCAGCGTCCGCACCGCGACGGCCCACAGTCGGTCCCGGTGCCTGCGTACCAGCTCCCCGAAGGCATCGGGATCCCCGGCGACGTGCAGGGAAAGGAGCTCCTGGTCGCTGCGGTCGCCGGCTCTGGCTTCGTCCAACGGTCGGCCCCTCCCCTGCCGTGCGTCAGCCCTTGAACTTCACGTCCGTGATGCCCTGCTTGTAGCCGGGCTTGCTGAAATCGTCATAGGGGGCCGACGGCAGGGCGGTGAGCCACACCAGCACGTAACGCGTCTTGACCGGTGTCTCCGCGGTCAGGTTCACCGTGGTGTCCTTGGCGTTGGTTCCCGCGATCTTCTTCATCGACTCGACCTTGCCCTTGGGCTGCAGCGAATCGACCGCGTACAGCGCCAGGGTGGTGTGGTCGCCGCCGTACTTCAGCGCTATCGAGGCCGCACTGACCTCGTGCGCGGATCCGAGGTCGTAGACGATCCCGACGCCGTCCTTGATCTGGAGTGCCGGGCCTTCGTCGAAGCTCTTGGTGCGCCAGTAGCTGGTGGAGCTTCCGTCGTACGTCTTGCCGACGTCAGCCGCGTTCTGCGGGATGCCGTCGGGGGCGTACTCCTTCGCGTCCTTGATGGCGAGGGGAGCGGGCTCCTTCTTCTCCGGTGCGGGGCCCTGCTGCTGGGGCTGGGTGGTCTCGCTGTTGTTCTGCTTGCTGTGGTCCAGGAGGGCGTCGGCCAGCTGCCAGCTGCCCAGGCCCAGGGCGGCGATCAGAAGGGCGGCGACGCCCCACTTGAGGGCGCGGCCCGTCCGGCTCTGGAGCGGGGGCGGCGGGGGCATGGGGATGTTGATCGGGGCCGTGGACATGCCGACGGGCGCCGGGCGGCCGTAGCTGCCCTGCTGGTAGGTGGTGTGCTGGTACTCCGGGGGCGCTGTGAAGGCGGGCTCCGGCGGCTTGATGCGCGGCATCGCCGCGACCGCCTTGGCCAGCTCCTCGGGGGTGGTGCAGGCCGGCTCCTGGCGGGAGGCGGTGGCCCCGTCGTTGGCGAGGGCGCGCATGGCGAGCTCGCCCAGGCCCCGGTGGACGCCGGCGCGGACCTGGTCGGGGGCGAGCAGGCCGACGCCCTTGGGCAGGCCGCGCAGGCCGTAGGCGTCGTTCTCGTACGGCCAGCGCTGGGTGAGGGCGGCGTACAGCAGCGCGCCGATCGCCTCGGTGTCCGCCCGCTGCGGGGTGTCGCTCGTGATGCCGCGCAGGGCGGCGTTCACGGCGAGGCCGCGGATGCGGTACTGGCCGGTGGAGGTACGGAGTATCGCGCTGGGCGTCAGGCGCAGGTGGGCCAGGCCCTCGCGGTGGGCGGCGGCCATGGCCTGGGAGACCTGGCTGACCAGCTGGTAGGCCTCGTGGGGCTCCAGCGTGTTCGCGGCGAGGACGGCGGTCAGTTCGGTGGCGTCGGGCAGCCACTCGTGCACGACGTAGACGAGGTCGTTCTCCTCGACGGCGTCGAGGACCTGGACGAACCGGGGGTCGCCGAGCAGGGCGGAGGAGCGGGCCGCGGCCAGGACGGTGCGGGCCCGGGGGTGGTCGGCGGGCAGCAGGTGGACCCCGACGGCCCGCCGCAGCTTCTCGTCCATGGCGCGCCAGCTGCTGAATCCGTCCAGACGGGTGACGCACTCCTCCAGGCGGTAGCGCCTCGCGAGCTTGTGGCCGCTGTGGAGTTCGGGCGCGGCCGCGGTCGCCGCGCTTCTGCGTTCGCCGTCCTTCTCGGGCATGGGCTCGTCCGCGGCTCGTCCGTTCTGGGTGTCCACCCCGTCGGCCGTGGCCTTGGCCGCATCTGCGGCCAGCGGCTGGTCGCCGCTGTTGTCGGCCACGTCGACGGCAGCTGTGCTACGTTCCGCCACCGTCGTCCCTGCCTCCCCATCCGTTGCGCGCTGTCGGCCAGTCTGCGAAGCCATGCCAATTGTGCCCACAGTCCGGCGCTATGCACGACACGCGATGGGGCCCGACGGTTGTGCGCATCAGCGTCCCAGTCGGCCGCGGACCATTCCGACCATGGAGTTGAGCTCCTCGATGCGCATGCGCTTGGCCGCGAGGAGGAAGACGCCGCCCAGGGCGATGCCGCCGGCGACCAGGGCGGCGAGGGAGCCGAGGGCTCCGCTGCCCAGGACGTGCGTGACCCCGTAGGCGGCGGCGCCCGCCACCACGGCGGCCGGGACGCACGCGCCGATCAGACGGGTGTAGGTGCGCATGACGTGTGCGCCGTCGAGGTCCCCGCCGAGGCGGGTCTTGAGCCGGCGCCAGGCCACGCCGACGCCGACCACGTAGCCGAGGCCGTACGCGGCGGCCATGCCCACCACCGCCCAGCGCGCCGGCAGGACGAAGTAGGCGAGGGCGGAGACACCGGCGTTGACCGCGGCGACGATGACCGTGTTGTAGAAGGGGGTCCGGGTGTCCTCGTAGGCGTAGAACCCGCGCAGCACCACGTACTGCACGGAGTACGGGATCAGACCGAGGCCGAAGGCCATCAGGACGTAGCCGATGTTCACGGCGTCCTTGCCGGCGCTGGCGTAGAGCAGGGTGGCCATCGGGACGCCGAGCGCCAGGAAGGCGAAGGCGCAGGGCACGATGGCCACGGCCGAGGTGCGCAGGCCGTAGGAGATGTCGTCGCGGACCGCGGCGGCGTCGCCGTCGTGGGCGGACCGGGAGATCCGGGGCAGCACCGCGGTCATGACGGACACGGTGATGATGGCCTGCGGCATCTGCCACAGCAGCAGGGCGTAGTTGTAGGCGGTGATACCGGTACCGCCGTGGCCCAGCTTCTCCGCGGCCGTGCCGGCGGCGGTGGCGAGCTGGGTGACGACGACGAGGCCCACCTGGTTCGCGAGGACGAAGAAGAACGTCCACTTCGCCAGGCCGGCCGCCTTGCCGAGGCCGTGGCCCTTCCAGTCGAAGCGCAGGCGGGGCTTGAAGCCGGCGTCGCGCAGGTAGGGGAGCATGGCGAGGGACTGGACGGCGAGGCCGAGCAGGGTGCCGATGCCCAGGAGGCGGACGCCCTCGGGGGTGATGGTCGCCTCGGAGACACCGGAGGCCGTGAACCCGCCGAAGGCCCAGATGAAGGCGCCGAAGGTGGCGATGACGACGATGTTGTTGAGGACCGGGGTCCACATCATCGCGCCGAACCGGCCGCGGGCGTTGAGGATCTGACCGAGCACCACGTGGACGCCCATGAAGAACATCGTGGGCAGGCAGTAGTGGGCGAAGGCCACGGCGACGTCGAGGCGCTTCGGGTCGCCGGCGATGGTCGGCGACATCATGCGGATGAACAGCGGGGCGGCGAGGACGCAGAGGGTGGTGACCGCGCCGAGGAGGGTGACGACGAGGGTGAGCAGGCGGTTGGCGTAGGCCTCGCCGCCGTCGTCGTCGTTCTTCATGGCGCGTACGAGCTGCGGGATGAAGACGGCGTTGAGCGCGCCGCCGCCGACGAGGACGTAGATCATCGTCGGCAGGGTGTTGGCGACCTGGTAGGAGTCGTTGAGGGTGGCGACGCCGATGGCGCCCGCGATGACCAGGGTGCGGGCGAAGCCGGTGATGCGGGAGACGATCGTGCCGGCCGCCATCACGGCGCTGGACTTGAGCAGGCTGGCCGCCTTGCCGGCGGGCTTGCTCGGGGCCGGGGCCGCGACGGGGGCCTCCTCGGCGGGGGCGCCGGGGGCCGCCTGCTGGTCGCGGTAGAGGTGGGTGAAGGCGTCGGGCTCGGGCTGCTCTTCCGCGGCGTTCGTCACGAGCGAGTCCACCCCGACGAACTGCGTCCGCGCCGCGTGGTCGCCGTAGGGCAGGTGGCGGGACGGGCCGTCCGGTTCCGGCGGCGGGGTCTGGGCCCACACGCGCGGGTCGGGACCGTGCGAGGGGGCCTGGGGGGCGGCGTAGAGCGGACCGGGTTCCTGGTAGGTGCCCGGCGGCGGCGGGGGGTGCGAGGCCCGGTCGTAGAGGGCCTCGGCCACCGGGTCCTGGGCCGACAGGTCCTGCGACCGGTAGGGGTCGAAGTCGTAGGCGTCCTGGACGTAGGGGTCGTGGTCCGGTGCGGGCGCGGGCGGCGGAACCTGCCCGGGCACCGGAGTGCCGGGGGCAGTGCCCTGGGAGGGCCCAGGCCCGCCGCCGCCCTGCGCGCGGTCACCGTCGTACGGCGCGTTCATCGCAACCCCACCTCATCGTCCCCAGGCCGACCGGCCACGGCATCGCTCAACGGTCCACTGTCTCACCCGTTCCGGACCCCTCTGTGCTTTGCGGTCCGGTGTCCGTGGTCTCGTCACTCGGCTGCGTGCTCTCCTCGGCGGCCGCCCGCGCGGCGACGCGCTTGCGGCTGGCGTACATCTTGATGCCGGCCAGGACCAGGAGGAGCACGCCGCCGGCGATGACGAGCATGACGGTGGGGGTGACCTCGGTGGCCTCGACGGTGAACTTGCGTTCCTTGCCGTACGGCACGCCGTCCTTGGTGAAGAGGCGTGCGGTGACCTGGACCGGACCACTCGCGGTGGCGTTGGCGGTGAACTTTACCGTCTGGCTGTGGCCGCCCTGAACGGTGACTTCCTGTTCCGATTCGCTGAACATCAGGCGGGTCGGGTTGTCGGACTTCACCCTCAGCACCAGGTTGTGCACGTCCTGGACGAGGCTGTTCTGGACGCTGACCGGGATCGTCGCGCTATGTCCGGACAAGGTGGCGTCCGACTTGGGGACGACCTTGACCTTGTCGGTCAGTCCGACCAGGTAGGACTGGACCTCGTCGCGGTAGCGGTCGGCCTCCTCGGGGCGGCCGCGCCACGAGGTGGACATCTCCCGGTTGGTGGTGTTGCCGAAGGGGATCTCGACGCGGTCCGGGGCCGTGAGGATGACCTTGAAGTGGTCGAGGGTGTTCTGGGTGGTGCGGATCTTCTCGAACGCCGACACCGGGAGCTCCTGCTTGCTCAGGGCCTCCGGGTACTGGCCCGCGCCGGGCACCTGGGTCGCGGCGCCGGGGTCGGGCTTGGCGGCGGCCGCCGCCTCCAGGTCGGAGGGCTGGGTCCAGCGCCCGGCCTGGAGCCCCCGCAGGGCGAGGGCCATCGAGTCGGCCTGGCTGGCGGAGGGCCGGCGCTGGGGCGCGACCACGTAGCTCCGCGGCTCGTCGCCGCCCTGGAGGTTGAGCGCCAGGCTGTGGGCGAGGAAGCGCTGCACGGCGAGCGTGGAGTTCCCGGCGCCGGCCATGTCGCCCTCGAAGGCGGTGGACAGATCGGCGTCGGCGACCACGGCCGTGGTCCCCGCGCCGATGGGGCGGGCGGCGCTCGGGGTGTAGCCGAGGGCGCCGGTCTCCTGGAGGCTGTCGCTGCGGGTCAGGACGTTGTGGGCGCCGGCCGAGGTGGCGACGTTCACGATCGACGGGTCGATCGCGCCGTCCACGGGCCAGGAGAAGTCGGAGGAGGCGGTGACGTGCAGCACCGTCTCGACGGCCTGCTTCGCCTTGTCGGTCGCGGGCCGCAGCTGGCCCAGGGTGCCGGAGACGTCCTTGCCGTGGTGGGCGAGGGAGGCGATGTCGGGATCGGCGAACGGCAGGGCCACGACCTTCTTGCCCTGTACGGCGTTCTCCAGGGCGCCCAGCCACTGCTCGGCGACGGCCTTGTTCCGGCCCTGGACGGGCTTTCCGCCCGGGTCGGGGCTGCGGACCCGGTATCCCTTGGTCATGGCGTCGACCGTGGTGAGCAGGTCGGGATCGATGACCCAGGTGACGGGCAGGTCCTTGCCGAGCGAGACCATCCGCTCCAGCCGCCCGCCCGGCCGCAGCTCGTCGGCGAGGGAGTCGTCCATGAAGACCGGGGTCTGGACCTCGTCCGAGCCCGTCTCGGCGGTGACGCGGGTCGTGGAGATCAGCGGCCACACGTAGGTGAGGGAGGAGCGCTTGGCGGCCGGGTCCGGCTGCCAGGGCAGCAGGGTCCGCTGGATGCCGAGCACCTGCTCGGACGGACGGCTGTCGGTCGTCCCGGAGACGGAGACGCCCAGCTGGTAGACCCCGTCGGCGCCCAGGTCGAGCTTGTTGACCGGCACCTTGATCGTGAAGGGCTGGCTCACCTTCGAGGGAAGGGAGTCGATCTTCGCGGCGAAGGCCTGGTCGATCTCCCCCGGGTCCACCCCGGGCCGGAAGCCCTTGCGGTCCGCCACCTCGTCGATGGCCGACCGGTCGCCCACCATGGGGCCGACCCGCAGCCCGACGTGGGCTCCCTTGATCGTTTCGCGGCCGTTGTTGACCACGGTTCCCTGGATGGTCAGCGTGTCGCTCTTGACCGGAGCGTTGGGTGACACCTCGGTCAGCTGGACGTCGACGGAGGAATCGGCGGCCTGCGCCACCGGGGCGGGGGCGTAGACGAGGGCGGCCAGTACCGGGGTCCCGCTCAGCAGGACGACCGCCCGCCGCAGCCATCGGCGCCGGGCAGGGGCGGAGGCCGCCCCCTGGTTCTCTGCCGCCTCGGCCACGCGCTCACCAGTCCCTCGAAGTGTCAGTGGTCGTCGGTTCTGCGTCCACGCATGGTAACGAGACCCGCTGTGCGCGAGTGCCGCGCCTTGCTCCACAAGATCCGTTCCGGGTCCGTTCCGGTTCCCGGGCCGCGGGCCCGGCCCGCGCGCTGCTCCGCCAGGAGAAACCGGGCGGCCCCGGCCGGGCGGGCCACGTACCCTTTTCTGTTGTGCCGAACGCCAATGAAGACAACCCCAGTGCCCTGAGTCAGGTGCAGCGCCGCGCGGTCAGTGAACTGCTGCGGGTCGCGCCGGTCGCCGACGAGCTCGGCCGCCGCTTCCAGGAGGCGGGCTTCCGCCTCGCCCTGGTCGGCGGGTCCGTACGCGACGCGCTGCTCGGGCGTCTCGGCAACGATCTCGACTTCACCACCGACGCGCGTCCCCAGGACGTACTGAAGATCGTGCGGCCCTGGGCCGACGCGGTCTGGGACGTCGGCATCGCCTTCGGCACCGTCGGTGCTCAGAAGGAAGGCTTCCAGATCGAGGTGACGACGTACCGCTCCGAGGCGTACGACCGCACCTCCCGCAAGCCCGAGGTCTCCTACGGCGATTCGATCGAGGAGGACCTGGTCCGCCGCGACTTCACCGTCAACGCGATGGCCCTCGCCCTGCCGCAGCAGGAGTTCGTCGACCCGCACGGTGGCCTGGAGGACCTGGCCGCCGGGGTGCTGCGGACGCCCGGCACCCCGGAGGACTCCTTCTCCGACGACCCGCTGCGGATGCTGCGCGCGGCCCGGTTCGCCGCACAGCTGGACTTCGAGGTCGCCCCCGAGGTCGTTGCGGCGATGAAGGCCATGGCCGACCGGATCGAGATCGTCTCGGCGGAGCGGGTGCAGGCCGAGCTGAACAAGCTGCTGCTCTCCGCCCACCCGCGCAAGGGCCTGGCGCTCCTGGTGGACACCGGTCTCGCCGACCGCGTCCTGCCGGAGCTGCCGGCGCTGCGGCTGGAGAGTGACGAGCACCACCGCCACAAGGACGTCTACGACCACTCGCTGATCGTCCTGGAGCAGGCGATCGCGCTGGAGGAGGACGGCCCTGACCTGGTGCTGCGGCTCGCGGCCCTGCTGCACGACATCGGCAAGCCCCGCACGCGCCGCTTCGAGAGCGACGGCCGGGTCTCCTTCCACCACCACGAGGTGGTGGGCGCGAAGATGACCAAGAAGCGCATGACGGCCCTGAAGTACTCGAACGACATGGTCAAGGACGTCTCCCGGCTGGTGGAGCTGCACCTGCGCTTCCACGGTTACGGGGACGGCGAGTGGACCGACTCGGCGGTGCGGCGCTACGTCCGCGACGCGGGCCCGCTCCTGGACCGGCTGCACAAGCTGACCCGCTCCGACTGCACCACCCGCAACAAGCGCAAGGCCAATGCGCTGTCGCGCACCTATGACGGCCTGGAGGAGCGGATCGCGCAGCTCCAGGAGCAGGAGGAGCTGGACGCGATCCGCCCCGACCTGAACGGCAACGAGATCCAGCAGATCCTGGAGATCGGCCCGGGGCCCGCGGTGGGCAAGGCCTATGCCTTCCTGCTGGACCTGCGGCTGGAGAACGGCCCGATGGAGCGAGAGGCGGCGGTGGCGGCCCTCAAGCAGTGGTGGGCCGAGCAGGCACCCCAGGCCTGACGGGACCTGGGGACGGGGCTCAGTGCCTGTGTTTCACGGCCTATGTTTCACGTGAAACATAGGCGCGTTCCCGCCGCCGGTGCAGGAACACCGCCGTGCCGGCGTAGATCAGGGCCGTGGCCAGGAGCAGGGCCACCGACCGGCCGTCGACGGGGAGCATCAGCGAGGAGACCGCGGCCGCTCCCACGAAGGCCACGTTGAACAGCACGTCGTAGACGGAGAAGACCCGGCCCCGGTAGTCGTCGTCCACCCGGAACTGCACCACGGTGTCGGTGCAGATCTTGGCTCCCTGTGTGGCGACGCCCAGGGCGAAGGCGGCGACGAGCATGGGGCCGGGGGCGAAGAAGAGGCCGAGGGCCGGTACGAGGAGGGCCGATCCGGCCGCGCAGGCGGTGATCCAGCCCAGCGGGCCGAGCCGGCCCACCAGCCAGGGGGTCACCACGGCGGCCGCGAAGAACCCGGCCCCCGAGACCCCGACGGCGATTCCCAGCAGGGCCAGGCCGTCCGCCTCGTTGTCCGACCAGGAGTAGCGGCAGAGCATCAGCAGCATCACGGTCAGGGCTCCGTAGGCGAAGCGCATCAGGGTCATGGCGGTGAGGGCCCGGGCCGCCTCCCGGCGCCCGGCCAGGTGTCGCAGCCCCTCGGCCATGCCCCGGACGGTGAGGGCGACCCCCTCGAGGACGGACGGGTGCGTCCGGCCGGGAGGGTGGTCGGGCCCGAGGAGGTCGACGGCCAGTCGGAGCGCCACGAGTCCCGCGCACAGGTACAGCCCGGCGCCGACCAGGACGACGAGCGCGTTGGACCCCGAGGCCAGGATGCGGACGAGGAAGGCCAGGCCGCCGCCGGCGACGGCCGCGAGCGTTCCGGCGGTGGGTGAGAGGGCGTTCGCGGTGACCAGTTCGTCGGCTTCGACGACGTGCGGCAAGGCGGCCGCGAGCCCGGCCAGGACGAAGCGGTTGACGGCGGTCACGGACAGGGCCGAGGCGTAGAACAGCCAGTCGGGGACGTGCGCGACGATCAGTACGGCGGTGACGCAGGCGAGGAGGGCCCGCAGGACGTTGCCGTAGAGGAAGACCTGGCGGCGGCGCCAGCGGTCGAGCAGTACCCCGGCGAAGGGGCCGATCGCGGAGTAGGGCAGCAGGAGCACGGCCATCGCCGAGGCGATGGCCGCGGGAGAAGTCTGCTTCTCCGGCGAGAAGACCACGAAGGTCGCCAGGGCGACCTGGTACGTCCCGTCGGCCGCCTGGCACAGCAGCCGTACGGCGAGCAGGTTGCGGAAGTCCCTCCGGCGCAGGAGTACGCGCAGATCACGTACGACAGCCATGTGGGCAAGGGTCACATACACCGAGGGTCTCCGGACACACAGTCCGGAGACCCTCGGTGGAAGAAGCGTCGAAGCACAGGCGTCCCGGGGGACCCTGGAGTCGACCGGAGCCGTGACTAGCGCTCGACCTCGCCCTTGATGAACTTCTCGACGTTGGCCAGGGCCTCGTCGTCGAAGTACTGGACCGGCGGGGACTTCATGAAGTAGCTGGAGGCCGACAGGATCGGGCCGCCGATGCCGCGGTCCTTGGCGATCTTCGCGGCGCGCAGGGCGTCGATGATGACACCGGCGGAGTTCGGGGAGTCCCACACCTCGAGCTTGTACTCGAGGTTCAGCGGGACGTCGCCGAAGGCACGGCCCTCAAGGCGGACGTAGGCCCACTTGCGGTCGTCGAGCCACGCGACGTAGTCGGACGGGCCGATGTGGACGTTCTTCTCGCCGAGCTCACGGTCGGGGATCTGCGAGGTGACGGCCTGCGTCTTGGAGATCTTCTTCGACTCGAGGCGGTCGCGCTCGAGCATGTTCTTGAAGTCCATGTTGCCGCCGACGTTGAGCTGCATGGTGCGCTCGAGGCGGACGCCGCGGTCTTCGAAGAGCTTCGCCATCACGCGGTGCGTGATGGTCGCGCCGACCTGGGACTTGATGTCGTCGCCGACGATCGGGACACCGGCCTCGGTGAACTTGTCGGCCCACTCCTTGGTGCCGGCGATGAAGACCGGGAGGGCGTTGACGAAGGCGACCTTGGCGTCGATGGCGCACTGGGCGTAGAACTTCGCCGCGTCCTCGGAACCGACCGGCAGGTAGCAGACCAGGACGTCGACCTGACGGTCCTTGAGGATCTGGACGACGTCGACCGGGGCCTCGGAGGACTCCTCGATGGTCATGCGGTAGTACTTGCCGAGACCGTCGAGGGTGTGGCCGCGCTGGACCGTGACGCCCTTGTTCGGGACGTCGCAGATCTTGATGGTGTTGTTCTCGCTGGCGCCGATGGCGTCCGAGAGGTCCAGGCCGACCTTCTTGGCGTCCACGTCGAACGCGGCGACGAACTCGACGTCGCGGACGTGGTAGTCGCCGAACTGGACGTGCATCAGACCCGGGACCTTGGTGGCCGGGTCGGCGTCCTTGTAGTACTCGACGCCCTGCACCAGCGAGGCGGCGCAGTTGCCCACGCCGACGATGGCTACGCGAACCGAACCCATTCCGGTTGCTCCCTGTCTGTTCTCGGAACGAGGCCTGCGAAATGCAGGTCTCACTTTGCTGTTTCGTCGGGCGGACCGGGCCGTCTCTGGTCCCGTCCCGCCCTCTCGCTCTCGATGAGCTCGTTCAGCCAGCGCACTTCACGCTCGACGGATTCCATTCCGTGCCGCTGCAGCTCGAGCGTGTAGTCGTCCAGGCGCTCCCGTGTGCGGGCGAGCGAGGCGCGCATCTTCTCCAGGCGCTCCTCCAGCCGGCTGCGACGGCCCTCCAGCACCCGCATCCGCACTTCTCGTTCGGTCTGGCCGAAGAAGGCGAAGCGGGCGGCGAAGGACTCGTCCTCCCAGGTGTCGGGGCCGGTGTGGGAGAGGAGCTCTTCGAAGTGCTCCTTACCTGCTGCCGTCAACCGGTAGACGATCTTGGCGCGGCGCCCTGCGAGTGAAGCGGCGAGAGCGTCTTCCGGGGCGTTCCCCGGTTCTTCGATCAACCAGCCGTTGGCGACCAGCGTCTTGAGGCAGGGGTAGAGAGTGCCGTAGCTGAACGCCCTGAATACCCCCAGCGAGGTGTTGAGCCGCTTGCGCAGTTCGTACCCGTGCATGGGGGATTCGCGAAGCAGGCCGAGGACGGCGAACTCGAGGATGCCTGAGCGCCTGCTCATCCGCCTGCCCCTCTCTGCCTCTGAGTTTATGCCGAGCTGATGTATCGGCTCGATACATCCAGACCATAGATCGGGGCGCTTCCGCCGACAAGCCAAGACGTGGTGACCGGCGTCACATCACCAATTCGTACGACGCAAGTTGCCTGATTTGGGGTGAACTTCGGCACTGATTGGGTTTTGGTCGTGCGTAGGCTGTGCTGCAGGACCACCGGGGGGAACCGGAATCACCTGCCGCTTCCAGGCCACTCGCCTGCCCGAGGAGTAGTCGTTCGATGAGCGAGCACCGCCGCAAACCGCCGCAGCCCCAGGGCGGCGGCCGCGCCGCGTCGCGCCGGGCTGCCCAGCAGCACCCCGGAAGGGGCGCCGGCCCCGGACGGGGCGTCCCCTCCGCACCACCCGGCGGACCCTACGCGGACCAGGGCGCCCATGGCAGTCGCGCCGACGCCCGCCGGGCCGGCCAGCGACCCGCCGCAGGTCGAGGACGCCCAGGTGGGAAGGGGGGCGGCGGCCGAAAGCGGCTCATCGACTACCCCCGTGCGGGCAAGGCCGGCTGGAAGCGCTTCGTGCCCTCCTGGAAGCTGGTCTGCGGCAGCGTCCTGGGATTCTTCGCCTTCATCATCGCCGGGGCCGGCGTCGGTATCGCCATGGTCGGCACCCCGGACATGAACAAGGCGGCCAAGGCGCAGAACAACGTCTTCCAGTGGGCCGACGGCACCCAGATGGTCGCCACCGGCGGGTCCACGAACCGCCAGATCATCCCGATCGACCAGATTCCGGTCTCCATGCGGAACGCCGTGATCGCGGCGGAGAACGAGTCCTTTGAAACGGACAAAGGCGTCGATCCCATGGGTATCGCCCGTGCCGTGGTGAACATGGCCACGGGAGGGTCGACCCAGGGCGGCTCCACCATCACCCAGCAGTACGTCAAGAACTCCTACCTCGACTCCGAGCAGACGCTCAAGCGCAAGGTCACCGAGCTCTTCATCGCGATCAAGCTGGGTGCCACCGAGTCGAAGGACACGGTCCTCGCCGGCTACCTGAACACCGCCTACTACGGCCGCGACGCCTACGGCATCCAGGCCGCCGCCCGTGCCTACTTCGGCAAGGACGCCAAGGACCTCAACCCCTCGGAGAGCGCCTTCCTCGCCTCCCTTCTCAAGGGCCCCAACCTCTACAACCCGGACGGCGGCATCGGCTCCGCCGCCACCCCCGAGGCCAACGAGAAGCGGGCCCGGGCCCGCTGGGCGTGGGTGCTCGACCGTGAGGTCGCCGTCCACCGCATGGAGCAGTCCGAGCGGGACAAGTACAAGGAGTTCCCCGCCCGGGTCGATCTCGCCCAGGCGAGCGGCATGTCGGGCCAGACCGGCTACCTGGTCGAGGTGGCCAAGTCGTACGTCATGAAGACGGCCGACATCAGCGCGGAGAAGATGGCCCTCGGCGGTTACACCATCCGCACCACCTTCCAGAAGCCCAAGGTGGACGCCCTGACCAAGGCGGTCGAGGACACCCGCAACGACTTCCTCGACGAGAAGAAGCGCCCCGAGTACGACACCTTCGTCCAGTTCGGCGCCGCCTCCGTCGACGTGAAGACCGGGGCGATCGTCGCCCTGTACGGCGGCCCCGGCTGGGACCACAAGTACTTCGCCAACAACGCCAACACCTCCGGCGTGCCCGTCGGCTCGACCTGGAAGCCGTACGTGCTGGCCGCGGCCATGGAATACGGCACGCAGAACTCCAAGGGCGCGGGCATCTCGGCCGCCAGCAAGTACAACGCCAACGACCAGACGGTGATCAACGACCGCACGGGCAAGCCGCTGCTGGGCTCCGACGGCCAGCCGTTCAAGCAGAAGAACGAGAGCGAGTACCCGTACGGCTACGTGACCCTGAACGAGGCGATGGAGAAGTCCATCAACGTTCCGTTCGCCCAGCTGGTCTTCGACGTCGGCCACAGCAAGGTCCGCCAGGTGGCCAAGGCCACCGGCATCCTCGAGGAGTCGATGGACGAGAACAACAACGCCTCGTTCGCCCTCGGCACCTCGACCCCCAGCGCCATCCGCATGGCCGACTCCTACGCCACCTTCGCCGCCTCCGGGACGCACCACGAGCCATTCTCGGTCCTGGAGGTCACCAAGGACGGCAACAAGCTGCCCGGGTTCCAGACCCCCAAGGAATCCCGGGCCATGGACAACTCCGTCGCGGACAACATCACCAAGGTCCTGCGCAACGTCGTGGAGAACGGCACCGGCACCAAGGCCAAGAAGCTGGGCCGGCCGGCCGCCGGCAAGACCGGTACCACCGACCAGAACAAGTCCGCCTGGTTCGTCGGCTACACCCCGGAGCTGTCCACCTCGGTCACCCTCTTCCGCAACGACCCGAACTCCAAGGACAAGAAGCTCATGTCCATGAACCACGTGGGCGGTGTCGACTCCATCCACGGTGGTGACATCCCCGCGGTGATCTGGACCGAGTACATGCGCGAAGCCCTCAAGGGAGCCCCGGTCAAGGACTTCCCCGAGGCCGAGGACATCGGCGTCGTCGCCGACGCCGCCGGGGCCCCGTCGCCCAGCCCGTCGGTGTCCGTGTCCCCCTCCGCCTCGCCGTCCACGTCGGTCTCGCCCTCGCCGTCCACGTCCGTGTCGCCCTCCCCCTCCGACGGGGGCAAGCCGTGCAAGCCGAAGCCCTGGAACCTGAACTGCGACCCGCAGACCGCGGCCGGTACGAGTTCCGGAGCGGGCGGCAACACGGCCGGCGGGAACACCGACCCGGCCACCACGCCCCCGGGCAGGCCAGGACGCCCCGGCGGCGGGAGCAACTGGGGCAGCATCATGGGCACCCAGGGCTGACCCCGCCCCACCCGCACCACCGGAGGGCCGTCGCACACCGTGCGGCGGCCCTCCCCCGTGTCCGGGCCGGTACGGCAGGATGAGCCCATGACCCAGGTGCACGAGGATCCGCCCCCCGTACTGCCCACGCAGCAGGACGAGGTCGCCGCCGCCGGCAGCGAGCTCATCGGCGGGCCGGCCGGCCGGCACGTCCGGCCGGGGGCCCACTGGCTGTCCCCCGTCCGCGTCGTGGTCCTCGTGGCCCTCGGCATGTTCGCGCTCGGCATGGTGCAGAAGCTGCCCTGCTACGACTGGGCCTGGTTCCAGGGGGCGGGCTCGCAGTACACCCACGCCTGCTACTCCGACATCCCGCACCTGTACTCCGCCCGCGGCTTCGCCGACGGCCTCGTGCCCTACCGCGACAGGTTCCCGGACGTGGCGGTCGACCCGAAGTACGGCGGCATGCAGTACCTGGAGTACCCGGTGCTCACCGGGGCCTTCATGGAGGTGGCCTCCTGGCTCACTCCCTCGTCCGGGGCGATCCAGCACCGTGAGCAGATGTACTGGATGGTCAACGCGGGCATGCTGATGGCCTGCGCCGCGGTCATCGCCGTCTGCGTCACCCGGACCCACCGCCGTCGTCCCTGGGACGCCCTGCTCCTCGCGCTGGCCCCCGCGTTCGCGCTGAACGCGACCATCAACTGGGACCTGCCGGCCGTCGCCCTCGCCGCCGCCGCGATGCTGATGTGGTCGCGCGGCCGGCCGCTCCTCAGCGGGGTGCTCATCGGCCTGGCGACCGCGGCCAAGCTCTACCCCGTACTCCTGCTCGGCGCCCTGTTCGTCCTGTGCTGGCGGGCCGGGAAGTGGCGGGCGTTCGGCGCCGCCCTCGGCGGGGCGCTCGTCGCATGGCTCGTGGTCGACCTGCCGGTCATGTTCTACGCCTGGGACGGCTGGAAGCGGTTCTACGTGTTCAGCCAGGAGCGTCCGATCGACTTCGGCTCCGTCTGGCTGCTGATCTCCCAGCGCAGCGGCAACCCCCTGGAGGACGCCAACACCTACGCCACGGGGTTGACCCTGCTGCTCTGCCTGGGCATCGGCGTGCTCACGCTGACCGCCCCCCGGCGGCCCCGCTTCGCCCAGCTGGCCTTCCTGGTCGTCGCCGCGTTCATCCTGGCCAACAAGGTCTACTCGCCGCAGTACGTGCTGTGGCTCGTCCCGCTCGCCGTACTGGCCCGTCCGCGCTGGCGCGACTTCCTGATCTGGCAGGCCGGCGAGGTCGCCTACTTCCTCGGGATCTGGCTCTACCTGGCCTACACGACCAGCGGGGACAAGCACCAGGGGCTGCCCCTGGAGGGCTACCAGCTGGCCATCGCCATCCACCTGCTGGCCACGCTCTACCTGTGCGCGGCCGTCGTGCGGGACATCCTGCTGCCCGAGCGGGACGTCGTCCGGCGCGACGGCTCGGACGACCCGTCCGGAGGCGTCCTGGACGGGGCCGAGGACGTGTTCGTGCTCGGGGGCAAGACGAAGGCGCCGCGGTACGCGGCGCCTTCGGAAGGACAGCGGGTCGCCTGGGGCGTGGACCCCAGGGACTGACCCGGCGGCCGGGCCGGACGGGCCCGGCCGCCGGGTGCGGATCAGGCGTCGAGCACCCGGTCGAACTGGGTCGTGGTGTGGCGCAGGTGGGCCACCAGCTCGTCGCCCACCTTCGGCTCGGTCGCGTCCGAGGGCACGAACAGGATCGACACCTGCATGTGCGGGGGCTCGGCGAACCAGCGCTGCTTGCCCGCCCAGACGAAGGGCGACAGGTTGCGGTTGACGGTGGCCAGGCCCGCCCGGGCGACGCCCTTGGCGCGCGGCATCATCCCGTGGAGGGCCTTGGGGGCCTCCAGGCCCACGCCGTGCGAGGTGCCGCCGGCGACGACGACCAGCCAGCCGTCGGAGGCGGCCTTCTGCTGGCGGTAGCCGAAGCGGTCGCCCTTGGTCACGCGCGTGACGTCCAGGACCGCGCCGCGGTACTGGGTGGCGTCGTGGTCGCCCAGCCACAGCCGGGTGCCGATGCGGGCCCGGAAGCGGGTCTGCGGGAACTGCTGCTGGAGCCGGGCCAGCTCCTCGGCCCGCAGGTGGCTGACGAACATGGTGTGCAGCGGCAGCCGGGCCGCGCGCAGCCGGTCCATCCAGCCGATGACCTCCTCGACGGCGTCCGAACCGTCGGGGCGGTCCAGCGGCAGGTGCAGGGCGAAGCCCTCCAGCCGGACGTCCTCGATCGCCGACTGGAGCATCCCCAGGTCCTGCTCGGAGATGCCGTGGCGGCGCATCGAGCTCATGCACTCGATGACCACGCGGGCACCGACCAGGCCGCGGACCCCGTCCACGGAGGCCACCGAACGGATCACCCGGTCCGGCAGCGGCACCGGGTCCTCGCCCCGCCGGAACGGGGTGAGGACGAGCAGGTCGCCGCCGAACCGGTCCTTGATGCTCGCGGCCTCGTACGTGGTGCCGACGGCCAGGATGTCGGCGCCCATCCGGGTCGCCTCCTCGCACAGCCGCTCGTGGCCGAAGCCGTATCCGTTGCCCTTGCAGACGGGGATCAGACCGGGGAACTGGTCGATGATCGTCTTCTGGTGCGCACGCCAGCGCGCGGTGTCGACGTAGAGCGTGAGCGCCATGCCCGTCCGGAGCCTCTCTCGGATAGCTGCGTGGTGCAGCGGTGCGGTGTGTGTGGAAGGGGCGGGGGTGGGGGTCAGCGGCGCGACATGTAGATGTCGAGCGCCTTGTGCAGCATCTTGTTGAGGGGGAAGTCCCACTCGCCGACGTACTCGACGGCTTCGCCGCCCGTGCCGACCTTGAACTGGATCAGGCCGAACAGGTGGTCGTTCTCGTCCAGGGTGTCACTGATGCCGCGCAGGTCGTAGACGCTGGCGCCGAGCGCGTACGAGTCGCGCAGCATGCGCCACTGCATGGCGTTCGAGGGCCGGACCTCGCGCTTGTGGTTGGCCGAGGCGCCGTAGGAGTACCAGACGTGCTGGCCGACCGTCAGCATCGTGGCGGCCGCGAGCGGTTCGCCCTCGTGCTTGGCGATGTACAGCCGCATGCGGTTGGGGTCCTCGGAGTTGAGGGCCGTCCACTGGCGCTGGAAGTAGCTGAGCGGGCGCGGGCGGAACTTGTCGCGCTCGGCGGTGATCTCGTAGAGGTACTGCCAGGTCGGCAGGTCCTCGTAGCCGCCCTGGACGACCTCGACGCCGGCCTTCTCGGCCTTCTTGATGTTGCGGCGCCACAGCTGGTTGAAGCCCTTGAGGACGTCGTCCAGCGAACGGTTCGCCAGCGGCACCTGGAAGACGTAGCGGGGCTGGACGTCGCCGAAGCCGGCGCCGCCGTCCTCGCCCTGCTGCCAGCCCATGCGGCGCAGCTTGTCGGACACCTCGAAGGCGCGGGGCTCGATGTACGAGGCCTCCACGTCGCGCAGGCGCTTGACCTCGGGGTCCTGGATACCGGCCTTGATGGCGGCGGAGTTCCAACGGCGGATGACGACGGGCGGGCCCATCTTCACCGTGAAGGCGCCCTGCTGCTTGAGGTGCGCCAGCATCGGCTGGAGCCACTCCTCCAGATTGGGGGCGTACCAGTTGATGACCGGGCCCTCGGGAAGGTACGCGAGGTACCGCTTCACCTTGGGAAGCTGGCGGTACAGGACGAGGGCGGCGCCGACGAGTTCACCGGACTTGTCGAACCATCCCAGGTTCTCCGAGCGCCACTCGTTCTTGACGTCGGCCCACGCCGGGACCTGGCAGTGGCTAGCCGAGGGCAGGCTCTGGAGGTACGCCAGATGCTGCTCTCGGCTGATGGTGCGCAGGGACAGGCTCATGCGGGTTGTCTCCTCGGGCGGCTTCGCTGCTATGGCGCGAAGCCTACTGCGACAGGGGCGCCACCCATCTGGGGGACGGGCCGTAGCCCGGGCCGGTGTCCGGCCGGCGCCCCGTCGAGGAGATCCCCCGGTCAGCCCACCCAGCCGCCGAAGAGGCCGCCGTGCGCCATGCCGAGGAAGAAGCCGATCCCAGCCGCGCCAAGGCCGATGATCAGTGCGAAGCGCTCGCGTGTCGTCTCGGAGATGAACTGGCCGTAGGCGCCGGTCGCGATGCCGATCAGCCCCGTCCAGGAGCTGAGCAGGTGCAGATTGTGGAAGAACGCAGTGACGAACGCCACGGCGCCGAGGACGAGGGTGACCGCCACCAGGGTGTCCTGGAGCGGGTGGGGCTTGCCGTCGGTCGCGAGCAGGGAGATGGGCGGACGATCCATTGCCTGTGCCATCGAAAGGCACCTCCTGGCTGAAGCAGAGCGGTGCTGCGACGCCGCCTCCGGCCGGGGCCGGGGGCATAGCACCGAGCACACCCGATGCCTACAGATTGTGGTCCCCTCCCGCCGGATTTCAACCGGAAGGATTCGAGCAGGTAGTCTGTACGGTCTGCGCGGTGTCTGCTCTCAGGCACCGTGCGGCACGCATCACGACCCTCCTGCCACGGAACGACCGTGGCCGCTGAGTCCAAAGGAGGTGGGTTCCACATGCGTCACTACGAAGTGATGGTCATCCTCGACCCCGATCTCGAGGAGCGCGCTGTCGCCCCCCTGATCGAGAACTTCCTCTCCGTCGTCCGCGAGGGCAACGGAAAGGTCGAGAAGGTCGACACCTGGGGCCGTCGTCGTCTCGCTTACGAGATCAAGAAGAAGCCCGAGGGCATCTACTCGGTCCTCGACCTGCAGGCCGAGCCTGCGGTCGTCAAGGAGCTCGACCGCCAGATGAACCTGAACGAGTCGGTTCTCCGGACCAAGGTCCTTCGCCCCGAGACCCACTGAACTCCGGTTCAGCGGTAATCGGGACCGAGTAGCACAGCAGCCCAGCAGCAATCCCCGCCGAGAGGTTCATCCATGGCAGGCGAGACCGTCATCACGGTCGTCGGCAATCTCGTCGACGACCCCGAGCTGCGCTTCACCCCCTCGGGTGCGGCGGTCGCGAAGTTCCGTGTCGCGTCCACCCCCCGCACCTTCGACCGTCAGACCAACGAGTGGAAGGACGGCGAGAGCCTGTTCCTGACCTGCTCGGTGTGGCGGCAGGCGGCGGAGAACGTCGCCGAGTCCCTCCAGCGGGGCATGCGCGTCATCGTGCAGGGCCGGCTGAGGCAGCGGTCGTACGAGGACCGTGAGGGTGTCAAGCGCACGGTCTACGAGCTGGACGTCGAGGAAGTCGGCCCCAGCCTGAAGAACGCCACGGCCAAGGTCGCCAAGACCACCGGTCGCGGTGGCCAGGGTGGATACGGCGGCGGCGGTCAGCAGCAGGGCGGCGGCAGCTGGGGAGCCCCCAGCGGCGGCCCCCAGGGCGGCGGAGCTCCCTCCGACGACCCGTGGGCGTCCAGCGCGCCGGCCGGTGGCCAGCAGCAGGGCGGCGGCGGGGGCGGCTGGGGCGGAAGCTCCGGCGGCTCCGGCGGTGGCTACTCGGACGAGCCGCCCTTCTAAGGGCAGCTCCATCCCCACTTCTTGATCACACAGGAGAGACACAATGGCGAAGCCGCCTGTGCGCAAGCCTAAGAAGAAGGTCTGCGCGTTCTGCAAGGACAAGACCGCGTACGTGGACTACAAGGACACGAACATGCTGCGGAAGTTCATTTCCGACCGCGGCAAGATCCGTGCCCGCCGCGTTACCGGCAACTGCACGCAGCACCAGCGTGACGTCGCCACGGCCGTGAAGAACAGCCGTGAGATGGCGCTGCTGCCCTACACGTCCACCGCGCGCTAAGGAAAGGGTGACCGACTAATGAAGATCATCCTGACCCACGAGGTCTCTGGCCTCGGTACCGCCGGCGATGTCGTCGACGTCAAGGACGGTTACGCTCGCAACTACCTGGTCCCGCGTGGTTTCGCGATCCGCTGGACCAAGGGTGGCGAGAAGGACGTGGCGCAGATCCGCCGCGCCCGCAAGATCCACGAGATCGCGACCATCGAGCAGGCCAACGAGGTCAAGGCCAAGCTCGAGGGCGTGAAGGTCCGTCTGGCCACCCGCGCGGGTGACGCCGGTCGTCTCTTCGGTTCCGTCACCCCGGCCGACATCGCCACGGCGATCGAGGCTTCCGGTGGCCCGAAGGTCGACAAGCGCCGCGTGGAGCTGGGCTCCCCGATCAAGACCCTCGGTTCGTACCAGGTCTCCGTGCGTCTGCACGCCGAGGTCGCCGCGAACGTGGGCATCGAGGTCGTCGCCGCCTAAGGGCAGCACATGAAGGGCCGCACCCCTCCGGGGGTGCGGCCCTTCGTCGTCTCCGTGCTCATGTTTCACGTGAAACATGAGCACGGTCAGCGGGTGGCGCCCGCCACCAGCCAGCGGCCCGAGCGGGCGCGCAGCTGGAGGGTGGCCATCCGGACCAGCATCATCAGCGTCATGGCCCCCCAGAGAGCCGTCAGGCCGCCGCCGAGGACGGGGACGAGCAGGGCCGCCGGGGCGAACACCACGAGGGTCAGCAGCATGGCCCGGGCGAGGTAGGGGCCGTCCCCCGCGCCCATGAGCACTCCGTCGAGGACGAACACGACCCCGCAGACCGGCTGGGCCAGGGCCACCACCAGCAGCGCGGGGAGCAGGGCGTGCTCGACCACGGGGTCGGAGGTGAACAGCGGGATGAAGACCGGACGGGCCAGGACGACCAGCAGTCCGAGCACCACGCCCGAGCCGACGCCCCAGCGCACCATGCGGTGGCAGACGGCCCGGGCGCCCTCCGTGTCCCCTGCGCCGAGGTAGCGGCCGATGATGGCCTGCCCGGCGATGGCGATGGCGTCCAGGGCGAAGGCCAGCAGGCTCCACAGGGAAAGTGCGATCTGGTGGGCGGCGATGTCGGCGTCCCCCAGTCGGGCCGCCACCGCGGTCGCGATCATCAGGATGGCGCGCAGGGACAGGGTGCGGACCAGCAGCGGCACGCCGGCCTGGGCACAGGCCCGGATGCCGGCCACGTGGGGCCGCAGGGAGGCTCCGTGTCGGCGGGCGCCCCGGACCACCACCCAGAGGTAGGCGGCCGCCATGGCGCACTGGGCGATGACCGTGCCCCAGGCCGATCCCGCGATGCCCAGCCCGGCCCCGTAGACCAGGGCCACGTTCAGGGCGCCGTTGAGGGCGAAGCCGCCGATGGCCACGTACAGCGGGGTCCGGGTGTCCTGGAGACCGCGGATGACCCCGGTGGCCGCCAGGACCACCAGCATGGCCGGGATGCCCAGTGCGGAGATGCGCAGGTAGGTGACCGCGTACGGGGCGACGGTGTCGGAGGCGCCGAAGAGGGAGATCAGCGAGGGCGCGGTGGGCAGGACGACGGCGACGACCGCCGCCCCGAGCAGGAGGGCTAGCCAGATCCCGTCCATGCCCTGCCGGATCGCGGCCCGGAGGTCGCCCGCGCCCACCCGGCGGGCGACGGCCGCGGTGGTGGCGTAGGCGAGGAAGACGAAGACGCTCACGGCGGTGGTGAGCAGGGCGGCGGCGACACCGAGGCCGGCCAGCTGGGGGGTGCCGAGGTGGCCCACGATGGCGCTGTCGGCCATCACGAAGAGGGGCTCGGCCACGAGGGCGCCGAAGGCGGGCAGGGCGAGGGCGAGGATCTCGCGGTCGTGCCGTCTCGGGGCGGCCTTCTCGGCTGCGGGGGCCTGGGTCATGTGCTCAATCTAATCTTCCACAGGTAATAGATGCAAGGGTATATGGACCATTACCAATGCGCTGACTTGGGTGTTCTTGCCGCGCGACCGTGGACGATCTTGAGACGGTGGCCAAGAATTTTCTGTGCGGGTGCCCCGGGAGAAGGAAATCGCAGGTCAGCGGCGGTGTTGAGGTGGGTCGGGTGATTTTGTCCACAGCGTCGTCCCCCGGTCTGTGCACAGCTTCGGGCGACTTACCCACAGCATTGGGTCCGTCGTCCACATGTCATCCACACAGCCTGTGGATAACAAGATTGGCTGACGTCGCTCGCGGCCCTACCGTTGGGCGTTGCCCGACGCGCCCAGAGCCGATCCGGGTGTCCCGAATGTCAGAGCCGTGTCGTAGAAAGAGTGACACGGCGAGGTCCGCGTTGCGGACGGGAGGAGGCGGCCCGGTGAGCATGCCCGAGCCCATGGACGACCCCTGGGCCGACAGCGGCCCCAGTGACCGTCTGCCCGCCCGTTCGCGCCGGGGCGGCGAGGGCCGCGGCCGCGGCGGGGACGAGGAGCGCGACCGGGGCCGCGAGGGCGGTTCCTGGGACGGCGGGGGCGGCGGCTTCGAGCGCGTCCCGCCCCAGGACCTCGACGCCGAGCAGTCCGTGCTGGGCGGCATGCTGCTGTCCAAGGACGCCATCGCCGATGTGGTCGAGGTCCTCAAGGGGCACGACTTCTACCGCCCGTCGCACGAGACGATCTACCAGGCCATCCTCGACCTGTACGCCAAGGGCGAGCCCGCCGACCCCATCACCGTCGGCGCGGAGCTGACCCGTCGCGGCGAGATCAGCAAGGTGGGCGGGGCCTCGTACCTGCACACCCTGGTGCAGTCCGTCCCGACCGCGGCGAACGCCGAGTACTACGCGGAGATCGTCCACGAGCGGGCCGTCCTGCGCCGCCTCGTCGCGGCCGGTACGAAGATCACACAGATGGGATACGCGGCTGACGGCGACGTCGACGAGATCGTCAACAGCGCCCAGGCCGAGATCTACGCCGTCACCGAGCAGCGGACCTCCGAGGACTACCTGCCCCTCGGCGACATCATGGAAGGCGCGCTCGACGAGATCGAGGCCATCGGATCGCGCTCCGGCCAGATGTCGGGCGTGCCGACCGGCTTCACCGACCTGGACTCCCTGACCAACGGCCTGCACCCGGGCCAGATGATCGTCATCGCCGCCCGTCCCGCCATGGGCAAGTCGACGCTCGCGCTGGACTTCGCCCGCGCGTGCTCCATCAAGAGCAACCTGCCGAGCGTCATCTTCTCCCTCGAAATGGGCCGCAACGAGATCGCGATGCGCCTGCTGTCGGCGGAGGCCCGGGTGGCGCTGCACCACATGCGCTCCGGCACCATGACCGACGACGACTGGACCCGGCTCGCCCGCCGGATGCCCGACGTCTCGGCGGCCCCGCTCTACATCGACGACTCCCCGAACCTGTCGATGATGGAGATCCGGGCCAAGTGCCGCCGGCTCAAGCAGCGCAACGACCTCTCGCTCGTGGTCATCGACTACCTCCAGCTGATGCAGTCGGGCGGCTCCCGCCGTCCCGAGAGCCGCCAGCAGGAGGTCTCGGACATGTCCCGAAACCTCAAGCTGCTGGCCAAGGAGCTCGAGGTGCCGGTGATCGCGCTCTCCCAGCTGAACCGTGGTCCCGAGCAGCGCACCGACAAGAAGCCGATGGTCTCCGACCTGCGTGAGTCCGGCTCCATCGAGCAGGACGCCGACATGGTGATCCTGCTGCACCGCGAGGACGCGTACGAGAAGGAGTCCCCCCGCGCGGGCGAGGCGGACCTGATCGTCGCCAAGCACCGAAACGGCCCCACGGCCACCATCACCGTGGCCTTCCAGGGCCATTATTCGCGGTTCGTGGACATGGCCAACACGTAGCATCCGATCATGGACGCGCTCTCTGAAGACCTGGAACTCCTGCCCTCCACCCGGCGGGCGCTGAACCACCGGCTCGCCGTCGCGCAGAGCGAGGGCCGGGCCCCGTCCGCGGTGGCCGCGGTCGTACGCGGCGGCGAGGTGGTCTGGGAGGGCTCGCGGACCTCGGTCGAGGGGCACGGACCCGACGGGGACGTGCAGTACCGGATCGGGTCGATCACCAAGACCTTCACCGCCGTCCTGGTGCTGCGGCTGCGGGACGAGGGCCTGCTGGCGCTCTCGGACCCGCTGGGCAAGCACCTGCCCGGGACGGGCGCCGACGAGGTGACCATCGCCCAGCTGCTGGCCCACACCGGCGGGCTGGCGGCGGAAACGCCCGGCGAGTGGTGGGAGCGCACCCCTGGCGCTCAGCGGCCCGCGCTCGCCGACGTGCTCGGCGAGGCTCCGTTCAAGCACGTGCCGGGGACGCGGCACCACTACTCCAACCCGGGGTACACCCTGCTGGGTTCGCTCGTGGAGGCGCTGCGCGGGAAGCCTTGGGAGGACGTGCTGCGGGCCGAGGTGCTGGAGCCGCTGGGGCTGGACCGTACGAGTGCGCAGCCGCAGGCCCCGCACGCGGGCGGCTGGGCGGTGCACCCGTGGGCGGACGTGATGCTGCCCGAGCCGACGGAGGACCTGGGGCTGATGGCTCCGGCCGGTCAGCTGTGGTCCACGACCCGGGATCTGGCGCGGTTCGCGGTCCTGCTGGCCCGCGGCGACGAGCGGGTGCTGAGCGCGGAGAGCGTGCAGGAGATGCGCACTTCGGTCGCGCCGCCGGAGCCCGGCTTCGCCGACCTCGGTTACGGGCTGGGGCTGCAGCTGGCGGAGCAGCGCGGGCGCCGGCTGTTCGGGCACAGCGGTTCGCTGCCCGGGTTCGTCGCCGGACTCTGGCTGAGCGAGGCGGACGACGTCGCGGCCGTGGTGCTCTCGAACTGCACCTCCGGCCTGCCGGCCTCGACGGTGGCCATGGACCTGCTGGCGATCGTGGCGGACGCGGAACCCCGGTTCCCCGCGCCCTGGAAGCCCTTCAACGAGGCCGACCGGGTGCCGCTGGACCTCTGCGGCGTCTGGTACTGGGGCACCGCGCCCCAGGGGCTGCGGCTGAAGTCGGACGGGACGCTGGAACTGGGCCCCGTGGGCGCACCCGGCCGGTCGGCCCGGTTCCGCGCCGAGTCCGACGGCACGTGGACGGGGCTGACGGGCTACTACGCGGGCGAGACCCTGCGGGCGGTACGACGGGAGGACGGCTCCGTGAGCCATCTCGACCTGGGCTCGTTCGTCTTCACGCGCCTGCCCTATGACCCCCAGGCGCCGGTGCCCGGCGGGGTGGACCCGCAGGGCTGGCGCGGTATCGGCTGACGTCCCCGGCGGGGGAGCCGGCCCGGTTCAGAGCTGGAGCTTGAACCCCACGTGGGAGGGGGTGAAGCCGAGCCGCTCGTAGAAGCGGTGGGCGTCGGTGCGGGTCACGTCCGAGGTGAGCTGCACCAGTTGGCAGTTCTCCTCGCGCGAACGTTCGACGGCCCACTCGATGAAGCGGGTGCCCAGTCCGCCGCCGCGTTCGTCGGCGTGGACGCGGACCCCTTCGATGATCGAGCGGGTGGCCCCCCTGCGGGACAGGCCCGGCACGATCGTCAGCTGGAGGGTGCCCACGACGCGTTCGCCGCGCACCGCGACCACCACGTGCTGGTGCGGGTCGTCGGTCAGCCGCTTGAGCGCCGCGGCGTAGGGGGTCAGGTCGTCCGGGGACTCGCGGGTGGCGCCCAGCGGATCGTCGGCGAGCATGGCCACGATGGCGGGTAGGTCCGCCTCGGTGGCGGGACGGATGATCAGGCCGGGAGGCTCGGTCATGTCGGATCTCCTCTGTTCAGCCGGCGGCGACGGTGAGGGGGGCCCAGCGCCGGGTCCAGTCACCGGGCAGGCCGGGGATGTTCCTGGTCATGACCGCGTTGAAGGCGAGGGACTCCAGACCGCGTTCCTTGAGCCAGGTCACCAGTTCCTCGTGGCGCACGTCGACATCGGTGCGCAGGGGACGGTCGGTGCTCGCGGCCAGGGCCGTCACCAGCGCCTGAGCGGTGGCCGTGTCCCGGGCGATCAGGGGGCCGATGACATGGGTCTCCATGTTGGGCCAGATGGCGGCGTATCCGATGAGTGCGCCGGAGCGGTCCTCGGCCACGAGCAGCCGGTCCGTGAAGGCGGGCAGCCGCGTGATCATGTGCGTCCGGTCGGTGCCGAACACCTCCGTGTCCAGCCGGATGATCCGGTGGAGGTCCTCGGCGGTGGCCGGACGGACCGGGACGCCGGCGGAACCGGTCAGCTCGGGATCGGGGAGGAAGGCCCCGCGGAGCATCTCCGCCCGGCCCGTGGTGTCGAAGCCGAGTTCTTCGTAGAGCGGGCGGCCGTAGGGGGTGGCGTGCAGGGTGAGCGGTACGCCCGCCAGGACCTCGTCGCACACGTACCGCATGAGGCGGCGGCCCAGGCCCTGGCGGGCGAACCGGTCGGCGACCAGGACCATGCCGATGGCGGCGAGGTCAGGCTTGGCCCGGGTGTCCCCGTACGCGGTCACGACGCAGGCCGCGGCCAGGCCCCGTCCGTCGGGCGCGTCGACGCCGTACCCGGTGCCGGCGGTGAGGAGCAGCCCCCACTTGTGGTCCTCGCGCGGCCAGCCGCGGTCCTGGGACAGGTCGGCGCAGTGGCGGAGATCGTCCGGGGTCAGTGCGCGGATCGGCAGTTCGGTGAGCGGTGGTGGTGTCACCGGCCCAGAGTGGATCATCTGCTCGGGGGGCGTCCAGGGGATTCCGCGATCCGGCCCGGCCGATGTTTCACGTGAAACACGGTGCTCTGCGTGAAACGCAGCAGCTAGCCTCCCGAACATGCCCCTCCTTCACCTGTTCGACCTCGACGGGACCCTGATGTACGGCTCCGCCGCGCCGATCGAGATCTCCCGCCAACTCGGTCTGGAGCACGAGATCGCTGAGCTTGAGCGGGCCTTCGGCGCCCGCGAGATCGGCCCGCAGGACTTCTCACGGGCGGCGCACGAGCTGTGGTCGGATCTGACGCCCCTGCACGTCCGGGCGGCCTTCGACGGGGCTCCGTGGCTGGCCGGCATCCGGGACGTCTGGCAGGAGATCCGGGAACGCGGCGACTACTGCGCGGTGGTCTCCCTGTCCCCGTCGTTCTTCGTCGAACTGCTGCTGGAGTGGGGCGCGCACGCCACGCACGGCTCCCTCTTCCCCGAGGTGCCGTTCACCCGGCCCGTCGACGTGACGGGGGTCATGACGCCCGAGGGCAAGCTGACGGTCGCGGACCTGCTGTGCGAACGGTTCGGGGTGACCCGCGCCGACTGCGTGGCGTACGGGGACTCGATGACCGACGCGGTGCTGTTCGCGGCCCTCCCGCGGTCGGTGGCGGTGAACGCACGGCCGCACCTGGCGGAGCGGGCCACCCACGTCTACGAGGGACGTGACCTGCGGGAGGCATACCAGCTCGTGGGCGGGACGCGCCCGGGAGTCGCAGCATCTTAAGGGGATCGTGGGTTCGAAACGCCGATTTTCCCCATTCCCCCGCACGGCCCTCGGTCGGCTGGCACGCTGTGAAAGCCGGAACCACGGATTCGAGGCCGTGGCGTGTGAGACCCGACCGAGATGCTCGAAGCGAGGCACCGCATGGACCTTCCGCCCACCAGATCGGCGAGACCGACGGGCTGGATACCCTCCGGGGGCGGTGCGACCGAACCCTCCCCGGACGCCGTCCTCATCCGTCGGACCCTCGCCGAGGTCGCTCCCGTCGCCGACAAGGTCACCTCGTACTTCTACGCCCTGGTCTTCACGGGCCATCCCGAGCTGCGGGAGCTGTTTCCCGCGGCCATGGACGCCCAGCGGGACCGGCTGCTGAAGGCGTTGCTGACCGCCGCGGAGCACATCGACGACCCGGCGGTGCTCACCCCCTACCTGCGCCGGCTCGGCACCGGCCACCGCAAGTACGGCACGCTGGCCGGTCACTACCCGGCCGTCGGGGAGGCGCTGCTCGGGGCGCTGGCCCGGTACGCGGAGCTGACCTGGGGTCCGGAGGCGGAAGCCGCGTGGGTGCGCGCGTACACCGCCATTTCCCAGATCATGATCGACGCCGCGGCGGAGGACGAGGCGCGGGCGCCGGCCTGGTGGCACGCCGAGGTGGTCTCCCATGACCTGCGCACCTCGGACATCGCCGTTCTGACGGTCCGGCCCGACCAGCCGTACCCGTTCCTCGCCGGGCAGTACACCAGCCTGGAGACCCCCTGGTGGCCGCGGGTGTGGCGGCACTACTCCTTCGCCTCGGCGCCGCGCGCCGACGGGCTGCTGTCCTTCCACGTCAAGGCCGTACCGGCCGGCTGGGTCTCCAACGCCCTGGTGCGCCGCGCCCGCCCGGGCGACGTGCTGCGGCTGGGTCCGCCGGCCGGGTCGATGGTGGTGGACCACAGCACCGACAACGGGATGCTGTGCCTGGGCGGGGGGACCGGCATCGCCCCGATCAAGGCACTGATCGAGGACGTGGCCGAGCACGGTGAACGCCGGCCGGTGGAGGTCTTCTTCGGCGCGCGCAGCGATGACGACCTGTACGACAAGGACACGCTGCTGGGGCTGGAGCGCTCCCACCCCTGGCTGTCGGTGCGCCCGGTGATCGGGGAGGGCATGGCGGGCCAGCTGCCGCACGCGGTCGGCGAGAACGGCCCCTGGAGCTCGTACGACGCGTTCATCTCCGGGCCGCCCGCGATGATCCGCAGCGGTGTGGACGCCCTCAAGCGGATCGGGATCCCGGGCGAGCGCATCCGCTACGACGCGCTCGAGGAACTGGCGGGCGTCGCCGGCTGAGGCCGGCGCGGGCCCGCCCGCTCCCCCGGCCGCTCAGCCCAGGTCGGGGGCGTGCATGGCGCGCACCCCCTCGATGTTGCCGTCGAGGTAGTGGCGCAGCGAGAGCGGGACGAGGTGGACCGCGGCGATGCCGACGCGGCTGAAGGGCACCCGGACGATCTCGTACTCGCCCTGCGGGTCGTCCACTTCGGGGCCGTGCCGCCGTCCGGGGTCCATCGATTCGAGGTGGCAGACGAAGAAGTGCTGCACCTTGACCCCGGTCACTCCGCCCGAGGCGATGTGCTCGACGGTGTCGACGAAGCAGGGCACCACATCGGTGATCTTGGCGCCGAGTTCCTCGTCGAGTTCTCTGTGGAGGGCGTCCACGACGGTGGCGTCGGAGGGTTCCACACCGCCGCCCGGGGTGAGCCAGTACGGGTCGACGCCGGGCTTGGTGCGCTTGATGAGGATCAGGTCGTCACCGTCGAGCAGGATCGCTCGGGCGGTGCGTTTGACCACGGGGCGTTCGGTCATGGGAGAAGAGTGGCCCACGTCCGGGCTTCTGAAACGCGCCGTCGTCCGAAACGCGAGGGGCTCACCAGTGCGCCGCGGCGCGCAGCAGGCGGTCGTGGGCGCGGGCCAGGTGGGCGAGGGCCAGGCTGCCGGTCCGTACGACGAGGAACCAGGTCCGCAGCGGGGGTACGGGCGGTTCCAGCAGGGCGACGACCTGGCCGCGGTCGAGGGCGTCCTGGCACAGGTAGCGGGGCAGGACGGCGAGTCCGGCGCCGGCCCGGACGCACTCCAGCACGGCCCGCAGGTCGGGGGCCACGACGGTGGCGGCGGTGTCCGGAGCGGAGCCGGGGACGGCGTCGAACACGGCGGCCCAGTAGCGGGTGACCAGCGGCAGGCTCTCGTGGACCTCGACGACGGGGATCCCGTCCAGAGCCTCGGGGCCCTTGGCGAGCAGCTCGCCCGGGTCGGCGAGCGCGGCCCAGTAGGGCGCGGCGACCAGCACCTGCTCCTCGTCGCAGAGGGCGCCCGCGGAGAACGGCCCGCCCCGGGGCCGCGCGGTGGTGACGACCAGGTCGTGCTGCCCCGTGGCGAGCCCGGCGAGGTTCTCCTCGGAGTCGGCCGCGAAGACCGTGCGCAGCGTCTGGCCGTGGCCGACGAGGGGCGCGAGGGCGGGGAGTACCCGCAGGGTCAGGAACTCGGGCGGCCCGGCGAGGTGCAGGGTGCGCACCGTTCCGGCGGTCTGCCGTTCGGTCTCGGCGATCCGCAGCAGGGCGTCCAGGTGCGGGGCGGCCTTGTGGGCCAGTTCGTCGCCGATGGCGGTCGGCGTCACGCCGCGGGCCCGGCGGTGGAACAGGGGGCGGCCGAGCTGCCGCTCCAGGGTGCGGATCTGGGAGGTGACCGCGGGCTGGGACAGCCCGAGGAGCGTGGCGGCCCGGGTGAACGAGCCGGCCCGGTGCACGGCGACGAACGTGCGCAGCAGGGCCAGGTCCATGGCGGCCCCTCTCGGTGGGGGCCTTCAACTATAAATATGCCGATAGGTTCCTGTCGTTACCGTGATTGGACTCTGACGCTGAGTCAACTAGCCTTGTCGACGTGGTTCTTGCGGGCAGAGAACCCGGCGCGGTCCGAGCCACCTGGGGGGAGGCTCGGACCGCTTCCCCGGGTGTCAGGCCCCGGAACCCGCCTGGTCCAAGGCCCGGAGCAGGTCGGCGACCAGGTCACGGGGGTCCTCGGCGCCGGCGGAGAAGCGGATGAACCCCTCCGGCACGGCGTCGCCGCCCCAGCGTCCGCGCCGTTCGGCGGTGGACCGCACCCCACCGAAGCTCGTGGCGTCCTCGACCAGGTGCAGGGCGGACATGAAGCGTTCCGCGTGGGCGCGGTCGGGGAGGGTGAAGGAGACCACCGACCCGAAGCCGCTCATCTGACGGGCCGCCGTCTTGTGGGAGGGGTCCGAGGGAAGCCCCGGGTAGCGCAGCCCGCTCACCTCGGCACGGCCGTCCAGGGCCTCCGCGACGGCGAGGGCGTTGGCCCACTGGCGTTCGGTCCGCAGCTGGATGGTGGCCAGGGAACGGTGGGCGAGCCAGGCTTCCATGGGCCCGGGCACGGCACCCACGATCTTGCGCCAGCGGCGGACGGCCGCGGCGAGCCCGGGGTCGCGGCAGACGACGTAGCCGAGCAGCAGGTCACCGTGGCCGGTGAGCCCCTTGGTGCCGCTGGCCACGGAGAAGTCCGCGCCCAGCTCCAGCGGCCGCTGCCCGAGCGGGGTGGCGAGGGTGTTGTCCACGGCGACGAGGGTGCCCGCCCCGTGCGCGGCGTCCACCAGGCGCCGTACGTCGCACACGTCGAGCCCCGGGTTGGAGGGGGTCTCGATCCACAGCAGCCGGGCCCCGTCGAGGGCCGTGAGCTGGGCGTCCCCGCCGGTGGGCGCGGTGCGCACGCGGACCCCGTACGCCTCCAGCTGCTCCCGGACCAGGGGCAGCGCCTGGTAACCGTCGTCGGGCAGGACGACCGTGTCGCCGGCCCGGGCCTGGGAGAGGAGGACGGCGGAGACCGCGGCCATGCCGGAGGCGAAGACGACCGTGTCCGCGTCCTCGCGGCCGGGCGCCTCCAGTTCGCCGATCGCGCGTTCCAGCAGGGTCCAGGTGGGGTTGGTGTCGCGGCCGTAGGTGTACGGGCCCGCGACCTCCCCGGGGAGGTGGAAGTGGGCGGCGAAGACGGGGCCGGGCAGCGGGGGTTCGTTCTTGACGGGTTCGGGCAGCCCGGCGCGCACCGCCCGGGTGCCGTCGCCGTACGGCGCCGCCGTGGCCGGGTCGTCGGCGGGGTGTCCGTGTCCGGTCACGTCTAGTCCTTGTCGGGCAGGGCCAGGTTCAGGGCCCAGGAGACGACGGAGATGATCAGGCCGCCGAGGACGGCGGTCCAGAAGCCGTCGACGTGGAAGCTGAGGTGGACCTGCTTGGCGACCCAGGAGGTCAGCAGCAGCATCAGGGCGTTCACGACAAGGGTGAACAGGCCCAGGGTGAGGATGAAGAGCGGGATCGACAGCAGCTTCACCACGGGCTTGACGATCAGGTTGACCAGGCCGAAGACGAGGGCGACCAGGATCAGCGTCAGCGTGCGCCGGCCCAGGCTGCTGCCGTCGTCGAGGGTGATGCCTTTGAGCAGCCAGATGGCGACGGCCAGGGCCCCCGCGTTGGCGAGCGTCTTGACTACGAAATTCCTCATGTGTCTGATCGTGGCAGAGAACATCCGTGCCGGGCATCGGCAGATCAGCGGATCCCGCGGCACCACTGGGCAAGGGCAAGGGGCACAACGGACATGAAGGCCTTCCGGCTGGACGAGCTCGAAGCGGAACGAGCCGCCAACGACGGCGCCTACCTGCAGTTCCTGCGTGAGCGGAACATGTCGGTCGGGCTCTATTCGCTGGCCGCGGGACAGGGCGACCCGCAGCAGCCGCACCGCCAGGACGAGGTGTACTTCGTGGTGAGCGGCCGCGCCTCGATCACGGTCGGGGAGGAGACGACGACGGTGGCGAACGGCAGCGTCGTCTACGTACCGGCGGGTGTGCCGCACAAGTTCCACCACATCACCGAGCCGTTGAAGGTGCTGGTGGTCTTCTCCCCGCCGGAGGGCTGAGCGCCGTCGCACTGAGGGTCGTCCCCCTGATCCCCCTAGGGGGCGGGTCAGGGGGTTCCGGGGGCTCACGGGCCCCCGTCCCGTCCTCGCGGCTCCTAAGCTCAAGACCACGGAAGACGCCAGGGACACCGCCTGGGGCACCGGTGAGGACGAGGAAGAGGTAAGGACATGGACGGGATCCGAGCGATGTTCGCGGGCATGCCGTGGTGGGTCAAGTGGGTCGCCGTTCCGCTGCTGGCGCTCTTCGTCTTCGGCGGTGTCATCACCACGATCATCGGCACGCTGATCGGCTTCGCCTTCAAGGTGCTGCTGTTCGCGGCCCTGGTCGGCGGCCTGATCTTCGTGGTCAAGAAGTTCACGGGCAGCGGCGCGAAGAGCTCCTCCAGCGACTGGTAGGCCGCGCCGTGCCCGTACGGGCATTGCGCCAGGCGGGCGAACCTGACCCGCCAAACCTCTCATCCTGTGGCAATCGGTGGATAGGCTGGCAATCCGTGCCGTTCCTGGGCGCCGGCGGGCCCCCGGGCCCGCCGCCACGCCAGGGGGTGAGCTGTGTCTCCGGTCCACAATGCCGGTGTGCCGACGCTGATCGGCTCGGTGCAGAGGGCGCTGCGGCTACTGGAAGCGGCGGCCTCCCATAGTGGGGGAGCCCCGGCGAAACAGCTGGCGCGCGAGGCCGGGCTCCCGCTCCCCACCGCGTACCACCTGCTGCGCACCCTGACGCACGAGGGCTATCTGCGCCGGGAGGGCGGGGTCTTCGTCCTCGGCGAGGCGGCCGCCAGGCTGGGGCACGGGGGACTTCAGCAGAAACGTCGCAGCATGATCCTCGACTCGCTCGCGCACTTCCGCGACGTGGTCGGGGCCCCCGTCTACTTCGCGGTCTACCGCGAGGGTGAGATCGAGGTCGTGGGTGTCTCGGACACCCCGGCCAACCCGGCCTGCGAGGAATGGGCCGACTTCCGCGCCACCGCGCACGCGCACGCCATCGGGCAGTGCCTGCTCGGGCAGTTGGACGAGAAGACGCGCAGGGACTACTACGACCGTCACCCGGTCGAGGGCATCACGCCGTACACCGTGCGGGACATGCGCACGCTGGAGGAGCGGATCGGCTCCCTGGAGCGGATGCAGCCGGTGACCGAGCGTCAGGAGTACGCCCTGGGCACGGTGTGCGCGGCCATCCCGATCACGGCCGGCGACGCGGCCGCGACGATGGCCATTTCTCTACCTGTGCACCAGGAATCCCGCCTGCTCTGTGTAGTCGATCGACTACGGAGTGAAGTAGGCGCGCTGTTGAGCACCCTCTCCTTCTCTATCAGTATCTGAAAACTCACTCCTTGTGATCTGCTGCCACTTCCACCACCCTTGTCAAGAGGGCCCTGGGGGTTCATTCCTGGCCACTTCCACTACAGCGGGGTAGGCAATGCGCGAGTCGGTACAGGCAGAGGTCATGATGAGCTTCCTCGTTTCCGAGGAGCTCGCGTTCCGGATCCCGGTGGAACTCCGGTACGACGCCAGGGACCCCTACGCCGTACGCCTGACCTTCCACCTTCCCGGAGACGCCCCTGTGACCTGGGCGTTCGGCCGGGAGCTGCTCCTCGACGGGATCAACAGGCCGTGCGGTGACGGCGACGTGCACATCGCCCCCACCGAACCGGGCGAGCTCTCGGACGTCCACATCCGCCTCCAGGTCGGAGCCGACCGGGCCCTGTTCCGGGCGGGCGCGGCTCCGCTCGTGGCCTTCCTCGACCGGACCGACCGGATCGTTCCCCTCGGTCAGGAGCGCAGCCTCGGCGACTTCGAGGAGACCCTCGACGAGGAACTCGGCAGGATCCTCGCCGAGGCGCAGCAGCAGAACGAGCAGAACGCGGGCTGAAGCACCCGCCCGCCGGGGGCCGTTCCCCGGTCCTCAGCGCTTGCGCCGCCGGCCCCGGCCTCCGCGGGCCGGCGGTGCGCCCGTGACGGGAGCGGCCGCGGCGGGGCCGGGCCGGTCCGCGGACACCACCAGCGCGGCCAGCGCGGTGGTCACCGGGACGGAGGCGACGAGCCCGATCGAACCCACCAGGGTGCGTACGATCTCCTCCGCCACCAGCTCGCTGTTGGCCACGGTCCCCATGCTGCTGTTCGCGATGGAGAACAGCAGCAGCAGGGGCAACGCCGCGCCCGCGTAGGCCAGTACGAGGGTGTTGACCACGGACGCGATGTGGTCGCGCCCGATCCGGATGGCCGCCCGGTACAGGGCGCGCGAGCCCATCTTCGGGTCCGCCTGGTGGAGTTCCCAGACGGCCGAGGTCTGGGTGACCGTCACGTCGTCGAGGACGCCGAGCGATCCGATGATCACGCCTGCGAGCAGCAAACCGCTCATGTCGATGTCCGGGTACAGGCCGTGGATCAGCCCGGTGTTGTCGTCCGTGTTCCCGCTGAGGAACGCCCAGTCGATGAACAGTGAGCCCAGCAGGCCGATCAGCAGCAGCGAGACCAGGGTGCCGAGGACGGCCACCGAGGTGCGGGCGGTCAGGCCGTGGCACATGTAGAGGGCGATCAGCATGATCGCGCTGGCCCCGACCACCGCGACGACCAGGGGGTTCGAGCCCTGGAGGATCGCCGGGAGGATGAACAGGGTCAGCACCCCGAAGCTGACCACGAGCGCGATGAGCGCGAACAGCCCGCGCATCCGGCCGACGACCACCACCGCGACCGCGAAGATGCCCGCCAGCAGGGCCATCGGGAACTTCCGGTTCAGGTCGATCACGGAGTACTGGAGGTCACGCGGCGCGTCCGGCGCATAGGCGACCACCACCTCCTGCCCCTTCTCCAGCTGCCGCGGCGCACCGGGCTGGACGATCTCGAAGAAGACGCGGCCCTTGTCCGGCCCGGTGCCCACCTCGACGGTCGCCCTCTTGCACGCACCGCCCGGCGACGTCTGCGCCGCACCCCCGGGGGCGGGGGCGCCCCCGGGGGGCGGAACCTGCGCGGCGTTCACCGACTTGCAGTCGATGTCGGCGAGCGCGACCACCTTGCCCTGCTGCGTCTGGCGGTCGAAGCCCACCCCGGTGCGCTGGTGGGCGGGGGCTCCGCCGGGCCACAGGACCACCAGGCCGACGAAGACGGCGGCGGCGAAGGGGATCAGTACGGCGGAGATCACCCGCCGCAGGTGCTTGGACACGGGGGCGGCGGGGCCGTGCCCGTGACCGTGCCCATGGGAATGCCCGTGGCCGTGGGAGTGCCCGGCTGGGCCACCGGCCGCGTGCCCGTGGGACGCGTGTTCGTGACCGGTGTGGCCAGTGGGCTCGTTGGGCTCGGTGGGGGGAGGTGGCGAGGTCGTCACCGGCAGATCATCGCAAGAGATGAGGGGGCCCACTGTTCAGCACGCCACAGATGACGCTAGCGTGGGGGCTACTTTGCACAACGCGGGAGCTCGGAGCACCGGGCTGAGAGGGCGCTGATCACCGTACGCGCAGCAGATTGCGTACGGGAGGAGGCTGCGTCGACCGCCGAACCTGTTACCGGGTAATGCCGGCGTAGGGAGATCAGGTCTCATGACCATTCAGGACGCACGCACGCCTGCCGCCGGCGAGAACGCCGACGGCCAGACCGAGCGCCAGCCCGGCTGGCACAAGGGATACCTGGCGGGTTCCCGCCCCGACATCCGGGTGCCGGTCCGCCAGGTCCACCTCACCAACGGCAAGGACGTCACGCTCTACGACACGTCCGGTCCGTACACCGACCCGCAGATCGAGACGGACGTCCGCCGCGGGTTGCCGCCGCTGCGTGAGAACTGGATCATCGGCCGCGGTGACACCGAGGAGTACGCGGGCCGCCCCGTGCGCCCCGAGGACGACGGGATCAAGCACACCTCGCCGCGCGGCGGCCTCAAGAACCTCGACGCGGTCTTCCCCGGCCGTCCGCGCCTGCCGCGCCGCGGTCGCGGCGGTCAGGCCGTCACGCAGCTCGCGTACGCCCGGCGGGGCGAGATCACCCCGGAGATGGAGTACGTCGCGATCCGCGAGAACGTCTCCCCGGAGGTCGTTCGTGAGGAGATCGCCGCAGGTCGCGCGGTGCTCCCGGCCAACGTGAACCACCCGGAGATCGAGCCGATGATCATCGGCAAGCGGTTCCTGGTGAAGGTCAACGCCAACATCGGCAACTCGGCCGTCACCTCCTCCATCGAGGAGGAGGTCGACAAGATGACCTGGGCCACCAAGTGGGGCGCGGACACGGTCATGGACCTCTCGACCGGCCGCAACATCCACACCACGCGTGAGTGGGTCCTGCGCAACTCCCCCGTCCCGATCGGCACCGTGCCGCTCTACCAGGCGCTGGAGAAGGTCGACGGCCGTGCCGAGGACCTCACCTGGGAGATCTACAAGGACACGGTCATCGAGCAGGCCGAGCAGGGCGTCGACTACATGACGGTCCACGCCGGCGTGCTGCTGCCGTACGTGCCGCTGACGGCCCGCCGCAAGACCGGCATCGTCTCGCGCGGCGGCTCGATCATGGCCGCCTGGTGCCTGGCGCACCACAAGGAGAACTTCCTCTACACGAACTTCGAGGAGCTCTGCGAGATCCTCGCGGCGTACGACGTCACGTACTCACTGGGCGACGGCCTGCGCCCCGGCTCCATCGCGGACGCCAACGACGCCGCCCAGTTCGCGGAGCTGAAGACGCTGGGCGAGCTCAACACGATCGCCAAGCGCCACAACGTCCAGACGATGATCGAGGGCCCGGGCCACGTCCCGATGCACAAGATCAAGGAGAACATCGACCTCCAGCAGGAGATCTGCGAGGAGGCGCCGTTCTACACGCTCGGCCCGCTCACCACGGACGTCGCGCCCGCGTACGACCACATCACCTCCGGCATCGGCGCCGCGATGATCGCCTGGTGGGGCACCGCGATGCTCTGCTACGTGACGCCCAAGGAGCACCTGGGCCTGCCCAACCGCGACGACGTGAAGACCGGTGTCATCACGTACAAGATCGCCGCGCACGCGGCGGACCTGGCCAAGGGTCACCCCGGTGCCCAGGAGTGGGACGACGCCCTCTCGGACGCGCGGTTCGAGTTCCGCTGGGAGGACCAGTTCAACCTGGCCCTCGACCCGGACACCGCCCGTGAGTTCCACGACGAGACCCTCCCGGCCGAGCCGGCCAAGACCGCGCACTTCTGTTCCATGTGCGGTCCGAAGTTCTGCTCGATGAAGATCTCGCAGGACATCCGCCGTGAGCACGGCGGTGACCTGAAGGCCGAGGAGATCGAGGCCGGCATGGCGGAGAAGTCCGCCGAATTCGCCGCCTCGGGCAACCGCGTCTACCTGCCCCTGGCGGACTGACCCGGCCGGACGGGCCGTCCCGCGACATCATGGGGGGAGTCGCGGGACGCGCTCGGTGAACGGGCGCGGCGTGGGTCAGGTCGATGCCGACGATGTTTCACGTGAAACGGTCGGTTTCACGTGAAACACTGCCGGGCCCAGCTTCCTCCGGGCGAAGTCCAGGTTTCCGGAGACGCGCTCGCGGTGCTCGTCGGGTAGCTTGCCCTCGCTCAGCAGACGCTCGCAGCACTCCAGGGACTCCCGGTACTCGCCGACCCAGTAGGCGGCGATGGCGAGTTCGTCGAGGGCGCGCCATTCGTGCCAGGCGTACTCCACGAACAGGATGTCCTTCGGGTAGGGGATCCGTTCGGCCTGTTTGGCGAACATGTAGGCCAGCGGCCACCGTTCCTCCACTCGGCAGAGGCCCGCGAGGTCCCCGATCGCCTCGGCGCGCGAGGGGCGGCTCTCGAACGCTCGCAGGTAGCGGTCCATCACCTCGGCGGCGGGTCGGCCCAGGCTCGCGGCGGCTCGTGCGGCGTAGACCCGCGCGAGGTAGGTCTCCTCGTAGAAGCCGACCATGGCCGCCCGGCGGTCGTAGGCGGAGAGGGACTTCTCCTGCTCGCCCGCGTCGCGCCAGCTCTGCCCGAGGTAGAACATGTAGCGGGCGTTCTCGGGCTCTTTGAGCAGCCCCTGTTCGAGCACCGCCGCGTCGCGCAGGTACTTCTGCCGCTGACCGCCCTCGCGGAGCCGGGCGCCTCCGCCGATGCTGAGGATGTGGGCGCCCCCGAGCGTCCCGAGGCTGTACTCGCCGCCGCAGTCGATGTACTCATGGAGCACGCCGACATATCGCCAGGGCAGCCGGGTGGAGACGAGTGCCGCCCGGTAGTGGACGATCGGGCCGTCGTGCAGGGCGATCCGGTACGCGTCGAGGGTCAGCTCGGGCATCCGGAACCCGGGCTCTGTCTCCATCGCGTCGTCGGCGTCGATGAACAGCAGGTAGTCGGCGCGGTCGCGGGCGAGTTCGATGGCCTCGGTGCGGCTGCCGTCGAACCCCTTCCACGGGCGTTCGTAGAGGGCGCCCGGGATGTCCCCGAAGCAGTCCCTGATGACGTCCTGGGTGCCGTCGGTCGAGCCGGTGTCCACGATCACCCAGGTGTCGATCAGAGGGCGTACCGAATCGAGGCACTTCCGGATGGTGGGGGCCTCGTCCTTGACGATCATGTTCAGACAGACTTTTGGTCGCATGGGTCCCGTCCGCTGGTGTGGGCCGTACGTTCTCGCGGCCGGCCGGGTCGGCTGGATCGTCGGGGACTTTAGGCAGCGGGGGCAGGGTGCCGGAGGGTGGCGCGCCGGAAAGGTCCCAGTTGGCCCGATTGGCGGCATCGGGTAGGCCGGGGCGCTGACAGCGGGGGTGACCTCAGGGGGGTCGCGCGGAGATCCGCCCTCAGGGAGGGAGGCTCAACCCCGACCGGGGGCCGAAGGACGGCTCCGGTCCGAGTCACTCTGCTGAAGGAGCGCTCTATGAGTCGTGAGCACCGGGCCAAGACCGTCCCCCTCGGTCCTCTTCCACGGGGTCGGGCCTGGCTGGCGGGAGGAGCCCTGGCCTCGCTCTCCCTGGTACTGGCCGGTGTCGTCAGTCCCGCGGCCGCCATGACGCATCAGGCAGGCCCGGCGGTCGCCGCGGCCCACCCGGTGGCGGGCGGCGGTGGCGGAGAGGACCACTGCAAGGAGAAGCCGCACCACCACGGCGACGACGAAGGCCGCCCGCACGGCGACGACGAGGGCCGGCCGGAGGGCCGTTCTCAAGGCCGGTCGGCCGACCCATCCCGCAACGGTGGCGATCGGGACGACGACAAGTGCCGCGGCCCCCGGGGCCCGCGCGGCCCGAAGGGCCCGAAGGGCGACACGGGCCCGACCGGCCCCACCGGCCCCACGGGTGCGACCGGCGCGACGGGCGCGACGGGCGCGACGGGCGCTACGGGTGCCACGGGCACGACCGGTGCGACGGGGGCCACGGGCGCTACCGGCGCGACGGGTGCACCGGGCGCGACCGGCGCGACCGGAGCCACGGGTGCGACCGGTGCGACGGGCGCTACCGGAGACACGGGCCCCACCGGGCCTACCGGCCCGACCGGTGCCACGGGGGCTACGGGCGCGACCGGTGCGACCGGCGCAACCGGAGCCACGGGTGCGACCGGTGCGACGGGTCCGACGGGTCCGACGGGTGCGACCGGTGCCACCGGTCCGTGCACCGCCGTCTCCCAGTACAAGCCCAGCGCCTCCGCGGAGGTCAAGGCCGTCATGCTGAACGGCGTCCCGTGGGTCGGCATCCGGCGGATCACGGGAACGGACCAGTCGTTCGAGTGGAACAACCTCGGCGACAACGGAGGCATCCCGGCCGGGGTGTCGCTGTGCGGGATCGCGGTCAGCGACCAGGCAGGTCTGGTGCACGTCGAGAGCGTCGGCTCCGACAACCAGATCTACGAGATCAACTGCACCGTCAACCCGGCCAGTGACTTCGGTCTGACGTGCAACACACCGTGGACCGCCATCCCGGCTCCGGTGGACCACCCGCCCCTGCGGCGCGGCACCGCCCCCCCCTGCGGAGCTCAACCACCTCCGCAAGGCCATGAAGTAGGACGTCAGTCCGGCCGGTGCTCCGGGCCGCCGAAGTCCGGGCTGGTGAAGTCCGGGCTCGAATAGCCGGGCCGCGCGCCCGACGCCCCGTCGGACGGGCTGCTGAAGTCGGGCCGGGTGTATCCCAGCTGGGGGATGCGCCCGGCCCCCGGCGTACGGGGCACGGGGTAGCCCGTCCCGGCGGTGGGGTCGGCCAGCGCATCGCGCAGGAACGGCATGATGCCCCGTTCCAGCAGCGCGTTGCGCCAGGCCTCCCGGGCCCGCGCGAGATCGTCGGGTATCTGCACGCTCTCCTCCGCGGCCACTTCCGTGGAGCTGTTGCGCAGTGCTGCCACCAGGAGCGAGACCACCGCGAAGACGAGCGCGACCACGGTGAGCCCGCCGAACAGCCAGCCGGCCGTCAGCATCGTCCGCGCGAAGGCGGGTTCGGGGTCGATGGCCTTCAGGCAGTAGCCCACGAGCAGGAAGATCAGCATGGCGGTGCCCGCCAGGACCGGGGCGAGGACGGCCACCACGGCGCTCACGCCCGCGCCCCCGCCGTCGTCCTGCCCGTCGCCGCCGTCGGCGGTGTACTCGTCGGTGGTCGCGCGGCCCGACAGGACCTCGTCGCGCAGTTCCTCCCGGACCTTCACGTAGTGGGCGTACTCGGCGGCCGCGGCGGCGGTCAGGAGTGCGATGGCGCTCAGGGCCATCGTGCGCAGTTGTTCGGCGTTCAGCCGTTCGCCGAGGGCGGCGAGCTCGGGCCGTTCGTCCGCCGTGCGCAGCGCCTCGTCGAGGAGGCGGTCGAACTCGGGTCGGTCTTCGGTGAGCAGGTGCGGACCGCTGGTCATGTGCATCCCCCGATGCTCCGTACGAGCCGGTTTGCCCGCGTAGAACCGGGCGCGGGCCCGAAACGGAGGAGAGCCTGCTACGGACAGGGCGATGGTAGAGCGACCCGGCCATGGGGTGACAGGGACTTTCGGGAAATACCCCGCTCAGTGAACGCTCAGTCGCGCAGCGGCAGTTGTTGGACCAGCAGTTTGCCCGCCATCGTCACGCCGCCGTCCATCGCGATGGCCAGTCCGTCCGCGTACACGTGCGGTCCGTCGACGGCCTCCGGCCCGTGCGCCTCGTCGCCGTCCTCGGTGCCCACCTCGCCGAGCAGGTACGGGATGGGGCTGTGGCCGTGGACGACGCGGCTGCCGCCGTAGGTGGCCAGCAGCCGGCGCACGGCCTGCGGGCCCGTCTCCTCGTCGCGGAAGGCGAAGCGCTTGGTGAACTTCCGGAACAGGTCCCAGGTGATGTCGGCGTCGTGGCGGTTGAGCAGCTCGTGGATGGTGTCGTTGACGTCCTCGATGGAGTCGCCGTAGTCCAGGTACGCGGTGGTGTCGGAGTGCAGCAGCAGGTGGCCGTCGGCCAGCGTGGCCGCGTCCAGCCGGGACATCCACTGCAGGTGGACGTCCTCAAGGCGCTCCATGTCGGCGCGCTGACCGCCGTTGAGCAGCCAGGCGGCCTGGAAGGTGGCCGTGCCGGCGCCGGAGTTCACGGGGGTGTCGCCGAACCGCTTCGCGCCGATGAGCAGCAGCTCGTGATTGCCCATCAGGGCCTTGCAGTAGCCGCCGGCCGCGGCGGCCTCGGCGGACAGGCGCATGACGAGGTCGATGACGCCGATGCCGTCGGGGCCGCGGTCGGTGAAGTCGCCGAGGAACCAGATCCGGGCGTTGCCGGCGGACCAGTGGCAGTCGGCGTCGATCAGGTTCTGCGCCTGGAGCTCGTGGATGAGCTCGTCGAGGTAGCCGTGCACGTCGCCCACGACGTAGAGGGGGCCGGGACCGGCGCCCGGGACCTCCTGCGGGACGTACTGGACCTGGACGGTGTCCCCGGGGCCGCCCACCGCGCCGCGCCCGATGACGGGCAGGTCGCGCTGGGTCGGGGTGTAGCCGTCGAGGTCGTCCTCGGGCCCGGCGGCGGGGAACTCCGGGTGGGGGGCCTCGCCCGTCCGCTGCTGCGGGACGGTCTCCGGGGTGTAGTACGCGGGGTACTCGCCGTACACGGGCGGTTCCCCGGGCACGCCGGCGGGCACGGCGTACGGCGCGGGTTCGTTGACCGGCACCCGGAAGTCCCGCAGCGTGTCCGTCCGCATCGCGGGTCCCTGACCGGCCCCCTGAGTCATCGACCCCTCCACCACCGTCGCGCTGCCGTACACCTGCGGACCCTGCTCACCTCTGGGGCGGAGGTTCCGTGATGTCGTGCGCCCATCATAGGAATGCGGCTCGCGCTCTGTGACGCACCAGGGGTGGTGAATCCTGGGCGGAACCAAACCTTCCTGCCGTTTTCGCCCGATATAGGGGTTGTTGAAATCGTCGGCGGGGCCGTCGGCCCCGCCGATACGGCGGTCTGGTGGTCAGTCCTGGGAGGGTGAGCGGGGCGGGCTCACGGTGGTCCGGGGGGTTCTGCGCTGTGAGGACGTGCGGATGATCAGCTCGGTCGGGACGACCTGTTCGACGGGACGTCCCGTGTCGACCCCCTCGATCGCGTCGATCAGCAGCTGGACGACGGCGGTCCCGATGCGGCGCGGCTTGAGGGAGAGGGTGGTGATGGGCGGCTCGGTGTTCGCGTAGACGGTGGATTCGCTGCAGCAGACCAGGAGCAGGTCCTCGGGGACCCGCAGCCCGTAGCGGCGCGCGGCGGCGAGGAGGTCGGTGCCGTTCGGGTCGAAGAGGCCGTAGACGGCGTCGGGACGGTCGGGCCGGGCCAGGAGCCGGTCGGCGGCGACGGCGCCCGCGCAGGGGTCGTGGGCGGGGTAGGACTCGTACACCGGGTCCTGGCCGACGCGTTCGCACCAGCTCAGGTAGGCGGTCGTGGAGAGCCGGGTGTAGGTGTCCGTGGTGGTGCCGGTCAGCAGCCCGATACGGCGGGCCCCGGCGGCGGCGAGGTGGTCGAGCAGGCCCAGCACGGCGGCCTCGTGGTCGTTGTCGACCCAGGCGGTGACGGGGAGGGTCCCGGCGGGCCGGCCGTCGGAGACCACGGGCAGGCCCTGGCGGACGAGCTCGCTGACCACCGGATCGTGGTCCGAGGGGTCGATGACGACGGTTCCGTCGAGGGCCACGTTGGACCAGACGTCGTGCCGGGAGGTGGCCGGGAGGATGACGAGGGCGTAGCCGCGGGCGAGGGCGGCGGAGGTCGCGGCCCGGGCCATCTCTGCGAAGTAGGCGAATTCGGTGAAGGTGAAAGGTTCATCCCCGTACGTCGTGACGGTCAGGCCGATGAGGCCCGACTTTCCGGTACGGAGGGTGCGGGCGGCGGCGGAGGGCCGGTAGCCCAGCCGGTCGGCCACCTCGCGGACGTGGCGGCGGGTGGCGTCGGGCAGCCGCCCCTTGCCATTGAGCGCGTCGGAGACGGTTGTGATGGACACGCCCGCCGCGGCGGCCACGTCCCTGATGCCGGCGCGGCCCTGTCGCCCGCCGACCCGCCGGGTGGTCTCGGCCCGGTTCACGTGATGCTTCCCTGCTGCTGTCATGGCGAGCCGATAGTAGGGCTCGGAGGGGTGGGCGGTTCAGGTGCATATGCACGAGTTGACAGGCACGATTCTGCTTGGTTCGCCACCCCCAATGACCTTGGAATTGAAGGTATTTGGCGATGTGGGCCAAGGGTGAGGCTTGTCGGCGGGTACGGGCATGCCAAAACGCGGCGGCCCCGGACCGGTCGCAACTCACCTGCACGAGGGACGCGCGCCACGGCGCGGGCCACCGGCGCGCGCATATATGCGCGCGCTCCCCCTGTGTTCCTGGCGCCCGCCATTCTCGGATCGGCGGAATCCTCATAAGGTGAGCAGTATTGGGTCGACGGAGACGTCGACGGGACGGTCGAGGAGGACCTGCGGTGAGCGAGAAGAGCCCGAAGCTGCGCCCCGAGCTGGACGGCATCCCCACCTACAAGCCCGGCAAGCCCGCCGCCGAGGGCGGGGCGGTCGCCTTCAAGCTGTCCTCGAACGAGAACCCCTACCCGCCGCTTCCGGGAGTCCTGGAGACCGCGGTGGCGGCCGCCGGCCGTTTCAACCGCTACCCGGACATGGCCTGCACCGGTCTGGTGAACGAGCTGGCGGAACGGTTCGGCGTGCCGGCCGAGCACATCGCCACGGGTACCGGTTCGGTGGGCGTGGCCCAGTCGCTGATCCAGTCGACCGCCGGCCCGGGCGACGAGGTCATGTACGCCTGGAGGTCGTTCGAGGCCTACCCGATCATCACGCAGATCTCCGGCGCCACCTCGGTGCGGGTCCCGCTGACCGACGGCGACGTCCACGACCTGGACGCGATGGCCGCGGCGATCACCGAGCGGACGCGGCTGATCTTCGTTTGCAATCCCAACAACCCGACCGGCACCGCGGTGCGCCGGGCCGAGCTGGAGCGGTTCCTCGACCGCGTGCCCTCCGACGTCCTGGTGGTGCTGGACGAGGCCTACCGGGAGTTCGTCCGGGACACCGACGTGCCGGACGGCATCGAGCTCTACCGTGACCGCCCCAACGTCGCCGTGCTGCGAACGTTCTCCAAGGCCTATGGCCTGGCCGGGCTGCGCGTGGGCTTCGCGGTGGCGCACGAGCCGGTCGCGGCGGCGCTGCGCAAGACGGCCGTGCCCTTCGGCGTCAGCCAGCTGGCACAGGACGCGGCGGTCGCCTCGCTGCGCGCCGAGGACGAGCTGATGGGGCGCGTCGGGGCGCTCGTGTGCGAGCGCAACCGGGTGCACGAGACGCTGCTGGCCCAGGGCTGGACGGTGCCGGACACGCAGGCCAACTTCGTGTGGATGCGGCTGGGGGAGCGGACGGCCGAGTTCGCGGCGGCCTGCGAGAAGGCCGGTGTGGTGGTCCGGCCCTTCGCGGGCGAGGGCCTTCGGGTCACGATCGGTGAGACCGAGGCGAACGACCTCTTCCTGCACACGGCGGAGGCCTTCTTCAAGGAGCTGTGAGCCCGTAACGGAGCCGTGGTCGTCAGACCAGCTCCACGCGGATGGGGTCGCCGTCGCGGACGGTGGCCAGGAGGCGGGGGTCGCCGTCGAACGAGCCGAGCACGTTGCAGGGGCTCGCCAGGCGGCTCTCGCCTCCGCGGGAGATGGGCGTGGGGCCGTAGGGCAGTGCGAGGGCGTCGCCCTCGGTCCAGAAGGCGACGGTGCCGGGCTCCACGACCTGCCGGGCGTCGTGCTCCAGATCGACGGAGACGCCCGTGTCGAAGTAGACCTCCTCGCCCCAGGTGTTCGCCGAGGCGGAGATCGGGAGGGCCGCGGCCAGCGCCTTGCTGGTCGGGGTCTCGTCAAGGGTCGCGGTGAGCAGGCCCGCAGGCCATGAGATTCGAATCTGCATGGCCACATTCAACAATCTGTTGAATTTCTTGGCTAGGGGTCCGGTGTGACGTACCCCCCCGAAGGGGACCCCGCCCGTTTCCGGCCACCGGCGGTAGGACATAATGCTTGTGAATGTGAACGCGTTCACAAGCGTGTCCTGCTTCCTCCCGTTATGGGGGGAACCCGCCAGGCAGACTGCCCGCTGTGACCACGGCGACGACAAGGAGAAGACGACGTGGACCTAGCTTTGGCGCCTGAGACATTGGCGCGCTGGCAGTTCGGCATCACCACCGTCTACCACTTCCTCTTCGTTCCGCTCACGATCTCGCTCGCCGCGCTGACCGCCGGCCTGCAGACCGCCTGGGTGCGGACCGAGAAGGAGAAATACCTCAGAGCCACGAAGTTCTGGGGCAAGCTTTTCTTGATCAATATCGCGATGGGCGTCGTCACCGGCATCGTCCAGGAGTTCCAGTTCGGCATGAACTGGTCGGACTACTCGCGGTTCGTGGGTGACATCTTCGGGGCGCCGCTGGCCTTCGAAGCGCTGATCGCCTTCTTCTTCGAGTCGACCTTCATCGGCCTGTGGATCTTCGGCTGGGACAAGCTGCCCAAGAAGATCCACCTGGCCTGCATCTGGATGGTCTCCCTCGGCACCGTCCTGTCCGCCTACTTCATCCTCGCCGCGAACTCGTGGATGCAGCACCCGGTGGGCTACCGGATGAACGAGGAGCGGGGCAGGGCCGAGCTCACCGACTTCTGGCGCGTTCTCACCCAGGACACCGCGCTCACCCAGTTCTTCCACACCATCACGGCCGCCTTCCTGGTCGGCGGCGCCTTCATGGTCGGCATCTCCGCCTTCCACCTCGCGCGCAAGAAGCACATCCCCGTGATGCGCAGCTCGCTGCGGGTCGGCCTGGTCGTCATGATCATCGCCGGTATGGGCACCGCCATCAGCGGCGACATGCTCGGCAAGGTGATGTTCAAGCAGCAGCCCATGAAGATGGCCGCCGCCGAGGCCCTCTGGGACGGCGAGGCCCCCGCGCCCTTCTCCGTGTTCGCCTACGGCGACGTCGACAAGGGCCACAACAAGGTGGCCATAGAGATCCCGGGCGTGCTCTCTTTCCTCGCGAACAGCGACTTCGACTCCTTCGTCCCGGGCATCAACGACGTCAACAAGGCCGAACAGGAAAAGTTCGGCCCCGGTGACTACCGGCCCAACATCCCGGTCGCCTACTGGGGCTTCCGCTGGATGATCGGCTTCGGCATGGCCTCCCTCGGCATCGGCGTGCTGGGGCTGTGGCTGACCCGCAAGCGCTTCCTGCTGCCGCCCGGGCTGCGCACCGCAGAGGACGAGGTCCCCCATCTCGTCCTCTTCAAGAAGGCGCTCAGCCCGCGCTTCGGCCGGCTGTACTGGCTCGTCGCGCTCTGGACCATGTGCTTCCCGCTGCTCGCCAACTCCTGGGGCTGGATCTTCACCGAGATGGGCCGCCAGCCGTGGGTGGTCTACGGGGTGCTGCGCACCCGGGACGCGGTCTCGCCCAACGTCTCGCAGGGTGAGGTGCTCACCTCGATGATCGGCTTCACGCTGCTCTACGCGGTGCTCGCCGTGATCGAGGTCAGGCTGATGGTGAAGTACGTCAAGGCCGGCCCGCCCGAGCTGACGGAGGCCGACCTCAACCCGCCCACCAAGGTCGGCGGGGACGACAAGAACGCCGACCGGCCGATGGCCTTCTCGTACTGAGGCAGGAAGGAGCACACCATGCAGCTTCACGACGTCTGGTTCGTACTCATCGCCGTCCTGTGGACCGGCTACTTCTTCCTGGAGGGCTTCGACTTCGGTATCGGCGTACTCACCAAGCTCCTCGCCCGCGACCGCACCGAGAAGCGGGTCCTGATCAACACGATCGGCCCCGTGTGGGACGGCAACGAGGTCTGGCTGCTCACCGCGGGCGGTGCCACCTTCGCCGCCTTCCCCGAGTGGTACGCCACGCTCTTCTCCGGCTTCTACCTGCCGCTGCTGCTCATCCTGGTCTGCCTGATCATCCGCGGCGTCGCCTTCGAGTACCGGCACAAGCGGTCCGAGGACAGGTGGCAGACCAACTGGGAACACGCCATCTTCTGGACCTCGCTGATCCCCGCCTTCCTGTGGGGGGTGGCCTTCGCCAACATGGTGCGCGGAGTGAAGATCGACCAGCACATGGAGTACGTCGGAAGCCTCTTCGACCTGCTCAACGTGTACTCGCTGCTCGGCGGGCTGGTCACCCTCACGCTGTTCACCTTCCACGGCGCGGTGTTCGCCTCGCTCAAGACCGTCGGTGACATCCGGGACCGCTCGCGCGCACTGGCCACCCGGCTCGGTGTGGTGACGGCCGTGCTGGCCCTGGCCTTCCTGATCTGGACCCAGGTCTCGCGCGGTGACGGATTCAGCCTGATCGCCATGGCCGTCGCGGTGATCGCGCTGGCCGCGGCGATCGGCTGCAACCTGGCCAGACGTGAGGGCTGGTCGTTCGCCCTGTCCGGGATCACCATCGCGGCGGCCGTCGCGATGCTCTTCCTGACGCTGTTCCCGAACGTCATGCCGTCCTCGCTGGACGAGGCATGGAACCTCACGGTCACCAACGCCTCGTCCACCCCGTACACCCTGAAGATCATGACCTGGTGCGCCGGTGTGGCGGCCCCGCTGGTGATGCTCTACCAGGGCTGGACGTACTGGGTGTTCCGCAAGCGGATCGGTACGCAGCACATCGCCGACGCGCACTGATCCGCGCGCGTCACCCCGCCCGACCCTGCCGAGGGGATGTTTCACGTGAAACCGATCGACCCGCGCCTGCTCCGGTACGCCCGTTCCACCCGCCTCTTCCTGGGGGCGGTGGTGGCCCTCGGGCTCGCCGGGGCGGGACTGGTCGTCGGCCAGGCGATGCTGATCGCCGAGATCGTGGTCGGCGCCTTCGAGCGGGGACTCGACGCGGGGGCGCTCCGGACGCCACTGCTGCTGCTCGCGGCGGCGGCGTTCGGGCGCGCCCTGGTCGCCTGGCTCACCGAACTGGCCGCGCACCGGGCCGGCGCGGCGGTCAAGTCGGAGCTGCGGGGCCGGCTGTTGGGGCGGACCGCGGACCTCGGGCCCGGCTGGCTCGACGGGCAGCGCACCGGTTCGCTGGTCTCCCTGGCCACCCGGGGAGTGGACGCGCTCGACGACTACTTCTCCCGCTACCTTCCCCAACTGGGGCTCGCGGTGGTGGTGCCGGCGGCGGTCCTCGCACGGATCGTCACCGAGGACTGGGTGTCGGCGGCCATCATCGTCGTCACCCTGCCGCTGATCCCGCTGTTCATGATCCTCATCGGAATGGCCACGCAGAACCGGATGGACCGCCAGTGGCGGCTGCTGTCCCGGCTGGCGGGGCACTTCCTCGACGTGGTGGCGGGGCTGCCGACGCTGAAGGTCTTCGGCCGGGCCAAGGCGCAGGCCGAGTCGATCCGCAGGATCACCGACGACTACCGCCAGGCCACGATGCGCACGCTGCGCATCGCCTTCCTTTCCTCCTTCGCCCTCGAACTGCTCGCCACCCTGTCCGTGGCCCTCGTCGCGGTGACCATCGGCATGCGGCTCGTCCACGGCGAACTCGACCTGTACACGGGCCTCGTGATCCTGATCCTCGCGCCGGAGGCCTATCTGCCCCTGCGCCAGGTCGGCGCCCAGTACCACGCGGCCGCCGAAGGACTGGCCGCGGCCGAGGAGATCTTCACCGTCCTCGAGACCCCGGCCCCCGCGGCGGGCACCGGGGCCCCCGTTCCGGCCGGCGGACCGGTCATCGAGCTCGACGCGGTCGAGGTCCGCCACGAGGGGCGCGCGGCCTCCTCCCCCGGACCCGTGTCCCTCGCCGTCGGGCCTGGCGAGTGCGTGGCCCTCACCGGCCCGAGCGGGGCGGGCAAGTCGACCCTTCTGAACGTGCTGCTCGGCTTCCTCACGCCGACGTCCGGGCGCGTGCGCGTCGGCGGCATCGACCTGGCCGACCTCTCCCTGGAGCAGTGGAGGGAGCAGATCGCCTGGGTGCCGCAGCGGCCGCACCTGTTCGCCGGGACCATCGCCGAGAACGTCCGCCTCGCCCGGCCCGGGGCCGACGACGAGGCGGTGGAGGCGGCCCTGGGCGACGCCGGGGCCTGGGAGTTCGTCTCGGCCCTGCCGCGCGGGACGCAGACCCCGCTCGGCGAGGGCGGCGCCGGCCTGTCCGCCGGGCAGCGCCAGCGGCTGGCCCTGGCCCGGGCCTTCCTCGCGGACCGGCCGGTGCTGCTGCTGGACGAGCCGACGGCGGCACTGGACGGGGAGACCGAGGCCGCCGTAGTGGAGGCCGTACGGCGTCTCGCGGCCGGGCGTACCGTCCTCCTCGTGGTGCACCGACCGGCCCTGCTGGCCCTCGCCGACCGGGTGGTGGCGGTCGGCGAGGGCGCGATGGACGCTTCCGGAGAGGGCGCGACCGCGGTCCCGGTCCCCGGAGCCGCCCCGCGCACCGCGGCGGGGATGTCCGACCCCGGGGAGTGGATCCTCGGGGCCGCCCGGGAGCGGACCGGCGGCAGCAGCGCGGACTCGGGCGGCGGTGACCCGCTGCGCCGGGTGCGGGCCGTGGCCGCGGCCTGGCAGGGCCGGTTCCGGCTGGGCCTGCTGCTCGGAGCGCTGGCCGTCGGATGCAGCGTCGGCCTGATGGCCGTGTCCGGGTGGCTGATCTCCCGGGCGTCCGAGCAGCCGCCCGTGCTGTACCTGATGGTGGCCGTCACGGCGACCCGCGCGTTCGGGCTCGGGCGGGCCGTCTTCCGCTATGCCGAACGCCTGGTGTCGCACGACGCCGTACTGCGGATGCTCTCCGACCTCAGGGTCGCGGTGTACCGCCGGCTGGAGCGGATCGCGCCCGCCGGGCTGCGCGAGCAGCGGCGCGGCGACCTGCTCTCCCGGCTGGTGGCGGACGCCGACGCCCTCCAGGACTACTGGCTGCGCTGGCTGCTGCCGGTCGGCACCGCGCTCCTCGTCGGTACCGGATCGGTGGTCTTCACGGCCTGGCTGCTGCCCGAGGCGGGCGTGGTGCTCGCGGCGGGGCTGCTCGTGGCCGGTGTCGGGGTCCCGCTGGTCAGCGGGGCCTGCGCGCGCGGTGCGGAGCGGCGGCTCGCACCCGCCCGGGGTGAGCTCGCCACCCGGGTGGCCGACCTGCTGACGGGTACCGCGGAACTCACCGTCGCCGGAGCCCTCGCCGGCCGCAAGGACCGGGCGCGGGAGGCCGACGGGGTGCTCACCCGGATCGCCTCGCGCGGGGCCGCGGCCGCCGGACTGGGCGGCGGCCTGTCCGCCCTGGTGTGCGGGCTCACCGTGGTGGGCGCCGCGTTCGCCGGTGCGGGGGCCGTGGCGGACGGACGGCTGTCCGGCGTGGCCATGGCGGTCGTGGTACTGACCCCGCTCGCCGCGTTCGAGGCGGTGTCCGGGCTGCCGCTGGCGGTCCAGTACCGGCAGCGGGTGCGGCGCAGCGCCGAGCGGGTGTACGAGGTCATCGACGCGCCCGAACCCGTCGTCGAACCGGCCGAGCCGCAGGATCCGCCCTCCTCGCCGTTCCCGCTGCGACTGACGGGACTCGCCGCCCGCCACGGCGGCCAGGAGCGGGACGCCCTGCACGGCCTGGACCTGACCCTGGAGGCCGGCCGCCGCATCGCCGTCGTCGGGCCCTCGGGTTCGGGCAAGACCACGCTGGCGCAGGTCCTGCTGCGGTTCCTGGACCCGCGCGACGGCGGCTACACCCTGGGCGGGAGGGACGCACGCACCCTCGACGGCGACGGCGTACGCCGCTTGGTGGGCCTGTGCGCCCAGGACGCCCACCTCTTCGACAGTTCGGTACGCGAGAACCTCCGCCTCGCCCGCACCGGCGCGAGCGAGGCACAGCTACGGGAGGCGCTCGCCGCGGCCCGGCTGCTGGAGTGGGCCGACGGGCTCCCCGACGGGATCGACACCCTGGTCGGCGAGCACGGGCAGCGGCTCTCGGGCGGCCAGCGCCAGCGCCTCGCCCTGGCCCGGGCCCTGCTCGCGGACTTCCCCGTCCTCGTCCTGGACGAGCCGGCCGAGCACCTCGACCTGGCGACCGCGGACGCCCTGACGGCGGACCTGCTGGCGGCGACCGAGGGCCGGGCCACCGTACTGATCACCCACCGGCTCGCCGGACTGGAAGCGGTCGACGAGGTCCTCGTGCTGGACCGGGGAGCGGTCGTGCAGCGGGGACCGTACGCGGAGCTGGCGGCAGTCGAGGGCCCGCTGCGCGACCTGCTGGATCGTGAGCGGCGGGCAGGTGCGATTCCGGCCGACTGTACGAGCTGACTTTCCCTCCTAAACGGGACTAACTAGGCTCAAGACCATGTCAGTGGAGGAGTCCCAGGAATCGCCGGAGCCCGCCCGGGAAGCGCAGGACCCGATGGAGGCCGCCACCCGGGCGACCCGCAGCCTGCACGGGCTGTCCACCGAGCTGACCGCCCGGGTGCCGCAACTGCTGGAGGCCATGCGCTCCGTCGGGACCGGGCTCGAACTGCACTCCACGCTCGACCGCATCTGCGAGACGGCCGCCGAGCTCGCCGACGCCCGCTACGCGGCGATCGGGGTGGTCGACACGGACGGCCCCGGCCTCTCGGACTTCGTGACCTTCGGGCTCGGCCCCGAACAGGCGAGGCGGATCGGCCACCGGCCCGACGGCAAGAGGGGCCTGCTGGGTGCCCTGATCTCCCACCCCGACACCGTGCGGCTCGCCGACCTGACGAAGGATCCCCGCTCGGCGGGGTTCCCCGCGCACCATCCGCCCATGAAGACCTTCCTCGGCGTGCCCATCAGGGTGCAGGGCGAGATCTTCGGCAACCTCTACCTCGCCGAGAAGAACGGCGGCGGCGAGTTCAACGACTACGACGTCCACATGGTCCGGGTGCTGGCCACGGAGGCGGGCATCGCCATCGGCAACGCCCGGCTGTACGAGGCCGCCACCCAGCGGGAGCGCTGGATCGACGGCTCGGTGGCCGTCACCACCGCCCTGCTGTCGGGCGGGGACGCGGACGACGCCCTCGCGGTGGTCGCCGAACAGGCCCGCCACCTCGCCGACTCGGCGGCCGGGATCGTGATGCTGCCGGCCGAGGAGGGCGGGATGGAGATCGTCGCCGTCTCCGCCGACAACCCGGCCACCTCCCTCGGTGTGGTGATCCCCGCCGAGAGCCCCGTGGTCGTCAAACTCTTCCAGGGCGAACCGGTCTTCGTGGAGGACGCTTCCGCGGATCCCCGGATGATCAGTCGGCTCACGAGCCAGTACGGGCCGTGCATGATGCTGCCGCTGCACAGCGGCGGACGGGTGCTGGGGGCGCTCGTCACCCCGCGGGCCCGGGGCAAGAGGCCCTTCACCGAGGCGGAGCGGACCCTGGCCACGCAGTTCGCCTCGCAGGCCGCCCTCGCGCTGATGATGGCCGAGGCTCAGCGCGACCGGGAGCGGCTCGCGGTGTTCGAGGACCGCGACAGGATCGCCCGCGACCTGCACGACCTGGTCATCCAGCGGCTGTTCGCCACGGGGATGATGCTGGAGGGTGCCCAGCGCCGTTCGATCGTTCCGGAGGTCCGCGACGGTGTGGGCAAGGCCGTGGACGAGCTCGACGTGACGATCCAGGAGATCCGAACCGCGATCTTCGCGCTCCAGCAGGGCCCGGCGGAAGCCCCGTCGGGGCTGCGCACCCGGGTCCTGCGGGAGATCAACATGGCCGCCGTCCCGCTCGGCTTCAAACCGGCGCACCGGTTCATCGGCCCGATCGACGCGGCCGTGGGCGAGCTGGTCGGCAAGAACCTGATCGCCGCCCTGCGCGAGGCCCTGTCGAACGCCTTCCGGCATGCGGACGCGTCCCGGATCGAGGTGGTGGTCGACGCCACCATCAGCCTGGCCGACGGCCGGCCCGGGGTGCGGCTGGAGGTCGCCGACGACGGGGTGGGGATTCCGGAGGGCGGGCGGCGCAGCGGTCTGCGCAACCTGCGCCGCAGGGCGGAGTCCCTGGGCGGCTCCAGCTGGTACGGCCCCGGTATCGGAGAGGACGCCGGCGGGACCGCCCTGGTGTGGGAAGCCCCGCTCTGAGCCGTCTCCGTCTCCAGGAGGCCAGGAGGACAGGAGGACAGGGGACAGGAGGATCCGGGCGGTCAGGCGTGCGCGGTGCGTTCCGCGAGGATGCGCTCGATCACGACGGCCACCCCGTCCTCGTTGTTGGCCACGGTGCGGCCGGAGGCGGCCGCGATCACGTCCGGGTGGGCATTGCCCATCGCGTAGGAGGTTCCTGCCCAGCGCAGCATCTCGACGTCGTTGGGCATGTCGCCGAAGGCGACGACCTCGGCCGGGGAGATGCCGCGCTCGGCGCAGCACAGCTCCAAGGTGCTGGCCTTGGACACGCCGAGCTCGCTGATCTCGAGCAGGGCGGTCGGGCTGGAGCGGGTGACCGTGGCGTAGGCTCCGGCGGCCGACCGGGCCAGGGCGAGGAACTCGTCCGGGGCCAGTTCGGCGTGGTGGGCGAGCAGCTTCAGCACCGGAGCGGCGCTGTGGTCCGTCTCCTCGCGCAGCAGCTTCTCGGCGGTGGCGACCGTGGCTCCCGGGTCCTGGAAGAAGGGCGGGTAGGCCGGCTCGTAGTTGATGCCGGTGGTCGTCTCGACCGCGAAGGAGGTACCGGGGACGGCCGCGCGCAGGGTCTCGACCACCGTGAGCGCGGTGGTCCGGGGAAGGGCCCGCACCTGGACGAATTCCCGTCCGGCGTGCAGGTCGACCACGGCGGCGCCGTTCGCGCAGATCGCCAGGCCGTGCCCGTGCACGTGATCGCTGACCACGTCCATCCAGCGGGCCGGGCGTCCGGTGACGAAGAAGACCTCGATCCCGGCCTCCTCGGCGGCGGCGAGTGCGGCCACCGTGCGCAGCGAGACGGATTTGTCGTCGCGCAGCAGGGTGCCGTCGAGGTCGGTGGCGATGAGCCGGGGTGCGGGGAAGGGCCCGTCCGGGCGCTGGGGAGCCGAGGTCACGGCTCCATCTTCGCCCATGGGTTCCCCCTCGTTCACCATGATCGACCAGAGATGTTTCACGTGAAACGTTGCTCACAGCGTGGGGACGGCTCGCACCGTAGGCTCAGTGACATGAGTCTTCGCTTGAGCACCGTGATCCTGCCGGTCCGTCCGTGGCACGACGGCGGCCGCGACCAGTGGGAGCGGGCCGAGCGGCTCGGGTTCCACACGGCCTACACCTATGACCACCTGACCTGGCGGACCTTCCGCGACGGTCCCTGGTTCGGTGCCGTTCCCACTCTGACCGCGGCGGCGGCCGTGACGACCCGGCTCCGCCTGGGCACGCTGGTCACCTCGCCGAACTTCCGGCACCCGGTGACCCTGGCCAAGGACCTGATGTCCCTCGACGACATCTCCGGTGGGCGGATCACACTCGGTATCGGTGCGGGCGGCAACGGCTTCGACGCGACCGCGCTGGGACAGGAGGAGTGGAGCCCCCGCGAGCGCGCGGACCGCTTCGCCGAGTTCGTTCCGCTGCTCGACCGGCTGCTGACCGAGAGCGCGGTGACCCACCACGGCACCTTCTACTCCGCCGAGGAAGCCCGCAACATCCCCGGGTGCCTTCAGCGGCCGCGCCTGCCGTTCGCCGTCGCCGCGACCGGCCCGCGAGGTGTGAAGCTCGCCGCGAAGCACGGCCAGGGCTGGGTGACCGCGGGTGACCCCAAGGTCTTCGAGGGCACGCCGGAGCAGTCCTTGGAGGCCCTGCGCGGACAGGTCGGCAAGCTGGAGAAGGCCCTGGCCGAGGCCGGGCGGGCGCCCGAGTCCATCGAGCGGGTCCTGCTGACCGGGTTCACCCCGGAGCGCGGCAGCATGCTGGAGTCCGTGGACGCGTTCGTCGACTTCGCCGGCCGGCACCGCGAGCTGGGCTTCACGGAGCTGGTCATCCACGCCCCGATCCCGGACTCCGACTTCGCGGCCGACGAGGCCGTCTTCGAGCGGATCGCCACCGAGGCGCTCGCGCAGCTGGGCGCCTGACGGCCGGCTGCTCACCCCCGCCGGAGTTTCTCGCCGCTACTGGAAGCGCAGGAACTCCGGCGGTACGGCGTCGGCCAGCCACACCCCGTTGGCGCTGACCCGGAAGACGTGCCCGGCGGCACGCATCGCACCGGCGTCCACCGGGAGCACGACGGGCCGCCCCCTGCGCGCGCCCACGCGGGTGGCCGTCTCGCGGTCGGGCGAGAGGTGCACGTGGTGGCGTCCCATCGGGCGCAGGCCTTCGGCGCGGATCGAGTCCAGGGCCGCGGCCACGGTGCCGTGATAGAGGTACGCGGGCGGTTCAGCCTCCGGCAGGTCGAGGTCCACCTCCACGGTGTGGCCCTGGTTGGCCCTGATGCGGCTGCCGTCGACGGTGAACCGCTGTTTGTCGTTCGTGGCGACGACGTGATCCAGCTCGGCCCGGCTGAACGGGAAGCGGTGCGCCGCCGCCGCGCGCAGGAGGTCGTCGATCTCCACCCAGCCCTGCGGGTCGAGCGTCAGTCCGATGCGTTCCGGCTGGTGCCGCAGGTGTTTCGAGACGTATTTGGACACCTTCACGGTGCGTCGGTCATCCATGTCCCCAGCTTGATGGCTCGGGCGGGTCCCCGGCAGTGATTTTCCGCCCCCGCAGGGCCGCTGTACACCGCCGCCCCCTCTATTAAGTTTCCAATATACGGAATATATTTTCCGCTAGAAGCTCATTCGGAGGGAGAAACTATGACCAATAAGGCTTCACTGCTGCGGCGCGCGGCTGCCGAGCTCATCGGCACCGCGGGCCTGCTCGTGGTCGTGATCGGGTCGGGTATCCAGGCCGCGTCCCTCAGTCGCGACACCGGTGTCGCCCTCGTCGCCAACTCGCTGGCCACGGCCATCGGCCTCGGTCTGCTCATCACCCTCTTCGGGCCCCTGTCCGGCGCCCACCTCAACCCCGTCGTCACCCTCACCGCCTGGTGGGCCCGTCGCGCCGGAGGCGAGGGGCTCGCGGCCCGGGAGGCCTTCGCCTACGCGGGCGCGCAGACCGCCGGGGCGGTCGTCGGCGCCGTCGTGGCCGAGATGATGTTCGGTCGCACCCCGGGGACCTTCTCCACCCAGGTGCGCGGCGGCGGTCACCTGCTGATCGGCGAGATCGTCGCGACCGCGGGACTGGTCCTGGTCATCCAGGGGCTCGGCCGGATCGGCCGTCCGAGGCTCATCCCGGCCGCGGTCGCCTCGTACATCGCCGCCGCCATCTGGTTCACCTCGTCGAGTTCCTTCGCCAACCCGGCCGGCACGGTCGGCCGCGCTTTCAGCGACTCGTTCACCGGCATCGCCCCCCAGTCGCTGCCCGGGTTCGTCGCCGCGCAGCTGGCCGGAGGTGTCCTCGGGCTCGCCCTGGCCACGTTCCTCTACGGACGTGATCGCGACCGTACGGCGCCCGGGCAGACGGACGCCCCCACCCCCATGGCCGATATGCCCCGCCCCGGGTCGGGGTTCGAGGCGACCGTCTGACGCGGCACGCCTGTTGCCCACAGGAAAACGCCAGTTGTCCACAGCCGTTTCGGCGGGTTTCGGAGCCATCTGAGCGATTCGCCCAGGGGATCGCCTGTGGACTACCGATCGAGCATTACCGGCCGCCGCGGCTGGCCAGATCGTTCATCGTCCGGGCCTGGAGCTCCCGTTCCGTCGCGGCCCGGACGAATTCCGCCACGTGCTCCGGACCCACCAGCTCCTGCACCGCCCGTACCGTCCCGGCGGGGAGGGCCACCGGAGCCGGCCCCGTCGGCTGGACCGCGCCCGGCGCGCCGAGATGGCGCTGGAGGTGCCGGGTCGCGAACAGCCGCATGGCACGTGCCAGTTCGGCGTCGACCGTCTGCTGGGCCAGGGGCCGCAGCCGACGCACCATCGTCGCCGCCTCCGCCGCGTCCGAATCCGTCGGCGGCACCTGGCCGAGGTAGCGGGCGAAGACGTGCTCCGTGGTGAACTCCAGGAAGCGTGAGGCGATGTGCTCGACCTGTCCGCGCAGCTCCCGCAGATGGCCGGTGATCGCCGCGAGGGGCACCCCGGCCGCGTGCAGCTCGGCCGCGACCGCCAGCTCCTGCGGTGAGGGCACGAGGAACTCGTCCGGACGGCCCGGGATGCGCTCCAGCACCCCCAGCTCGCACGCCTCGTCCACCGCCCCCTCGTCAGGCAGGCCGCCGAACCGGGCGTCCAGGTCCTCCCGACTGATCCGGTCGGCCTCCTCGTCCGTCCACGGCCCCTGCACCTCCGCGACCAGGCCGAGTACGCCGCCCAGCCCGCGCCCCGCGTCCCAGGCCTCGAGCAGCTCCTTGATGGAGGCCAGGGTGTAGCCGCGGTCCAGCAGGTCCGCGATCTGGCGCAGCCGCGCCAGGTGCGTGTCCCGGTAGACGTTGGACCGGCCCCGCCGCTCCGGCTTCGGCAGCAGACCACGGTCCTGGTACGCACGGATGGTGCGTACGGTAGCCCCGCTGTGGTGGGCCAGATCCTCGATCCGGTACTCGGCTGGCGCCTGATCGGACAATCCCGGCTCCCTACGACATGGCGGCTCGGCCGACCGCGCCCGCCGCGGTCCGGGCGGCAGGAGGCGCCGCCAGGTACTCGACCGCCGTGAGCAGCGAGCCCTCCTGCGAGGGATGGTACGACCGCGGGATGGAGCGGGGTATGTCCGCGCCCGCCCGGTTCACAGCCGGGGTTCCAGCCGGGCGATCCTGCGCAGGGTGTTCGGCATGAACCGGGACATCCACAGTGCGCCCTTGGACTCGGGGGTCACCGGTACCACCGCCTGGTTCTTCACCACCGCGAGCAGGACCGCGTCGGCGACCTTCTCCGGCGGGAAGTTGCGCAACCCGTACAGTCGCGAGGAGCGCTCCTGGCGGCGCTTCTCCTCGGCCGCGTCCACCCCGGCGAACCGGGAGGTGGCGGTGATGTTGGTGTTCACGATGCCCGGGCAGATCGCCGAGACCCCGATCGACCGGGAGGCGAGCTCGGCGCGCAGGCACTCGCTCAGCATCAGCACCGCCGCCTTGGAGGTGCTGTACGCGGGCAGGGTCCGGGAGGGCAGGTAGGCGGCGGCGGAGGCGGTGTTGACGATGTGTCCGCCCTGGCCGCGTTCGGCCATCTGCCTCCCGAAGACCCGGCAGCCGTGGATGACCCCCCACAGGTTCACGTCGAGGACCTTCTTCCAGTCCTCCGCAGAGGTGTCCAGGAAGGAACCCGAGAGCCCGATCCCGGCGTTGTTGACCAGCACGTCGACGATGCCGTACTCGGCGGCCACCTTCGCCGCGAGCTTCTCCATCGCCTGCTCGTCACTGACGTCGACGCACTCGCCCCAGGCGTCGGCGGCGCCCACGAGCCGGGCCATCTCCGCGGTGCGAGCCGCTCCCTCGCCGTCCCGGTCCACGGCCACGACCCGGGCACCGGCCTCGGCGAAAGCGAAGGCGGTGGCCTGGCCGATACCGCTGGCCGCGCCCGTGACCAGCACCAGCTGGCCCGAGAACCGGTCGGCGTACTTCCCCGGGGCCTTCTGCTCCGGGGCCTTCGCCGTGGGCTCCTCCCGGGCGGCGACGAACTCGCCGATCCAGGCCGCCACCTGGTCGGGGCGGGTCCTGGGGATCCAGTGCTTCGCGGGCAGGGTGCGCCGCACGAGGTCCGGGGCCCACCGCTCCAGGTCGTCGTAGAGCCGCTCGGAGAGGAAGGCGTCCCCGGTCGGGGTGATCAGCTGAACCGGTACGTGCGCGTACGCGTCGGCGCGCGGCCGGCGCAGCCTCGGCCGGACGTTGTCGCGGTAGAGCCAGGCGCCGTGCGCCGCGTCCGAGGCGAGCGAGGCCGTCGGGTAGGTGCCGTCGGCCGGGACCTCCTCCAGGCGCGCGAGGATCTTCGGCCAGCGCTTGCCCAGCGGGCCGCGCCAGGCGAGCTCCGGCAGCACCGGCGTGTGCAGCATGCCCACGTACCAGGACTTCGCGCCCTGGTTCAGCAGTTGCGCGGCCCGGCGCGGGGTGGGCCGCGTCATCCGCCGCTTGATCCAGTGCCCGAAGTGGTCGAGGGAGGGACCCGACATGGAGGTGAAGGAGGCGATCCGGCCCTCGGTCCGGGCCACCGTCGCGAACTCCCAGCCCTGGACGGAACCCCAGTCGTGGCCCACCAGGTGCACGGGCCGGTCCGGGCTGACGGCATCCGCCACCGCCAGGAAGTCGTCGGTGAGCTTCTCCAGGGTGAAGCCCCCGCGCAGCGGCACCGGAGCCGAGGACCGGCCGTGCCCGCGCACGTCGTACAGCACCACGTGGAACCGGGCCGCGAGCCGCTCGGCGACCTCCGACCAGACCTCCTTGCTGTCCGGGTAGCCGTGCACCAGCAGCACGGTGGGCCGGTCCGGGTCGCCGAGCTCGACGACGCACAGTTCGATCCCGCCCGTGCGCACCCGGCGCTCGCGCGCTCCCTCCAGGGCCGTACCGCTCATCCCGCTCATGCCGCCTTCTCCTCGGTCCAGCGCCGCACGTGCGGCAGGTCGTCGTCCAGCCAGAACGCGCTCTCCCCGGGATCCCGGGAGTCGGTGACCACCAGGATCTCCTCGAACTTCGCACCCGTGCCCCGGAAGCCCAGATGCGGCTCCACCGCCCACAGGCCGGGCTGCGGCGGGTGGTCGGAGAAGTGGTACGGGCTCCACAGCGGGGACCAGCCCTCGCGGTGGCCGTGCAGGGCGTCGGAGGCCAGCCCCTTGAGGGACTGGGTGCCGAACCCGAACGCGGTCGGGGACCAGCGGCGCTCCTTGACCCGGTCTATCTTGTGCGCGATGACCCCGAAGGGATAGGCCCGGTGCCGGTTGGCGTACCCCTGGCGGGTCATCAGCCGCTCGACGTTCTCGTAGATCTCCCGCAGCGGCCGGCGCTCGCGCACCTGCTCCAGGATCAGCGCCCGGTGCGGCCTCAGGTCGGACATCAGCCGGTCCTGCAGCGGATTGAGTCCCAGGCTGCCCGAGTACCCGATGTCCGCGGCGTAACCGCGGTAGACCGGGGCCATGTCCAGGATGAACGGCATCCCCGGCTCCAGCCTGCGGTTGGTCGGGAAGAACTGGAGCGGGATCTTGAAGTTCGCGAAGGCGGTGCGGTCCCCGAACCAGGCGAAGGGCAGGTGGAACCAGTCCCGCACTCCGCGCTCGCGCAGCCACTCCCGCTGCATCCGGGCCGCCTCGCGCTCGGTCACCCCGGGGCGGAGCTGGGCCGCCACCGTCTCGGCGCACTCGTAGGCGAGGCGCTGGACCTCTTTGAAACCGCGCAGCTCGGCGGTGAGCCGCGCGGAGCCCTGCGCGGCGCGTTCCCTGGTGCCCGTGTCCCCAGCCATCCCAGCCGTCCGTCCTGTCAGCCGTACCCGCCGAAAGTTGACACTGATGAATGTGACAATGACCGGAGATCACGTCAAGGGTCGTGCACGGACCTGTGGACAACCCCTCCCCGCGCCCGGCCGGTGTCAGCCTTCCGTCAGGGTCCGTAGTCCTCAAGGCGGATACGGGGTCCCGCTCCAGGTCTGACGCTCCGCCCGGGCCCCGGCACTAACGTCGAACCCGTGACTGTCATCGCGACCGAAAGCCTGAGCAAGCGGTACCCCCGAGTGACCGCCCTCGACCGGCTCTCCCTGGACATCGGACCCGGAGTGACCGGGCTCGTGGGCGCCAACGGGGCCGGCAAGTCCACGCTGATCAAGATCCTGCTCGGGCTGTCGCCCGCCACCGAGGGCCGCGCCGCCGTCCTCGGACTGGACGTCGCCACGCACGGCAGCACGATCCGCGAGCGCGTCGGCTACATGCCCGAGCACGACGCCCTGCCGCCCGACGTCTCGGCCACCGAGTTCGTCGTCCACATGGCACGCATGTCGGGCCTGCCGCCGACCGCCGCCCGCGAGCGGACCGCCGACACCCTGCGCCACGTCGGCCTGTACGAGGAGCGCTACCGCCCCATCGGCGGCTACTCGACCGGCATGAAGCAGCGCGTCAAGCTGGCCCAGGCGCTGGTCCACGACCCGCAGCTGGTCCTCCTCGACGAGCCGACCAACGGCCTCGACCCGGTGGGCCGCGACGAGATGCTCGGCCTGATCCGCCGCGTCCACACCGACTTCGGCATCTCCGTCCTGGTCACCTCCCACCTCCTCGGCGAGTTGGAGCGGACCTGCGACCACGTCGTGGTCATCGACGGCGGCAAGTTGCTGCGCTCCAGCTCCACCAGCGACTTCACCCAGACCACGACCACCCTGGCGGTCGAGGTCACCGACTCCGACGCGCACCCGGACGGAACGGCCGCGCTGCGCAAGGCGCTCACCGCCGCGGGCCTCACCCTCCACGTCGGCGAGGAGCAGGGCCTGCCCGGAGCCGGCCACGTCCTCCTCGTCGAGGCGACGGGCGAGGACACCTACGACACCATCCGCGACACCGTCGCCGATCTCGGCGTCGGCCTGGTCCGCATGGAACAGCGCCGCCACCACATCGCGGAGGTCTTCCGCGAGAGCGACCGCTCCGCGCAACGCATCCAGATCCAGCAGGGGGGAACCGGTACCGATGGCGCCTGAGACCTCGACCCAGATCCACAACATCGGCTACCGGTCCTACGACGGCCCCCGGCTCGGCCGCGCCTACGCCCGCACCTCGCTGTTCTCGCAGTCGCTGCGCGGCGCGTACGGGCTCGGCCGCTCCGCCAAGTCCAAGGTCCTGCCGATGATCCTCTTCGCGGTGATGTGCGTCCCCGCGCTGATCATCGTCGCGGTGGCCATCGCCGTTCCCGGCTCCACCGACCTGCCGATCAAGTACACGACGTACGCCCTGACCACCCAGGTGGTCATCGGCCTCTACCTCGCGTCCCAGGCTCCCCAGTCGGTCTCGCGGGACCTGCGCTTCAAGACGGTGCCGCTGTACTTCTCGCGGCCCATCGAGCGTGTCGACTACGTCCTGGCCAAGTACGCCGCGATGGCCTCGGCCCTCTTCATCCTCACCGCCACCCCGCTGCTGATCATGTGGATCGGCTCGCTGCTGGCGAAGTTCGACTTCGGTCACCAGACCAAGGGATTCGGGCAGGCACTGGTGTCGGTACTCCTCCTGTCGCTGCTCTTCGCGGGCCTCGGGCTGGTCATGGCCGCGCTCACCCCGCGCCGCGGGTTCGGCGTGGCCGCGGTCATCGCGATGCTGCTCATCCCCTACGGCGCCGTCTCCACCGTGCAGACGGTCGCCTACGGGACCGGCAACACCGGCCCCATCGAGTGGCTGGGCCTCTTCTCCCCGATCACCCTGATCGACGGCGTGCAGACCGCGTTCCTCGGTGCGACCTCCGCCTTCCCCGGCGGTGAGGGCCCCTCGGCCGGCACCGGCTTCGTCTACCTGCTCGTCATCCTCGGCCTCATCGCCGGCTCCTACGCCGCCCTGATGGCCCGCTACCGGAAGGCCGGGCTGTGACGACCATCGACATCGACCACACCTCCCGCTGGTTCGGGAACGTCGTCGCCGTCAACGACGTGACCATGCGCGTCGGACCCGGCGTCACCGGCCTCCTCGGCCCCAACGGCGCCGGCAAGTCCACCCTGATCAACATGATGGGCGGCTTCCTCGCCCCCTCCACCGGAACCGTCACCCTCGACGGCGCCCCGATCTGGCGCAACGAGTCGGTCTACCGGCAGATCGGCGTGGTACCCGAGCGCGAGGCGATGTACGACTTCCTCACCGGCAGGGAGTTCGTCGTCGCCAACGCCGAACTGCACGGGCTGGACGACGCGGCAGCCCAGCGGGCGCTGGCCACCGTCGAGATGGAATACGCCCAGGACCGAAAGATCGCCACCTACTCCAAGGGCATGCGACAGCGCGTCAAGATGGCCTCAGCGCTCGTCCACGAGCCGTCGGTGCTGCTGCTAGACGAGCCCTTCAACGGCATGGACCCGCGCCAGCGCATGCAGCTGATGGACCTGCTGCGGCGGATGGGTGACGAGGGCCGTACCGTCCTGTTCTCCTCCCACATCCTGGAGGAGGTCGAGCAGCTGGCCTCCCACATCGAGGTGGTCGTCGCCGGCCGGCACGCCGCCTCCGGTGACTTCCGCAAGATCCGCCGTCTGATGACGGACCGCCCGCACCGCTACCTCGTCCGCTCCTCCGACGACCGGGCCCTCGCCGCGGCCCTGATCGCCGATCCGTCGACCGCCGGCATCGAGGTCGACCTCAAGGAAGGCGCCCTGCGGATCCAGGCCGTCGACTTCGGCCGGTTCACCGAGCTGCTGCCCCGGGTCGCCCGCGCGCACGGCATCCGGCTGCTGACCGTCTCGCCCTCGGACGAGTCCCTCGAATCCGTCTTCTCCTACCTCGTCGCGGCCTGAAAGGAGCTGGCAACCATGTACAACCCGACCGTCGCCCGGCTCACCTACCGGGCCCTCCTCGGCCGTCGGCGCGCAGCGATCCTCTTCGCGCTGCCCGCCCTGCTGCTCCTCATCTCCGTCGCCGTCCGCTTCTTCACCGGGGTCGACGACAAGGTCGCCTCGGAGCTGCTCGGCGGCTTCGCGCTCGCCACGATGGTCCCGCTGATCGGCGTCATCGCCGGCACCGGCGCCATCGGGCCGGAGATCGACGACGGCTCGATCGTCTACCTGCTCTCCAAGCCGGTGAAGCGCCCGACGATCATCATGACCAAGCTGATCGTCGCGATCGCCGTGACGATGGCCTTCTCCGCCATCCCCACCCTGATCGCCGGCTTCATCCTCAACGGCAACGGCCAGCAGATCGCCGTCGCCTACACCGTGGCGGCGCTCGTCGCCTCGATCGCCTACAGCGCGCTCTTCCTGCTGCTGGGCACCGTCAGCCGGCACGCCGTCGTCTTCGGCCTGGTCTACGCCCTGATCTGGGAGTCGCTCTTCGGCAGCCTGGTCTCCGGCGCCAAGACCCTGAGCGTCCAGCAGTGGTCCCTGGCCCTGGCCGAGAAGGTCGCCGGACAGGGATACGTGGACTCCAGCGTGGGCCTGCCCACCGCCGTGGTCCTGCTCCTGGTGGTCACCGTCGGCGCCACCGTGTACGCGGGCCAGAAGCTGCGCCGTCTCACCCTGGCCGGCGAGGAGTAGTCCGCCGCACCGGCCGGAAACCGTGCCCCGCCCGGCCCATCGGCCGGGCGGGGCACGGCCGTACGGGGCATCATCGGGGCATGATCGAGCACACCGGACCCGAGCCGTCCAGGCCTCTGCGGGCCTGGATACGCTCCTCGCCCGGCACACACATATGGCTGCTGATCGTGGCCGTGACCAGTGTCGTCGTGGCGATCGCCCCGGACCGGCTCGACCACGTGCTGCTCCACCGCAACAGCAGCAACATCCACCAGCTGGTCAAATACCCCCTGCGGGCCCTGCTGAGCAGCGCGTTCTGGATCGAGAATCCGGCCTCGCTCGCCCTCTACGCCCTGCTCTTCGAGCTCTTCCACGCCACCGTCGAACGCTGGCTGGGCACCCTGCGCTGGCTGGTCATCGTCGCGACCGCCCATATCGTCGCCACCCTCGCCAGCCAGAAGGTCCTCCTCATGGCCATCGAGGACCACCGCGCGCCGCACAGCATGACGCATGTCGTGGACATCGGCGTCAGCTACGGGCTCGCCGCCTCGATCGGGGTCCTGACCTACCGTCTCCCGAACCCCTGGAGATGGCTCTACCTGGCCGGAGCGGTCGCCTTCTTCGGGATCCCCCTGCTCACCGGCGGTACCTTCACCGACCTCGGCCACGCCATCTCACTGTCGGTCGGGCTGCTGGCCTGGCCGCTGACCCTCCATCCGGAGCCGCACGGCGTCCATGTTTCACGTGAAACATGAGCGCCTGCGCGCGGGCTCGGCGGGGCGGGGAAATTCGCTGGTAAGGGACGTGCGCCCCCGGCACAGTGGGAGGTGCGGGGGAGTAAAAAGGTCCGGGACAGCCACTTCGAGCGCGCCTCGCGGCGCGGGCTGTTCCGGACCTTCTCCGTCGACGGCTGGGGATGCGGATGCGGCTCAGGCCGCGCCGAGCAGGCGCTCCAGCACCACCGCGATACCGTCCTCCTGGTTGGAGGTGGTCACCTCGTCGGCCACGGCCTTCAGGTCGGCATGGGCGTTGGCCATCGCGACACCGTGCGCGGCCCAGCCGAACATGGGGATGTCGTTGGGCATGTCGCCGAACGCGATCGTCTCGGCGGCCTTCACCTTCAGCCGGCGTGCGGCGAGCGAGAGCCCCGTGGCCTTGCTCAGTCCCAGCGGCAGGATCTCCACTATTCCCGGGCCCGCCATCACGATGTCGACGAGGTTGCCGACGGTCGCCCGGGCCACCGTGACCAGCTCGTCCTCGCCCATCCCCGGGTGCTGGATGTAGAGCTTGTTGAGCGGAGCGCTCCACACGGCCGCGGTGTCCTCCAGGTAGAGGGCCGGGAGGCCCGCCTGCACCTGGTAGCCGGGTCCGAACAGGACCTCGCCGTCCACCCCGTCCCGGCTGGCGGCCAGCGCCAGCGGGCCCACCTCGGCCTCGAGCTTCGACAGCGCTAGGCCGGCCAGCTGCCGGTCCAGCGTCACGGAGGTCAGCAGCCGGTGGGCTCCCGCGTCGTAGACCTGGGCCCCCTGCCCGCACACCGCGATCCCCTTGTAGCCGAGGTCGTCCAGCACGCCCCGGGTCCAGGGCACGGCCCGGCCGGTGACGATGATGTGCGCCGCGCCCGCCGCGGTGGCCGCGGCGAGCGCCTCACGGGTGCGCTCCGAGACGGTGTCGTCGTCACGCAGGAGCGTGCCGTCGAGGTCCGTCGCGACGAGCTTGTACGGGAACGGGGCCGTGCTCACTTGGCGATCGGCTCCAGGACCTCACGGCCGCCCAGGTACGGGCGGAGCACGGGGGGGACCCGCACGGAGCCGTCGGCCTGCTGGTGGTTCTCCAGGATGGCGACGATGGTGCGGGGCACGGCGCACAGGGTGCCGTTGAGCGTGGACAGCGGAGCGGTCTTCTTGTCCTCGCGGTAGCGGATCTGCAGGCGGCGGGCCTGGAAACCGTCACAGTTCGAGGCGGAGGTCAGCTCGCGGTACTTGCCCTGGGTCGGGATCCAGGCCTCGCAGTCGAACTTGCGGGAGGCGGAGGAACCCAGGTCACCGGTGGCGACGTCGATGACCTGGAACGGGAGCTCCAGGCTGGTCAGCCACTGCTTCTCCCACTCCAGGAGCCGCTTGTGCTCGGCTTCGGCGTCCTCGGGCGCGACGTACGAGAACATCTCGACCTTGTCGAACTGGTGGACGCGGAAGATGCCGCGGGTGTCCTTGCCGTACGTACCGGCCTCGCGGCGGAAGCACGGCGAGAAGCCGGCGTACCGCAGGGGCAGCTTGTCGACGTCGATGATCTCGTCCATGTGGTACGCGGCGAGCGGGACCTCGGAGGTGCCGACCAGGTAGTAGTCGTCCTTCTCCAGGTGGTACACGTTCTCCGCGGCCTGGCCGAGGAAGCCGGTGCCCTCCATGGCGCGCGGGCGGACCAGCGCGGGGGTCAGCATCGGGATGAAGCCGGCCTCGGTGGCCTGGGCGATCGCCGCGTTGACGAGGGCGAGCTCCAGCAGGGCGCCGACGCCCGTCAGGTAGTAGAAGCGCGAGCCGGACACCTTGGCGCCGCGCTCCACGTCGATGGCGCCCAGCGCCTCGCCCAGCTCCAGGTGGTCCTTGGGCTCGAAGCCCTCGGCGGCGAAGTCGCGGATCGTGCCGTGGGTCTCGAGGATGGTGAAGTCCTCCTCGCCGCCGACGGGGACGTCCTCGTGGACGATGTTGCCGAGCTTGAGCAGGAGCTGCTTGGCAGCTTCGTCCGCCTCGTTCTGCTCCGCCTCCGCCGCCTTGACGTCGGCCTTGAGCTGCTCGGCCTTGGCCAGCAGCTGGGCGCGCTCCTCAGGGGTGGCCTTGGGGATGAGCTTGCCGAGGGACTTCTGCTCATTGCGCAGTTCGTCGAAGCGCATGCCGGAGGACCTGCGGCGCTCGTCGGCGGAGAGCAGCGCGTCGACGAGGTCGACGTCCTCTCCACGGGCGCGCTGCGAGGCGCGGACACGGTCAGGGTCTTCACGGAGCAGCCGAAGGTCAATCACCCCTCCAGGCTACCGGTCTGGGCTTCCTGGGATCACACCGATATCACGCTGCGTGTCATTATGTCCCGATTGAGGGGAATGCAAAACACTCGCCCCCGTGGCCGGAAGAGACCCCTCGGGGCGGCTGATAAACCCGGCCCGATTCCCCGAAAAGGGGCACGCGGGAGGGTGGCGGTCGGGTCCTGATCAGCGCTGAGGGCTCAGCCTTGTCCACAGGAATTCCACTACGACTCCTCTTATCCACAGGCTGTGTGCCGCATCTGTGGACACGGAATTAGATCAATAGGGATCGGCCGAGAGCCCTACGGGTTCAGGGTTCAAACCGCCCTCACACACTCATTCGGGTGGGAATGGCTCGCTCCAAAGAGTTGGTCGGTGATACAGGGGTGACGTCGTTCACCTGGCGCTTCCCAGCGCGAAACCTGCGCCAGCCGACCGATTTGTCGACCTTGTCGCGTCGCTCTGTCGACTTGTCCCCAGGTCTCCCTCTCGCCCTGTGGATAACTCTGTGGACAAGTGGAAGAGATGGGGACGACGCTACGCCCGACCGTCGAGGCAGCGGGCCAGCCAGTCGGAAGCCTCGGTGAAATCGCCGTCGGAGGTACCCGGCCGTGCCGCCCGTACCTCACTCAGAGCGACGCCGGCCCGCGGGTAGGAGCCCAGGAAGCGCACCTGTGGGCAGGTCCGGCGCAGCCCCATCAGGGCCTCGCTCACCCGCCGGTCGGAGATGTGCCCCTCGGCGTCCACGGCGAAGCAGTAGTTCCCGATCCCCTCGCCCGTCGGCCGGGACTGGATGAGCATCAGGTTCACGCCCCGTACCGCGAACTCCTGGAGCAGCTCCAGCAGGGCGCCGGGGTGGTCGTCGCCGAGCCACAGCACCACCGAGGTCTTGTCCGCGCCAGTGGGGGCGGCCGGCCGCGCGGGCCGTCCGACCAGCACGAACCGGGTCTCGGCGTTCTGCGCGTCGTGGATCTCGGTGACCAGCGCTTCCAGCCCGTACGTGGCAGCGGCGAACTCGCCCGCGAAGGCGGCGTCGAACCGGCCCTCCTGGACCAGCCGCGCCCCGTCCGCGTTGGAGGCGGCCGACTCCCACACCGCGTCGGGCAGGTGCGTCCGCAGCCAATTGCGCACCTGCGGCTGGGCGACCGGGTGGCCCGTGACGGTCTTGACGTCCGACAGCTCGGTACCGGGCCGCACCAGCAGCGCGAACGTGATGGGCAGCAGGACCTCGCGGTAGATCATCAAGGGCTCGCCCGAAGCCAGCTCGTCGAGGGTGGCGGTGACCCCGCCCTCCACCGAGTTCTCGATCGGCACCAGTGCGGCCGCGGCCTCGCCACTGCGCACGGCGTCCAGGGCGGCCGGGACCGACACCATCGGGACGAGCTCCCGGGTGGCGGCTTCCGGCAGGGTGCGGAGGGCCGCTTCGGTGAAGGTGCCCTCGGGACCGAGATAGGTGAAGCGCGTGGCCGACATGCGATCAGCCTAATGCCGGGCCGCCCGCCACCGTGGGGCTGTTCACCCTTCGAGCAGCCGCTGCCCGACGTACTCGCCGGCGCGCGGGCCGGGCGGGACCGCGTACAGGCCGCTCGACTCGTGCCGGATGAACTCCGACAGCGCGTCACCCCGGTCGAGCTTGCGCTGCACCGGGACGAACCCGCGCAGCGGATCGGCCTGCCAGCAGATGAAGAGCAGGCCGGCGTCCGGAGTGCCGTCGGGGGCGATCCCGTCGTGGAAGGAGAACGGCCGCCGCAGCATGGCGGCGCCGCCGTTCTGCGCCGGGGCGGAGATCCGTGCGTGCGCGTTGGAGGGGATCACCGGCTTGCCGTCGGGGCCGAGCTTGTCCAGGGCCAGGGGCGTCGTCTCGCCGCCGCCGGTCAGGGGTGCGCCGTTGGCCTTCGTGCGGCCGATGACCTGCTCCTGCTGGGCGAGGGAGCGCTTGTCCCAGTCGTCCAGCAGCATCCGGATCCGGCGGACGACGGCGTACGAGCCGCCCGCCATCCAGGAGTGCTCCGCGGGTCCGGGGCCGGTGGCGGGCACGAAGATCCGCTTGTCGAAGTCGGGGTCCGCGGGCTTCGGGTTCCCGGTGCCGTCGATCTGGCCCATGAGGTTCCGCGCGGTCATCGGGGAGGCGGTGGCACCGGGGGACCGGTTGAAACCGTTCATCTGCCAGCGCACCCGGGCGGCCTCCCCGGCGTCCTTCTGTACCGCCCGCAGGGCGTGGAAGGCGACGAGGCCGTCGTTGGCGCCGATCTGCACCCACAGGTCGCCGTTGCTGCGCTGGGCGTCGAGCCGGTCCGAGGAGAAGTCGGGCAGCGGGTCGAGGGCGGCCGGGCGGCGGGCGGTGAGCCCCGTGCGCTCGAAGAAGGAGTGGCCGAAGCCGAACGTGATGGTCAGGGAGGACGGTCCCGCGTCGAGCGCGATGCCGCTGTCCGCCGTGGGGGCGGTCTCCCCCGCCATGAGCCGGCGCGCGGTCTCGGACCAGCGGCGCATCAGCGCGGCGGCCTCCGTCCGGCCGGCCCCGGGCGCCAGGTCGAAGGCCAGGACGTGGCCCTTGGCCTGGAGGGGGGTGGTGATGCCCGCCTGGTGGTCCCCCTCGAACGCGACCGAGGTGGCGCCGAGGGAGGAGAGGGCCCCGGCCGCGCCGGGAGCGCCGGCCGGGGAGTCGCTGACCGCCGAGTGCACGAGGGCACCCCCGGTGCCGCCGAGCGCGAGCCCGGCGGCGCCCGCGGCGCCGACCGTGCCCAGCAGCCGGCGCCGGGAGATCTCGATGTCGGGGGTGCTGGGGGTGCTGCTCTCGGTCACGCTGTTCAGCCGATCTTGACGTTCTTCTGGACGGTCGTCTGGTCGATGTCGGAGGTGCGGACGGTCACGTCGATGCGCCATTCGCCCGCGAGGGGGAGCTGGACTCCGGACGCCGACCAGTGTCCGGGAGCGTCGCGGTCCGGGGCCACCGGCAGCGGGCCGATCTCCTGGGCGGGGAGGGTGAAGGAGATCTTGACCTCGGGCAGGTCGACGGGCTTGCCGTCGGCGCCGTCCGCCCACAGGTGGAGGGTGTTGGCCCCGACCCGGCCTGGGTCGAGCTCCAGCCGGACCGTGCCCTTGCCGTTCTGGCCGCCGGTGTCGTACGGCAGGGTGATCTTGACAGGGCGGTTGGGGACGGCGGTGGAGGCCGTACCCCGCCCGGCCTCCTGCTCCACGGCGCGGCCGGGCTCGGTGCTGGTCAGAACGGTCGTGACGGCCAGCAGGACGACGGCCACCGCGGCCTCGGCGAGGACGGACCGGCGCAGGCCCGACCGGCCCGGATCGGCGTCGCGGACCTGGTTCTCCAGGGCCTTCTCACGGGCCGCGCGCTGCCGGGCGAGCTGCGCCGCCCGCTTCGGGTCGGCCTCCGCTCCGGTCGCGTCCTCGCCAGTGGCCGTGCCTCTGGTCGTGCCCGCGGTCGTTGTTTCACGTGAAACATCGCCGCCCGCGCCCACCGTGGCCGGTTCCTCGGCCCGGTCCTCCGCCGTCACGTCGGCCAGCCGGGCCGTCCACTTGCGGGAGAGGTAGGCGATGCCGACGAGGACGGCCACCAGGGCGACCTTGATCAGCAGGAGCCGGCCGTAGCTGGTGCCGGTGAGCGCCGACCAGCTGCCGAGTTGCCGCCAGGACTGGTAGACGCCGGTGGCGGCGAGGACCAGGACGCTGATGAAGGCGACCCGGGAGAAGCGCTGGACGGCCTCCCGCTCGATGTCCGGAACCTTGTGAAGGGCGACGAGCAGGGCGGCGAGCCCGCCGAGCCAGGTGGCCACGGCCAGCAGGTGCAGGATGTCGGCCGGCATCGCGATGCCGGTCTGGATGCCGGTGGAGGCGTGCTCGGCGAGCGCCCAGGTGGCGGCGATGCCGGCGGCCACGACCGTGCCGCCGATACCGAGCCCGAAGGCCAGGTCGCTGGTGTCCTTCGACTGCTCGGGGCTCTGCTCGCCGACGTTCTTCTGCCGGCGCGCGTAGGCGCCGAAGAGGACGGCGATGAAGAGGGCGGCCGCGCCGAGCAGCAGCAGCCGGGAGACGAAGGAGGCGCCGGTCTTGGTCTCCAGGACGGCCTTCAGGCCGTCGAGGTCGAAGACGTCGGCGAACTTGCCCGACCCGGTGTACGGCGTGCGCAGCACCAGCATCGCCAGTGTGGCGGCGGTGAGGGTGACCCAGCCGCGCACCACCAGCTTCTGCAGCGGGCGCACGCCGGAACCACGGCGCCAGCACAGCAGGATGAAGGCGGAGCCGCCGACGAGGACGGTGAAGCCGGCGTAGGCGGCGTACCGGGCGATGCCGTACGCGATGCCGACGGGGCCGCCGCCCACCTTCTGGGTGGGCAGGGAGACGGAGGTGGCCGAGGGGGCGCCGACGGAGAAGGTGAAGGCGCCGGAGACCGGGTGGCTGTCGGCGGAGACCGCCTGCCAGGCGACCGTGTAGGTGCCGTCGGGCAGTCCCGTGTGCAGGGCGGTGCCGTAGCGGATGACCGATCCGCTGCACATGTTCCGCAGCTCGCCGGTGTCGACGCGCTTGCCCTGCGGGTCCATGACGCGGATCGAGTCGTCACCCATGGCGACCTCCTCCGAGAAGGAGAGGGTCACCTGGGCGGGCGCCGTGGCGACCACCGCCCCGTCCTGGGGGTCGCTCGCGGTGAGTGCGGCGTGCGCCGTGGCCGGGGCGGCCGCGGTGAACAGGGTTGCCAGCAGGGCTGCGAGAACCAGCGCCAGCCGCGGCAGCGATGCCGTGGCGCGGACGCGGAGAGGAGGGGGAGCGGGGGCGGTGGCCGTCATGGCGTGTCAGTTCCTCGGTCCGTCAGTGGGCGGTGGAGTTCTGGGGGTTGTACGTCCGTTCCTTGACGTCCAGCTCGACCTTGACCGGATCGGCCTTCTCGAAACGCAGCTCGACGGTGACCTTGTCGCCGACGTTCGGCTTGTTCTTCAGGCCCATGAACATGATGTGGCTGCCGCCGCGCTCCAGGTTCAGCTCGCCTCCGGCCGGCACGTCCATGGACTGGACCTGCTGCATCTTCTGGTCCTTGGTCTCGTGGACCTGCAGATCGTCCGAGAGCGGGCTGGTCACGCCGAGCAGCTTGTCGGCCGTCTTCGAGTCGTTCTTGATCACCATGAAGGCGCCGGCCATCTTGTCGTTGACCGGCTCGGGCATGAACGCCCCGCTGACGGTCATCTTCGGCTTGGCCGACTCCTCGGCCTTCGCGCCGGCGCTCGCGGTCGACGAGGAGTCCGAGCCGGAAGAAGAAGAGGAGGAGCAGCCGGATATGGCGAGCGCGGCCGTCAGGGAGAGGGCGGCTGCGAGGGTGCGGGTGGTGCGGGCGTTCACGGGTTCTGTCCCTTGATGAGCTTCGGAAGGTCCTTGGTGTAGTCCTCGACGGTCGTGCCTTCGCCGTAGAGGACGTAGCCCTCGTCGGTCTTCGGCGAGAACGCGATGACCTGAGCACCGTGCATGGAGACGATGCTGCCGTCGGGTTCCTTCTTGGGGGCCTCGATACCGATGCCGAGGGAGCGGGCGGCGGCCTGGATCTTGCCGAAGTCGCCGGTCAGCCCGGTGAAGGCCGGGTCCTGCGACCTGAGCCACGCGCCGAGGGACTCCGGGGTGTCGCGCTCGGGGTCCGTGGTGACGAAGACGACCTGGAGCTTGTCCTGCTCCTCCTTGGGGAGCGCCTTCTTGGCGACGGCGATGTTGCTCATCGTCAGCGGGCACACGTCGGGGCAGTTGGTGTAGCCGAAGTAGATCAGCGTCGGACGGCCCTTGGTCTGCTCGCGCAGGCTCCACGGCTTGCCGGTGGTGTCCGTGAGGACGAGGTCCGGCTTGTCGAAGGGGCGGTCGAGGACGGTCGCGGCTCCGGCCTTCTTCTCGCCGGTGATCTGGGTGACCGACGGGCTGTCCTTGGCCGGGTCACTGCCGCAGGCGGTGAGGGTGAGCGCGGCCACCGCCGCGAGGGCGGCGACCGTCACACGTGTGGTGCGCATATGGAGATGTCCCTGGGATCGGGGATGGTGCGGATGTCGGGGAAAGGGGCCCGGGCCGGTCCCGTCCACGGGCCCTGCGCGGGCCCGTGGACGACGGGCCCGCGGGCCCGGTGGATCAGGCGGAGCGGCGGCGCGAGGCGATGCCGAAGGCCACCCCGCCGAGGCCGAGGACGATGCCCGCGATGCCGAGGGCACGCGCGGTGGTGTCGGAGCCGCTCTTGGCGGCGGCCTCGTCGTGCTTCTCGTCCTTGGCGGCGTCCTTGCCGGAGTTCTTGGAGTCGGCCGGCTTGGCGGCGTCGTGGTTGTCGGCTCCGGCGGCGGCGGTCAGCTTCAGCGTGGGCGCGGGGTTCTGCGGCTCGGCGGCGCCCTCCTTGGCCTCCTCGATCCAACGGACGACCTCGTTGTTGTCGTAGGTCTGGATGGCCTTGAAGACCATCTTGTCCGCGTTGTCGGGGAGCTTGCCGACGGAGACCGGGAACTGCTGGAACTTGCCGGGCTCGATCTTGCCGCCGGTCCAGGTCACCTTGGTGACGACCTCGTTGACCTGCTTGCCGTGGACGTTCAGCGGCTTGTCGAGCTTGGTCTTCTCGACGGTGGACGTCCAGCCGGGGATGTCCTGCGGCATGACGGAGGTCAGGGGCTGGTCGACCGGGAAGTTGACCTCGAGCTGGGTGGTCGAGGCGTTGTCGCGCTCGTTCGGGACCTTGAAGTTGATCGTCGCGTAGCCGCCCTTGGGGGCCTCGCCGGGCTGCACGCTGACGTGCGCGAAGGCGGTGCCGGACAGGGCGAGGACGGCGCCGGCGGCGAGGGCGGCGGCGAAGGAGACGCGAGAGGTCTTCATGACAGGAACACTCCACGGAGCAGTGGTGAACGGTGGGGTCCGCACGCACGGGCGCGCGCGGAGGTCACGGCACCGGTGCTCCCGCCGTGTGTCCCGGGGAGTGGAGGTGCCGCGTCAGGCTGCGAGGACGAGCGCAGCCGGCGGCCCGCGCCGGATCACGGTGTGCAGCAGAGTGTCCCGGCCGGTCGTCGCGGCGGGCGCGGAAGCGGTCCGGCGGTCCCGGGGGCCGTGCGCGGGAGCGCCGGGCAGCCCGGCCGCGAGGGCCCGTACGAAGGCCAGCGCGGCGCGCAGCGGACGTATCGGGCCGGCTTCGGCGGAGAGCCGGGAGAGTTCGACCAGCCGGAACAGGGCGGCGTCGCCCCGGCCCAGCAGCCAGCCGGCGGTGAGCGCGGCCACCAGGTGGCCGAGCAGCATGAACGGGCTGAACAGCCCGATCTCGGGGCCCCCGGCGTGGGTCGTGGCCAGGTGCATGTGGCCCATGTGGTCCGACGCGGCCGCCTGCGCGGCCAGGGCCGCCGGGTCCAGCCCGGCGGTCTCCAGGATGTGCCGGGCGTCGGCCGGGCTCAGCGGTACGGAGTTGCCCCCGCAGACCAGCCGGGCTGCGAGCGCCGCCAGCGAGGTGTCGGTCCCGGGGGCCGGGTTCTGCGCGACGGCCGCGCCATGTTGGCCGAGGCCGAACAGCGTGTGCAGCCCGAGCTGGCCCACGGCCAGTCCGGCGGCGATGCCGGGCCGCGAACGGCGGCGTCCCGCGAGGGGGGCCGCGACCGCGAAGACGCAGACGAAGGCCAGGGCCAGTGCCCACCACGGCACGGTCGCGCAGGAGGCCACGGCGTGGCCCGCCGCGGACAGCACGACGCAGACCGCGGTGAACACCGCGGCCCGGGTCGTCCGGAGGCCTGCTCCGGCGCGTGTGGTGTGGGTGGCAGACATGGCCGGGCCATCATCGCACTGGCCCCGGGCCCTGCCTACGGCAGGTACTGGAGGGACCCTATGGTTCCGGTGTGCGGCCGCAAGCGCGCCCCCGCCCGCCCGCCCGCCCGCCCGGCCGGCGACCGGCGCCGGAGCGGGGCCCACGCGCCCGATACACGCCGGACGCACATGCCGCATCGGCCGAATGAGGGCTGTGCCGGCCGCCGGGGGCTTACGCCGCGTCACGGGCGGCAATAGGTATCCGTATGAGCATCTGGTGGTCTCTCCACTTGCGGCGCGAAGCCGCGAGCGTGCCGCTCGCCCGGCGACTGCTGCTGGGGACCATGGATACCGCGGGGGTGGACCCGGACATCTCCTACGAGCTGTCGGTCGCGCTGACCGAGGCCTGCGCGAACGCCGTGGAACACGGCGGCCGCGGCGGTTCGGCCGGGGGCCCGGTCGGTGTCCCCGCCGACGAGGTCCTGGACGGCACCGAGGCGTACCACGTCACCGCCTTCCTCGACGGGGACCGCTGCCGCATCGAGGTCGCCGACTCGGGTCCCGGTTTCCCGCCGTCGACGGTGGCCCGCCGCAGACCCTCCCTGGCCGAGCACGGCCGTGGCCTGCACCTGATCGCGGAGCTCGCCGACCACGTCCGGCTGCGCAACCGGCCGGGCCGGGGTGCGGTGGTGAGTTTCGAGCGGATGCTGAAGTGGCGCGAGGACGCCCTGCTGAGGGTGTCCTAGAACGCGGACGGGCGGGGGAACCGGTACCGGCTCCCCCGCCCGTGGTCACGTCCGGCGTCAGCCCTTGAGCCGCGCCATCCACGCCTCGACCTCGACCGAGGTGCGCGGCAGACCGGCCGACAGGTTCCGGTTGCCGTCCTCGGTGACGAGGATGTCGTCCTCGATGCGGACGCCGATGCCCCGGTACTCCTCGGGCACGGTCAGGTCGTCGGCCTGGAAGTACAGGCCCGGCTCGACGGTCAGGCACATCCCCGGCTCCAGCGTGCCGTCGACGTACGCCTCGGTGCGCGCGGCCGCGCAGTCGTGGACGTCCAGGCCGAGCATGTGGCCGGTGCCGTGCAGGGTCCAGCGGCGCTGGAGCCCGAGCTCCAGGACGCGCTCGACCGGGCCCTCCAGCAGGCCCCACTCGACGAGCTTCTCGGCCAGCACGTGCTGGGCGGCGTCGTGGAAGTCGCGGTACTTGGCACCCGGCTTGACGGCGGCGATGCCGGCTTCCTGGGCCTCGTACACCGCGTCGTAGATCTTGCGCTGGATGTCGGTGTACGTGCCGTTGATCGGCAGCGTGCGCGTGACGTCGGCGGTGTAGAGGGAGTGGGTCTCCACGCCGGCGTCGAGCAGGAGCAGGTCGCCGGAGCGGACGGCACCGTCGTTGCGGACCCAGTGCAGGGTGCAGGCGTGGGCGCCGGCGGCGGCGATGGTGCCGTAGCCGACGTCGTTGCCCTCGACGCGGGCGCGCAGGAAGAAGGTGCCCTCGATGTAGCGCTCGGACGTGGCCTCGGCCTTGTCGAGGACCTTCACGACGTCCTCGAAGCCGCGGACGGTGGAGTCCACGGCCTTCTGCAGCTCGCCGATCTCGAAGGCGTCCTTCACGGCGCGCGCCTCGGAGAGGTAGACGCGCAGTTCCTCGTCGCGCTCCTTGGTCACCTTGTCGGTGAGCGCGGCCTCGATGACGGCGTCGTGGCCGCGGACGGCGCGGACCGGGCCGGTGGCCTCGGTCAGGGCCTCGGGCAGCTCGCGGACGTCCTTGGCCGGGATGCCCAGGAGCTGCCCGGCCTCGGCGAGGGAGTGGCGGCGGCCGACCCAGAGCTCGCCCTGGCCCGACAGCCAGAACTCGCCGTTCTCGCGGTTCGAGCGCGGCAGCAGGTAGACGGTGGCCTCGTGGCCGGTCTCCGTGGGCTCCAGGACCAGGACGCCGTTCTCGGTCTGGTCGCCGGTGAGGTAGGCGTACTCGGTCGAGGCGCGGAAGGGGTACTCGGTGTCGTTCGAGCGGGTCTTCAGGCGGCCCGCCGGGATCACCAGGCGCTCGCCGGGGAAGCGCGCGGACAGCGCGGCGCGGCGGTCGGCGGTGTGGCCGGCCTGGGCGATGGGCTCGAGGCCGTGCAGCTCGGTGTCGGCCCAGCCCGTGCGCATGCTCTCCGCGAGTTCCTCGCTGACGCCCGGGTACAGCCCGTTCTTGCGCTGCTTGTGCTTCTTCTGGGGCTGCTCTTCTTCCGGGGTCTCCGGGGTGAGCTCGTCAGCCACGTCATCTCCTCAGCCGCTACGACACGCACGGGTCCGGGTGCGAACCCCGTTCATCGTATGTGTGAGGAGGCGGCGCCCGGCCAGTCCTGTGACAAACAAGTCAAAACGGGCGCCCGCCGCGGATGCCGGCCGGTCAGTCGAACCGGGCCGCGAGCAGGACGACGTCCTCCGTGTCCCGGTGGGGATCGGCGGAGCCCGGCCGCGACCCGTCCTCGGGAAGCACGGTCCGCAGGATGTGGTCGCAGAGGGCGGCCGGGTCCTCCCGGGCACCGCGCGGAACGCCCGCGGCCGCCGCGTGGAGCCGGGCGTAGGCCCGGTCCATGGGGTCGCCGGTCCGCCGCAGCAGCCCGTCGGTGTACAGCAGCACCGTTTCTCCGGCGGCGGGCTCGATCTCCACGCTGGGCGCCTCCCAGCAGGCCAGCATCCCCAGCGGCGCCGAGAGCGAGGTCTCGACGTACTCGGTGCGGCGCTCGCCGATGAGCAGCGGCGGCGCGTGCCCCGCCCCGGCCAGGATGATCTTGCGGGCGGCGGGCTCGCAGTACGCGAAGAGGGCGGTGGCCGAGCGCGCGGGCTCGGTCAGGCGCAGCAGCAGCTCCAGGTCGGACAGGACCGCGACCGGGTCCTCCCCCTCCATGACGGCGTACGCGCGCAGGGAGGCCCGCAGCCGTCCCATCGCGGCGACGGCGCTCGGCCCCGAGCCCGAGACCGAGCCGACGGCGAGGCCCATGGCGCCCTCGGGCAGCGGCAGCGCGTCGTACCAGTCGCCGCCGCCGAGGGGGCCGGTGCGGTGGCGGGCGGCGAGCTGGACCCCGGGGATCCGCGGCAGCCTGCTGGGCAGGAGTTCCTCGGAGACGGTGGCCAGCCGGGTCCGGGAGCGGTCCACCTCCAGCATCCGGGCCAGGTGCTCGGCCGCGTGCCGGACGTAGAGGCCGACGAGGTCGCGCTGGCGGTCGCTCGGCTCGGCCTGCTCGTCGTAGAGCCAGACGGCCGCGCCGAGCTGGCCGGTGGCCTCGGCGGCCAGCGGCAGCGCGTAGCTGGCCGCGTAGCCGAGGCGGGCGGCGACCTCGCGGTGGCGGGGGTCGACGGGGGGTGCGCCGCCACCGGCACCCGAGGCGGCCGTGGTGCCGGGCTCGGGGAGCACCTCGGAGCCGCCGTGGGCGTCGGGGAGTCCGTCGAGGATGCGGCCGTACGAGGTGGCGCTGCGCGGCACCGTCTCGATGTGCCCGAGGTCGGCGCGGCCGAGGCCCAGGCCGATGGTGGACGTGGGGCCGAGTCCGTCGGAGGGTTCCAGCACGACCAGTCCGCGGCGGGCCCCTACCAGGGCGGCCCCGGCGCGCAGGAACTCCCGCAGGGAGGAGTCGAGGTCACTGGCCCGGGCGAGGCGCTCGGTCAGCTCGTGCAGGGTGGTCAGGTCGGAGACCATGCCCGCCAGCCGGTCCTGGATGACGCTGCTCGCGGCAGGCGGGGCGGCCTGGGCGGGAGCGGTCCGGGCGGAGGCGGCCGCTGTGGCGGGGAGGGAGCCGGACGCGGGTGTGGGCGCGGCAGTGTGCGCCGATGCTGCAACTGCTGGATCGATTCCAGCCACTTTCGGCAGATGCGGGGCGCTCATGGCGTCCGCCTTTCCACCTGGTGCGATTCGCCATATAGCATCGCAAACCCCCAGATCGTGCTGCGCCGCCATCAATGGATCCACATCTACACGCACCCGAGGATCGATGTCCAGCATTGTCCCGGTGGGAATAGTGGTGTCCGTGGGACGGCAACTCACTGTCCAGCCGGGGCTAAAACTTGGCTGGAAAAAGCTGGAAGCGGACGGTTTTTGCGATCGACTGGACAGGCGCTTCAGGGGGTCCGGGTACGTATTCGGTAGTGCCCGGGGCCAGTTGGCGCCCCCGGTACCGCCGGGAACCACCCGGTCCGGGCCGTCGTCCTTAGCGGCGGCAGCCGGTCTCGACACCGGTGCGGGTCGCTCGGACCGCACGCTCCGGGCCCCTGCCGGACGTTTGACGGACCCGTAAGAAGACTGCACGAAGCGTGTGAACCTGCTTCTGGCGGACTAGTGACGCGAAACGTGTACGTGTGGTGAAACACCGCTCACGTGGTGTGATGTGGCCCCTCGACGTTCAACGGAAAGGAACGAGCGCTCATGCGCGAGATCCTCGGAAGGCGTCTCCAGCGGCTCCGCGATCGCTTGAAGTTCCCGCGCGCGGTCTCCCGCCCCGCCGCGGAGGCGGGGGCCGGGGTGGCTCCCTCCCTCCTCGAAGCCGCGCTGACCTGCGCCGCCGTCCGGCAGTGGCCCGTGCTGCCGGGCGTGGGCCGGGCCGGCGCCGACAGTCGGCGCTGCGCGTGCCCGGATCCCGACTGCGTGGTGCCGGGCGCGCATCCCTTCGACCCCGGCCTGCTCGCCGCCACCACCGACGCGCGGATGGTGGCCTGGTGGTGGGGCAGGCGGCCGACCGCCCCGGTCCTGCTGGCCACCGGCGGCGCCGCGCCCTGCGCGGTGAGCCTGCCGGCGAAGGCGGCCGCGCGTGCCGTCGTACGGCTGGACGCGCAGGGCATGCGGCTCGGCCCGATCGTCGCCACGCCCACCCGGTGGTCCCTGCTCGTGGCGCCCTACTCGCTGGAGCGGCTCGGCGAACTCCTGTACGCCAAGGACCACGTGCCCTCCTCGCTGCGCTTCCACGGCGAGGGCGGCTACCTGCTGCTGCCGCCCTCGCCCGCGTCCGGCGGGGGGCAGGTCCGCTGGGAGCGGGAGCCCGAGCCGCGGCGGGCCGGTTCGGGCGAGCTGTGGCTGCCGGAGGTCGAGGCGGTCGTGGACGCGCTCGTCGAGGCGAGCAGCGGTGCTCCCGGCGGCGGCAGCCGGCTGGCGTACTGAGCCGCTGATCACTCGTACGGGTGTCAGCACATCGAGTTTCCAAGGGAATTGGGCGCGGGGATCTCCGCGCCCCTTTCCCGCGTCGCTATCTTCGGCGAATGAATCTCCGCCTGATCGGTATCGGCGCCGGTGTGCTGATCATCTTGTCGCTTCCCCTGGCCGGAGCGATCGCCGGGCCGGATTTCGCCGGTCGGAGCGACGGAAAAAACGGGGGGCTGCTCACCTCGCTCGGCCTTTCCCCCTCCTCCCGTACGGCGGACGGGGCGCGGGCCGCCACCGGCCCCGCGCAGCCGGGACCGCCCGAGCAGCCCCGCACCGACTCCCGCTGCGGTCCCGAACTGTCCGCCCCGCAAGGCCTGGAGGCGCAGACGTGCGTGCTGGCGAGCGAGGGGCGCACCTGGGGCCGGAGCTACTACCGCAACACCAGCGGCCGCGCGCTGGACGCCGTGCTCACGGTGATGGGCCCGGCGGGGCGGACGGTGCAGATCCGCTGCGCCGTGGCGGCGGGGGACGAGCCGGGTCTGTGCGAGACGCCCCGGGGGGAGTCCGCGGGGGCGCCGGACGCCTACTCGGCCGTAGCGGAGTTTGCAGTTCCGGATGATGAAGGGCGGCTTCTGCTGCGGTCCGGGAGCAACTCACCGGCACCGGCAGGCGGTTGAGCGCCGCCGAAAGACAGAGGCCCGGTCGCTGGCGACGGGGGATGCACCAGCGACCGGGCTACAAGAACGGTAACAAGAGATCGCCTGTTCGCAAATTCGATCTCTGATATTCAGACATCGATTTGCAGGCGATTAGCGGGAGTTGTGACACCGGTCACCGGGCCCGCGCGCGGCCGTGTGCCGCGCGCGGGCCACTCCCGCGCCGGGTGTGCGTCAGCTCAGCGTCACCTGGCGGTTGGTGAGCCCGCCGCGTGCCCGGCGCTCCTCCGCGGTCAGCGGGGCGTCGGTGGCGAGGGCCGTGGCCAGGCGTTCCGCCAGCTCGGCGGCGGGCTTCTCCACGTCTTCGGCGGTGACCCCGGTGGGCAGGTCCCAGACGGGGACCACCAGGCCGTGCGCGCGGAAGGAGCCGACGAGCTTGGTGCCCTCGCCGAGGGAGGAGGCGCCCGCCGCGTGCAGCCGCGCCAGGGCGTCGAGCAGCTTCTCCTCCGGGTGCGGCATCACCCAGCGCAGGTGGTTCTTGTCCGGGGTCTCGCACCAGTAGGCCGCGTCCACGCCCGTGAGCTTGACGGTCGGGATGGCGGCGGCGTTGGCGCGCTCCAGGGAGGCGGCGATCTCCGGGGAGGCGTTCTGGGCGCTGTCCGCGTCCGGAATCCAGAATTCGAAGCCGCTGTGCACAACCGGCTCGAAAACGCCGTCCAGAGCGAGGAGATCCTGAAGTCGGGGACCCTCGGCCGGCACGCGGCGGGCCGGGACCGGGTTGCCCGGCTCGGTGGCGATCGCACGCTCCAGGGTGTCGGCCATGTCGCGCGCCAGGTCGCCGGAGCTCGACTCGTTCTGCAGGCCGAGCAGGACGGAGCCGTCCTCGCGCCGCAGGGCCGGCCAGGCCATGGGAAGCACGGTCACCAGCGTGACGGACGGGACGCCCTCGGGCAGACCGTCCTTGAGGGTCAGCGGGACGGTGGCCGCGGGGACGAGCTCGCGCAGCGCCACCCAGTCGCACTCGCCCGGCAGCCCCTCGAAGGGGCGCCGCACGTGTTCGGTGACGGCGTGCGCGGCGGCCGCGCCGTGACAGGCCTTGTAACGCCGCCCGGAGCCGCACGGGCAGGGCTCGCGCGCGCCCACCACCGGGATCTCCCCGTTGTCGAGCTGCGGCTTCGCGGTCTTCGCGGCGGGGCGCTTCTTGGCCATCGTGGGTGTCTCCCGGTTGCGGCGGTACGGCGGTGTCTCTGGGCGCGAGCCTAGCCGTTCGTACCGCCGCAACCGGTGGGGTGCGGCCGGGAGCACGGTCGGCGTGCGCTCCCGAAGGCCGCGTGTGCGCAGGGCCGGTGCCGCTGGTCCGGTCACGGGCCGGCGCCGCCTGCGCCGGTGCCGCGGGCCCCGGTGCCGGGCCCTCAGGCGTCGAGATCGTCGAAGGCGGAGGCGAAGTCGATCGCCGGGGGAGCGACGCGCGTAGCGAAGTCGTCGTGCCGGGCCCCTCTGGCGACGATCACCCACACGGTGACCTCGCCCGCCGCCCCGTCCCGCACGCCCCAGTCCTGGGCCAGCGCGCTGATGATGTTCAGCCCGCGGCCCCCGTGCGCGGTGACCGAGGGCGTGGCCGGGACGGGCCGGGTCGGGCCGCCGCCGTCCGTGACCTCGACGGTCAGCCGACCGGCCTTGTCGACGCGCCACGCGGCGCGAATCTCGCCGTCACCGACGTCCCGGGCACCCAGCGGCCGGCCGTGGCGGCAGGCATTGCTGAGGAGTTCGGAAAGGATCAGTACGGCATCGTCCACGACCGATTCGGACACCCCGCTGATACGCAGCTGCTCGCGCATCCGGTGCCTCGCCTCGCCCACGCCCGCAGGACCATGGCGAATGTCCACGCACGACGACGTGGGCACTTCCTGTGCCATCACCAACGCCACCCCCGGAACCTCCTTAGCCCCACGCCATGGTCTGGATGCCCCAATGGCCTGGACCGGAAACCGTCGGCCCACCCCCCTCTGACGCATTCATGACCAACGAATGCGGACCGGATGCGCCGGGGCACGCCCTGTCACGGCCGGGGTGCCTGGGGCTGGTGTGCAAAAGGGGACGTCAGCGCCCGAGTTGTGACAGAACCTGGCGCGGTCTGTTCGTGATGATCGCTTCTACACCCAGATCAGCGCATAGCTGAACATCATCCGGTTCGTTCACGGTCCATACGTGTACGGAGTGGCCTGCGGCCTGGAGCCTGCGGACGAAGCCGGGGTGGTTGCGCACGATCCGCATGGCGGGCCCCGCGATCCGCACGCCCGCGGGCAGCCGGCCGTCACGCATCCGGGGCGAGATGAACTGCATGAGGTACACGGTCGGGACCGTCGGGGCGGCCGCCCGCACCCGGTGCAGGGAGCGCGCCGAGAAGCTCATGACCCGGACGGGGTGGGGGCCCTCCGCGGGCGGGGCGTCCAGTCCGAAGCGCTTGAGGAGGAAGAGCAGGCGCTCCTCCACCTGTCCGGCCCAGCGGGTGGGATGTTTCGTCTCGATCGCCAGCTGTACGGGGCGACCGGCGTCGGCCACCAGTTCCAGCAGCCGCTCCAGGGTGAGCACGGAGGTCCGCTCCGGGTCCGCGTCCCAGTCGGGGGACTCCTCGCGGTCCTTCCAGGAGCCGAAGTCGAGGGCGGCCAGTTCCGCCAGCTCCAGGGCCGAGACGGCGCCCCGGCCGTTGGAGGTGCGGTTCACGCGGCGGTCGTGGACCAGCACCAGATGGCCGTCGGCGGTCAGCCGGATGTCGCATTCGAGGGCGTCGGCGCCGTCCTCGATGGCCTTCCGGTAGGCGGCCAGGGTGTGCTCGGGGGCATCCTCCGACGCGCCGCGGTGGGCGACGACCTGGATGGGGCGCGTTGCGTGGGTCACCCGGTCATGGTGCCACCGAGGAGACCCCGCGTGGCGGGGTGACTCCTAGAGGTATGTCCTGTATGTCGGATATAAAGGGAGGCGGCAGACGCACAGGTCCGGCTTACAGTGCTCTGACGGGTCATGGGAAAGGCTTCACCCTGGAACTTCTGCGGCGCATCGAACGTTCAGTCGGACCGATGCCCGGACGGTATCGGGGCGATATCGCCTGATATTTCCAGCAGCCGTGTTGGCCGTGTAAGCCGTGTGTGACGAGGAGAGAGCGCTGTGAGCACCGAGAACGAGGGCACCGCGGCCCCGACACCCCCCGCGGCCCCGTCCGCACCTCCCGTGCCGGTGGCCGCCTCCACGCCCGAACCGGCCGCTCCGGCGCCCCAGGGCGCCCCGGCCTCGGGCGCCGAGCACACCCAGCAGCTCCCTCCCACCCCTCCGGCGCCCCCCGTCGCGCCCCCGGCGTACGGCCACGAGCAGACCCCGGCCGGCCCGCCGGTGCCCCCCGCCCAGCCGGCGGCCCCGGCCCCGTCCCCGTACGGCGCGGAGGCCTGGCCCCCGCCGCCTCCGGCCGTTCCCGCGTACGGCGGAGGGGGTCAGGGCGGCGGCGCCTGGGGCGTGCCGCTCACCGCGGAGGGCGCCCCGCAGCCCAAGCCCAAGGGCCGGGGCGGTCTGATCGCGGCGGTCCTCGTGGCGGCCCTGCTCGCGGGCGGCGTGGGCGGCGGTGTCGGCTACTGGGCCGCCCAGCGCGACCACGGCGGCTCCGGCTCGACCACCATCAGCGCGCCCAACACCCCCAAGGACCTCAAGCGGGACGCGGGCTCCGTCGCCGGGCTCGCCGCCGCCGCACTGCCCAGCGTCGTCACCATCGAGGCCTCGGCCGGGGACGGCGAGGGCGGCACCGGCACCGGGTTCGTCTACGACGAGCAGGGCCACATCCTCACCAACAACCACGTGGTGGCCTCCGCCGCCAACGGCGGCAAGCTCTCCGCCACCTTCTCCGACGGCAAGAAGTACGAGGCCGAGGTCGTGGGCCGGGCCCAGGGCTACGACGTGGCCGTCATCAAGCTGAAGAACCCGCCGACCAACCTCAAGCCACTGGCGCTCGGCGACTCGGACAAGGTCGCGGTCGGCGACCCGACCATCGCGATCGGCGCCCCCTTCGGCCTGTCCAACACGGTCACCACCGGCATCATCAGCGCGAAGAACCGCCCGGTGGCCTCCGGTGACGGCTCCGGCGGCAAGAACTCGTACATGAGCGCGCTGCAGACGGACGCCTCCATCAACCCCGGCAACTCCGGCGGTCCGCTGCTCGACGGCCGCGGCGCGGTCATCGGCATCAACTCCGCGATCCAGTCCGCCGGCAACGGCGGCTTCGGCGGCGGCCAGGCCGGCTCGATCGGCCTCGGCTTCGCGATCCCGATCAACCAGGCCAAGAACGTGGCCAAGTCGCTGATCGACACGGGCAAGCCGGTCTACCCGGTGATCTCGGTCTCCGTGGACCTGCAGGCCAAGACCGACGGCGCCAAGATCTCCGAGCAGGGCGCCCCCGCCAACGAGCTGGTCGACCCGAACGGCCCGGCCGGCAAGGCGGGCCTCAAGCCCGGCGACATCATCACCGAGTTCGGCGGGAAGCAGGTCGACAGCGGGCCGACCCTGATCAGCCTGATCTGGACGTACAAGCCGGGCGACACCGTGAAGCTGACCTATCTGCGCGGCGGCAAGCCGAACACGGTCGACATCACCCTCGGCTCGCGCGTCGGCGACAAGTAGCCCGGGCCGCGAGCCGGCGCGCGAACGCCGCTCGACGGTGACTTGATGTGAGGGGCCGTGGCCGGGAATCCGCCTACGGCCCCTCCCAACATCCGCTTATGCTTCGCTGGTGTTCGATTCACGGCACATACGGACATTCCACGAAGTGGTGGCCGCGGGCTCGTACTCGGCCGCTGCTCGCGTCCTGGGCTACACCCAGCCCGCGATCACCCAGCAGATGAAGGCGCTCGAACGCGCCGTCGGAACCCCGCTGTTCACCCGGGTGGGCCGGAAGATGAAGCTCACCGAGGCCGGGGAGTCGCTGGCCCGGCACGCCGAGTCGATCCTCGGCAGCCTCTCGGCCGCCGAGGCCCAGCTGAAGGCGTACACGAGGCTGCGCACCGGGCGGGTGCGGGTCTGCGGGTTCCCCAGCGCCAACGTCACGCTGGTCCCGGAGGCCCTCAGCGGCCTCGCCAAGGACCATCCAGGAGTCCAGGTCGAGCTCCTCGAAGGGGAGCCCCCCGAGTCCCTGCGCAGGCTCCAGCGCGGCGAGTGCGACATCACCCTGGCCTTCACCTATCCCGGGCTGCACGAGGAGGTCCCCGAGGAGGTCGCCGAGGTCAGGCTGCTGGAGGACCAGCTGACGGTGCTGCTGCCGACCGGGCACCCGCTCGCCCGGCGCCGGGCGGTGCACCTGGCGGACCTCGCCGAGGAGCAGTGGATCGCGGGCTGCCCGCGCTGCCGCGCGAACCTGCTGCACGAGTGTGCCGAGCTGGGCTTCGTGCCCGACATCCGCTTCGCCACGGACGACAACCTCGTGGTCCAGAGCCTGGTCGCGCAGGGGCTGGGCGTGGCGATGATGCCCGCGCTGGTCCTGCCCTCCCTCTCGCTGAGCCGGGTCTGCGGCCGGGTGCTGGAGCCCGCCGCCCGCCGCCACATCGCCGCGTACGTCTACCGCGACCACCTGCGGATCCCGGCGACGGCCGTGGTCCTGGACGAGCTGAAGCGCGTGGCCTCGAACCGGGTCGGCTGCTGATCCCGGCACAGGCTTCCACCGCCCGATCCATAAGCGGGATTTGGGATTTCAGGTCGTAACTGTCGTTGGACGTGATGAATCGGGCGTCGGACGCTGCTCGTATGACCACCACCACGCCGGCCCGTACGACCACGAGGATGGCCGCCCTCGTCAGTGAGATCCGCACGGTCGTGGACCGGGGGCTGGCCCCCGACCTGACCGCCTACCTCGTCGGCGAGCGTCTCGCCCCGCACCTGGGCGCGTCCGACCTCCTGACCGCGGAACAGCAGGAGGGCGATCCGGACCACTACCGGCAGCACATCCTGCACGCCGAGGCGGACGGCAGCTTCTCGGTGGTCGCCCTGGTCTGGATGCCCGGGCAGGAGACCTGCATCCACGACCACGTGTCGTGGTGCGTGGCCGGTGTGCACCAGGGCGAGGAGAGCGAGCGCCGCTACCGGCTCGCCCCGGGTGCGGACGCCGCGCGGCTGGTGGCCACCGAGGACGTGGTCAACGCCCAGGGCGAGGTCTGCGGCTTCGCCCCGCCCGGGGACATCCACAAGGTGCGCAACTCCTGTACCGGCAAGGCGATATCGATCCACGTCTACGGGGCCGACGTCTCCCGCCTGGGCAGCAGCATCCGCCGCGTCTACACGCTCCCCGTCGACTGATGGCCCTCCTCCACCGCCCGCAGACCGAGGCGACCCCCCTTGTTTCACGTGAAACACCCACCTCCTGGCCCGGTTTGGGCCTGGCGGCAGCCGGCGCCCTGGTGGCCTGGTGCGTGCACCGGCTGGTCCCCGGCATACCGATGCTCACCGCATCGGTGGTGCTCGGAATCGCGGTGGCCCACATCCCCGGGGTACGGACCGTCGTACGCGGACCGGCCCGCCCGGGCCTGTCCCTGGCCGGGCGGCGGCTGATGCGGATCGGCATCGTCCTGCTGGGCCTGGGGCTCGGCCTGGACCAGGTGGTCCGGCTGGGCTGGGCGACGGTGGCCATGGTGACCGCGGTGGTCGCGGCCACGTTCTTCGGCACGGTCTGGCTGGGCCGCCGCCTCGGACTCCCCGGAGACCAGCCCCTGCTGATCGCCACCGGGTACTCCATCTGCGGCGCCTCCGCCATCGGCGCGGTGAGCGAGGTGTCCGGGAGTGACGAGGAGGACGTTGCCGCCTCGGTGGCCCTGGTCACGCTCTGCGGAACCCTCGCCATTGCCGTACTGCCGCTGCTCCAGGGTCCCTTGGGTCTCTCCGACCTGTCCTTCGGCCGCTGGGTGGGCGCCAGCGTCCACGACGTCGGCCAGGTGGTGGCGACGGCCCAGACCGCCGGCCCCGGCGCGCTCGGCGAGGCCGTGCTGGTCAAGTTGATGCGGGTAGCCCTGCTGGCCCCGCTGGTGGCGGCCGTGGCCTTCTCCATGCGGGCACGGCGGCGCGGGGTGCGCACCTCCTCGGGGAAGCGCCCGGCGCCGGTGCCCCTGTTCGTCCTCGGGTTCCTGGGGGCGGCCGCGCTGCGTGCGACGGGCCTGCTGCCCCACATGGCCCTGGACTGGGCGCACACGGCCCAGGAGGCCCTGCTGGCCGCGGCCCTGTTCGGTCTGGGCAGCGCCGTCCACCTGCCGACCCTGGCCCGCACCGGCGGGCGGGCCGCACTGCTGGGCCTCGGGGCCTGGATGGTGGTGGCGGGTGTCTCCTACGCCGGGGTGCTGGTGACCACCTGACGGCCCGACCCAGGGGGCGTCGGCCATTTCCTGGCCGGAACCGACCGAACGTCCGGACTGCCCCCTGACTTCTCGGGCCCCCCGTGCGAACCTGCCCGCGCAAGCCGCACAGCCGCGCAGTCGCACAGTCGCACCGCCGATCCGCACCGACAGCTCTTCACCCCACCCTGCCCGGCTCCGTCCGGTCCGGGCACGGCAGAAGGAGTCCTGCGTGAATCGTCATCGCACGGCGCTGTCCGTCCTCCTCGCCACTGGCACCCTGCTCGCGGGTGCCTCGACGGCGGCCTCCCCCTCGGCGGCCGCGCCGTCGCCCTCCTCGTTCCGGCCGCCGCAGACCCCCGGCTTCTGGACGGCCGAGCGGATGCGCCAGGCCACCCCGCTCGACGTGACGGCCGCCCCGGGAGGGACGCGGACGCTCCCCGCGCCGGCGGCCGCGCCGACCCGGGTGACCCCGACCTCCCCCACGGCGTTCCCGCAGGCCGGCGGGGCCTGGACGGGCGGCGGGGCGGTCGTGAGGACCTCGGGCCGGGTGTTCTTCACCTTCCAGGGCCGCACGGCCTCCTGCTCGGGCGACTCCATCACCAGCCAGAACGGCAGCACGGTCATCACGGCCGGGCACTGCGTGAAGTACCAGGGCGCCTGGCACACCAACTGGATCTTCGTCCCCGGCTACGACAACGGCAACGCCCCGTACGGCCAGTGGGCGGCCACCAAAACCCTCGCCACCGACCAGTGGGCCGCGAGCGAGGACATGAACATGGACGTCGGCCTCGCGGTCGTCGCCCCCCAGAACGGACGGACGCTCAGCCAGGCCGTGGGGGCGCAGGGCATCCTGTTCAACGGGGGCTACAACAAGAAGATGTACTCCTTCGGCTTCCCCGCGGCCGCGCCCTACGACGGCACCAAGCTCGTCTACTGCGGGGCCAACACGGGCAAGGACTTCCTGCTCACCAAGGACCACAGCATGTCCTGCAACATGACCGGCGGCTCCAGCGGCGGCCCCTGGTTCCAGGACTTCGACGAGTCCACGGGCCTGGGCACGCAGGTGTCGGTGAACAGCTTCGGCTACAACTTCCTGCCGAACACCATGTTCGGCCCGTACTTCGGCCCGGAAGCCAAGGCCGCCTACGACAAGGCCCAGACGTCCTGACATCCGGACGCCCCGACCCCGCCACGGGCAACTCCCACCCCACCCACCCCCACATCCCGGTACTCTGTACCGGCCAGGTGGGTTGCCCGAGCGGCCTAAGGGAACGGTCTTGAAAACCGTCGTGGCGCGAGTCACCGTGGGTTCAAATCCCACACCCACCGCAGACGGAACGGCCCCTGACCAGGATCCCTGGTCAGGGGCCGTTCCGGTCTTCCGGCCTGGGCGGTGGGGCTTTGGTCTTTCCGAGTGGTGTTTGTCGGAAGATCGGCGCGCGTGGTGGGGGTCGTGCGGTTGCGGTCGCATCATGGCGAATGTATTCAGATCCGCCCATCGGGACATCGGGAATCGAGGCATTCGTCATGAGCCACCGCAGCGGCACCGCCACCTCGCTCTGGACCTCCTTCCTGGCCCTGCTCATGACGCTCCTCGGTGCTCTCGGCCTGGTGGCCAAGGCGGCTCCGGCGGGTGCCGTGACGGGCGCGGCGGCCACTCCTTCGGCTCCCGTCGTACGGCGGACCTTCCCGGTTGCGCGGCGGACGTGGCGGGCGATGATGCGGGGCGGCGCGCTCCCTCCGACGATCAAGCAGCGGATCCGGGCGGAGGCCCACGGCAAGAGCCCCTCGGTGCGCCGTTCCGCGACCGCCGCCGCTCTCGCCCCCGAGCGGGATCAGGTCGCGCTCGCCGCGTAGCGGGGGCTCGCTCCGGCGCATTCAGGGGGCGCGCGGGGGCGTGGAGCTTGGTATGGCAGGGCCGCAGGGCCGGGAGACGGCGGGGTTCCCGGACGGTGCGGCCCTTTTCGGCATGTCCGGGTCGAATCAGTTTGCCGGAACGATTCCTCTGGCACGCCGCACGGAATTCCCCCGTGACGAGAGCGATGAACTGGGGCAGTAGGGGCGCACACCGCGTTTATCCCTTGTTGGTCATGCTTGAGGGGGAATAGCAGGCTGCGGGGTGGTTCGCCGGGGATTCGGTGGGCAACTCTGGATTCGCGACGTCGTCAGCACCACCAACGTCCGAGGCGGTCGGCCAACTGCCTTGGTGTGAACCCGACTTCGGTTTTCTGGAGGACTCAGAATGGCAAGCATCCGTACCGCCCGCGTCATCGCCGCCGTCGCCTCGCTCCCCCTCGCCGCCGCCCTGTTCGGCGGGGTCGCGGCGGCCGACAACGGCTCGTTCGCGAACGACGGATCGAATGCGAGCGTCGCCAGCGTCATCGGCAGCGGTGTCGGCGGCAACAACCACGGCAACTCCTCCACCTCCCAGCAGGTGGCCACCGGCGCCGGCGCGTCGAACCAGAACAACACCGCCCAGGTCAACGGCTCGGCCTACACGGCGATCCACCAGGCCAACTCCAACGTGGCGGTGAACTTCTTCCCGTGGTGGTAGGAGCCTCCTGAACCGCGCAGAGCACTGAGGGCGCCCGTGCGACCGGACCGGCTGGGGTCCGGTAGTGCGGGCGCCCTCCCGCGTGCGGGGCCCCGTACCGCCATCGCCGCGCCTCCCGACCTTGACATCCCCGGTGAACCTGACGGACAGTCAGTTTCACTCGTCCGATGCGAAGCTGGGAGGCCAGCGCCGTGCACCTCGCTCCGTCAGAAGGGCAGTCACGGCTACGCGCCGAACTGCGCGAGTACTTCCGGGACCTGCTGCCCGACGGGCTCCCCGACGACCCGGCGGCCCAGCGCGCCCTGCTGCGCCGGATCGGCGGCGACGGGCTGCTCGGCCTGGGCTGGCCCGTCGAGTACGGAGGCCAGGGCCGCGGCCCCGACGAGCAGTTCGTGTTCTTCGACGAGGCCTACCGGGCCGGGGCCCCCGTCTCCATGGTCACCCTCAACACGGTCGGCCCCACCCTGATGAAATACGGCACCCCGGAGCAGAAGGACTGGTTCCTGCCCCGCATCCTCCGGGGCGAGATCGTCTTCGCCATCGGCTACTCGGAGCCCGAGGCCGGCACCGACCTCGCCGCCCTGCGCACCCGCGCCGTCCGCGACGGGAGCGGCGACTGGCTGATCGACGGGCAGAAGATCTTCACCTCGAACGCCCAGAACGCCGACTGGATCTGGCTCGCCTGCCGCACCGACCCGCAGGCCCCCAAACACAAGGGCATCTCCATCATCCTGGTGCCCACCGACAACCCCGGCTTCTCCTGGACCCCGATCGAGACCGTCGGGGGCCTCACCACCACGGCCACGTACTACGACGGCATCCGGGTCCCCGCCGGCCACCTCGTCGGCCCCGAGAACGGCGGCTGGGGCCTGATCACCAACCAGCTCAACCACGAGCGCGTCGCCCTCGCCGCCATCGGCATGCAGGCCGAGGACTTCTACGAGGCCGCCCGCGCCCACGCCCGCACCCCCGACCCCGCCACCGGGGAACGCCCGGCCGACCGGCCCTGGGTCCGCGCCAGGCTCGCCGAGGCCCACGCCCGGCTGGCCGCCGTGCGCCTCCTCAACTGGAGGCTCGTCCAGGACGTCGGCGCGGGCACCCTGGCCCCCGGCGACGCCAGCGGAGTGAAGTTCCTCGGCACCGAGTCCACCGTCGAGGTGTACCGGATCTGCCAGGAAGCGGTCGGCGAGGAGGCCCTCGTCCGCGGACCGCGGGCCTTCCTCGGCGGCGAACTGGAGCGGATGAACCGCGCGGCCCAGATCAACACCTTCGGCGGCGGGGTCAGCGAGGTCCAGCGCGAGATCGTCGCCATGATGCGGCTCGGCATGAAGGGGAGGAAGCGATGACCGCGGGGAAGACGGCCGCCGACGCGCAAGCGGAGGAGGAACTGCTCCGGCGGCTCAAGGCCTTCGAAGGACGGCCCGCCGCGACCGCGGCCCGCGCCAAGGACCCGGTCAACGAGCCCATGATCCGCCACTGGTGCGAGGCCATGGGCGACACCAACCCCGCCTACACGGGCCCGGGGGCCACCGCCCCGCCCACCATGCTCCAGGCCTGGACGATGGGCGGCCTCTCCGGACACACGGGCCGCGCCACCGCCCACGACGAACTCTTCGCGCTGCTCGACGCCGCGGGCTGCACCTCGGTGGTCGCCACCGACTGCGAACAGGAGTACCTGCGCCCGCTGCGCCCCGGCGACACCGTCACCTTCGACGCCGTGATCGAGTCGGTCTCCCCGCGCAAGACGACCCGACTGGGCAGCGGCCACTTCGTCACGACGCGGATGGACGTCCACGCGAACGGCGAACTCGCCGGGACGCACCGCTTCCGCATCCTCAAGTACGCCCCGGCCGCCAAGCCGCCCCCGAAGCCCGGGGCGGCCGTGCGACCCGCCGCGGCGGCCGGGCCCCAGCGGCCGCGCCCCGTGGTCAACCGCGACAACCAGGGTTTCTGGGACGGGGTCCGGGAGCACAAGCTGCTGATCCAGCGCTGCACCGCCTGCGCCACCCTGCGCTTCCCCTGGCTGCCCGGCTGCAACGCCTGCTCCTCCCCCGACTGGGACACCGTCGAAGCGAGCGGGGCCGGCACCGTCTTCTCGTACGTCGTCATGCACCACCCCCCCTTCCCGGCCTTCGACCCTCCCTACGCGGTCGCCCTGGTCGAGCTGGCCGAAGGGGTCCGCGTGATCAGCAACATCACCGGGATCCCCTACGACAAGGTCCGCATCGGCCTCCCCGTCCGGCTGGAGTTCCTCCGCGTCGACGACGCCCTCGAACTCCCCGTCTTCCGAGCGGAGGCGGGCTGACATGGACTTCCACCCCACCGAGGAACAGGCCGCCGCGGCGGCCCTGGCCGCCCGGATCTTCGGCGACCTCGCCACCCACGAACGCCTCGCCGCGGCCGGCACCGGCAGCGACGCCGAACTGTGGAAGGCCCTGACCGCCGCCGGTCTGACCGCCGCCGTCGAGGAGGTGGGCCTCCTGGGCCTGGTCCTCCTCCTGGAGGAGCAGGGCCGCACCACCGCGCAGGTGCCCTACGCCGCCACCTGCGCCTACGGGATCCTGCCCGTGGCCGCCCACGGCAGCCCCGCGCAGCGCGCCCGCCTGCTGCCCGCCCTCGGCTCCGGCGAGGCCGTCGCCACCGGCGCCTTCCCCGGCCGCCGGTCGGTCACCGCCGCACCGGACGGCCGCCTCACCGGCACCGTCGCCGTCGTCCCGTGGCTGCGCGACGCCACCCACGTACTGGTCCCGGACCGCGACCGGGCCCTGTGGGTCGTTCCGACGGACGGGGCCGGCGTCGGGACGCGGCCGGTGGAGACGACCGCCCCCTGGTCGGCGGGCCGCCTCACCCTGACCGGTGCCGCGGCCGAACGGCTCGGCGGCCCGGACGCCCACGACGCGGTACTGGCAGCCGCCCGCACCGCCTTCGCCGGGCTCCAGGCGGGCGTCTGCGCGGGCTCGCTCGCCCGCGCCGTCGAGTACACCTCCACCCGCGAACAGTTCGGCCGCCCGCTGTCCACGAACCAGGGCGTCATGCTCCGCGCGGCCGACGCGTACATGGACACCGAAGCCATCCGGGTCACCGCGTACGAGGCGGCCTGGCGGATCGACGAAGGGCTCCCGGCACGCGAACACGCCCTCACGGCGGCCTGGTGGGCCTCGGAGGCGGGCAAACGCGTCGTCCACGCGGGCCAGCACCTGCACGGCGGCATGGGCGCCGACCTGGACCACCCCGTCCACCGGCACTTCCTGTGGGGGCGGCAGCTCGACGCCTACCTGGGCTGCGGCAGCGAGCTGCTGTCCGAACTGGGCGCGCTCATAACCGAGGGGGAGGACGCATGAACGTCGGCGACGCACTGCCACCGCTGGAGATCCCGGTCACCCGCACCCTGATCGTCGCGGGCGCCATCGCCTCCCGCGACTACCAGGACGTGCACCACGACGCGGAACTCGCCCGCGAGAAGGGCTCTCCGGACATCTTCATGAACATCCTGACCACGAACGGCCTCGTCGGCCGCTACATCACCGACCACCTCGGACCGCACGCCGTCCTGCGCAAGGTGGCCATCCGCCTCGGCGCCCCCAACTACCCGGGCGACACCATGACCCTCACCGGCACCGTCACCGCCCTCGACGGGGACACCGCCGAGATCCGGGTCGTCGGCGCCAACCGCCTCGGCCACCACGTCACCGGCACCGTGACCGTCACCCTGGGGGCCGGGGCATGAGCGTCCGCCTCCGCGACGACCTGGGCGGCCGCGCCGCCATCGCCGGCATCGGCGCGACCGAGTTCTCCAAGGACTCCGGCCGCAGCGAGCTCAAACTCGCCGTCGAGGCGGTCCACGCCGCCCTCGACGACGCCGGGCTCACCCCCGGCGACGTCGACGGCATGGTCACCTTCACGATGGACACCAGCCCCGAGATCACCGTGGCCCAGGCCGCCGGTATCGGCGAGCTCTCCTTCTTCTCCCGCATCCACTACGGAGGCGGCGCGGCCTGCGCCACCGTCCAGCAGGCCGCCCTCGCCGTCGCCACCGGGGTCGCCGAGGTGGTCGTCTGCTACCGCGCCTTCAACGAGCGCTCCGGCCGCCGCTTCGGCTCCGGCGTCCAGCAGCGCGAGCCCTCGGCCGAAGGAGCGGCCCTCGGCTGGTCCCTGCCCTGGGGGCTGCTGACCCCGGCCTCCTGGGTGGCCATGGCCGCGCAACGCTACCTCCACACCTACCACCTGACCCCCGAGGCCTTCGGGCACGTCGCCGTCACTGGCCGCGGGTACGCCGCGAACAACCCCGCCGCCTACTTCCACGGCAAACCCATCACCCTCGCCGACCACGCGGCCTCCCGCTGGATCGTGGAGCCGCTGCGGCTGCTGGACTGCTGCCAGGAGACCGACGGCGGCCAGGCCCTGGTCGTCACCACGGCCGAGCGGGCCCGCGACCTGCGCCACGTGCCCGCCGTGATCACCGCCGCCGCCCAGGGCGCCGGCCGCCGCCAGGAGGGGATGACCTCCTTCTACCGGGACGGCCTCACCGGGCTCCCCGAGATGGACGTGGTCGCCCGGCAGCTGTGGCGCACCAGCGGGCTGCGGCCCTCGGACATCGACGTGGGCATCCTCTACGACCACTTCACCCCCTTCGTCCTGATGCAGCTGGAGTCGTTCGGCTTCTGCGGGCCCGGCGAGGCCGCCGATTTCACGGCCGCCGCCGCCCTCCCGCTCAACACCCACGGAGGACAGCTCGGGGAGGCCTACCTGCACGGCATGAACGGCATCGCCGAAGCCGTCCGCCAGCTGCGCGGCACCTCCGTCAACCAGGTCCCGGGGGCCGAGCACGTCCTCGTCACGGCCGGTACCGGCGTGCCGACCTCCGGTCTGGTCCTGGGCGCCGACGCCTGACTCCGGTCCTGATCGCGCGTCCTTCCTCCACCTACAGGAGGTGGGGCGCGGCCGGACCGTACAACCTGAGGGGGACCCGGCTTCGGCACCTGCGGGCGATCCCAGGCGCGGGCCGCGCTCCTAGCGTGGAGCCATGACCACGCCTGTGTGCTCGCTCGCCTCGAACCCGACGCCGTACCCGTCGTTCTCGGCGTACGTCCGGACCCGTGGCACGGCCCTGATGCGCACCGCGCGCTCCCTGACGGCCAACCCGTGCGACGCCGAGGACCTGCTCCAGACCGCCCTCGCCAAGACCTACGTCGCCTGGGAGCGGATCGAGGACCACCGGGCCCTGGACGGCTACGTCCGCCGGGCCCTGGTCAACACCCGTACCTCGCAGTGGCGCAAGCGCAAGGTCGACGAGTTCGTCTGCGAGGAGGTCCCGGAGACCGAGGAGCAGTCCTGCGCCGATCCCGCGGAGGCGCAGGTGCTGCGTGACGCGATGTGGCGGGCGGTGACCCGGCTGCCCGACCGCCAGCGGGCCATGGTCGTCCTGCGCTATTACGAGGACCTGAGCGAGGCGCAGACCGCCGAGCTGCTCGGGGTCTCGGTGGGCACGGTCAAGAGCGCCGTCTCGCGGGCCCTGGTCAAGCTTCGCGAGGACCCGGAGCTCATCCCGGTCCGCTGAGACGTGTTTCACGTGAAACATCGGCCAGAGAACCGGCCCGGACAGTGATCGACCAGCCTGTTTGTACTCCCGGGTAGTGACATGCCGACCGGTACGTGCGCAGAATCGGCAGCATCCGACAGCCGCCGCAGCGCCGCAGCGCTCACCGGGAGGACGCTTTGCTGAGCACCATGCAGGATGTACCGCTGCTGATCTCGCGGATCCTGGCCCACGGGTCGACGATTCACGGAGACTCCCAGGTCACGACCTGGACCGGCGAGGCCGAGCCGCACCGGCGCAGCTTCGCCGAGATCGGCGTCCGCGCCGCGCAGCTCGCGCACGGCCTGCGCGACGGACTCGGAGTCCGGCAGGACGAGCGGGTCGCGACGCTCATGTGGAACAACTCCGAGCATGTCGAGGCGTACTTCGCGATCCCCTCCATGGGCGCGGTCCTGCACACGCTCAACCTGAGGCTTCCCCCCGAGCAGCTGGTCTTCATCGTCAACCACGCGGCGGACCGGGTGGTGCTGGTCAACGGCACCCTGCTGCCGCTGCTCGCACCGCGGCTGCCGCACCTGCCGACGGTCGAGCACGTCGTGGTCGTCGGCATCGGCGACCGCTCCGCCCTCGACGGGCTCGACGTCCAGGTGCACGAGTACGAGGAGCTCCTGGAAGGGCGCCCCGCGCACTACGACTGGCCCGAGCTGGACGAGCGCCAGGCCGCGGCCATGTGCTACACCTCCGGCACCACCGGGGAGCCGAAGGGCGTCGTGTACTCCCACCGCTCGGTCTACCTGCACTCCATGCAGGTCAACATGACCGAGTCGATGGGCCTCACCGACCACGACACCAGCCTGATCGTCGTGCCGCAGTTCCACGTGAACGCCTGGGGCCTGCCGCACGCCACCTTCATGACCGGCATCAACATGCTGATGCCGGACCGCTTCCTGCAGCCCGCGCCGCTCGCCGAGATGATCGAGCGGGAGAAGCCCACGCACGCCGCGGCCGTCCCCACCATCTGGCAGGGGCTGCTCGCCGAGGTGACCGCGCACCCGCGTGACCTGAGCTCGATGAAGCAGGTCACCATCGGCGGTGCCGCCTGTCCGCCCTCCCTGATGGAGGCGTACGACAAGCTCGGCGTCCGCCTCTGCCACGCCTGGGGCATGACGGAGACCTCGCCGCTGGGCACCATGGCACACCCGCCGGCCGGGCTCACGGCCGAGGAGGAGTGGCCGTACCGCGTCACCCAGGGCCGCTTCCCGGCCGGGGTCGAGGCCCGTCTCATCGGCCCCGCCGGCGACGTACTGCCGTGGGACGGGGAGTCGGCGGGCGAGCTGGAGGTCCGCGGCAATTGGATCGCCGACGCCTACTACGGTGGCGCGGCCGGCGAAGCCGTGCGCCCCGAGGACAAGTTCAGCGCCGACGGCTGGCTGAAGACCGGGGACGTCGGTGTGATCAGCGCCGCGGGCTTCCTCACCCTCACCGACCGGGCCAAGGACGTCATCAAGTCCGGCGGCGAGTGGATCTCCAGCGTCGAGCTGGAGAACGCGCTCATGGCCCACCCGGAGGTCGCCGAGGCGGCCGTCGTCGCCGTCCCCGACGAGAAGTGGGGAGAGCGCCCCCTGGCCACCGTCGTCCTCAAGGAGGGGGCCACGGCCGACTACGAGGGACTGCGCGCGTTCCTCGGGCGGTCGATCGCCAAGTGGCAGCTGCCGGAACGCTGGACGATCGTCGAGTCGGTGCCGAAGACCAGTGTCGGCAAGTTCGACAAGAAGGTGATCCGCAAGCAGTACGCCGACGGCGACCTGGACGTCACCACCCTCGCGTAGGGGCCGGTACGGCGGGCCGGCCGCCCTGTCAGCCGCGCGTCAGCCACGGACGCAGCAGCCGGCTGACGGCGGGCATGGCCACGTAGGTCATCAGGGTGCTGAAGACGGCCGCGAAGGCGGCCGTCCGCAGCACGAAGTTCAGGTTCACCAGGTACGGCCCGAGCACCGCGTTGCCCAGCAGCGAGATCGGGAAGATGGCGAGCCCCGAGCTGATCGCCATCTTCCACCGCGGCGGCGCGGGCCGGGTCGTGCCCGGCTTCGCGAACCAGGTCTCCATGCCCTGCAGCTCGCGCCGGGCTATCTCGGTGTGGTGGTGACCCTCGCAGTTGGCGAACCACTCGGCCCGCTCCGGCGACTCCTGCCACCGCGCGAGCGCCTCCTGGTCGCGGAAGCGGTGGACGAGGAACCACGGCGCGCCTTCGGCGGCGGGCCGGAACAGCCCGTAGCCGAGGTGGTCCGGGAACCGCGCGGCGGTCTCCAGGATGCCGCGCGCCCAGCTCTCGAACGCCTCCTCGTAGCCAGGCTCCACCTGACGCGCGATGAGCAGGCTCACCTCTCCGCTGTCGGCGGGGACGCTGTGCTCGGTCGTGTCGGTGATGGCCATCGGACCAGGATGGCTAGTTGGTGCCGATCTTGGCCAGGAGGTCCACGATGCGGCCCTGTACGTCCGCGGTCGTCGACCGTTCGGCGAGGAACAGCACGCTCTCCCCGGAGGCCAGCCGCGGCCGGTCGCCCGGCTGGATCCCGGTGGCCGTGTAGACGACCAGCGGGGTGCGGTTGAGCTGCCCGTTGGCGCGCAGCCAGTCCACGATCCCGGCCCGCCGGCGCCGGACCTGCATCAGGTCCATGACCACCAGGTTGGGCCGCATCCGGGTCGCCAGTTCCACGGCGTCGGTGTCCGCGCCCGCCCGGGCGACCTGGAGGCCGCGCCGCTCCAGTGCGGCCGTCAGGGCCGTGGCGATCTCGTCGTGCTCCTCGATCAGCAGCACGCGGGACGGGTGCTGCTCGCTGTCGCGCGGTGCGAGCGCCTTGAGCAGGACGGCCGGATCGGCCCCGTACGCCGCCTCGCGCGTGGCGTGCCCCAGCCCGGCCGTGACCAGGACGGGGACCTCGGCGGCCATGGCGGCCTGGCGCAGGGACTGCAGCGCGGTCCGGGTGATCGGGCCGGTCAGCGGGTCGACGAACAGCGCGGCGGGGAAGGCCGCGATCTGCGCGTCCACCTCCTCCCGGGAGTGCACGACCACCGGGCGGTAGCCCCGGTCGCTGAGCGCCTGCTGCGTCTGGGGGTCCGGGGCCGGCCACACCAGCAGCCGGCGCGGGTTGTCCAGCGGCTCGGGCGGGAGCTCGTCGTCCACGGGACGCGGTACGGGACGGTTGACCACCTCGACCGCCCCGCCGGGCCCGTCCAGGGGCTCGGGGCCCTCGGCGGCGCCCGCCTCGGGTGCTCCTATGGCGAAGGCCCGCCCCTGGGGCGCGGGTTCGGCAAGCCTGCGGCGCCGGCCGGAACCGGATCCGCCGGGACCGTCCGTGCCGGGGTCGACGGCGATGCCCTGGCCCAGGGTGCCGAGGGCGCGCACGCTGATCGGCCGGCCGCCCGTCTGGGCGTCCCCGGGCTGCCGGGCGCCGGGTACGGCCGCCGCCGTGGCCTCCGCGTCCTCCGGTGCGGTCCGGGCCGCCGGAACGGGCCAGGCGGGGGTCGGGGGCAGCGCACGGCGCCGCCCGGTGGGCAGCGCGGGCTCCTCACCGGAGGCGGCCGGGGGCTGCGGGTCGGGCGAAGCGGGTGAGCCGAGGACGCGGCGGGCACGGCGTCCGCCCGGGCCGTCGCCGTCGGTCTCGCCGGAGCCGCCCGGAGCGGCCGGGGTCGGTCCGGCGGGCAGCGCGAAGCCACCCTCGGGCGCGACGGGCCGGGGCGCGGCGGGGGCCGCGAGACCGGCCGCGGGCACCGGGCCGCCGGGCTGCGCGGGCGCGGCCACCGGCCCCAGCGCACGCCGCCGCCCGGCCGGATGCTCGGTGACCGGTACCGGGGGAACGGCGGGTACGGGCGGCAGCGCCGGCATCGCGGTGCCCTGCGGAGGTACGGGACGGCCGGCACCCGGACCGGAGTCCGGCCCGTTGTCGCCGTCACGGCCCCGTCGGCGCCCGGTACCCAGCCCGGCCGGGTTCACCGGGGACTGGGCGAGCTCCGCCGGGCCCCCGCCGGAGGCCTGCGCGTCCTGCCCGGACGGCAGCGCCAGTGCGCCGCCGGCGCCGCGTGCCCCGGCCTCCCCCGGTCCGCCGTTGCCGTCCTCCAGGAAGGCGTCCACCCCGCGGCGGCCCCGTCGGCCGCCGGAGACCGTCGCCGGGGCCGCCTCGGGCTCCGGCGCCGCCTCGGGTCCGGGCTCGGGCAGCTCCACCGTCCCGGCACCGGAGCCCAGCGGCAGCTCCAGCACGTACGCCCCGCCCGGAGCCCCTGGTACCTCCACCGTCTGCAGGAGCCCGCCGTGCGCGGTGACGATGCCCCGCACGATCGGCTCGTGCACGGGGTGGCCGCCCTCGTAGGGGCCGCGCACCTCGATCCGTACGACCTCGCCGCGCTGGGCCGCGGCCACCACGATCGTGGAGTCCCCGTACCCGCTGCCCTGACGGGTCTTGCCGGTGGCGTCCACCCCGGCGACGTCCGCGACCAGGTGCGCCAGCGCGGTCGCGACCCGCTCGGCGTCCACCTCGGCCTCGATGGTCGGGGCGTGGACGGCGAACTGGACCCGGCCGGGGCCGATCAGCTCCACCGCGCCGTCGATGCCCGCCTTGACGACCTCGTTGATCAGGACGTTCTGCTTCTTGAGCTTCTCGCGGCCGGCGTCGAGCCGCTGGTAGCCGAGGACGTTGTCGACCAGGGTGGTCATCCGCGCGTAACCGGCGGCCAGGTGGTGCAGCAGTTGGTTGGCCTCGGGCCACAGCTGACCGCCGTCGTCGGCGGCCAGGGTGGCCAGCTCCCCGCGCAGCTCCTCCAGCGGCCCGCGCAGCGAGTCGCCGAGCACGGCCGCCAGCTGGGCGTGGCGGGCGGCCAGCGCGTCGTAGGGGCGCCGGTCGGTGAAGGTCATGACAGCGCCGACGAGCACTTCCCCGTCCCGTACGGGGGAGGTGGTCAGGTCGACGGCCACGGCCTGCCCGGCCTTGTTCCACAGCACCTGTCCGCGGACCCGGTGCTTGCGCCCGCTGCGCAGGGTGTCGGCGAGCGGGGACTCGTCGAAGGGGAAGGGGGAGCCGTCGGCGCGCGAGTGCTGGATCAGCCCGTGCAGCTCGCGGTTGCCGAGGTCGGTGGCGCGGTAGCCGAGGATCTGGGCGGCGGCCGGGTTCACCAGGACCACGCGGCCGTCGGTGTCCGTGCCCACGACGCCTTCGGCGGCGGCGCGCAGGATCATCTCGGTCTGCCGCTGGGAGCGGGCCAGCTCGGCCTCGGTGTCGACGGCTTCGGTGAGGTCCCGCACGACCAGCATCAGCAGCTCGTCGCCCGTGTAGGGCTGGGGCTCGCGGTAGGCGTCACGGCCGTCGAGGTGGGCGCTGGTGACCTCGACGGGGAACTCGGTGCCGTCGGTGCGGCGCGCGGTCATGCGTTTCGGCTTGGAGCGGCCCGTCAGCTCGTCGCCGGGCCGGCGCATCGAGCCGGGGATGAGTTTGGAGTCGAACTCCGGGAAGAGGTCGAGGACGCCGCGGCCGACCAGACCGGTGCCGGGGCTCTCCATGACCTCGAGGGCGATCGAATTCGCGTTGACGACCGTGCCGTTGGCGTTGACGAGCAACAGCGCGTCCGGGAGCGCGTCGAGTATTGCTGCGAGGCGAGCAGCGCCTCGGGATGGCCTGCTGCTCACGACGAGCGTCCTCCCTGACCACGACTACCGGCATGTCACGGGAGGAGTCTAAGGGCACCGTCCCGCGGCGAGGGGGCGGATGAACGGGGGAAACCGTGCATCCGCCGCATCCTCCCAGGTCAGGCACCCGCACTCGGAAGCACAGGTTCCAGGTTGTTCCAGCGGGCGATGTCGCACCCGTTCTCCCGTCCGAACCGGCTGTCCACCTTCTGTCCGTGCCACGTTCCGGTGATGTGCGCGGTGGCCGGTCCGCCGCTCTGGAAGGTGCACATCGCGGCCCTCGGCGCGGCGGCGAACGGGTCCTTCCCCTGCTTCGCCAGCTCGTCGAGGCGGGCACAGGCCTCCTCGGCCTTGGGGTGGTCGCCGCCGACGGGCCGGCAGTCGAGGCGGTACCGGCCGTCGAGGCTGCCCGCCTTGGAGATGTCGATCGTGAGCCGGTCGGGGGAAGCCAGCAGCCGGCCCAGGGGCAGCGGCGGCAGGGGTCCGGCGGCCGCGGCGGCCAGCGCGGAGGTGACGGCGAAGGCGGCGAGACGCAGCATGGGGCACTCCAGGTCGTCCGTACGTCGTACGCCTCACCAACGACCCGCTCGCCCGGACGTTGCGAAGAGGGGGCTTAAGGCTTTGCCCTGCGGGCCCGGCTCCTTGTACCGTGGGAGCGGATTGGTGACCGGCCCTGCGGCTGTGTCATCATCTGCACGCGCCCTCGTCACAGGGGGTGTGCTGGAGGCGTCGCCTAGTCCGGTCTATGGCGCCGCACTGCTAATGCGGTTTGGGGTTTACGCCCCATCGAGGGTTCAAATCCCTCCGCCTCCGCACCTCACCGAAGCCCCGGTCCGTATGGACCGGGGCTTCGGTGCGTTCGGGGTCTGAAAGGTGCCCCTGGGGTTTGGGATGGCCCTCCGCGGGTACCCGGCGAGGTCTCCGCACTGTGGCCCGCTGCGGGCAGACGATCTTCATCTGACGCGTTTCCGCAGGTCAGAGGGGTTGGGGCCAATGGATTTCGCGTCCCGGCGAGGTCCATGTATTGTTGTTCTCGCAAGGCCAACGGGGCGAAAAACCCCGGGAAGCCCAAGCACTCGTAGCTTAACGGATAGAGCATCTGACTACGGATCAGAAGGTTGCAGGTTCGAATCCTGCCGAGTGCACAGCCCAAGAGGCCCTCAGGAGAAATCCTGAGGGCCTCTTGCGTATGTCCCGCAGGGGCGGAGCGGTACCTCCGGGGGAGGGGATCCCCCGGGAGGACTCGGGGGCGAAATGGCTCCTGCGGGGGACGTGGACCACGGAGCCGGGGCGATACGGTTTTCGGAGATCGTTCGAAGCTTGATCGGGGGGCTCTCATGGGACTGTTCGGGAACGCGCACCGGGTGGATCCGGCATCGGCGCAGCGGGACTACGCCCGGCTGCTGGGGCACGGGGAGCAGGTGCACGTCGCCTACCTGCTGGTGCGCGACACCATCCTGTTCACCGACCGGCGGCTGGTGTTCGTCGACAAGCAGGGGATGACGGGCAAGAAGGTGGAGTACCACTCCGTCCCCTACCGGAGCATCACCCACTTCTCGGTGGAGACCGCCGGGCACTTCGACCTCGACGCCGAGCTCAAGATATGGATCTCCGGCAGCGCGGCGCCGATCGAGAAGACCTTCACCAAGGGAGTCGACATCTACGAGATGCAGGCGGTCCTGACGCAGTTCGTCGCGCGCTAGCCGGAGGAAGACCGATCGGAGGACATCGAGCGGACACGGCGCCCGAGACCGGATCCGCCGCGGGCTGGCGGTGCACCGGGATCCGGTGGAGCGGGGGGCGGCCCGCCATCGCCTGGGACGGGCAGGGGCGCGGGGAGCGCAGCAGTCCGCTCTCCTACGGGCAGCGGCTGGCCTTCGTCGCCGGGGGCGAGCGGCACTGCCTGGGCGTGTGGCGGGCCGGCAAGCGGACCCCGTGCCCGGCCGGCCGGACCGTGCGGGGGCGGGCCGGCAGCGCCCAGTGCCCCGAGTGCGCCCGGCTGGACCGGTCCTTCTCGGTGGCGGCCGACACCCATGCCGCCGATCCGCGTCCCTACCGGGTCTACCTGGCGTGGTTCGGGCCCGGGATGGTCAAGGTGGGCATCACCGCCGAGGAGCGCGGGGCGGTCCGGCTGCTGGAGCAGGGGGCCGTGACCTGGACCTGGCTGGGGCGCGGACCGCTGATGGCGGCGCGGCGGACCGAGGAGCTGCTGCGCGCGGCCCTCGGGGTGCCGGACCGGATCGCCTACGCCCGCAAGCGTGCGGTGCGGGGCGGGCTGCCGGCGGAGGCCGAGCGGGCGCGTGAGGTGGCCGGGCTGCACGTCCGGGCGGCGGGGTTGCCGGGGTGGCCCGAGTCGCTGGAGCGGCTGGGGTGCGCGGTCACCGATCATGCCGGGCCGTTCGGGCTGGCCGGGCTGCCCGCTCCGACGCGGGTGGTCAGGGAGCTGGTGCCCGGTGCGGGGGTCGTGGGGGTGCTGGTGGGGGCCGCGGGGCCGGACCTGCACTTGGCGGACGGGCTCGTGGTCGACACCCGGCTGCTGGCCGGCTGGGAGCTGGGCGCCGCTCCCGCGGGCGCGGTGACCGGCGTACCGCTGGCGGCCGTCGTCCCGCCGGCGGAGGCGGGTGGCCAGGACGGCCTCTTCTGAGGTCCCCGGGGAGCAAGGTCAAAACTTGGATCCCTTTGGGCTGCCGGGGCTGATTCCGGTGGACATGCCAAGGGGCGTGCGCGGAGGGTGGGGGCATGAGTATCCAGCCCGTTCCGGCGTTCGAACCGCCTTATGTCATGGCCGTATTCAGCAATGTCCGCACCGCCGACGACAGCGGATATCCGGACACCCTCGCCCGGATGAACGAGATCGTCCGGGACAACCCCGGGTTCCTCGGCTACGAGTCCGCGCGCACGCCCGGAGGCCTCGGGATCACGGTGGCCTACTTCCGCGACCACGAGTCCCTCGCCGCGTGGCGCACGGACCTGGAGCACCAGGCGGCCATGAAGCAGGGCCGCGCCCACTGGTACGAGAGCTACACCCTGCACGTCGCGACCGTCGAGCGGAGCCACGGCTTTGCCCGGGACGCCTGAGACCCTGCGGGCCTTCCGCGAGCGGCTGGGCCTGCCCGGTCTGGTGGACGTGCACACCCACTTCATGCCGGATCGGGTGATGCGCAAGGTGTGGGACTACTTCGACGCCGCCGGCCCGCTGACCGGCGTGGAGTGGCCGATCACCTACCGCCACGAGGAGGAGCAGCGGGTCGGGCTGCTACGGGAGTTCGGGGTCCGGGCGTTCACCTCGATGCTCTATCCGCACAAGCCGGAGATGGCCGCCTGGCTCAACTCCTGGGCCGGGGAGTTCGCCGCCCGCACCCCCGACTGCCTGCACACCGCGACCTTCTTCCCGGAGGAAGGCGTGGCGGCGTACACGGAACGGGCCGTGGAGCGGGGGGCCCGGGTCTTCAAGGCACACCTCCAGGTCGGCGGCTACGACCCCAACGACGCCCTCCTCGAACCGGTATGGGGACTGCTGGCCGAAGCGCGCCTCCCGGTCGTCGTGCACTGCGGCTCCGGGCCCGCCCCGGGCAAGTACACCGGGCCCGGGCCGGTCGCCCGGCTGCTGGCACGCCACCCGCGGCTGCCGCTGATCGTCGCGCACATGGGGATGCCCGAGTACACCGACTTCCTCGACCTGGCCGACCGGTACCCCGAGGTACGGCTCGACACGACCATGGCCTTCACCGACTTCTCCGAGCAGTTCAGCCGCTTCCCGCCCGGGGACCTCGGACGGCTCGCGGACCTGGGGGGCCGGATCCTGCTGGGCACCGACTTCCCGAACATCCCCTATCCCTACGAGCACCAGCTGGAAGCCCTGGAACGGCTCGGTCTCGGCGACGACTGGCTGCGCGCGGTCTGCCACGACAACGCCGCCCGGCTGTTCTCGCTCCCCCCGGCGGGCGGCTGAGCCGCCGGTCCGCCGGAGGCCCTTTCTCAGGAGATTCACAGGTTGGGGCAAGAGCGCTCTCAGAGGCGCGGCGCAGCGTGGGGGCATGACAGCGACGACCACCTCCCACGCGTCCGCGTCCACCACCAGCCCGACGGCGCTCCTGCGCCCCGACGGCGGCCCCTGCCGCGTCCTCGTCGTCGACGACGAGGCCTCGCTCTCCGAGCTGCTGTCCATGGCCCTGCGCTACGAGGGCTGCGAGGTCCGCAGCGCCGGTGACGGAGCGGGCGCCGTCCGTGCGGCGCGGGAGTTCCGGCCCGACGTGGTGGTCCTCGACATCATGCTCCCCGACATGGACGGCCTGGCCGTGCTCGGCCTGCTCCGCCGGGAGATCCCGCAGGTACCCGTGCTCTTCCTGACCGCCAAGGACTCCGTCGAGGACCGCATCGCGGGCCTGACGGCCGGCGGCGACGACTACGTGACCAAGCCGTTCAGCCTGGAGGAGGTCGTGGCCCGGCTGCGCGGCCTGGTCCGCCGCTCCGGCGCCGCGCAGGCCGCCCGCGGCGGCTCGGTCCTCTCCGTCGGCGACCTGAGCCTCGACGAGGACAGCCACGAGGTGGTCCGCGGCGGCCAGGAGGTCCATCTGACCGCCACCGAGTTCGAGCTGCTGCGCTACCTGATGCGCAACCCGCGCCGGGTCCTGAGCAAGGCGCAGATCCTGGACCGGGTGTGGTCCTACGACTTCGGCGGCCAGGCCAACGTGGTGGAGCTCTACATCTCCTACCTGCGGCGCAAGCTGGAGGGCGGCACCGGACTGCCCCCGATGATCCACACCCGGCGCGGCGCCGGCTACCTGATCAAGCCGGCCGAGTAGTGGCGCTCCGCCTCTCGCGGGCGCGCCGCCGGCGGCGGTGGTCCCTGCGGACCCGGCTGGTGGTGTCCGCGGTGGTGCTGATCGCCGTGGTGGGCGCGGCCATCGGGACCGTCACCACCCTCACCATGCGCTCCCGGCTGATGTGGGAGCTGGACAAGCAGCTGAACAACTCCGTGCAGATGGCCGTCCGGGGGCCGGGCGCCGGCAAGGCGGCCCGTGAGGGCAGCCTCGGCTTCGTCTTCGCCCCCGGCTCCCCCATGGGGGCCGCCGGTATCCGGCTGGACGTGAACCGGAAGGCGATCGGCGGGGCGCGGATCGCTCCCGTGGAAGGCCCGGGACTCGACCACCGGGAGGTCCTCACCCAGGCGCAGACGGCGGCACTGGAGCGGGTGGCACGAACGGCCGGCCCGGCCGGGTCCGGCACGGTGGACGTGGACCTGCCGGGTCTCGGCGCCTACCGGGCGATGGCCGCGCCCGACGGAGTGCTGGTCCTGGCCTTCCCCCTCCAGGGCGTCGACTCCACCGTGAACACCCTGATCGCCGTGGAGGTCTGCGTCACCCTGGCCGGTCTGATCGCCGCCTCCCTCGCCGGACAGGCACTGGTCGCGGTCGCCCTGCGCCCGCTGCGCCGGGTCGCCGCCACCGCCACCCGCGTCTCCGAACTGCCCCTGCACAGCGGTGAACCCGCCCTGCACGAACGGGTCCCCGACGCCGAGGCCGATCCGCGCACGGAGGTCGGCCAGGTCGGCGCGGCCCTCAACCGGATGCTGGGCCACGTGTCCTCGGCCCTGACGGCCCGCCAGCAGAGCGAGACCCAGGTCCGCCAGTTCGTGGCCGACGCCTCCCACGAGCTGCGCACCCCGCTCGCCTCCATCCGCGGCTACGCCGAACTCACCCGCCGGGGCAGGGAGGAACCCGGCCCCGACACCCGGCACGCGCTGGCCCGCATCGAGTCCGAGGCCACCCGGATGACCGGGCTGGTCGAGGACCTGCTGCTGCTGGCCCGGCTGGACGCGGGCCGCCCCCTGTCCCGCGAGGACACCGACCTGGCCCCGCTCGTCGTCGACGCCGTCAGCGACGCGCGGGCCGCCGGACCCGGACACCACTGGCGCCTGGCCCTGCCCGAGGAACCCGCGCCCGTCCTGGCCGACCCGGCCCGGATCCAGCAGGTCCTGGTCAACCTCCTCGCCAACGCCCGCACCCACACCCCGCCCGGCACGACCGTCACGGCCCGTGTGGAACTGGGGGCACCCCCAGCGGTAGCTGGGGGAGAAACATCCGTCGTCCGGCTGCAGATCGAGGACGACGGGCCCGGCATCCCCGCCGAGCTGATGCCGCACGTCTTCGAGCGCTTCGCCCGCGGCGACGCCTCGCGCTCCCGTGCGGCGGGATCCACCGGGCTCGGCCTGGCCATCGTCCAGGCCGTGGTCACGGCCCACGACGGACAGGTGGGCGTACGCAGCGAGCCCGGCCGCACCTGCTTCGAGGTGCTGCTCCCCCTCGCGGCGGACCCCGGCCCCCGCACACCGGTGGACTCACAGAGGGACCACAGGGTCAGCACACCGAGGTGACAGGGCGCCCGGGGAGGGTCGGAACATGCCAACCGACACCTCCTCCGGCGCCCTCCCGGCCCGGGCGCCCCTCGCGCCCGCGCCCGGCGAGCCCGTACTCGACGTGGTGATCCCGGTCTACAACGAGGAGAAGGACCTCGGCCCCTGTGTGCGCGGGCTGCACGCCCACCTCACCCGGACCTTCCCGTACCCGTTCCGCATCACCATCGCCGACAACGCCAGCACCGACCGCACACCCGCGTGCGCGGCCGAACTCGCCGTCGCCGTCCCCGGCGTACGCAGCGTCCGGCTGGAGGAGAAGGGCCGCGGCCACGCCCTGCGCACCGTGTGGAGCCGCTCGGAGGCGCCCGTCCTCGCCTATATGGACGTGGACCTCTCCACCGACCTGAACGCGCTGCTGCCCCTGGTGGCCCCGCTGATCTCCGGCCATTCCGACCTGGCCATCGGTACCCGGCTCGCCCGTTCCTCACGGGTGGTGCGCGGGGCGAAGCGGGAGTTCGTCTCCCGCGCCTACAACCTGCTGCTGCGCTCCTCCCTCGCCGCCCGGTTCAGCGACGCCCAGTGCGGGTTCAAGGCCATCCGCCGGGAGGTGGCCGAGCGGCTGCTGCCGCTCGTCGAGGACACCGGCTGGTTCTTCGACACCGAGATGCTGGTCCTCGCCGAACGGGCCGGGCTGCGCATCCACGAGGTGCCCGTCGACTGGGTGGACGACCCCGACTCCACGGTCCACATCGTCAGGACCGCCACCGAGGACCTGAAGGGCGTCTGGCGGGTCGGCCGGGCGCTGGCCCTGGGGGAGCTCCCCCTGGACCGGCTCGCCCGCCCCTTCGGCGACGACCCGCGCGACCGCACCGCCCTGCCCGGAGTGCCGCGCGGACTGGCCCGCCAGCTGCTCGGCTTCTGCGCCGTCGGCGTGCTGTCCACCCTCGGCTACCTCGCCCTGTACTCCCTCTTCCGGCTCGGCGCCGGACCCCAGGCCGCCAATGCCGCCGCCCTGCTGGTCTCCGCCGTGGCCAACACCGCCGCCAACCGCAGGCTCACCTTCGGCGTCCGGGGCCGCGACCGGGCCCTGCGCCACCAGGCCCAGGGCCTGGTCGTGTTCGCCATCGGCCTGGCCCTGACCAGCGGCTCCCTCGCCGCCCTCGGCGCGGGCACCGACGATCCCGCCCCCAGCACCGAACTGGCCGTGCTGGTCACCGCCAACCTCGCCGCCACCGTGCTGCGCTTCCTGCTCTTCCGCGCCTGGGTCTTCCCCGAGCGCCGCACCACTCCCGTTCCCGTGAAGGACGACCACCGATGACCACGGCCCACCCGCCCTTCGGCGCCCCCTTCCCCGAGCGGGCCCGCTGGGAACGCCCCGCGTACGCGGGGCTGCTGCTGGCCACCGCCGTGCTGCTGCTCTGGAACCTGGGCGCGTCCGGCTACGCCAACTCCTTCTACTCCGCCGCCGTACAGGCGGGCTCCGAGAGCTGGAAGGCGTTCTTCTTCGGCTCCTCCGACGCCGGGAACTCCATCACCGTCGACAAGCCCCCGGCCGCCCTGTGGCCGATGATGCTGTCCGTCCGGGCGTTCGGACTCGGCTCCTGGCAGATCCTCGTCCCGCAGGCCCTGATGGGCGTCGCGACCACGGCCGTCCTGTACGCCGCCGTGCGCCGCCAGTTCGGCCCGGCGGCCGCGCTGCTGAGCGGCGCCGCCTTCGCGCTCACGCCCGTCGCCGCCCTGATGTTCCGCTTCAACAACCCCGACGCGCTGCTGACGCTGCTGCTGACCGTGACGGTGTGCTGCGTGCTGCGCGCCCTGGACGGGGCGCGGACCGGGTGGCTGGTCGCGGCCGGGGCCGCGGTCGGCCTGGGCTTCCTGACCAAGACCCTCCAGGCCTTCGTCATCCTGCCGCCGCTGGCCCTGCTCTACGCCGTCTGCGCGCCGACCCGGCTGGGCCGCAGGCTCGGGCAGCTGCTGCTCGCCGGGGCCGCGATGGTGGTGACCGGCGGCTGGTGGGTGGCCGTCGTGGAGCTGTGGCCCGCCTCCTCGCGCCCGTACATCGGCGGCTCGCAGCACAACTCCTTCCTGGAACTGACCTTCGGCTACAACGGGCTGGGCCGGCTGAACGGCAAGGAGACCGGCAGCGTGGGCGGCGGGCCGAACCTGCGCGGCGGCGGCTGGGGGGAGACCGGTGTGGACCGGCTGTTCTCCGGCACCGTCGGCGGCCAGATCTCCTGGCTGCTGCCCGCGGCGCTGGTGCTGCTGGTCGCGGGACTGGTGGTGACCTGGCGGGCCGGCCGGGCCGCCGACTGCCTCCAGAGCATGGCCCGGGCCGCCTTCCTCGCCTGGGGCGGATGCCTGCTGATCACCGCCGTGGTGTTCAGCTGGATGCAGGGGATCTTCCACGAGTACTACACCGTCGCGCTGGCCCCGTTCGTGGCCGCGCTGGTGGGCATGGGCGTGGCCGTGCTGTGGGAGGAGCGGGGCGGCGGGGCCGCAGCGCTCACCCTGTCCGGGACCCTGGCCGTGACGGCCGTCTGGTCCTTCGTGCTGCTCGGCCGCTCCTCCGGCTATCTGCCGTGGCTGCGCTGGACGGTACTGGCCGCCGGGCTGCTCGCCGCCGCCGTGCTGCCGTTCGCCGCCCGGCGGGGACGCGGGGTACTGCTCGGCGCGGCCGCGCTGGGGCTGGGCGCGGCCCTGGCGGGCCCGTTCGCGTACTGCCTGACCACCATCTCGGCCGGGCACACCGGCTCGATCGTGACGGCCGGTCCCGCGGTGGCCGGCGGGCGGGGCGGTCCCGGCGGGATGCGATTCGGGCCGGGCGGGGAGGGGTTCCGGGGCGGCATGCCGGGTCTGCCCGGGGGCGGTCCCGGGGGCGGTCCCGGGGGCGGGGCAGCCCAAGGAGCGCCGCGGGGAGGCCCGCAAGGGGGTCCGCAGGGTGGCCAGGGAGGCGCCGGTGCACCGCAGGGTTTCCCGCAGGGCGCCTGGCCGGGCCCCGGCCAGGCGGGGGGCGTGGCGGGCCGGCCCGGGGTCGGCCGGGGCGCGCGCGGCGGGGCGGGCGGGCTCCTCGACGGGCCCCGGGTCTCCGCCGGGGCCAAGGCCGCGCTGCGCGCCGACGCCGGCCGCTACACCTGGGCGGCGGCCGCCATCGGCTCGCAGAACGCCGCCGGTTACCAGCTGGCCTCCGGTCGGCCGGTGATGCCGATCGGCGGCTTCAACGGCAGCGACCCGTCCCCGACGTTGGAGCGGTTCAAGGCGTACGTGAAGGCCGGGAAGATCCACTGGTTCATCGCCCAGGGCGGCCGGCCGGGCGGTCAGGGAGGCCCGGGCGGGCCGGCCGGTACGGCCGTCGAGAGCTGGGTGAAGGCCACGTTCAAGGAGGTCACCGTCGACGGAGCCACCTTCTACGACCTGACGGCCCCTTCGCCCGGCACGGCCTGAACCCGCCCCCATCCACGCGGCACCCCCTAGCATCAAGAGGGCGGACCGGGCATTCCGGGCTGATCCCCTTGTGGCGAGGAGGGCACCTCGATGGTGACCGAGGCCGATCCGGGCGGGTCCAGGACCAGTGTGTGGCTGGCCGTGCGGCCCGCCGCCCCCGTCAGGCGCCGGACCGACGCCCCCTCGGGGCTGGACCGGGACCGGATCACCGCCGCCACCGTGCGGCTCCTGGACGCGGAAGGGCTCGGCCGCTTCTCCATGCGGAGGCTGGCGGCCGAGCTGGGCGTCACCGCGATGTCCCTGTACTGGTACGTGGACACCAAGCACGATCTGCTCGAACTGGCCCTGGACAGCGCCCTGGGGCGGCTGCGCCTCCCGGCCGGCCCGCCCCCGGAGGAGCCCTGGCCGAGCCGGCTGAGGGCCCTGGCCCGCGGTTACCGCCGGCTGCTGGCGGAGCACCCGTGGGTGGCTCCGCTCAGTGCGGTCTATCCCAACATCGGCCCGCACGCCCGGGCCTTCGACGCGGCCCTGCACCGGCTGCTGGAGGCGGCGGGCCTGGCGGAGGCCGGCCGGACCGGCGCCCACCTCGCCGTCTCGCAGTTCCTGAACGGCTGCGCCCTGCACGGCTGCGGGGGCACGGTCCGGCGGGCGCCCGAGGCGGACTTCGCCCTGGCCCTCGACGTCCTCATCGCGGGCATCGAGGCCAAGGCGGCCGTCGCCCGGACCCAGGCCTGACCGGGTTCGGGCGGCGCCGGGTCCGGGCGGGGCCCGGTCAGGCCTGGGACGAGGCCTTGTCCGCGGCCGTGCCGGAGGCGGACCGCGCCGGGAGGCCGGTGGTGCCCTCGGCGCTCGGGGCGTGGGCGGCCGGCTTCGACTTCAGCGCGACCTCCTTGATGAAGACGACCAGCACCAGTCCGAGGAGCGCGCTCGGCGCGGCGTAGAGGAAGACGTCGCCGACGCCGTGCCCGTACGCGGACTCCATGACCTGCCGGAGCGGGGCGGGCAGCTTGTCGAGGTCGGGGATCCCGCCCCCGCCGGTGCCGCCGTGGCTCAGCGCCGCCGCCTTCGGGCCGAGTGCGGCCAGCCCGTCCTTGACGTAGTGGGTGACCCGGTTGGCCATGACCGCGCCCAGCGCCGAGACGCCCATGGCGCCGCCGAGGGAGCGGAAGAAGGTGACGACGGAGCTGGCCGCGCCGAGGTCCTGGGGGGCGACCTGGTTCTGGGTGGCGAGGACCAGGTTCTGCATCATCATGCCGAGGCCGAGGCCGGTCAGCGCCATGAACAGGGCGATGCGCCAGTACGGGGTGTCGTAGCGCAGGGTGCCCAGGAGCCCGAGGCCGGCGGTCAGCAGCACGCCGCCGGAGACCAGGAAGGCCTTCCACTTGCCGGTCTTGGTGATGATCTGGCCGGAGACCGTGGAGGAGACGAAGAGGCCGCCGATCATCGGGATGGTCAGGATGCCCGACATGGTGGGGGACTCGCCGCGGGCCAGCTGGAAGTACTGGCTGAAGAAGACCGTGCCGGAGAACATGGCGATGCCGACGAAGAGGGACGCGGCGGAGGCCAGGCTGATGGTCTTGTTGCGGAAGAGGCGCAGCGGGATGATCGGGTCGCTCGCGCGGGACTCCACGAGGAGGAACAGCAGGCCGAGCAGGATGGCGCCGCCGGTCATCGCCAGGGTGGTCCAGGAGATCCAGTCGTACGAGTCGCCGGCCTGGGTGACCCAGATCAGCAGCAGCGAGACGGCGCCGCTGATGAGGAAGGCGCCGAGCCAGTCGACCTTCACGTCCCGGCGGACCACCGGGAGGTGCAGGGTGCGCTGGAGCACGATCAGGGCGATCACCGCGAAGGGCACGCCGACGTAGAAGCACCAGCGCCAGCCGAGCCACGAGGTGTCGGTGATGACGCCGCCGAGCAGCGGGCCGCCGACGGTGGCGACGGCGAAGACCGCGCCGAGGTAGCCGCTGTAGCGCCCGCGCTCGCGCGGGGAGATCATCGCGGCCATGACGATCTGGGCGAGGGCGGAGAGGCCGCCGACGCCGATGCCCTGGACGACGCGGCAGGCGATGAGCATGCCGGTGTTCTGGGACAGACCCGCGACCACGGAGCCGAGGACGTAGATCACCAGGGATATCTGGACGAGCAGCTTCTTGCTGAAGAGGTCGGACAGCTTGCCCCACAGCGGGGTCGCGGCCGTCATCGACAGCAGGGCGGCGGTGACGACCCAGGTGTAGGAGGACTGGGTGCCGCCGAGGTCGCTGATGATCTGGGGCAGCGCGTTGGAGACGATCGTGGAGGAGAGGATCGCCACGAACATGCCGAGCATGAGCCCGGACAGCGCCTTCATGATCTGGGAGTGCGTCATGGGCGCGCCGTCGGACGTGGTCTCCGACTGGCCGCCTCCCCGCACACCGGAGGGTGTGGTCGTAGCCATGTGTTTCCTTTGCCTAGAAGCTCGATCGGAGTCGGACCAGCAGGGTGTTGAGTGCGTCGATGTCCTCGGCCGACCAGTCGGCCAGGGCCTTCTCCAGCGCGTCCGTGTAGCGGGCGCCGAGCTCGGTGAGCACGGCGCGCCCCTCGTCGGTCAGGCGCAGGATCCGGCAGCGGCCGTCACCGGGGTCGGTCTCCCGGTCGATCCAGCCGCGCTGCGCCACGTGGGCGACGTGCCGGCTGCTGACGGAGATGTCGACGGCCATGTACTCGGTGAGCCGGCTGAGCCGCATCTCGCCGTGCCGGTCGAGCACGGTGAGGACGGCGGCGGCGCCGGGCGGGCAGTGCGGGGGCAGGCTCCGGGCCAGGTCGCGTTTGACCGCGCCGATACCGGTGAGCTGGCGGGCCAGCTCCTCGTACCGGGTGTTCTGCGCCGTGTGCGTGGTCACCGGACCGCCCCCCCATCTCGTTGCTTGGGGCAACCATAGAAGAGTATGGTTGCTACAGGCAAATGAATTCGGGGGGTGGGGCGGTAAAGGAATCGGAAAACCCGCTAGGGTCCAGCCATGTCCGAACAGCACAACTCACCTGGCGCCGAGGGCTCCTACGACCCCGCCGGCAGCACGCAGATGTTCCGCGCGTTCGTGGCGGAGGGCGAGGACCAGGCGGCCCGTACCCCGACCGTGCCGGGCTCGCGCCGCCGGCCCAAGGAGTCGGGCGCCCTGTCCGGGGGCCGGATCGCCCTCGTCCTCGCGCTGGTGCTCACGCTGGGGGCGGCGCTGTGGGTGGTGCTCCACTGAGGCCGGGGCCGGGGTGCCGGGGCCGGTTCAGCTCCAGGTCGCGGTGACCCCGCGGGTCTCCACGTGCATGCCGAGGGGCACCCGCCAGGCGTCCACGCACACCGTGTAGGTCTGCGCCCTGGAGGTGCGGCCCGCGAGGGGGGTGGGCAGGGGCTGGGTCGTGGTGACCGTGGCCCAGTCGATGCCGAGGGCGCCGATGACGTGCGTCGCGAAGGTGACGGTGCCGGAACGGGCCGCGGTGGTGCCGGTGTTGGTGAAGGTCACCGTGACGCGTTCGCACCAGCGGTCGGACGCCGCCGCGCGGGCCGGGGGGCTCAGCGTGAGGGAGGCCGGGGTGGCGGGCGGGGGCACGGTACCGCCGCCTGAGCCGCCTGAGCCGCCTGAGCCGCCGGACGTCCCTGAGCCGCCTGAGGCTCCTGTGCCGCCTGAGCCGCCCGATGTCCCTGTGCCGCCGGACGTCCCTGCGCCGCCTGAGCCGCCGGATGTCCCTGTGCCGCCGGGCCCGCCTGAGCCGCCCGGGGGGCCTCCCGTGTCGCCCTGCCCCGGTGTCGGGGTGCCCGCGCCCCCGGTGCCGGGGGTGGTCTCGGGGGTGCCCGGGGCCGGCGGGGTGCCGGGGTCGGGGGCGGAGCCGCCCTGGGCGGTGGCCGTCGCTCCGGCTCCGGCGGAGCCCCCGCCGGGCCCGGACCCCGGCGCGCCGGGCGTCGTAGAGGCGGAAGCGCTCGCCGAGGGGGGTGTGCCGACCGGCTGGTACTCCACGCGCCCGCGTGGCGGTACGTTCTGTCCCGCGCCCCGTTCGGGCCCGGGGGCCGCGGCCCCCACGGCGGCGTAGCCGTCGCGGGCCGGGCCGCCGCATCCGGTGAGGGCGGCGGCGGCCGTGCAGCACAGGGCCAGGGCCAGGGCGAGGGCGCGCGGCGCACGGGATCCCGTTGGCATCGCGCCAGTGTTCCTGACGCGATGTCAAATGTGAACCCCGCGCACCCGGGTGGGGCGGTGGGCTACTCGCCGATCAGACCGGTGCGCAGCTGCGCCAGCGTCCGGGTCAGCAGCCGGGAGACGTGCATCTGGGAGATGCCGACCTCCTCGCCGATCTGCGACTGCGTCATGTTCGCGAAGAACCGCAGCATGATGATCTGCCGCTCCCTGGGCGGGAGTTTGGCCAGCAGCGGCTTGAGAGACTCGCGGTACTCGACGCCCTCCAGCGCGGTGTCCTCGTACCCGAGCCGGTCGGCGAGCGAGCCCTCGCCGCCCTCGTCCTCCGGGGAGGGGGAGTCGAGCGAGGAGGCGGTGTAGGCGTTGCCGACGGCGAGCCCGTCGACGACCTCCTCCTCGGTGACGCCGAGGACGGCCGCCAGCTCCGGCACGGTCGGGGACCGGTCCAGGCGCTGGGCCAGCTCGTCGCTGGCCTTGGTCAGCGCCAGGCGCAGTTCCTGGAGCCGGCGCGGGACGCGGACGGACCAGGAAGTGTCCCTAAAGAATCGTTTGATCTCGCCCACGACGGTCGGCATCGCGAACGTCGGGAACTCCACCCCGCGTTCGCAGTCGAACCGGTCGATCGCCTTGATCAGGCCGATCGTGCCGACCTGGACGATGTCCTCCATCGGCTCGTTGCGGCTGCGGAAGCGGGCCGCCGCGTAGCGCACCAGCGGCAGGTTCAGCTCGATCAGGGTGTCGCGTACGTACGCCCGTTCGGGGCTGTCCGGGTCCAGGGTGGCGAGTCGCTGGAAGAGGGAGCGGGAGAGGGTGCGGGTGTCGATGGCTTCCGAGCGGTCGGCCACTGCCGGCAGCTCACGCTCGACGAGCGTGAGTACCTTGGAGCTGCCCTGGTCTACGGACATGCCACCCCCTTGAGGTCGCGGACGGTCGCGTATCGGCGCGTCCCGTCGGAGGAACGCAGCCTCCACCTGAATACCGGAGGCGGGGCTGCGGCAAACGCGGTTCCAGCAGAATGTCACATGTCGGCAACACGCTGTAGCGCCATGTCGACAAGTATCTCCAGCGACAGACGCTCGACCGAGCGGAATGAGCCGGTTCTGTAGGGAATCACGGGCCGGGCTCCACCCGAGGGGGTTAAGCCTCGATCCTGTTTGCGGATCTCAGACGGGCGAAGCTGCGGGCGAGCAGCCGTGAGACGTGCATCTGGGAGACCCCGAGCTCGGCGCTGATCTGCGACTGCGTCAGGTTGTTGTAGTAGCGCAGCAGCAGGATCCGCTGCTCCCGCTCGGGCAGTTGTACGAGCAGGTGGCGGACGAGGTCGCGGTGTTCCACGCCGGCCAGCTCGGGGTCCTCGTAGCCGAGCCGGTCGAGCAGCCCGGGCATCCCGTCGCCCTCCTGGGCGGCCTCCAGGGAGGTCGCGTGGTAGCTGCGGCCCGCCTCGATGCAGGAGAGCACCTCGTCCTCGCTGATGCGCAGCCGCTCGGCGATCTCGGGGGTGGTGGGGGTGCGGCCGTGGAGGGTGGTGAGGTCCTCGGTGGCGGCGTTGACCTGCACCCACAGCTCGTGGAGGCGGCGCGGGACGTGCACGGTGCGGACGTTGTCGCGGAAGTATCGTTTGATCTCGCCCACGACGGTCGGCATGGCGAAGGTGGGGAACTGGACCCCGCGCTCGGGGTCGAAGCGGTCGATCGCGTTGATCAGGCCGATGGTGCCGACCTGGACCACGTCCTCCATCGGCTCGTTGCGGCTGCGGAAGCGGGCGGCCGCGTAGCGCACGAGCGGGAGGTTGGCCTCGATCAGGGCCCCGCGGACCCGGTTGTGCTCGCTGGTGCCCGGCTCCAGGCCCTTCAGCTGGCCGAAAAGCACCTGTGTCAGGGCCCGGGTGTCGGCCCCCCGGCCCTGGGGTCGCGGCGGGGCCGCGACGGGCTCCCGGGGCTCGGCGGGCTCGGCGGGAAGCTCGTGCGGCTGCTCCTGGCGGAGCTCTTCCTGGCGGGGCTCTTGCTGGGGAGGCACCTGAGGCGCAGTACTGGCCGGCACGGTCACGCCACCCCTTCGGTCAACTCATCCGTCGAATCCGTCAAAAGCGGTCATAGCATCACAAGAGATGTGCACTGTGTGCAAGCACCGTATATAGCCGTGTTGAGGGCAAGTTGGTCATTTAGGGGTATTCTTTTTACCGCCGGGAAGGCGAAAAGTGAACGCGAAAGGCCCCCCACCCGCGAAGTGAGGGGCCTGGATGTCCGGAAATCGCTTCAGCGTACGGGCTCAGGTCACCAGTTCGGTGATGAACTCGCCGATGCCGGAGGCGGCATCCGATATGCCCTGGAAGCCTATTCCGACCATCTCCGCCGCCCGCTTGGGCTGGGTGATGATCACGAAGAGGACGAACACCGTGAGGGCGCCCGTGATGAGCTTCTTGGTGTCCATGTGCGGTGTCGGCCTCCCCAACCGGTACTGCGAAGTCGGGTGAGTCTAACCGGTCAGGTTTGGACACTCACCTGTCCTTTAAGGACCAATGACCCTGCCGTACGGGCCTTTTGCCGCTGGGTGTCCGGTCGCGGGAGGAGCAGGATGGAACACGAGCCCACCGGTTCTGGCAGGAAACCGGTGGGTGAGGGACAGGGCCTCACTGCGGGGTCCGAGCCGCGGGCTTCCCCCCTGACCGCGGCTCGGACTGGCGGGTTCCGTCCTCGCCGGGGGAAGTGACGTGTCCCCCCGATGTCACTTCCCCCGTCCACGTGGAAGGCCCCGGCTCTGGTCGGGGCCTTCTTCGTGTGCGCGGAAGCGGAGTGGGAACAGCGCGGGAGCGGTGTCCTACTGGACGGCGCCCAGCAGGTCGACCAGGGGTGCGACGGGGGCGATGGCGGGCTGGAGCTGGTCGGGCAGCGTCATCAGCTGGTTGAGCTGGTTGGCCCCTTCGCTGACCTTCGCCCCGATCTCCTGGACCGAGCCCGGCGTGGCGCCCTCCGGCATGCCCGGGGCGGCCGTCGGCAGGTCCGGGAGGGTGAGCGGGGCGGCAGGCGCGGCGGAGGCGGCGGGTGCGGCGAGGCCCGCGGCGGCCCCCGCGAGGGCGAAGGCGGCGAGGATGCGCTGGGTCTTGGTCATGCCGTGTCCAACGGCCGAGCCGGCGCCCGGTCACGGCGGGCACGCACGAGAGCCCCGGTTCGTACGAACCGGGGCTCTCGTTTCCAGAGCGGTGGTGGAGGGATTTGAACCCCCGATGGGTTGCCCCATACTCGCTTTCGAGGCGAGCTCCTTCGGCCACTCGGACACACCACCGAGAGAGATCCTAGCCGATGGTGGGGAGTGGTTTGCAAATCCGGGTCAGGTGGCCCTCCTCACCCCTCGCCCCGGCCAGGCTCAGCGCTCCCGGAAGAACTCGGTCAGCTGCCGCGCGCACTCCGCCTCCAGTACCCCGCGGATCACCTCCGGCCGGTGGTTGAGCCGGCGGTCCCGTACGAGGTCCCACAGCGACCCCGCCGCGCCCGCCTTCTCGTCCCCCGCCCCGTAGACCACCCGGGCCACCCGGGACTGGACGAGGGCGCCCGCGCACATGACGCACGGCTCCAGGGTGACCACCAGGGTGCACCCCGTCAGCCGCCACTCCCCGAGCCGGGCGGCCGCCCGGCGCAGCGCCAGCACCTCGGCGTGCGCCGTGGGATCTCCGGCGGCCTCCCGTTCGTTGTGCCCGGTGGCGAGGACGGCCCCGTCCGGCCCGAGGACCACGGCCCCGACCGGCACGTCGCCGGCCGGCACCGCGAGGGCCGCCTCGTCCAGCGCGAGACGCATGGAGTCCCGCCAGGGGTCCCGTACCGGATCGGGGGCGTACGGGACGTCGTGCGCGGTGATCACTAGCGGACGGCCTCCAGGACCTCGGTGGCCCCGAGCGAGTCGGCGATCTCCGAGAGGGCGTCCGACTCGAGGGACATCAGCTCCTTGTTGCCTACCCCGAGGTCCTCCAGCAGCCGGGGATCGCCGAGCGGACCGGCCGGCACCGGCTCGGAGCCGGCGCCGGCCACCCCGCGGTCCTCGTCGTCGTCCTCGTCCGCGAACGCCGAGACCGGTTCGTCCTCGCCGTCCTCGGTTCCGTCCAGGTCCAGGTCGTCGAGGTCGTCGACCTCCTCCTCGTCGCCCAGCAGCTCCTTGGTCAGCATCGACCCGTAGGAGCTCCGGTTCGCCATGGAGGCGTTCGACACGTAGTACCGGGGGTCCTCCTCCCCGTCCACGCGGACGACGCCGAACCAGGCGTCCTCCTGCTCGATGAGGGCGACCACCGTGTCGTCGTCGACAGCGGCGGACCGTGCGAGATCGATCAGATCACTGAGGGACTCGACGTCGTCGAGTTCCAGGTCGCTCGCTTCCCACCCGTCTTCGGTGCGCGCGAGCAGTGCGGCGAAATACACCGTGACTCTCCCACTGGTCATAGGCGTGCCGGTTGGAGGTCCCCCCGGCCGGAGGTTGGGGTGTGAACGGTCCTGACACAAGCTGTTCGCACCCCGCCCAATCGGCATCGTGGCAGAAACAGCGGCTTTGCGAGAGGTCTTCCGCGCGGCGGCCGTGTCGCGGCGCCGGGCGGAGGGCCGGTCAGGGGCCGGTCGCTGCCGTGGGCATCGTGCCCATCACCAGCGGAACGTACGCATCCGCATCTGCTGGCGCATCCGGGCCGCACGGGCACGCCGCGGCTGCACCCGGTCGCGCAGCGCCCGGGCCTCCATCAGGTCGCGCAGGAACTGCGCACGGCGCGCCCTGCGCTGGGCCGCCGTCTCCGGCGGGTCGTCCGCCTCGCTCCCCTTGCCGTCGTTCACGGGCTGCGTCTTGGGCATCGGCACCACCCCAGGCTGGTCCGGTCGTCCTCCTCCGCCGGCGCGAAGCAGACCCCCCGCTCCCACCTTCCCCCCGTCGGCGCGTTTGATGCCACCCCCTCCCGGATCGGCCCAGGTCAGGGCAGGGGGCGGCTGAAGGGTCAGCTCACACCGCGTGGCCGGATCCGGGCGCTGCCCTCAGGCCGCCCCGTCGTCGTGCAGCGCGGGGACGACGGCCACCGGGCCGTGCGCGTGCTGCAGGACGGCGTGCGCCACCGACCCCATCAGCAGGGACCGACGCCGCGGATGGTGGCGGCCGACCACCACCAGCGCGGCCGACCGGGACGCCTCCACCAGCCGCCCCGCCGCGTCCCCGGGCACGGCGGCCTGCTCGACCGGCACGTCCGGGTGGCGGGCCCGCAGCGGGGCCAGCCGCTCCGTCTGGGCCCGCAGCATCTCCCGTTCGGCCGGCACCCCGTCCGCGCCGTCGGCGAGGGCCTCGGGCGGGATCACCGCGAACGGGCTGTCGATCACCATCATCGGACCGGGCGGCAGGGCGTACGCGGAGACCACCTGGACGGTGGTCCCCCGGGCGGCGGCTTCCGCGAACGCGAAGGCCAGTACGTCCTCGGGGGTCTCGGCGGCGTGCAGCCCCAGCACCACCCGCCCGGCCGAAGCCCCGTCGGCGTCCCGCGCCGCGCGCCCCTCGTGCGGGACGACCACCACCGGGCAGGACGCGGTGGTGGCCACCGCCCGGCTGCTGGAGCCGAGCAGCAGCGCCGCGAACCCGCCCCGCCCCCGGGAGCCCATGACCAGCATCAGCGGCGCCTGCTCTGCGCTGACGGCCCGCAGCGCCTCGGGCACGGAGCCCTCCAGGGCCTCGTAGCGGACCTCCGCCGGGAGCTCCGGGCCGGACTCCAGCAGGGCGCGGACCCGGTCGCCGACGGGGTCGGCGTACTCCTCGGGCTCGTTCGGGTCGTGCAGGGCCGAGCGGCGGCCCGCGTACAGCTGGGAGAGCTCGGGCAGGACGTGGGCCACCACCAGGCCGGTGCCGTGGCGCAGGGCGGCCAGCCGGGCCCATTCCAGGGCCCGCAGGCTGTGGTCCGATCCGTCGACGGCGGCGATCACCGGTCCGCCGCCGCCCTGGCTCCCCTGGCCGTCACTCATCCGTCCAGGGTGCCGGGCGGGGCGGCGGAGCGCATCCGCAAGGCCCGCGGGGCGCGCGCGGGACGCGCCGCGCCCCTTCCACCGCGTAGCCTTTTGGCAGCAGGTCGCGCACAGGCGGCCGTTTTTCGCAGGTAGCAGGGTCGCAGGTCGCAGATCGCAGGTCGAAGCCCGGCTGAGTCTTGGAGGATGTTGTGCGTTTGCAGGTCGTCGATCACCCCTTGGTGGCGCACAAACTGACCGCACTGCGCGACAAGCGCACCGACTCCCCCACGTTCCGGCGGCTCGCCGACGAGCTGGTGACGCTCCTCGCGTACGAGGCCACCCGCGACGTGCGCACCGAGCAGTCCGACATCGAGACCCCGGTCGGCCCGACCACCGGCGTCAAGCTGGCGCGTCCGCGCCCGCTGGTCGTGCCCATCCTGCGCGCCGGCCTCGGCATGCTGGACGGCATGGTCCGGCTGCTGCCGACCGCCGAGGTGGGCTTCCTGGGCATGGTCCGCAACGAGGAGACCCTGGAGGCCTCCACGTACGCGACGCGCATGCCCGAGGACCTCTCCGGGCGCCAGGTCTACGTCGTCGACCCGATGCTGGCCACCGGCGGCACGCTGGTCGCCGCGATCCAGGAGCTCATCAAGCGCGGTGCCGACGACGTGACCGCCGTGGTGCTGCTGGCCGCGCCCGAGGGCGTCGAGGTCATGGAGCGCGAGCTCGCGGGCACGCCGGTGACGGTCGTGACGGCCGCCGTGGACGAGCGGCTCAACGAGCACGGCTACATCGTGCCGGGCCTGGGCGACGCGGGCGACCGCATGTACGGCTCCGCCGAGTAGCGGCAACGCAGGCGGCGGTTCAGCGCCGCCGGTTCAGCACTTCTTCGCGGAGGGCGCGGGCGCGGGGTTGGCCAGGACGGCCAGCGCCTTGTCCGCGTCCTCCTTCTTGTTCAGCTCCTTGAAGGCGTCGCCCAGGATCAGGTCGATGTCCGCGCCCTCGCGGGTGTCGGTCTGCTGGGTGACCCCGGTGAGCTGGGTGCCGAGGACGGAGTAGGCCGCCTTGTCGGTGCGCGGGGAGCCGAGCAGTATCCCGGGCCCGGGGACCTTCTTGTCGAAGTCGGCGGGGGCGTTGCCGACGTGGCCGATGGTGAAGCCGCGCTTCTTCAGTTCGTCGCCGACGGCCTTGGCCAGGCCCGCGCGCGGTGTGGCGTTGTAGACGTTGACGGTGATCTGGCCGGGCTGCGGCAGGACGACCGCGGGGGCGGCGGACGCGGCGGGGCCGGGGTTCGCGGCCGCGGCGGGGGCGGCGGAGGGGGCATTGGTCGGGCAGTCCTGGGCGGCGGCGCTGTGCTTGCCGCCGTCGCCCCGGAACACGTCGATGAGCTGCAGTGCCCCGTAGCCGAGCAGCGCCAGCGCGAGGACGGATCCGAGCAGGGTGAACACGAGCTTCCGGCGTCGCCGCGGCCGGCTCATGCGGGGGTAGGCGGTCCCCGTGACGCGGTACTTTCCGCCCATGCCGGGGGGAGTGAGCATGCTCATGGGCGCAGCGTAGTGCCGTACCGGAACGATGCCTACTAAATGATCTGTTGATCGGGTAAGGCAGACCCGAAAGGCGCAACGGCGCGCGGTGGGCCCCCGGCGGGCGGCCCGTCGGTGCGGCCGGGTCAGTCCATTTCGAGGACGCGCGCGTGCAGCACCTGGCGCTGCTGGAGGGCCGCGCGCACGGCGCGGTGCAGCCCGTCCTCCAGGTAGAGGTCGCCCTGCCACTTCACGACGTGCGCGAAGAGGTCGCCGTAGAAGGTGGAGTCCTCGGCGAGCAGCGTCTCCAGGTCCAGCTGGCCCTTGGTCGTCACGAGCTGGTCCAGCCGGACCGGGCGCGGGGCGACGTCCGCCCACTGCCGGGTGGTTTCCCTGCCGTGGTCGGGGTACGGCCGTCCGCTACCGATGCGCTTGAAGATCACACGGAAAGCCTACCGGGCCGGTGCCTCCGGGCGCAGCCTCGCTCCAGTGGTGCAAAAGTGGCACACAGGGCTATTCCGGGAGTGACGCATGAGCCAGAGCATCGATCCGCCCGAGCCGGCCGCCACCGCGGGGGGACAAACGGACCCGGACGGTCCGGCCGCCGCCATCGCCGCCGGGTACGCCTTCACCGGGCCCGCGCTGGAGCTGGGGGCCTTGCTCTGGGACGGGGTCTGCGACCCGGCGCGGCAGATCCGCGTCCCGCTGTCGATGCTCAACCGGCACGGGCTCGTCGCGGGCGCCACCGGCACCGGCAAGACCAAGACCCTCCAGCTGATCGCCGAGCAGCTCTCCGCCAACGGCGTGCCGGTCTTCCTCGCCGACGTCAAAGGGGACGTCTCGGGGATCTCCGCCCCCGGCGCGCCGGGCGGCAGGACGCAGGAACGGGCGCGGGAGGTCGGCCAGAGCTGGGAGGCCACCGGCTGCCCCGCCGAGTTCTACTCCCTCGGCGGGATCGGCCCCGGGATCCCGCTCCGGGCGAGCGTGACCGCGTTCGGGCCGGTGCTGCTGTCGAAGGTGCTCCAGCTGAACCAGACGCAGGAGCAGTCGCTCGGCCTGATCTTCCACTACGCCGACTCCAAGGGCCTGGAGCTGATCGACCTCAAGGACCTGCGGGCGGTCGTCGCCTTCCTCGTCTCCGACCAGGGAAAAGCCGAGCTGAAGGGGATCGGCGGGCTCTCCACCGTCACCGCCGGGGTGATCCTGCGGGCGCTCACCGCATTCGAGCAGCAGGGCGCCTCCGAATTCTTCGGCGAACCGGAATTCGACACCAGTGAATTCCTGCGAACGGCCCCGGACGGGCGCGGGCTGATTTCCGTACTGGAACTCCCGGCCGTACAGGACAAACCGCAGCTTTTCTCGACATTTCTGATGTGGCTGCTCGCGGACCTCTACGCCGACCTCCCGGAAGTCGGCGATCTGGAGCGGCCCAAACTGGTCTTCTTCTTCGACGAGGCGCACCTCCTGTTCAACGGGGCTTCGAAGGCCTTCCTGGAATCCATTACCCAGACCGTGCGCCTCATCCGCTCCAAGGGCATCGGCGTCTTCTTCGTCACCCAGACCCCCAAGGACGTCCCCGCCGACGTCCTGGCCCAGCTCGGCAACCGCGTCCAGCACGCCCTGCGCGCCTTCACCCCCGACGACGCCAAGGCCCTCAAGGCCACCGTGCGGACCTTCCCGAACTCCCCGTACGACCTGGAGGAGTTGCTGACCGGGCTCGGCACCGGCGAGGCCGTCGTCACGGTGCTCAGCGAGAACGGCGCCCCCACCCCCGTCGCCGCCACCCGGCTGCGCGCCCCGCAGTCGCTGATGGGCCCGATCGACCCGGCGGCCCTCGACGCCGCCGTCAAGGCCTCGCCGCTGTACTCCCGTTACGCGGAGCCCGTCGACCGGGAGTCGGCGTACGAGAAGATCACCGCCGAACAGGCGGCCGCGGAGGCCCAGGCGGAGGCCGCCGCCGCGGCGGACGAGGCCGACAAGCAGGCCAGGGCCGCGGAGCGGGCCACGCGCAGCGCCCCGAAGCCGGAGCCCTCGCTGGCCCAACAGGTCGTCGGCAGCGGCCTGTTCCGCTCACTGGCCCGCTCGGTCGGCACGCAGCTGGGGCGCGAGATCTCCCGCTCCCTCTTCGGTACGGCACGCCGGCGGCGTTGAGCTCCAGGAGGAATCGAGCGAACCGGTTGCCCGCGTTACGGCAGCCGCTGACAGACTCGTGTCCATGCGGACCGAACTGACCGACACCACGTCCAGCAAGATCGACCGGGCCCTGCTCGCGGCCCGGCGCGCCGTGGGCAGCCCCACCATGGGCCTCGTCCTCACCCTCGTCGTCGTCACCGACGAGGAGAACGCCTACGACGCCGTACGCGCGGCCTCCGAGGCCTCGCGCGAGCACCCATGCCGGATCATCGCGGTGATCAAGCGGACGCACCGGGGCCCGGAGCGGCGCCGGCGGACCCGGCTGGACGCCGAGCTGCGCGTGGGCTCGGACGCCGGCTCCGGGGAGATCGTCATCCTGCGCCTGCACGGGGAACTCACCACCCAGGCCGGGTCGATCGTGCTGCCGCTGCTGGTGCCGGACGCGCCCGTGGTCGCCTGGTGGCCGGCCGACGCCCCCGCCGACCCGGCCCGCGACGACCTGGGCGCGCTGGCGCAGCGCCGGATCACCGACGCGCAGGCCGCCGCGGACCCGGTCGGCGTGCTGGCCGAACGGGCGACGGCCTACGCCCCCGGCGACACCGACCTGGCCTGGACCCGGCTCACGCCGTGGCGTTCGCTGCTGGCCTGCGCCTTCGACCAGAACACCTCGCGGGTGACCGCCGCAGCCGTGGAGAGCGAGGCCGACAACGCCAGCGCCGAGCTGCTGGCGCGCTGGCTGGAGGACCGCCTCGGCGTGCCGGTGGCCCGGGTGGCCACCGCCGGGCCGGTCATCACCCGGGTCCGGCTGGAGACCGGCGCCGGCGAGGTCGTGGTGGACCGGCCCACCGGTTCGCTGGCCACGCTGGTCCTGCCGGGCTGGCCGGACCGGAAGGTCGCGCTCAAGATCCGCAGCACGGCGGAGCTGATCGCGGAGGAGCTGCGGCGCCTGGACGCCGACGAGGTCTACGCCTCGGCGCTGCGCAGCAGGCGGCCCGCCCAGGCCTCGCTTTCGGCGTAGTGGTTGTCGTAGGTGGGCTGGCTGTCGATGATGTCCTGGACGGTGGCCTCGCCCGCGTGCACCCGGCCGAGCAGGCGGTAGTAGTCGAAGCGGGCCATGCCGGGGGTGAACCCGACGAACACCTCGGCGGTGTGGCCGGCGGCGGGGGCGAAGGCGTGCTTCACCCCGGGGGCGATGCTGATGAAGTCGCCCTTGGAGAGGGTGTGGACCTCGTCCCCGACGAGCACGTCGAGCCTGCCGTCGGTGACGTGGAAGAACTCGGTGGCCTTGGTGTGGAAGTGCACCGGGGCACCGGCGGCGCCCACCTCGAAGGTGGCCGTGTTGCAGGTGAGTTCCGGGGTGTCGGTGAGCAGGGTGATGACGCTGCCGGGGGCGTCGCTGACGCGCTCGGCGGTGGTGGCGCGGGTGAGGTTCTCGGTCATCCGGCCGACGTTACGCGACCCCGCGCGCGGGCGCCCCGCCACGGCGGACGGTCCGTCAACTAGGCCTCGGTACAAGGGGTCCTGCTAGCCGGCTCCCTTCGCGGCCTTGGCGGCGGCCTTCGCCGCCTGCTTGTACTCGCGGACCTTCGCCAGGGACTCCGGGCCGGTGATGTCCGCCGCCGAACGGTGGACGTTCGCGGGGCCGTAGCCCCCGGCCGCCTCGCGCCAGCCCTTCGGCCGGACCCCGTACCGCTTCCCCAGGAGGGCCAGGAAGATCTGCGCCTTCTGCTCCCCGAAGCCCGGCAGCGCCTTCAGCCGCGCCAGCAGCTCCGCTCCCGTCCCCGCGTCCGCCCAGACCGCCTCCGCGTCCCCCGCGTAGTGCTCCACCAGGTACGCGCACAGCTGCTGGATCCGCTTCGCCATCGACCCCGGGTACCGGTGCACCGCCGGCTTCTGCGACAGCAGTGCGGCGAAGGCCTCCGGGTCGTAGGCGGCGATGGCGTGGGCGTCCAGGTCGTCGGCGCCGAGGCGCTGCGCGATCGTCCAGGGACCGGAGAACGCCCACTCCATCGGCACCTGCTGGTCCAGCAGCATCCCGGTGAGCGCAGCCAGCGGGCTGCGGGCGAGCAGGGCGTCGGCCTCGGGCTGCTGCGCGAGCCGGATGGTGATGTCGTCCATGCCCCCAGCCTCTCCCGTGACCGCACCCCACGCCCCTTCGGCGCGCGGTTGTCAGACCCCCGCCCTAGCGTGGGAGGGACGTACGAGCCAGACGACACACGCCAGACGACACACGCGAAACGACACAGGAGTCGATCGACCATGGCCGAGTTCCCGGAAGGCACCCCCTGCTGGGTGGACGCGATGTTCACCGACGTGGAGGCCGCCAAGGAGTTCTACGCCGATGTACTGGGCTGGACCTTCGGCGAGGCCACCAGCGAGTACGGCAACTACACGCAGGCGTACTCCGGCGGCAAGGCGGTCGCGGCCGTCGTCCCGCCGATGCCGGGCGCCGACGCCCCCTCCCAGTGGTGCCTGTACTTCGCCTCGGACGACGCCGCCGCCACCGCCGAGAAGATCAAGGCCGCGGGCGGCACGCTGATGATGGAGCCGATGCAGGTCGGTACGTTCGGCACGATGGCGATCGCCAAGGAGCCCAGCGGAGCGGTCTTCGGCGTCTGGCAGCCGGGCGAGCACAAGGGCTTCGAGAAGCTGGGCGAGGCCGGCTCGTACGCCTGGGCCGAGCTCTACACCCGTGAGCCCGGCGCGGCCGATCCGTTCCTGGAGCGGGTCTTCCCGTACGAGTCCCGGCAGATGGAAACCGGCGGGGCCGAGTGCGACGATCCGGCCGCGGCCGGGATGGACTTCAAGATCTTCAGTGTGGGTGGCGCCGACCACCCGGTGTTGGGCCGGATGAAGATGGGCGACGAGTTCCCGCCGCAGGTCCCGTCCTACGTCCAGGTCTACTTCGGCGTTCCCGACTGCGACCTGGCGGTGGAGAAGACGAAGGCGCGGGGCGGGCAGCTGTACTTCGGCCCGATGGACAGCCCCTTCGGCCGCTTCGCCGCGCTCGGCGACCCGCAGGGCGCGGTGTTCGCCGTGATCGACATGGACACGCGGGTCGGGGAGATGCCGGAGTTCGCCTGACGGGGCGCAGGGCGGTACGGGGCCCGGGCGCCCGTGACCCCCGGCCGGGGCACGGGCGCCCGGGTGTCTCAGTTGACCCCGTAGACCACGTACGCCGGCTGCACCAGCGGTACGGCGGGCCACAGCAGCGGGGCGGGGGCCAGGGTGAGGACGAGGGGATAGCCGGCCGGCGGCGGGAAGGGGACGGAGTTCTGCGCGGCCTGAGCGGGAATGCAGGTCAGGAGGCCGGCACCGAGAGCGAGCGCCGCGGCGGCGGCGATGTTCTTGATCATGCGTGCAGAGATAGTGGCTGTGAGTGACCCCCCGCCAGCCGAGGACACGCCGCGTCACCCGTCTGCCGGAACCGGTTCACCGCAGAAAGGTTTGCCCGGTGCGGCCTTCACCCTGATGGGAGGCGCCCGTCCGGGGCCCGGCCCCGGCGGTGGGCGGACCCGGGGGTTCGTAGGGTTCGGCGCATGACGAATCGTTTCAGTGATGCCTTCCTGCTTGAGGCCGAGCGGCATGCCGCCTGGGGTGCGGAACAGCTCCAGGTGCTCACCTCCTTCCTCCCCGAGGGCCCGTGGACCGCCGAGTTGTCCTCCTGCACCTACCAGCAGGGCGGGCTGGAGCTGCGGGTCGCCGTGCTCGGGACGTACGACGGGGACGAGCGGTCCTGGATGTGGGGCTGGGCCAACCCGGGCTGGCAGGGTGCCGAGGTGGTCGCCCTGACGGAGGCCGTCGGGCGGTACGGGCGGGCGCACGGGATACCCGAGCTGGCCGAAGGGCTCGTCGACCTGTCCGGGTTCGACGACCCGCACCGGGCGGCCGAGATGCTCGCCTTCACCGGCATGGGCGTGGCCGGAGCCCCTGGCTACCTGGGGCAGATGGCGGGGCCGGGCACGAGGGTCTACTTCCTGCCCGACGACCCGCGGGTCCCGCGGGCCGGTCTGGAGCCGGTGACCCTGCCGCGGGTCCTGCTCACCGGCGCGGGGCTGATCGGCCACTCGGCCCCGCAGGTCGTCCGGGGGTTCTTCGAGTACCACCGGGTGCCGCACCGGGTGGAGGCCGACCGGATCGTGGCCGAGCTGCCGGACGGGAACACGGCCGAGGTGGGGTTCGACGGCCTCGGGCGGATCTCCGGCGTGGGGGTCGACCGGATCGGCCGGTGACCGGGTGGGCCACCCCGCCGCCGGCTCAGTTGCTGCGGGCGGTGATGTCGCCGTAGGCGGTGGTGGCGCGGAGGGTGAGGGCGGCCGCGGAGCCGTCGGTGTTGTTCAGGGCGTTGTGGATGCGGCCGTAGCCGGTGCCGGCGTCGAGGGTGGCGGAGACCCCGCGGGCGGTGCCGATGGTGATGTCGCCGTGCTGGGTGGTGAGGGTGACGGCTCCCTTGGCGGCCTCGGCGACGGTGATGTCGCCCTTCTGGGTGCTGATCTCCGCGGGCCCGTTCAGCCGGCCGAGCACGACGTCACCGGCCTGGACGGTCAGCCGCGCGGAGGTGGCCTCGTCCAGCTTGACCTGGGCCTGCGCGCCCTCGAAGACGACCGCCCCGAGCCGTCCGACGCCCCGGAGGTCGGCCGCGGCCGCCTTCGCCTCGACGTGGGAGCCGGCGGGCAGCTGGACGGTCACCTCGACGGCGCCGGAGCTGCCGAGGAGGCGGTTCTTCGCGGGGGCGGCCGCGATCCGCAGGACGCCCTCGCGGAAGTCCACGGTGATCTGCTCGGCCGCTCTCACGTCGCGGCTCTTGGCGGGGTTGGCCGGGCGGACTTCGACGGTGGCGTCGGAGCGGTCCGCGGCGATCAGCTGGACGCGTCCGGCCGGGATGTCGAGGACGGCCGAGACGGGGGCGGTGACGGCGAACTTCTGCATCGTGGTCTCCTGCGCTGGGCGGTTGCTCTGCCGTGTTTCTGACATGGGAAACGCTATGTTGCGTTCAGGGTCATGGCAACAGCGAGGTGCGGTGAAGTGGCGTATGCGCAGGTCATGAGTGGGAAATCGTTGCAGTGGGTCTGTGGTTTAACGCAACGGACTCCCTGGTTTGTTGCAATGGGGTGGAGTGAACGCCACGCCCCCGGGGCTCAGGGCCCGCAGGACTCCTCGAGGTAGGCCGCGGCCAGGGCGCCGGCGCGCGTGAACCAGTCGTTCAGTACCGCGACCTCCTGCGGGCTGTACGTCGCGAACAGCTGCGCGAGGAGCGCGTAGTACGGCTCGTACACGTCACGGACGCGCTGCGCGGCCTCGGGCACGGCGACCACGCGCACGCGGCGGCCGTCGGCGGGGTCGGGCTGCCGGGTCACGTACCCGCCGCGCTCCAGCCGGTTGACGATGCCGGTCACGGCGCCGGTGGTGACGTGCGCGCGGGCGGCGAGGTCGCCGGCGCTGACGGGGGCGTCCCCGGCCTGGAGGACGTACGCGAAGCAGATGAGGTCCGTCGGGCTGAGGCCCAGGTTCTTCGCGAACTCCTGCTGCGCCACCATGCTCGTCGCGATCAGGTCGTCCATCGCGCCGATCGCGGCCGGAACGGACGCGTCGGGGCGGTCCGTGCTGCCCTCCATTGAAAATCCCTTAGCGCCTAAGATAAATTGCTTACCGACTAAGACACATCATAGGTCGACAGGGGTGACGTATGAGCGCGCACGGATACGACGAGGGCCACACGGTCGCCGGCTGGTCGGGGACCGCCGTCGCCTGCGCCGGGGCCGCGGTGACCGGCCTGGGGGTGTGCGCCTGGACGCCCGGCATATGGATCGGGATCGCCGTGATGGCGGCCGCCGCCGTGCTCACCTGGGTGCTGCACCTGGCGGGCTGGGGCAAGGGGCCCGGCCCGCGCGCCGAGGAGCACTGGCCCATGGGCGCCCGCGACCACACCGCGCGCGAGGGGCACGCCGAGTGCCTCGGGTGCCGCATGGCCGGTCGGCGGCCCGCCGTCGCCGCCGGGGCGCTCACTCGATGAAGAGGCTCCGGCCCTTGCCCACGGCGGTCGCGCCCGGGTCGATCTGCTGGGTCACCTGGCCGTCGCAGTCCGTCCCGGACCACACCCACGCCACCTCGTCCGTGAGGTTGGAGACCTTCGGCGGCGCGAAGTCGCCCAGCCGGTAGCAGCCCGACGGGTCCTCGTGGTCGGTCCCGTCGACGGTCAGGGTCCCCGCCGCCGCCTGCGCCGTGCCCGCGGGGGTGGCCAGCGCCAGCAGCGCCGCCGCCGCGCACGCACCGAGGGCCTTCCCCGCGCGTCGTGCCGTTCGCCTCATCCGTCCGCCCGCCTTCCGACCCGCGCCACCAGCTGTCGTCGCCGATGGTAGCGAGCGGTCGCGCAGTGTGACGGCCTCTGCGGCGGCGGGGCGGGGCGCGTGTTCAGACGCCGATCAGCGCCGGGACGTCCAGGGTGCCGAACCAGACGTGGGTCACCGCGCTGACGTACCGGGCGCCGCAGCGGTCGGACGGGACGACCAGTTGGCTGCCCGCGCCGTCGAGCTCCTCGCCGTCCAGGCGGGTGGCCAGCAGCACCGGGCTCCCGCAGAAGTCGTCGTCGAGCTCCGCCCAGGACAGGACGGTGTGGTGGCCGTCGCCGCCGCTGACCGCGAGGAGGTAGCGGCCCCGGTCCTTGCGGCGGCGAGCGTCGAAGACGGGCCCGGCGCCCGAGATGACGTCCCGCAGCAGCACTCCCTCGAAGACGTGGTGCTGCGGGCCGTTCGTCGCGCAGTCGAAGACGACCCTCGCCCGGCGCTGCGGCCATCGCCGCAGGTCGGCGACGGTCAGTCTGGCGGGGTGGTCGAGGTCGCCGTGCAGCAGGAGTGAGGCCATGGACCAGTCATGCCCCGCTGGAGGTGCGACGGAACCCCATCTGCCAGGTTGAGAGGGTCCTATGAGTCGCACCTGTGTGATCAGTCGTCGCTTCCGCCTTGCAGCTTCTGATGGATGGCCCGCCACACCACATCACGTGTCACCGGCAGCTCGGTGAAGCGGATGCCCGTCGCGTTCCGCAGGGCGTTCGTGAAGGCCGGGGCCACCGGGTTGAAGGGGCTCTCGCTCATGGACTTGGCGCCCAGCGGGCCGATCGCGTCCGAGGTCTCCATGAAGTGGACCTCCGTGCGCGGGACGTCCGCGTACTGCGGGAGCCGGTAGCGGCGGAAGGCGGCCGTGGTGACCTCCCCGCGGTCGTCCACCCGTACGGTCTCGAACAGCGTGGCGCCCAGCGCCTGGGCCACACCGCCCTCCACCTGGCCCCGGCACTGCATCGGGTTCACGACCTTGCCCGCGTCCGCCGCGTGCACGCTGCGCAGGATCCTCATCTCGCCCGTGTCCGGATCCACGGCCAGGCGGAACCACTGGGCGTTGAAGGCGACCGAGCGCGGGGAGCCGCCCCAGTGGCCGTCCGCCGCGATCTCCTCCGGCGTGCCCCGGTCCCAGGCGGCCTCGTACAGCTCCTTGAGGGTGACGACCCGGCCCGCGCAGTCGAAGGCCTCGGCCTCCAGCCTGCACAGGTGCCGGGCCACGCCGGTGTGGCGGGCGGCGAAGCTCTTCAGGCGCTCGGCCAGCGAAGTGGCCGCGAGCAGCACCGCCTTGCCCGCCACCACCGTCCCGGCCGAACCGAACGCGCCGGTGTCGTGGCGGACCACGTCGGTGTCGGACTGGCGGACGGTGATCCGGTCGACCGTGGTGTTCAGGGCGCCCGCGGTGATCTGCTTGTGGACGGTGGTGGTGCCGTTGCCGAACTCCGCCGTACCCACCGCGATGTCGTACGTGCCGTCGCGCAGCAGGCTGACCCGGGCGTCGGCGAAGTGGCCGCCGGGCGGCCCGGTCGCGATCATGGCGACGGCCGATCCGGTGCCGGTGAGCCAGCCCTCGGGGACGTCCTCGTGGCTGCGGTCCTCGGCCTCGGCCCGGCGGACGACGTCCACGCACTGCTTCATCCCGTACGAGGCGATGAAGAGGTCCTCCTCGTGGCCGATCGGGGTCACCATGTGGTCGCCGGGGCCGATCACGTTCTTCTCGCGCAGGGCGAGGGGGTCCATGCCGAGGCGCAGGGCGAGCTCGTCCATCACCGATTCGAGGGCGAACAGGACCTGGCCCAGGCCGTAGCCGCGGAAGGCGCCCGCCGGCACGGTGTTGGTGTAGACGGAGTACGCCTCCACCTCCTTGTTCGGCGCCTTGTAGACGACGAAGGACTCGCCCGCGCTGTGGAACATGACGGCCGGGCCGTGGTTCCCGTAGGCGCCCGTGTTGGAGACGATGCGGATGCGCAGGGCGGTGAGCGTGCCGTCCTTCTTCGCCCCGATCTTGACGGTGATCTTGAACGGGTGGCGGGTGGTGGCCCCGTAGAACTGCTCGGCCCGGGTGAACTCGAGTTTCACCGGGCGGCGCAGCCTCAGGGCGGCGAGGACCACGACGTCCTCGGTGAGCATCTCCTGCTTTCCTCCGAAGCCGCCGCCCACGCGGCCCGCGACGACGCGGACCTCGTCCTCGTCCAGGTCGAACAGGGCGCACAGCGCCCGCCGGGTGAGGAACGGGGCCTGGGTGGAGGTGCGGACGGTGACGCGCTCGCCGTCGCCCTGCTCCTTGGGCTCGAAGTACGCCACACAGCCGTGGGTCTCCAGGCTGGCGTGCTGCACGCGCTGGGTCCGGAAGGTCTCCTCGTGGACGACGTCCGCCTCCGCGTAACCCTGCTCCATGTCGCCGATCGTGCCGTGGACCTCGCCGCACACGTTGTTCTCGGCGCGGAAGATCCCCGACTCGGGGCCCTTGGGATGCAGGACCGGCGCGCCGGGCAGCATCGCCTCCTCCGGGTCGACGACGTACGGGAGTTCCTCGTACGTGACGGCCACGCGCCGGCAGCCCTCCTCGGCGGCCTGCTCGCTGTCGGCGACCACGGCGGCCACGCGCTGGCCGACGAAGCGGACCACGTCGTCCAGGACCCGGGTGTCCATCGGGTCCTCGGTGGGGTGCTCGTGGCGGGCCGAGGAGTACAGGTGGTCGGGGGCGTCGTGGTGGGTGAAGACCGCGTGCACGCCCGGGACCTGGAGGGCCTCGCGGATGTCGATGTCGACGATGCGGGCGTGCGGGTGCGGGGAGCGCAGCAGCTTCATGTGCAGCATCCCGGGCACCTCGACGTCGAAGGTGTAGCGGGCGGTGCCGGTGACGACCTGCGGGCCGGCCGGGGCCCCGGGGCTGCGGCCGACGGCCTGGCCGGCCTCGGGCTCCTCGATGTGCCGGACCCCGCGGACGGCGTCCTCGATGGCCCGGTAGCCGGTGCAGCGGCAGATGTTGCCCTTGAAGGCGCGCGGGAGGTCGTCGAGCTTGCCGTCGTCGTGGGCGGTGCCCCGCTCGGCCTGGAGGGCGGAGGTGGTCATCAGGAAGCCGGCGGTGCAGAAGCCGCACTGGAAGCCCTGGGCCTCCAGGAACTGCTTCTGCGCCGGGTGGAGCTCGCCGCACGGGGAGGCGAGGCCCTCGACGGTGGTGACGGAGCGGCCCTCGGCGCGGACGGCGGGGTAGAGGCAGCTGTGCACCGGCTGCCCGTCGACGTGGACGGTGCAGGCCCCGCAGTCGCCCTGGTCGCAGCCCTTCTTGACGCCGAACCAGCCGCGTTCGCGCAGGTAGGTGCGCAGGCACTGGCCCGCCCGCGGCTCGTCCTCGAAGCGCTGCTCGTTGATCTCGATCTCGTAGCTCATCGGGGTCCCTCCGGGAGGCGGAGTTCGCGGCGGACCTGCTCGGCCTGGAGCAGGGCCATGTGCCGCCGCCACTCGGGCAGTCCGTGGATGTCGTCGAACCATTCGCCGGGGCGGACGGCGGAGTCGATCGCCCCGCGGAGTTCGGCCGCGGTGGGCGGCAGCGCGAACCAGAAGCGGAACGGGCGGGTGGTCGCCGCGGAGACGGTGACGGCGAGGGAGCCGTCCTGGGGGTCGGCGGCGCCGATCACCAGGGAGCCGGAGCGGCCGAGGCCGTAGAGGGAGGCCTGGCGGAACGCCGTTCGGGCCTCCAGCGCACGGGCGGGCAGGCGCACCGAGCGCAGCATCTCGCCGTCGCGCAGGTCCTTGACGCCCGCGCCGCGGATGAACTCGGTGACGGGCATGCGGCGGGTGGCGCCGTCCTGGCCCTGGAGCAGCACGGTGCCGTCGAGGGCGGCGGTCAGGGAGATGACCGGGCCGGCCGGGAGGCCGTTGCAGAGGTTCCCGCCGACGGTGGCCATGTTCCAGATCTTGAAGCTGGCCAGGAAGGCCCGGCAGCACTGTTCGAAGAGCGGGGCGGCGGGGGCGGTCAGGCGGCGTCCGAAGCGGGACAGCTCGGTGATGGTGCAGGTAGCGGCGATGTCGAGCGAGCCGTCGGGCTGCCAGGACAGCGGCGGCCAGCCCATCCGGGACAGGTCGACCAGCCGTCGGACGTGGGGCTGCGGCTCGGAGAACAGGTAGGTGCCCCCGCCGAGGAAGGCGTCGCCGGGGCGCCAGGGTTCGCGGCGGCGGGCATCGCGCACGTCGAGCACCGTGTTGAGGTCCATTTCGCGCCACCAGCCTCTCTGTCGTCCGGGGCGTACGCCTCAGTGAAGCAATGGCGAAGGGGGCGAAACGACTGGTCCAGGCCACGGAAACGAACGACTCCCGGCAGGGCGGCCCTGGATGATTCGCCAAGGGGCACAGACAGGGCATACGCGGGCGCCGCCTTGCATTTACGATGAGGTTTCTCGTATTCACCTGGCGAATGTGGGCGACCCCCACCGCAAGGAGTCCTTGCCATGCACGTCCTCGACCTGCTCCAGTCCGACAACCTCGGCCTCACCCTGCTCTGGGGCGAAGAAGCGCTTCTCGGCCAGGAGGTCAGCGGGGTCACCGCCACCGACCTCGAAGACCCGGGCCGCTTCCTGGGGCCCGGCGAGCTCGTACTGAGCGGGCTGGTCTGGTGGACGGACGGCGACCTGGGGAAGGCGGACCGGTTCGTCTCCGCCCTCGCCGACGCCGGGGCCACCGCCCTGCTGGCCGGCGAGGAGACCCACGGGCGGGTCCCCGAGGCCCTCGTGGAGGCCTGCCGCTCGTACCGGGTGCCCATCGTGGCCGTCCCGGCGCGGACCAGCTTCCGGGCCGTCACCGAGGCCGTGTACCTCAGGCATTGGGGAGACCTCAGCCGCCGGCCCACCCGCACCTTCGCCCTCCCCGCCAACGTGCGCGCCGAGCTGAGCCGGCTGCTGGAGAACGGCGCCGGGCCCGGCGAACTGCTGGAGCGGGCCTGCGCGCACCTGGGCCGGGTGGACTGCCACCTGCTCACCGTGAGCGGGCGCACCGTGGCCCGGACGCCCTCCGCCGCGGCGATCCCCGCCCAGCGGGCGGCGTCCCCTTCGCGGGGCGGGCTCACGCTGCGCGTCGAGGCCGACGGCTCCCCGTACGACGCCTGGCAGCTCCACGTCCCCGACGCGGACGCGGCGCCCCCGCGCGTGCTGCACGAGATCGCCGAGGTGCTGGCCCAGCACCGCGACGGGCCCGCCCACCGCCGGACCGCCGCCGCCCGGGCGGCCGGACGGGAGCTGGCCGCGCTGCTGGCGGCCGACTGCGAACCGGCCGCGCTGGAGGAGGCCCTCACCGCCGCGGGGCTGCCGGCGGGCGGGCCGTACCGGGTGCTGGCGGCGACCTCCGGCCCGGCCCTGGCCGAGGCCCTCGCGCACGCGGACGGGCTGCCGTGGGCGCTGGGCGAGGCGCCCGGCGGCGAAGCCGTGGCCGTCCTGTACGAGGACCCCCTCGCGGAGACCGACACGGTGGCCGGGCTGCGCGCCCTGTGGCCGCTGCTCCAGGTCTGCGGCGGCCCGGAGGCCGACCTGCGCCTGGGCGCGGGCGCCGTCGCGGTCGGCCCGGAGGACCTGCGGGCCTCCCTGACCCAGGCCCGCTTCGCGCTGACGGCCGCCGACGCGGCCGCCCCCGTGCGGGGCGTGGAGCAGCTGGACACCCTGGGCGGGCTGATGGCCGGGGTGCCCGAGGAGGTCCGGGCGGTGTTCGGCGAGCGGGTGCTGGGCGCGCTCGGGGACGGGATGCTGCGCGAGACCCTGGAGGTCTTCCTGGCCAACAACTGCTCCTGGGCCCGGACCGCGCAGGCGCTCCACCTGCACGTCAACACCGTGCACTACCGGATGGAACGGGTGCAGGTCCTGACCGGCCGCGACCTCTCCCGCCTGGACCACAAGCTGGACCTGTACGCGGCCCTCCGCTGCCGCTGAACCAAGCCCGCTACGCCCCGCCGGGGCCCCTGGGGGTGAGGGGCACGTCCACGTACACCTCCGTCGACTTCACCCGGGCGGTGACGCTGGCGCCCACCTCGATGCCCAGCTGCTCCACCGACTCCCGGGTCACCACGGAGACGATCCGGTGCGGACCCGACTGGATCTCCACCAGGGCCGCCACGTCGTCCACCCGTACCGCGGTGACGATCCCCGCGAAGGAGTTCCGTACGGAGGTGGCCGCGGCACGCTCGGGCAGCGGGTGCAGTCCGGCGGCGCGTTCCTTGGCGAAGGCGGCGAGCACCGGCCCCTCGACGGCCCGCGTCCCGTCGGGCGCGCGCAGGGCGGGCAGCCGCCCGGAGTCGGCCCAGCGGCGGACGGTCTCGGGACTCACGCGCAGCAGAGCGGCGGCCTGACCGATCGAGTACGTGGGCACCCGCCCACCCTATCGGCGGGCCCCCCGACCGGCCCGGGACGCGGCACTCACACGGCCCCGCGCGCCGTCGCCGCTCACCGGGCGGCGGCGGCCCCCGCCTGGAGCGAGGCGACGTAGCGGGAGGTGAAGAGCATCGGCAGGACGAACCCGGCGGCCTGCACGGCCGTGGCCGCCGTCGAATGCCCCTGGCCCGCGTGGGCGAGCAGCGCGAGGCCCCCGGCGGTCAGGGCGAAGGCGGCCGTCCAGACGCCGGTGATGACCGTGTTGGCCCGGACGAAGGGCCGCAGCCCCCAGACCTCGCGCGGGGTGGTCCGCTTGGCGATGCCCAGCGTGAACGGCCGGCGGATCAGCAGGGAGACCGCGGCGACCAGGGCGAGGACCCCGGAGGAGAGGGCCGCCGAGTAGCCGTGCACGCCCGAGTGCCGGTCGGCGAACGCGATGCCCGCCAGGGCCGCGAAGAAGACCGCCGAGCCCGTCTCGATGATCAGCGCGTCGAACCCGGCCCCTTCGCGGCGCTGCTGGACGATCACCGCCGCCGCGGCCACCAGCGCGGCGAGCGCGCCCCACTGCCACTGGGCGGACGGGACGACCGCGAAGACGATCCACGGCAGGAAGGTGCGTACGTACGACATCGAGGACCCCCGGGCTGACATTCCTGTTCTGACATGTCGAAGTTAGACCTTCCATAACTGACATGTCAATGGTGGAAGGTAAGGTGAGCGGTATGAGCCTTCGACACGCCCTCCTCGGACTCCTCTCCGAGCGCCCGGCCAGCGGCTACGACCTGCTGAAGCGCTTCGAGACCTCCCTGGCCAACGTCTGGCCCGCCACCCAGAGCCAGATGTACGGCGAACTGGCCAAACTCGCCGCCGCCGGCCTGATCGGCGTCTCGGCGGAGGGTCCGCGCGGCCGCAAGGAGTACGCCCTCACGGACGAGGGCCTGGCCGAACTGCGCCACTGGCTGACGGAGACCAAGCCGCAGCGCAACACCCGCAGCGACGTCCTGCTGCGGGTCTTCTTCCTCGGGGTCCTGCCCGCGGAGCAGGCGAGCGCCTACCTGACCGGCCTGATGGAGCTCTCCGACCAGGAGTACGAGGCCCTGCGCGCCCTGGAGCGGTCGATCGACTGGGGCGAGGACACGCTCTCGGTGCACGGCCGGATCGCCCTGGAGTACGGCCTCCGCTTCAACGCGATGCGCCGCGACTGGGCCCGCTGGGCCGCCGCCCAGCTCGGCTAGATACGGTTCAGAACTTGCCGCCCACCACGACGAGGCGGTGGCCGCCCAGCGCGCGGCCGAACCGGTCGAGGAACGCGGGGCTGAAGGCGGGCCAGTCCCAGAACTCGAAGCCCAGGTGGCCGAAGGCGTGGTAGTCGTCCTCCCAGCGCCAGGCGGCGAGCTCGCCCTCCCGTCCGCAGCCCGGGCAGGCCACGACGGCCCGCCCGGTCGCCCGCCAGGCGGCGACGGCGGCGTCGAACGGCTCCCACGCCGCCTCGATCCGGTCCCAGTCCTCGGTGGCGAGCTGCACCCGGCCCGCGCAGTGGGGGCAGGCGGCGTACCTGGGCTCGCCCTGCCCGCCGTGGAAGACGGTCCGCCCCGTCTCGATGCGAAGGCCGTCGGTGGGCTCCCAGTCGGCCTCCTCGACGGCCGTGGCCCAGCGGTCCCCGGGCGGATGCCCGAGCGGCGCCCCCAGCACACAGGGCGTCCGCTCGGCCCGCACGATCCCCTCCCGCACGAGCCAGTCGAGCCCGAGGGAGGCGAGCTGCCGGGCGTCGGAGGACGTGGCGTCGAGGTCGACGACGGTCTGGAAGTGGCTGCCCATGGAGAAGACGGTAGAAGACCCGGGGAAGACGGCGAACGGAAGGGGGGCCGGACCGCGACAGCGGTTCGGCCCCCCTTCACACGGTGGAGCGTGTGCGTTACTTCGCGCCCATCGCGTACCGGTACGAGAACTGGATGATCTCCCAGACCGTCTCCAGCTCCGCCGCCGTCCTCGGCCCGTACACGAGCACCACGGCCTGCACCGGGTGGTGCACGCCCCAGCCCGCGGCGATCACGTCCTCCTCGGCCTCCTTCGGAAGCGTGAGGTGGAGCGAGCCGTCGTGGTGGGGGTGGATGTGGGCCCACTCCCTACCGCGCTGGAAGGCCTCGGCCGGGCCCGTTCCGATGCCCTCCGGGATGAAGAGGGACCGGGCGTGCGGGACCGAGACCAGCGTGGGGGCCATGTAGACGAACGGCAGCGCGCGCATCCGTCCCCACAGCTCCTCCTGGAGCATGATCGGGGAGATCTGCGAGCCCTGGCCGTGCGGGGCCGGGCCGAAGACCCGCGGGGCCGCCCCTTCACGGGGGGTCAGGGTGAGCATGGCGGTGTTCCTTTCCGGCCGGTGACCCGGCGGCAGCGTGAAGTTCCCGCAGGGCTGCGGCGGGTGGGCGTCAGGCGTTCGCCTTGGTGGCGAGCTGCTCGAGCACCCCGAGGACCGCGGTGGCGACCTCGGTGTCGTCGCCGGGGTGGGTCTCGGCGAAGCGGGTGACGGAACCGGCGACCGAGAGCTTGGCCTCCTCGAGGACCGCACCGCCGGCGATGCCGGCCGACTTGCGGGCCTCGTCCTGGGCCCACACGCCGCCGTAGCTGCCGAAGGCGGTACCGATGACGGCGACCGGCTTGCCGGTGATGGCGCCGGTGCCGTACGGGCGGGACAGCCAGTCGATCGCGTTCTTCAGCACGGCGGGGATGGTGCCGTTGTACTCGGGGGAGACGAGCAGGAGCGCGTCGGCCCCGGCCACCGCCGCCCGCAGGTCGGCCGCCGCCGCGGGGACGGAACCCTCGACGTCGATGTCCTCGTTGTAGAAGGGGATGTCCGCGAGACCCTCGTGGATCTCGACGGAGACGTGGCCGGGCGCGTGCTTGACGGCCGCCTCGGCGAGTTGACGGTTGTGCGAGCCGGCCCGGAGGCTGCCGACGAGGGCGAGGACGCGCACGGTCATGATCGGACTCCTTGATGAGAGACGCTGCAGGGCGGATGCCGCGGCGGACACCGCGATCCCGGTCCCGACGGTAGGGGCGCGCGCCGGAGGGCTGCCTGAGCGCCGCTTGAGGACCAGGTCACGGCGGGTGCCGCGACCCGGTCCCGACCGTAGGCGGGGGAGGCCGCCGGGCGGATCAGTAAGGTTTCTGGCAGCGGCTACGTAAGTCCGCCGGGACCGGCGGGGGTTGCCTGCGTACCCCCGCCGGAGGGCGGCGGGGGCGGCAGGGGCGGCGCGGGCGGCGAGGGGGAAGCGGCACATGCTCTACGGGCGGCAGTCCGAGGAAGCGGCGCTCGACGCGCTGCTCGAAGCGGCACGGGAGGGACGCGGGGGAGCGCTCGTCCTGCGCGGGGAGGCGGGCATCGGCAAGTCCGCCCTGCTGGAGCGCATACCGGCGGACCCGGGGCACACGCTGCTGCGGGTGGGCGGCTGCGAGGCGGAACGCGACCTCGTCGGCGCCGCCATGCTCCAACTGCTGTGGCCCGTACAGGACCTGGTCGACCGGCTGCCCGGCCCGCAGGCGCAGGCGCTGCGGACGGTGCTCGGCGGCTCCGCCGGCCCCGCCGACCGGTACACCACCGGCCTCGCCCTGCTCACCCTGCTCGCCCGCCTCGCCGAGTCCGGCCCGGTGGTCTGCGTGGTCGACGACGCCCAGTGGCTGGACCAGAGCAGCGCGGACGCCCTGCTGTTCGCGGCCCGGCGGATCGACGCCGAGCCTGTGGCCCTCGTCTTCGCCGCACGCGACGAGGGCTTCGACGCGCGCGGCCTGCCCGAACTCCACCTCCCCCGGCTGGACCGGCGGGCGGCCGCCCAACTGCTCGACCGCTACCGGCTGTCCGCCCCGCGACGTGCCCACGTCCTGGACAGCGCCGACGGAAACCCCCTGGCCCTGCTGGAATTCGGCCGGGGCGACCGGGGCTCGGGGCCCTGCGGCGGCCAGCGGGTCACCGACCGCGTCCTCGCCTCCTTCCGCGACACCATCGCCGAACTGGACGACGACGTAAGGCTGCTGCTGCTCACCGCCGCCGCGGACAGCAGCCGTGACCTGGCCTCCGTACTGGCCACCGTCGACGCGCTCGGCGGCAGCGGGACCAGGGCCCTGGAATCGGCGGAACGGTCGGGACTGCTCCGGGTCGACGGCACCCGGGCCGCGTTCCGCCACCCGCTGGTCCGCGCCGCCGCCTACCAGGGCGCCGCCTCCGGCCGGCGCGCCCGGGTCCACCGCGAACTCGCCGGCCGCGCGGCCGACCCCGACGTCCGCGCCCACCACCTGGCCCTGGCCGCCCTCGGCCCGGACGCCACCGTCGCCGCCGAGGTCGCCCGGGCGGCCGAGCGCGCCCGGGACCGGGCCGCGCCCGCCATCGCCTGCGACCTCTACCAGCGCGCCGCGGCCCTCTCCACCTCCCTCCCGGACCGCGGACGGCTGCTGCGCGGGGCGGCCGGCGCCGCCGTGGCCGCGGGGGACCTGCCCCTGGCCGCCACCCTGGCCGGACGGGCCGGACCGCTCGCCGCCGCCGGGGCGGAACGGGCCGCGCTCGCCGAGGTCCGCGCCGCCGTGGAGTTCGAGCGCGGGGACCAGGCCGCCGCGGCCCGGATCCTGGTCGAGGGCGCACCGGAAGCCGAGCCCGGTGATGCGGCGGCGATGCTGCGCACCGCGGCCACGTACGCCTGGTTCTCCGGGGACGCCGAGTCGGTACGCGCCTGCGCCCGGCTCCTGCCCGGCGACCACACCGTCCGGGGCATGGCCGCGCTGGTGGACGGCGACCACCGGGCCGGTCTCGCCGCCCTCGCCGCGGCCGCCGCCGAGGGCGGTCCGGGGATGCGTCCGGTCTACGCGGCGGCCCTGCTCGGCGCGGACGACCGGGTGGAGGAACTGGTCACCGCCGAAGTGGCCCGCAGACGCCGGGAGGGCCTGGTGGGCGGAGTTCCGGAGGCGCTGCAGATGCTCGCCCGGCTCCAGGTGATCCAGGGCCGGCACCGCGACGCGGAGGCGTCCGTGGCCGAGGCCCGGGCCGTCGCCGAGGACTGCGGGATGCCCCAGCGCGTCGGCCGGCTGGACGTGGCCCTCGCCCGGATCGCCGCGGTCGAGGGGGACCCGGAGCGGTGCCGGGCGGCGGCCGGCGGGACCGTCGACGGCGGGATAGCGGTCGCCTGCGCGCTCAGCCTGCTCGACCTGGGCCTGGGCCGCTACGAGGAGGCCCTGGACCGCCTGGAGTCGGCGTGGACCCGCCCGGGCCACTACATGACGGCCCTGGTGTCGGCGACCGGCGACCTGGTCGAGGCCGCCGTCCGGCTCGGCGTCCCCGAACGGGCCCGGCTCCCGTGGCAGCGCCTGGACTCCTGGGCGCGGGCCGGGGGCCAGCCCTGGGCCCGGGCCCTCGCGCTGCGCTGCGAGGCGCAGCTGACGGGACGTGAGGGGGCCTTCGAGGAGGCCGGAATCCTCCACGAGCGGGGCGGCCGCCCCTTCGAGGCCGCCCGCACCCTGCTCGTTCACGGGGAGTGGCTGCGCCGCGCCCGCCGCCAGGCGGAGGCACGGGCCCGGCTGCACGCCGCCCTGGAGGTCTTCGAGCGCCTGCGCGCCGCCCCCTGGGCCGAGCGCGCCCGCGCCGAACTCCGCGCCGCGGGCGACTTCGCCGCCCCGGCCGTCCCGACCGCCCGCGCGCTCGCGGACCGCCTCACCCCGCAGGAGCTCCAGGTGGTCCGCCTGGCGGCCGAGGGCCGCAGCAGCCGCGAGGTGGCCGCCCTCCTCTTCCTGAGCCCGCGCACGGTGGAACACCACCTCTACAAGGCCTACCCGAAGCTGGGCATCCGCTCCCGCACGGAACTGGCCCGCCTCACCCTGGACTGACCGCGGTGTCCCCGGGAGGCGGGGCGGGCCGGGTGAGCGTCGCGAAGCCGACGCAGAGCAGGCGCAGGCTCCGGGTGAACTTCTCGTCCTGCCCCAGGTGCGGCACCGGGGCGTCCATGAGCAGGGGGAACCGCTCGCGCAGTTCGGCGAGGAGCTCGGGGGTGACGGCGGGGGGCGCGGCCGGCTGGTTCTGTTCCTGGAGGACGAAACCGGTGACGTGGCTGAGCAGGGTGTCGGCGGCGACGGCGCAGTCCTCGGCGGGCAGTCCGGCGTCGCGCAGGGTGCGCAGCAGCCGTTCCATCAGGGAGAGGGCGCCGGTGCTGAGCGTGCCGGGGCTCTCGGCGAGGAGCTGGGCGCCCCCGGGGTGCTCCTTGATGCTCCGGCGCAGGGCGTCGGCCTGGGCCGTGACGCGCTCCTGCCAGCCGGCGGCGGGCGGGAGGCCGGCGAGGGCCTCGCTCCCGGCGTCGTAGGCGCCGCGGCAGACCCGGTCGGCCATCAGCGCGAGCAACTCGTCCTTGCCGCGCACGTGGTAGTAGAGGCTGCCCGCATGCGTGTCGAGGCGGTCGGCGACCTGGCGCATGGACAGGTTCTGGTAGCCGACCTCGGCGAATACGGCCATGCCCGCGTCGACGATGCGCTCCTTGGTGAGCTTCATGTCTCCCACCGTACAACGGATTCCAACACCGTTGGAATCCTGCTAGCCTGCGTCCTGTCAGGTTTTCGAACGGTGTTGGAAACGCCGTCGCCAGGGGGAGGTGTCAGGTCATGGAGGCGATCGTCTTCAACGTGACCACGGCCGCGCTGATGGTCGTGATGTTCAACTGCGGGCTCGGCGCGGTCGGCCGCGACACGCTGCGCTCGCGGCCGCTGCCCTGGGTGGCGATCGCCCTGACCGGCCTCGCCGTCGGCGGCGTCGTGCTCCAGCTGGTGTGGTCCGGCGCCATGGACGCGCTGGACGCGGACCCGGCGAGGTCCGGCTGGTGGCGCGAGTTCACCTCGGTGTTCATGCAGAACGGCGGCTTCTTCGGCGGCCTGTGGAACCTCGTCACGCTGGCCGCGGTCGCCGCGCTCGCCCAGTGGTACTGGGGCGGGCCCCTGACCTTCGGCTTCTTCCTCGCCGGCATCGTGCTCCCCGGCCGGATCGACGGCCTGCTGGGCCTCGACGGCGGCCCCGGCGCCGACCCGCGCAACTTCGCCGGCAGCTCGGGCGCCACCTACTTCCTCGGCGCCACCCTCGCCCTCGCCCTCCTCACCCGCACCCGCCTCCCCAAGGAGCGCGCCCTGGCGGCCGCGGTGCCCGCCCTCGGCCTCGCGATGTGGCTGGCGCAGGAGAACGGCCACGGCCTGGTGGCGGTCTACGGCTTCGCCCTCGCGGCGGCGACCTGGGCCGTCCGCCGCCACCTGCCCCGCCGCACGCCGGACCGCACGACGGCCTGACCGCCCGACCCCGGACCGCACGACGGCCTGACACCGCGCCCGCACCGGGGCGGGAAACGCCGAAGGGCCGGACCGCTGATGCGGTCCGGCCCTTCGGGCTGGCGGCGGCTCGTCCTGGGCGGCCTTGTCCGGACGGCCTCGGACGGAGGGGAATGCAACCAGAACTGCAACTATTGCTCGGCTACTTACGGCCCTCCGGGCCGTACCACTGGACGGGCTGGCCGGTTACTGCGGCGATGCAGTCGAAGTCATGGTCACAGTGCAGGAGGGTGAGCCCCTGCAGCTCGGCGGTGGCTGCGACGACGAGGTCGACCGCACCTGCGCTGCGGTGCTTGCCTTGCTTGGTGAGGACCTCCTGGACCTGCCAGGCGCGGTCGTAGGCGCGGTCGTCGACGGGAACCCAGCCGAAGAGCAGTCGCATGTCTTCGATGCCGCGCGCCCGGTCGGATGCCGACCGGGCGCTGTAGAAGAACTCCAGCTCCGTGATGGGGCACGTGGCGATCAGGCCGGCTGCCGCTGCCTGGTCCCAGCCGTACTGCTCCGCGTCGCCCCGCATGAAGCGGGCGAGGGCGCTGGTGTCGATCAGGTAGAGCGCTGCGTTCACCGTCGGTAGTTCCGCTTGTCCTCGAAGAGCGTCAGATCGAATGCGCCGTCGTCCGCCGCGGCGCGCAGGCGGGTCAGGGCCAGCGCGCGCCGCCTGTTCTCCAGCACCTCGCGCAGGGCGGTGTTGACCGTCTCCTTCTTGGTGCTGGTCCCCAGGGCCTTGGCCACGTCCGCGACCAGCTCGTCATCGAGGTCGATCACCGTACGGCTCATGGTACACCTCCTTGATATCAAGTATGGAGAAAACTATACCTCCGATAGGTCATCGCTGTGCTGCGTTCTCTCCCTCGCGACTGTCGGGCCCCCGCAGGTGGCTCGGGTGGAGCCGGAGGAGCGTGAACGGGCCGCACCCTGTCCGGGTGGGGGCGGTGTCGGAGTCCGCTCGGCGTGGAAGGGTGGAGCGTCCGGGTGCTCGTCGGTCGACGGTGAGCCGCGGCCAGCCGGCTCCCTCGTGGTCCGTGGCTCATGGGATGCGGCGCCCCTCGTGCCGCGAGCGCCTGTTCCGGGCTCGCATTGGCATCGCGTGTGTGGAGCGTTCTCGGCTCGGCGAGACTGTCGGCATGCGCCTTATGTCGGATGTAAATGCAACCGGAACTGCAACCAGGACATGCCGAAGAGCCGGACCGCGATCAGCGGTCCGGCTCTTCGTTTCGCCTGTTCAGGCGGCTGCGGAGGATACGAGATTCGAACTCGTGAGGGGTTGCCCCCAACACGCTTTCCAAATGTTCGTACGCCCGTCCGGAGGGAGCCGTACCCGTCCTGACCTGCGGCGGAGCGTTCGGCGTGGCCCTGTCCGGACAGGGCCGGACGGGGGCGAATGAGACCAGAACTGAGACCAGAACTGGGACCACGGAGCCGGGTCGTCTGCCAGGTCGGCAGCCCGATCTTGTAGCTGGTCACGGGCCTGCGGTGGCCGGATTGACGGTCCCCGGCTCGCACACGGCTTCGTGCTGACAGTGAGGCGTTGGCGGACCTCCCCGGGGCATAGGGACCTGTGAAGGGGCTGAGCCCCTCGATGTTCCGGAGGGGGAACGTGTCGAAAGCCGAGTTTGGGGCGCTCATCTTCGCTGCTTGGGCATTGTCGATGTGGGCCCTGACCATGACGGCGACGTCGCAGCGCCGACGTAACAGAACGCTCTTGGAACGGATCTGCTGGGCTCACGCGCGGGCACACGCAAGACGGCGCCGCGCTCACCTGGTGCGCCAGGTCCGCGACAGCTCCTTGGCGACGCGTCCAGATCGTCCGACGCTGGACTACTTGCAGCGCGAAGACGTCCTGTATCAGGCGTCCCGGAGGGCACTCGCTCTCAAGATGATCGTCCCCGTCGCGATGTCCGTCTCAGCGGGTGTTGCCGTTGCAGCAGCCATCCAACGCGCAAACTGGCACGTCTGGCGTGACGCCGTCGCCGTAGGGGTCCTGGTGACGCCCATGTTGATCACTGCTGTGATCGCCTCGCTTGTCACAAACCAAGGCATGCAGCGGTGGACAACCGAAGCTGTGACGGTCACGGTGCGTAGGGCCTATGAGGCACTCCTCCAGCCTCTGGAGGTAACAGGGAAGGAGCCTCCGACGGCATCGCCCTTCCTCCACACGTTGCGGCAGTGCAAGCGTTGGAAGACTTCGCCATCGCGCTGGCCACGGCCGCCGCTGCGGAGGCAGTGGCTACTTGGGACAAGATCCTTCGTCTCTCCACCAGCTCGGACGCGAATAGGTCAGCGAGCACCTGACCGCTGATGGCCGACTCGGAATAGTTCGTACGGGGGTCCGGCGGGAACCGTAGCTGCCCTGACCTGCGATGGACCGTTCAGATTGGCTGTGTCCGAACAGCCCCGGACAGGGTGAATGAGACCAGAACTGAGACCGGGCAGCCTAGGTTCGGCGGGATCCAGCCTGCGGGACGGCCAGCCAGCCTAGGCTTGTCCTCAGGTATGGGCCCGCGGACCGCTTCGTGGAGGAGCCGATCACATGAGTACTGCCCCGAACCTCCCGCTGCCGCCTCGTCGGCCTGAAGATCCGCACCCGCTGCGGACGATTCGGGAGATCCGGGAGTCCTTGCCCGAGCGACAGCTCGGCCACTTCGACGCCGAACTCGCCGACACCGACATCGACGCCCTCCCGGAGATGCTTCACCGCTGGGCCACCCTCGGCAGTGACGGATTTCTTGATCGGCTTGAGTCGGCACCGTTCGAGGGTCTGGAGTTCGGGCAGCGTTCCTACGACGATGCGGCGGACGGCGAGTGATCTACCTGCTCGACACCAACGTCGTCTCCGAGATCACCACCCGGTCGAAGCCGGCTCCGGCCGTTGTGGCCTGGGCCCGTTCGGTCCCGTCTACCGGTCTTCACCTGAGCGTCATCACGATCGCGGAGATCGAGGCGGGCATCGCGGAGACGCCGGACCTGGTACGGCGTACCGCTTTCAAGCGGGTGCTCGACAGCATCCGCGTTGAGTACAGCGACCGGATCGCGGCCATCGGAGAACAGGAAGCCCTCGCGTACCTTGCCCTTCATCGGAAGCTGAAGAGCGCCGGAACCAGCATTGATCCGCCGGATGCGCTGATCGCCGCCACCGCCCTGGCGAACGGGTGGACCTTGGTGAGCCGGAACGTCAAGCACCTGGCCCGGACTGGCGCACTCTTGCTCAACCCGTGGGAGTACGGGGGCTGACCTGCGGGCGGGTGTGCGAGCCCTCGCGAGATCCACTTCGTGGAGGATCTGCGTCCGGGCGCGGGGCGCCGTGGAAGACCTGGCTGGTGTGCCAAGAGCGGTGGTGCGCCGCCACGGGGCGGATGCCCGGCTGCGGGCCGATGAGTGGACGGCCGGCGAGTGCTATGACGTGCTCGCGGGCAGCGGGGCTGTGCCCGATGAAGCGCTGCGAGACGAGGATTCGGTGGCCGTCTCCGACACCGAGGACGCCCTTGTCGAAGAGCTTGTGGTGCAGCGAACACAGGCACAGTCCGTTGTCGATCTCGTCGGGGCCGTCGAACGCCCACCAGCGCACGTGCGCGGCCTCCAGTCCGACCGGCACCGCCCCGATCCGCCCGTCGTAGCCGCAGAAGGCGCACTGGTACTCGTAGGCCGTCAGTACCAGCTCCCGCATCCGCCGGTCCCTCTGCCGTCGCGCTGACCACAGCAGTCCGGTCTCCGCCGGCTCCGGCTCCAGCCCGATCGCTTCGCACAGTTCGCCGTGCAGAGAGGGCGGGAAGTGCAGGTCGAGCAGTACGCGCGCCAGCCGACCCAGCAGCGACGGCTCCCGCCGCAGTGCCGCCCGCAGCTCCGGCGCCAGCCGCCCGACAGCCCTGGTTGCCCGCAGCTCCCGCACCGCGCTCCCGGGACTGCCGGGTCCACGGGCGGTGCGCACCTCCCACACCCCATCGCTGGCCAGATGGTGGAACGGGTAGGCGGGCGTCGTCCTGTTGGGCGGACCGTACTCGGCCAGCAGCCGCTTCAGGTCCTCCTCCACCGCGCTGTAGACCAGCTCGCCGTCGGCATCCTGCTGGAACCGGCTGAGGGCGTACAGGAAGAGCAGAGGCTTGTGGGCGGTCGGGGCCTTCGTTTGCCCTGGTGGGCAGAGGCGGAGGATACGAGATTCGAACTCGTGAGGGGTTGCCCCCAACACGCTTTCCAAATGTTCGTATGCCCGTCCGGCAAGGGCCATACCTGTCCTGACCTGCGGCGGATCTGCTTGTATGCCGCCCTCCGGACAGGCCCGGACAGGGGCGAATGCAACCAGAACTGCAACCAGGAGATACGGCCTGCCGGTTCCCTCGCCCAACCCTGTTCTGTCGGCAGCAGGGCGGGGTCCACCGGCGGCCGGCCGGCCGGTTCGACCGGGGTGAGTTCCCTTGACGCGTGCCGACCGCGGCCCCCACACTGGCTGTATGACATTTGTACGACAGCCTGGAGGAGGCGTGGAGACCGCAGCGGTTCCCAAGAAGCGGCCGGCTAAGAAGCCCGCTGCGAAGACAGCCAAGCGGAACGCGGCATCGGCCGTGCTCGGGCCCAGCAGGCTGGCACAGGTCCGGCTCCGCAGCGATGAGATGCAGGCCCTTCAGGAGGTCATGCGGACGCTGCACCTCGGCTCAACTTCCGATGCCCTTCGCGAAGGGCTGAGGCTCCTCGCGCGGGAAGCAGCTGAGGTGGGGGCGGCCGAGGAGATTCGTGTCTTCTATCAGGGGCAGGCCGCGCCGCTGCCCGAAGGCGTGGTCGAGCCGAGTGACGCCGAGCTTGCGGCAGCGGACGAGATGCAGTGGTGAGCCCTGGTACGGCGCTGCGTGGCGAAGTCTGGGTCTGCGCGTTGCCCCAGCCGGTGGGGCCGCATCCGGTGGTCGTTCTCACGGTCAACCGGATCGCGGAACCGCTCGCCTCGGTCACAGTCGCGCTGATCACCGGCACCTCCGGTCCGCAGGTCACCCATGTTCCGATCGGGCCTGACGCGGGCCTGACGAAGTACGACGAGTCGTACGTGAACTGTGCGGACCTGCACACAGTGGCGAAGTCGAGGCTGCGGAGGAAGCTGGGGCTGCTGGCCCCGGGTGAGCTGCATCGTGTGGAGGACTCTGTCCGGCTGATCCTCGGGCTGCAGCGCTGACCTCGGGGCCTGACCGGTCTATAGGGGCATGACGCCGTGGATGCGGGAGAGCGTGAAGACGCGTTCGGCTTCGCGCAGGTGGCACCAGGCTTCCAGGTAGGGCGGGTCGAGTTCCAGGCTACTCAGGGTGCGTACGGTGCGACTGCCCGAGGTGGCGACGTACTCGACCGTGATGGCGGTGCCGGCGTCTATGGCATGGGCGAGCTGGCGGACATCGCTGTACGACAGGTGCTTCGCGTATCCGGCGACGATCTCCTCGGTGTCCGTCCCGAAGGGGACTCCGCTGCCGAACGGGTCGGGTTCCGGCGCGGTCGGTGGTGCGGTCAGCAGCCGGACGGCCAGGACATCCATGTCGGCGGCGGCCGGGACCTCCGAGGTGCGGATGGCCGTGCTTCGGATGCCGCGCTTGTCGCCGGTCTTCCGAGGGGCCGGAACAGTAGTGGCCGCCCGCTGGGGCCGGACTTTCTCGACGCGTACGGTTCCGTCCGCCGTTTCGGCGACGGGGGCGTACCCCTCGGCGCGGAGCGCGGCGAGGGTTGTGCCGAGTGGGCTGCGGCTGACGAGCACAGTCGGCGCGAGCTGCCGCAGGCCGAGCTTGGAGAGCTTGCGGTGGGCGGCGAGTTCGGCCAGGAGCGCCGGCTCCTCGCCGTGGAGGACACAGGCGGCCGGGGCGATGCGCACGCGTCCGTGGCTGCGCGCGGAGTCGGCGATGAGATAAGACAGCGGCTGCGGCAGGGGCCCGGCGGCGATGGCGGCCAGGTCGGCCGCGATGTCCTCCGGAGCGCGGCCGGCGTCCAGGGCCCGTCGGATGCTGCCGGAGCTGAACCGCCACACCGAGGCCGTGCCACTGATCTCCCGGTCTGCGGTTGCATCCAGGACCATGGCGAGCCGCGCGGCCGGTGTGCCTGCGACGACGGCGGTGAGGTCGGCGCCGATCCGGGCCACTGCGGTGGCCGGGGGCAGCAGCCGTCGGCAGGCGGCGGTCAGTCCTGGTGCGTCGTCGGCGAGTAGATGGGCGCCGAGAGCCGACAGCGCGCCTCGGGCGATCACTCCGAACAGTTCGGCCTCGCGGATCACCGCGGCGAACGGGGTGACGTCCATGGGCGAGGCGTCGGCGAGCGGGCGGTGCCAGGCCACCGTCGGTCCGAGATCAGAGGCGGCCTTCACACCCTGACCGGTCGGGAGCCGCGCCGCTGCGGCGAACAGTCCGTGGCGAGCCTGGCGGCAGCCGTTGCAGGGCGGTGCCCCCGCGAGGGCGGGGAGCGCCTTGTTGTCCTCGTCGCGCGCCTGGGTGGGGGTGAGCGGGAGGTCGCGCCATGCCTGGAGCAGCGTGGCAAGCCGCTCCGCGGGCTCCTGTTCCGCCCACACGTCGTATTCCTCTGTCGGTGCCACGAGGTCGCCGTCCCGGGCCAGCAGCCCGGCCGCGTAAGCGGTCTCCAGGGTGATGCGGACCATCGCTTCGTCGGCCTGGGCAGCCTTGCCGATCCGGGCCAGCTCACGTGCGCCGATCCCACCGGACTTGAGTCTGGCCGGCGGAGTCGAGGAACAGGCCGACAGCACCGAGGCGGCATGCGCGGCGAACGCCGTGGCCGCGGCCGTGGCCTCCTGCTCCACCTCGGCGGGGGCGATGGGCACCAGCTGAGGGGAGGGTGGAAGCGGGTCGAAGGGGGCGTGCCAGCCGGGCCCGCGCAACGCCAGCGCGACTTCGACGGGCATGCGCGCAGGACCGCCGTACCGGTGGCGGCCCTGGATCAGGAGTCCCCGGTCGAGTGCCCATCGCGCCCCCGGTTCGAGGACGGGGCCAGACGTCCCGAACATGATGACCTGCGGCTGCCTCGGCGCAGCCCCTGCTCGGTGGGTCAGCAGCTTCTGTGTGACCGCGGGTGCTCGTGCCACCACTTCGGCGATGGCTTGTGGGTCGCTGTGGTGTTCCATCAAGGCGGCCAGCCGCTGCTGCTTGGTGCCGGGCGGCTTTATGCCCAGTGCCACCAGCATGCCGCGCAGTTCGTCCGAGGTCGCGCCCGTCAGCAGCATCTCCAGGGGAGAGTCCAGCCCCAGTGGAGCGTCCCACGCCTGCCGCAGGGATGCGGTCATGCGGAGTGTTCCGTTACCGTCCGGCCAGACCAGCGCGTGATCGGCCAGTGTCTCCAGCACTGCGTCCAGTCCGCTGGAGGCTTCGCCGTCTGTCGCTCCCAGCAGCTCCGCCAGGGCACCAGGCGTCGCAGGTCCGCCAAGAGCCGCCAACGCCTCGGCCACCTGCAGGCACGGCAGCGTGAGCCGTGGAAGGGCGAGAGCCACCGACCCCGGGCGCTGGAGGCGGTCCGCCAGCTCCCCCACCGTGCGCGGCTCTGGAGGTGACGCCGCGTCGTTTCTCGTCGCGAGTACGCGCGCCAGACGCGGGGCGTCGAGCCGGCCCAGCCAGGCTGCCAGTGTTGATCGGGACTTCATGGGGGTGCACCTCGTCGGGCCGGGGCTGTAACAGCACCGGAGCCGCCCCGGCACTGGCGCCCAGCATGACGCAGTCGCCCTTGCCGTCGGTGCCGTACGTAGGCGGATTCCCTCGAAGGGCATCGGCATCTCGCGAGCGAGTCGCTCACAGAGGCGCTGAAATTTCCCGAATTGGGGGTATGTAAACGCAACCAGAAGTGCAACCAGAGCATGCCGAAGACCCCGGCCGCTGAAGCGGTCCGGGGTCTTCGTTTCGCCTGTTCAGGCGGCTGCGGAGGATACGAGATTCGAACTCGTGAGGGGTTGCCCCCAACACGCTTTCCAAGTCTGTTGTTACTGGTCTGGGGTGGGTGCAGAGGCGTTCAGCTGCGGTCACGGTCGTCTGGACGCCACGTCGCCTTGGCCGCTTGGGCCTCCCCGGACGGGCCCGGACGAAGATGAATGAGACGGAAACTGAGACGGCCCGGCCGAAGCCGAGCCGCCTCGTTGTTGTGCCTCTGTCTGGTCCGTAGCTCTAGCGAGACCGGTCAGCAGCGGTCATACCGGCCTCTTCACGGCCTTGCTAGGGCGCCGTGGGTCACGTGCGGCTGTTGTGGTTGCGGTACGCCGCTGCTGTACCGCCACCCGCAAGAGCCACCGCCAACGTCATGGCGTTTACGTAGGCACCGAGAGCTTCTGCGGCTGCCGGCCACAGGATCAGCACGATGACGATCACCGTGACTAACCCATTGATCCGCCCGGGATTTGACTCCTGGCCACACAGGGTCAGACTCGACATGGAACCTCCCAAGGTTCTGGCCCACCCCCAGCCATCGCGGTTGCAGCCCAGGCGGTTGGGGGTGGGCAACCGAGCTCCCATGATGAGCCCTTCACTCCCCTCAGCAATCGGCCATGTCCTTCGAATTGTTAGCGCCATTTGCGATCGCATCGATTAGCCAGATCGCGTGCACGCCAGGCGTATATACCAGGCTTCACCCGGATAACTGCCTGGTTAGAAGGTAATTTCACACGTCAGGGCGCCGCCATCGACGAGACAACTATCCAGCACACATATCACTATGCAACGTATCGTTGTATAGTTCGCGACTCCATCGGTAGCGGCCGCGCATCGCGACACCGCGCGGGGCTGTCAATCGAAGGGTGTAACGGGGGTGGTTGGGGTTACTGGCGGGCTGCGGAGAGTCGGCCGTCGAAGGTGATGTCGAAGGCGTTCAGTG